>JBBRBJ010000011.1:0-72332 GCA_038205925.1 Rhodobacterales bacterium | reverse complement strand
CCACTTATCATTGCCGAGACCGCTGCGTTTTTCGGGTTGATCCTGTTTACTATCAATCTGTGGTCCCCCCGGTCGCCAAAGCGTCAGCCACCGCCAGCGATGGTTTCGGAAACCTTGGCCGATGCTCCTGATAAAGACCGGCCGCTGACCGTTGACGTTTTTTTCGCCACATACAACGAGGACCCCGAGCTTGTCCGCATGGGCCTGCGCGATGCCCGCAAGATGCAGTATCCGCACCCGATCGACCTGCGCATCCATGTCCTCGACGATGGGCGCCGTCCCGAAATGGCCGCTGTCGCTGCCGAGGAAGGTGCGAACTACATCACGCGTGACGACAATGTGGGGTACAAGGCGGGAAACCTGCGCAACGCAATGGACCGCACAGTCGGCGATTTCGTCGTTATTTTCGATGCCGATACCCGTCCGTTTCCAGATTTTCTGACTGCAACGCTGGGCTATTTTCGCGATCCCAAGATGGCTTGGGTCCAGACGCCTCAGTGGTTCTGGGATATTCCCCCGGGCACACCGTTACAGGCTGCATGGGGCCGCCGTCTGGGGCGGTTTGGGGGCTGGCTTGGGCGGCGGGTCGAGGGCGTGATCGGCCCGGTGCGCTTTGGCGAAGATCCCTTCGGAAATGATCCGCAGATCTTTTATGACTTCATCCAGCATCGCCGCAACTGGGCCAATGCCGCGTTCTGCTGCGGGGCGGGCTCTGTTCACCGCCGTGAAGCGCTGATGGAAGCGGCTATCCGGTCCTGGACAGCACAGATCGACAAAATGTCTGACCAGGAAGACCGGCGCATCGCACAGATCACAGGAGAGTTCGTCTTGGCCGAGGCGGTGCGGGATTCCGCCCGTATGAGCCGGGCCCGGGAAATCGATTTCACGCCCTTCAAGCTGCATGTGTCCGAAGACCTCTACACGTCTATCGCATTGCACAGTGACCGCGAGCGGAGCTGGAAATCGGTCATGCACCCGGATGTCGTGTCGCGCATGATCTCGCCGACTGACTTGCTCAGCTGGACCATCCAGCGGTTCAAGTACGCCGGAGGCACACTGGACATTATGCGCAACGACAACCCGTTGACTCGCTCTGGCCTGACCTTGCCGCAGAAGTTGATGTATGGCGCGACGTTCTATTCCTATCTGTCACCGCTTTGGAACATCATTTTTCTGGTCGCTCCGATCGTTTTTCTGTTTTCCGGGGTGGCGCCGGTGGCAACCTACTCGCTGGATTTTTTCCTGCATATTGTCCCATTCATGCTGCTGAACGAGTTGTCGCAGATGGTAGGGATGTGGGGAACTCAGGTCATGAAGGGAAGACGATGGTATATGGCGATGTTCCCGCTCACGCTGGGCGCACTATGGGCAGTGGTGCGGGGTCGACGGATTTCTTTCACGGTGACGCCCAAGGATCGTGCATCAGGCCGCTATCTGAAACTGGTGCGCTGGCAACTTCTGTTGCTTGCCTTGAACGTGACTGCTCTTGTGTATGGCTGGGGGCTCTTCGTGCTGGGGGTTGCCGGTTACACGTTGGGCGCGATGATCGTAAACACATTGTGGAGCGTGAACAACATGTTGTCGCTGGCTGTGATCATCCGGGCCGCGATCTGGAAGCCCGACCCGGATTTCGACATTCCGGTGATGGAGGCATATCAGCATGAAAGGGCGTAACGGCTGGGTTGCCGCGCGCGGACAAATTGCGTGGATTCTGGCTCTGCTGGTTTCAACCGCCATCGTTGTTCAGCTTGAGCGGCTTGAACTGGGATCGCGCCCCGCGATTCTGGATACGAATCCGTTGGCCGAAGGCGGACCTGGCTGGGCGCTGGCGCTGCGCGAGGCGCGTGCTCAAGCCCCCGAGCCGAGCAGCGCCACACCAACTGCTCAGGCCAGTTTGTTGCTGGCCCTTTCACTGGCGGCGCTGCAACCAGATGCAGACACTGAAATGCTCGCAGCCGAGGCTGCGGCTGCGATAGACGCTATCGGTAGCTTGACCGGGCCCGACCCACTCGTGGACGATGCCGTGGCGCTGACGCGAAGGGTTTTTGGACTTTCGGGTTAGTCCCCAAACGCCCCGAAAACGGTGCCGAGGGCACGGATGGCGCCCCCGTCCACTGCCAGCGCGAGCACAGCCAGCAGCACGCCCAGCACCGCAAAGACCAGATCGTGCAGCCAGTCCCACGCCCCGTGCCGCCGCGCCAGCCACCCAAGGAACGGATAAACCGCGATCCCGGCAATGCCTTGCCCGATCAGCGCGCCCAAAAGACCCATCTGCTCGGCCCCGACGATCAGGCCGGTGACCAGCAACACCGCGCGCATCGCCGTCAGCAGGAAATAGTTGCGGCTGTCGCCCGCTGCCAGCGCCGCCTGGTCATAGGTCATCCCGATCACCTGCGGGATCTGGATCACTGCGACCAACACCAGAATGGCCCCGGCCGGCGCATAGCGCGCATCGTACAAAACCCCCACCATCCATTCGCCGGCAAAGGCCATGACGGCCAGAAGCACAAACAACCCCGCCGTCAGCCCGAAACGCATTCGCCGCACACGAGAAAAATTGTCGGCCGAGGCGCCGGGCGGGCTTTCGCGGTAAAGCGGGATCAGAATCCTTCCGGTCACGGTCTGCCCCAGCAGCAGCGGAAACGACGCAAGGAAAAATCCGATATTGTAAAGACCCAGATGCTCAAGCGTCAGGTATTTGCCCAGAATCGCCTTGTCGCCCTGCGCCACCAGAAAACCGCAGGCAGTTGACAGGAACAGCCAGAAGCCGAAGTGCATCAGGTCACGCGCTGCTGCGGGCTCCCACCGCAGGCGGTTGGCGATGCCTGGCAGATACCGCGTCATCAGCGCCAGCCGCACCACCGACGACACGATCCAGCCAAACACCAGTGCCCAGACCGATTGCAGCGCCCATGCCATGACCACAATCGACGCGATGCCGATACCTTGCGCGATCAGGTCCAATAATGTCAGGCGGCCAACCCGCAGGTGGCGGGTTTCCGTCTCGATCCGGGTCGGCTCGAACCCGTTGATCAGCAGCGAAATCCCCGCGACCGGCAGAAGCAAGGCCAGTTCTGGCTGGCCGTAAAACCCGGCCACCGGCGCGGCCATGGCGAAGGTGGCCGCAAACAGGATCACCCCGCGGGCCACCTGAATGGTCCACGCGGTGTTCAGGAAATCAGGCTCATCCCCGCGCTTGTGCTGCAGGATCGACGGGGCGGTGCCCACGTCGGAAAACATGGTAAGGCCCACCAGAACCACCGACACCAGAGCCATCATTCCAAATGCCTCGGGGAACAACAGCCGCGTCAGGATCAGGTTCGACGCCAGCCGCATCGCCTGACTGCCGCCGTAACCCAGTGCGGTCCAGGCCGAACTGCGCATGACGCGGGCGAAAAGTCCGTTCCCGCGAAGCCGTATCATCAGCGGGCTGATTTGCACTTGTTCTACCTTTACCACTTCGGCCCGTTCGCGGGTGGAGAGCTTAGGCCCATCCACAGCCTGTACGCCACAGCGGGGCCACCAGAACCTTGCCCGACGCATGGCGCCCGATCAAGACGGCCGTTTGGCACAGATGTGGTCGGTTTTGGGCAAAATCGCCATTGCCGGACTTGTTGCAGCGGGCTGGGCGGGGCATGATTGCAGTTCAGGTAGGCAATTTCCGGGGGATCGCGGCGGACGCGGACCATGCGGTGGTCGTGGTTGACGGACCGCTGAACAGCCTGCCTCTGGAACTTCTGGTGACAGCGCCGCCGCAGGGCGCCGATGACGATCCGGCGGCCATCGCCAGATCGTCAAGTGCCTGTGTCTGCTGGGCCACGGCCCTGGTATCGCCGGTACCTTGGGCGCGCAGTGGCGCGGGGGCCAGCGCGGTCAAAGCTGCTGCAAGCCCCACCATCCGGGTCAACCGGCCGACCGTCGCTTGGGAAAGATCAGGGACAGGATTTGGCGCGTGGGACAAATGCTGCCCGCAATCGCCACATTTTTCAAGGCGCGGGCGGGGCGATCAGAATGGCGCGAAAGTCGTTCACATTGGTCAGCGTCGGGCCGGTGATCACCTGAGCATTGAGGCGCGCAAAAAAGCTGTGCGCATCATTGGCGTCCAGTGCGGCGCGTGGGTCCAGACCCAGTGCTTGTGCCTGGGCAAGGGTCTGGGGCGAGATGACGGCGCCCGCCACTTCGGCCGCGCCATCAACCCCGTCGGTGTCGCAGGCGATGGCATGGATGCCGGGTGCGCCGTCCAGCGCAAGCGCAAGGGCAAGCGCAAATTCCGCGTTCGGACCGCCGATGCCTGATCCGCGCCGGGTGACGGTCAGTTCCCCCCCCGACAGCAGCAGAACCGGTGGCGCATCGGGCGGCATGTCCGCCTGAACCGCGCGCGCCTTCGCCGCCTGTGCCGCGCCCACAATGCGCGCCTCACCCTCAAGCGCGTCGCCCAGTATCCTCACGTCCCAGCCGTGCGCCCGTGCCATCTGCGCCGCTGCGGCCAGCGACTGCGCCGGGGCTGCGTAAATGCGGTTTTCCACCCGTGCCAACCGCGCGTCGCCCGGCGCGATCACGCCGCTAGGGCGCAGCAAGGCCGCGCGCACGCTTTTGGGCGCCTCGATCGCCCAGTCGGCCAGCACCGCCCGCGCGTCCGCAGGTGTCGAGGCATCGCCCACCGTCGGCCCCGAGCCGATGAACGCAGGATCGTCGCCCGGCACGTCCGAGAGCATCAGGCACAGCATCTGCGCGGGCCATGCCGCCGCCGCCAGTTGCCCGCCCTTGACGCGGGACAGGTGTTTGCGCACGGTATTCATCCGGTCAATCGGCGCGCCCGAGGACAGCAGCGCCGCGTTCACCGCCTGCTTTTCGGCCAGTGTCACGCCTTCGGATGGCGCCACCAGCAGCGCCGACGCCCCGCCCGAGATAAGGGCGAGCACGAAATCATCTTGCCCGAGGCTGCCGATCATGGCGAGCATCCGCGACGTGGCAGCCGCGCCCGCAGCATCGGGCACCGGGTGGGCGGCTTCGACGATCTCTATCCCTGCGCAGGGGCGCCCATAGCCGTAACGGGTGATGACCAACCCCTCGCAGGGGCCCCATGCGGCCTCGACCGCTTCGGCCATCCGCGCGCTGGCCTTGCCCGCGCCGATGACCAGCATGCGGCCTGCAGGGCGCGGCGGCAGGTGGACGGCAAGGCTGCGCATCGGGTCTGCCACCGCGACGGCACGGTCGAACAGGGCGCGCAACTGGGGGATCGGGTCGGTCATGGCAAGGCTGTCATCCGGTTTTGGGTGCGGGTGTCCTCTGGCCTAGACCGTGCGCGTGTGCCGCGCAAGACAAAGGCGCGGACCAAGTAAGTCGTCGCGCTTTTGCGACAGTGGCGCGAAGTCGGATGCGGCAAGGTGTTTGGCCGGTGGGTCAGCCTCCGGCGCGAGTCTTCGGAAAGCAGCAAATGGGTGGGGTCATGGTGGCGGGCCCGGATCGAAGGGGTGGAGTGGGCGTGTGCGTGGGCCGGGCGGGGTTGCTTTCCGCGCGGTGCCCCCTAGCCTTGGGGGGCACGCAGGAGACGCCCCATGGTCAACACCACCCCGATCCCCGCCGGACAGGCGTTTGATGTGCTTTTTGCCGGGTGGCAGGCGCAAGCGGCGGGGGCGATGACGGCAAGCTGGATGCTGCACGGGCGGCCCGGCATCGGCAAGACCGAGGTGGTTCAGGCCCTTGCCGCGCGCATCGGGGCCGTGCTGTTCGATCTGCGCCTGACCACGATCGAGCCGCAGGATCTGCGCGGGTTGCCCTACTATGATCATGCTGCGCAAAAGACGATCTGGTACCGCCCCGAGGATCTGCCGGATGATCCGGCACACCCCACAATCCTGTTTCTGGACGAGTTGACAGCCGCCGCGCCCACGCTGCAGCCCACTGTCTACGGCCTGTTGCAAGAGCGTCGCGTGGGGCGCCACCATTTGCCCGCATCGTGCATGGTGGTCGCCGCCGGAAACGGCCCCGAGGATGGTGCCGTCGCCTATGAAATGGGCACGGCACTTTCAGATCGCCTGATCCACCTGAACGTCACCGCCGAGGCGGGCGACTGGCTGGCCCGATATGCGGCACCTGCGGGGCTGCACCCGGCCGTGATGGCCTTTATCCGCACCCGCCCCGACCTTTTGGAGACGACCGAGGCCGCCTTGCGCCGCGGCGAGGCGATCGCCTGCACCCCCCGCTCATGGGCGCGGGTGTCGGCCATTCTGACGGCCATCCCCGACCGGCGCTGTGCGCAGGTGATGATCGCGGGCACCGTGGGAGAGGCGGTCGCGGCCGAGTTCCTGTTGATCGCCAATGACATTGCGGCCACGGTGCAACTGGATGCAATGCTGGAGGCCAGCGGCAAGGAACGGACGGCGCTTTATCCGGCCTCGATGCACGGGTTGACCGCGCTGACCTATGCGCTGGTCACGCGCGCCGGGCCGGAAAACCTGCCCGATGTCATTGATATCCTTGCAGCGACCCGCCACCTTGGCACCGCGCGCGGTGAGGCGTTTGCCCGCCTGCCGTTGGCAGAGTTGACCACGCACGGGTTCGAGATGCTGCTGCGCAAGGCCCTGGACCGGGGGTGGGAGGCTGCCTTCCTGTCCTCGCCCGCCTATGCGGCCTATGCTGACGAGCGCCGTGAAATGGGCCTTGAATGACCCATTCGGCCCGCGCCACGCCCGCCCTGCGCGCGCTGACAGAAAGCGACCCGGCACTGGCCGCGCTGTCGCTGTGGTGCGCGCACCGCGACCATGACGGGCCGACCGAGACGTGCGGCACCGAAATCCGCTATGGCCCCGGCTTTGCGACCCTGCCGCTGCATGAGCAGATCGGGTTGGCCGGGCATCATGTGCTGCATGTGGCGCTGCAGCACTCGGGCCGGATGGCCGATATGGCGGCGCGGTTTCCCGATGGGTTTGACCCGATGCTGTGGCAGATCGCCGCCGATGCCATCGTCAACGAAGTGCTGTTGCAGGCCCGCCATGCGCTGCCGCGCCCGGCGCTGACGCTGACAGGGTTGCTTGCGCGGGTAGGGGGCACAGCCCCGGCGCCGGTGAACGCGCTGGCTGAATGGGATTGCGACCGGCTTTACCTTGCGCTGAAGGGGGGGCAGGGCGGCGCGCAGGGGCGTGCCAAGGCACTTGCCGCCGAACTCGGCCTTGGGCCGGATCTGCGGCCTGTGGCGGGTGGGGCGGCCGAAATCGAGGACGCCGCCGAATGGCGCGCGCATCTGGCCCGCGCAATGGCCGCCGGGGCCGCGGCGGGCATGGGCATCGGCAGTTTTGGCCACCGGCTGGCGGACCTGCCGCGCCCGCGCGTGCCTTGGGAGCATGTCCTGCGCCGACTTCTCTTGCGCGCCACGCTGCCCATCCCTGCCCCCAGCCATCGCCGACCTGCGCGCGGGTGGCTTGCTGCCGAGGCACTGGCGCGGGCGCAGAACACGCCGGTTCCCGTTTTTCAGCCGGGGCTTTCGCGCCAGTCTGCGGCGGCGCGCATCGTGATCGGGCTGGATTGCTCGACCTCGATCGACGCGTCCCGCATGGCGCTGCTGATGGCCGAAGTGACGGGGATCGCACGGCGGATGGGCGCCGAGGTCCATCTGATGACGTTTGACACCGAAGTGCGCCAGTCCCTGCGGCTGGATCTGCACCGCGCCACGGCGCAGCTTGCAGTGCTGGATCTGCCCTCGGGCGGCGGCACCGATTTCGCGCCGCTGATCGCGCGGGCCCGCGCCCTTGGCCCCTCGGCGTTGATCATCCTGACCGATCTTGACGGCCCTTGCGGGCCCGACCCGCGCCTGCCCGTGATCTGGGCCGTGCCGGATGCATCGCCCGCGCCGGTGGCCCCGTTTGGCCGGGTGCTATCGCTTGCGCATTAGCGCCGCCATCCGGGCATGGGCCGAGACGCGCGCCACTTCGAGCATCATATCACGCAAGGGTTGATCCTGCGACTGATTGATCAGACGCAATTGGTGTTCGGTCAGCGGCGGCTGGAACAATTCGGCCCGTATCATTGCTTGTTCCGCCTGCGTCAGATGCAACACCACCGGCCCGTCTTCGGACTGCACCGAAACATAGGTCAGTGGTGCCACGCGGGCCATGTCAGATTGCTCGACCACCAGATGCAGCGCGCCCGACGCCATGCCCCGACCCGCCGCTATCCGCGTCAGCAAAGACAAGCTGCGGGCCTGCAAAAGATCCAGCCCACGCTCGGCATCGGGCACGCTGATCAGGCCGGCGCGGGCGGATTTGGGCACGCGCAGAAGTCGGATTTCCACCAAGTAGACCAGCATGAACATCGGAAGCGGCGCTTGCGCGATGGCAAGCGCATACTCCTGCCAGATCAGCGTGGCGATCAAAAAAGGCAACAGCGCCAGCAGATAGCGCCACAACTCGACCTCGAACACCACGCGCAGCCAAAGACCCACCCCTCCGCCGCGTGGCCACAGGGTCACCCGGCCCAGAAACTTGCGTGGCAGGGTGCGCACCTCCAATGCGGAGGGGTTCAGGATGGTATCATGGCTTACGATGAACATTGGTCTGAAGTGGCCCGCAGCGGGGGCGTGGTCAAGCCCGGCGTTTTGGTCCGCGACCCATGCCGTCGCTTCTCTGGCCTTGCTGTTTTGAGAATACGCCGGGGAAAGGCAGCACAGCAGACCTGGCGGCAGCGCCCCCGCGGCCGGGGCCGCCGCTCCCGGTCGCTGCCCCACCTATTTCAGCCCCGGCCCTTCCACGGCACCAGCTTTTTCTCGACAATACGCATCAGGATATCGATGCCGTAGCCAATGATCCCGATCAGGATGATCCCCATCACGACAATATCTGTGAGCTGGAACTTCGAGGCCGAGATGATCATCATGCCCGCCCCCTTTTGCGCGGCCACCAGTTCGGCGGCCACGACAGTGCCCCAGCACACCCCCATCGCCACCCGCGCGCCGGTAAAGATGTCGGGCAGGCTGTTGGGAATGATCACATGGCGCATGATCTGCCATTTGCTGGCGCCAAGGCTGTAGGCCGCATGGATCTTCGAGATCCGCACCCCCGATACCCCCGACCGCGCCGCGATCACCATGATCCAGAGTGCGGCCAGAAACAGCAGCACAACCTTGCCCGTCTCCCAAATGCCGAACCAGATGATCACCAGCGGGATCAGCGCCAGCGGCGGCACGGGGCGCATGAATTCCACGATAGGGTCGAACCAGCCCCGAAACCAGTTCGACAGGCCCATGGCATAGCCTAGCGGTATCCCCACCGCAGCGCCAAGAAAGAACCCCGCCAGAACCCGGCCCAGCGACGCCGCCAGATGCCCCCAAAGTGAGGTGTTCTGATAGCCGTTGCGCGAGATTTCGATCAGCCTGGCCACCACTGCCTCGGGAGCGGGCAGCCAGATCGGCTCCATCTGCCAGCCTTTGGCGGGTTCAAAGTTCAATGATCCCCTCGCTGTCATCGTGACCTTGCCATCCGCCACCGCAACCGTCTGGTCGGGCGCAATCGGCTGGCCGTTGATGGCCACGACCGTGGCGCCGTCGCCATCATTGTCGGCAGGTTTGATCAGGATCGAACGCCACGCGGCGACCGACGCCGCATCGCCCTTGGCAAACCCGTCGCTGGCCGGAATGGCCGGGGTCTCGGCGGTCTGTCCGAACGGGAACACGGCCACGCGCACCTGCGCATCGGCCTCTGCTCCGGCGGCGTCGCGGGCAGTGTATGCAAAGCCGGTCTCGCCCATGAAGGGCCCCGGCACATGCAGCGGCACCCAGTTTGATCCGGTGAACGCGCCCCAGATCAGAAAGATCGACACGACCGAGATCACGCTCGCCACGCGGTCGGGCACAATCGCGGATTCGTCACCGAACGTCACGGTTTTCAGCGAGGTGTAATCATGCCGCTCGCGCCGCCGCTTGACCCAGCCCCAGGTCAGCATCGAGCCGACGAAGATCGCAACATAAAACACCAGAACCATCATGCCGCGCCTGCCGTGGCATTGGTGCGGCCCATGATTTCCTCTTCCATGCCCCAGATCATCGACAGGATTTCTTCGCGCGTCTCGGCAAAGCCCTGGGATTTCTTGACCTCACGCAGGTCCATCGTGACCCCACGCTCGGCAAAGGGCAGGGTGTATTCCTTGAAGATGCGACCGGGCCGGGGCGCCATCACGATCAGACGTTCGCCCAGCAGCAGCGCCTCTTCGACCGAATGGGTGATCAGCACGATGGTCTTGCCGGTTTCCTTCCACAGCTTGATCACCAGACCTTGCATCTTTTCGCGCGTCAGTGCGTCAAGCGCGCCCAGCGGTTCGTCCATCAAGATCACGTCCGGGTCGTTGGCAAGGCAGCGGGCCAGCGCCACGCGCTGCTGCATGCCGCCCGACAACTCGTAAACCGCCTTGTCGGAAAAATCGCCCAGACCCACGGTTTTCAGCAGATGGTCGGTGATGCGGTCGCGCTCGGCCCGGCCCATGCCCTTCATCCGGGGGCCGAAATCCACGTTCTGGCGCACGTTCATCCATTCGAAAAGCGCACCTTGCTGAAACACCATCCCGCGCGCGGACGAGGGGCCCTTGACGCGCTTGCCACCCAGCAGGGTCTGCCCTTCGGTGGGCGCAAGAAAGCCTGCCAGAATGTTCAAAAGCGTCGTCTTGCCACAGCCCGACGGGCCGAGCACCGACAAAAGCTCGCCCTCTTTCAGGTCCAGCGAAACGTTCTTGAGGGCCTGCACCGATGTGCCGTTGGGCAGATCAAAGCGCATCGAGATGTTGTCGATGGTCAAGCCGGACATATGGCCTCCGGGTGTGGGCAGGGGGATGGACGCAAGGATGGGGGCGGTGCCTTGAAAAGACGCCGCCCCCCGAACCCTTACATGGCCTTTGCGGCCGTCAGCGGCGCCGTGTTCACGCGCGATTCGTAGCTGTCGAGCGCTGCCGGAATGGAGCCTGCATCCACGAAGACGCCTGCCACGCCCTTCATGAACGCGGCAGATCCGCCGCCCAGCCATTTGGCCGAAAGCTGATCGTCGATGGACGGGAACACGAAGGTCGCCATGTCGGCAGCAGCCTTGTCCAGATCCATGCCCGCGTCCTTGGCGATCACGGCCAGCATCTCGTCCTTCATCGCGCCTTCGTTCCACATTGCATTGGCATCCGCCGTCACCTTGACAAACTTGGCCACCAGATCGGCGTTTTCTGCCACAAAGCCCGAGGGCGCCGAGGTCACGTCGAACACAAGGATGCCCAGTTCCTCTTTTTCCGCGCCGGTCAGCAGGACGTTGCCATGCTCTTTCATCCGGCCAAGTCCGCCGCCATAGCCGCAGGCCATGTCGACGGCACCTTGTGCAATGGCCGCAGCGCCGTCTGCGGGCGCCATGTCCACGACCTCAAGCGTCGCGATATCGACGCCGAAGTGGTTCATCTGGTTCAGGAAACCGTAATGGGCGGCGGTGCCCAGCGGCACTGCGACTTTCTTGCCCGCAAGGTCGGCGGCGTTGTCCTTGGTGATCTCAAGATCGGCGCGCACGACGCAGTTGTCGTTGTCTGAATAGCTGACAGCCACGTCGATCACCTGAAGATCCTGGCCCGCACTGGTGGCCACGACGAAGGGGGGCACGCCCTGGCTGAGGGCAATGTGCACATCGCCCGAGGCCATCGCCGCCGACATGGCGGTGCCGGTATCGAACGCCACCCAGTTCATCTTGACGCCAAGCTCTTTTTCATAGGTGCCCATGACCTTGGCATATTCGAACGGCATCGGCCATTCCAGGAAATAGGCGACGGTCACTTCGTCCAGCGCCATTGCGGCGTTGGGTCCGGCAAGCAGGGCGGCACCGGCAACGGCGCCAAGCAGGGTCTTACGCAGGGTCATCTTGTGGTCCTTCCATGTTGGAGATTTTGATTGCCCTCATTGATCGGGGCATTTTGTTTGCTGTCCAGCAGCATCGGGCACATTCAGGAAAACTGAAAAGAGGTTTCCAGACGCGCCCGTCTGCCCCTGATGATCATTACGCCGTGCCGGGCGGGCACAAAAGGATTTCGTATCTGGACCTATCGGGCCGGAGCTTCTGGCCCTAAGATTGCATGCGGCAAAGGCAGATATTGCCACATTGGGCTTGCGCATGGCATATCCATGCGCAGCGGCTGATGGTGGTTTTCGTGAAAGGGCAGAGGCATGGAAGGCTTTGGTGGCGTCAATGATATCTCGGAGGTGGTCGAAGCGGACCGCGCGCATGTCTGGCATCATCTGAGCCAGCACAAGCAGTATGAAACGGTTGATCCGCGCGTGATCGTCGAAGGCAAGGGCATGAAGGTCTGGGACGCCAAGGGAAAAGAGCACCTTGATGCCGTCTCGGGCGGCGTGTGGACCGTGAACGTGGGCTATGGTCGCGAAAGCATTGCCAATGCGGTGCGCGACCAGTTGATCAAGATGAACTATTTCGCCGGGGCGGCGGGTTCGGTCCCGGGCTCGCTGTTCGCCAAACGGTTGATCGAAAAGATGCCGGGGCTGACACGGGTTTACTATTCCAACTCGGGGTCCGAGGCGAACGAGAAGGTCTACAAGATGGTGCGCCAGATCGCGCACAAGCACCATGGTGGCAAGAAGTGGAAGATCCTGTACCGCGAGCGGGACTACCACGGCACCACCATCGGCACCCTGGCCACCAGCGGCCAGTTTCAGCGCGCCGAGCAGTATGGGCCTTACCCGGACGGATTTGTCATTGTTCCGCACTGCCTTGCGTATCGCAAGCAGTGGGATGTGGAAAACTACGGCGAGCGGGCGGCGCAGGCGATTGAAGAGGTGATCTTGCGCGAAGGTGCCGATACCATCGGGGCGCTGGTGCTGGAGCCGGTGACGGCCGGAGGCGGCGTGATCGTGCCCCCCACGGGATATTGGGAGGCGGTTCAGGCGTTGTGCAAAAAGTACGACATCTTGCTGCACATCGACGAAGTGGTGTGCGGCGTGGGCCGGACGGGCACCTGGTTCGGCTATCAGCATTACGGGATCAAGCCCGATTTCGTGACCATGGCCAAGGGCGTGGCGTCGGGCTATGCCGCGATTTCGTGCACCGTGACGACCGAAGCGGTCTTCGAGAAGTTCAAGGACGACCCATCTGACACGATGAGCTATTTCCGCGATATCAGCACCTTTGGCGGCTGCACGGCAGGCCCGGCGGCGGCGATGGAAAACATGCGCATCATCGAGGATGAGGGACTGCTCGACAACACCACCCGCATGGGCGCGCGGGTGATCGACAACCTGAACGCGCTGATGGACAAGCACAAGGTGATCGGCGATGTGCGGGGCAAGGGGTTGTTTTGCGGCGCCGAACTGGTGGTGGACCGGGCCACCAAAGAGCCTGCGGACGAAAAGCGGGTGCAAGCCGTGGTGGCCGACTGCATGGCCCAAGGTGTCATCATCGGGGCGACCAACCGCTCGATCCCCGGCATGAACAACACCCTGTGCCTCAGCCCTGCGCTGATTGCGACCGCCGACGACATCGACCACATCACCGATGCCATCGACGGGGCATTGGGCCGGGTGTTTGGCTGAGTGAACAATGCCGGGTGCGATGGGCAAGACCTTGCCGTCGCGCCCGGCAGAACACCTGATCGGGCTGTCGCCCGACATCAGTGGGCCGCAAGAGCTGGGGGCCGGTGCGTGGCGATACCTGCCGAAGCGTTTTTCCTGCCGCCCGCCACAGCCGGGACATTGCAAAGCCGCATCCGGGCGATGGTGGTGCAAGGCATCCTTTCGGGGCGCCTGCGGCCCGGTGACAAGATGCCGTCAAGCCGCGGATTGGCGGTGCATCTGGGGATCAGCCGGATCACAGTGACACTTGCCTATGGGGATCTGGTGTCGTCCGATTACCTTTCGGCGCGGGGGCGGTCAGGCTACTATGTGTCTGACACCGCGCCGAGAGTGGCCGAGTTTCCCGCAGCACCCGTGCGCGACGAGGGGGTGGATTTCACCGCCCTGACCGGGGGCAAGTGGTCGCGACTGGCGCGCCTGACCAAGCCCGAGGATTGGGAGCGTTATCCCTATCCGTTCATCTACGGGCAGGCGGATGCGTCGCTTTTTGACCATCAGAACTGGCGCCAGTGCGCGCTGCGGGCCCTTGGCAAACGTGATTTTGCGGCGCTGACCTCGGATTACTATGAACGCGACGACCCGGTTCTGATCGAGCATATCGTGCGTTCTATCCTGCCGCGCCGGGGGATTGCGGCGCGCGCGGATGAGGTGCTGCTGACACTGGGCGCACAGAACGCGCTGTGGATGGCGGCGCAGATCGTGGCAGGGCCGGGGCGCCGGGCCGTGGTGGAGAACCCCGGCTATCCGGGGCTGCGCGCGATACTGGAGCCGTCGGGCACCGAGGTGATCGCGGTGGACGTGGACGAGGGTGGGCTGCCGCCCGAGCATGTGACGGGGGCCGATGTGGTGTTCACCACCGCCTCGCACCAGTGCCCTACGAATGCGACGATGCCCGTCGCACGGCGTCTGGCGCTGCTGGCGGCGGCGGGGCGCGACGGGTTCGTGATTGTCGAGGATGACTACGAATTCGAGATGTCGTTTCTGAAGCCCGTGGCCCCCGCGCTGAAGTCGCTGGATCGTGAGGGGCGGGTGATCTATGCGGGGTCGTTTTCCAAGTCGATCTTTCCCGGATTGCGCCTTGGCTATCTGGTGGCCAGCCCCAGTTTCATCGCCGAAGCGCGGGCCTTGCGCGCGCTGGTGCTGCGCCATCCCCCCGGGCACATCCAGCGCACCGTCGCCTATTTTCTGGCCGATGGGCACTATGACGCGCTGATCAACCGCATGCGCACCGCCTTTCGCCGTCGCCGGCAGGGTATGGATGAGGCGATTGCCGCGCATGGTCTGGCTGTGGCGGGGCAGGGCGGCTTTGGCGGATCGTCGATCTGGATGCGCGCGCCCGACGGGGTAGATACCGAAGAACTGGCTCAGCGCCTGCGCGCCGACGGGGTCTTGATCGAACCGGGCCGGGTGTTCTTTGATCCCGGCCGGTCCAGCCGTCAGTTTTACCGGCTTGCATACTCGTCCATCCCGCCCGCGCGGATTGCAGAAGGGGTGGCGCGGATTGCGCAGGCGCTGGGCGCGCGGGGCGGCGTGAACTGGCCTTACCGAGGCGAACCCTCTGGTCCTAATGACTTGGGCCGGGGATAAGTATGGTCGCGTCCACGCCCCTTTTGCCGGAGTTCAACCCATGCGCATGACCACTGAAGAAGCCTTCATCAAGGTTCTGCAAATGCACGGGATCGCGCATGGGTTTGGCATCATCGGATCGGCCATGATGCCGATTTCTGACCTGTTTCCCAAGGCGGGGATCACGTTTTGGGATTGCGCGCACGAGGGCAGCGCCGGAATGATGGCCGACGGGTTCAGCCGCGCCACCGGGCAGATGAGCATGATGATCGGGCAAAACGGCCCCGGCATCACCAACTTCGTGACGGCCGTCAAGACCGCCTACTGGAACCACACGCCGTTGTTGCTGGTCACACCGCAGGCCGCCAACAAGACCATCGGGATGGGTGGTTTTCAGGAAGTCGAACAGATGGCGGTGTTCAGGGACATGGTTGCCTATCAGGAAGAGGTGCGCGATCCCAGCCGCGTGGCGGAGGTACTGAACCGGGTGATTTTGCAGGCCAAGCGGCATTCGGCCCCGGCGCAGATCAACGTGCCGCGCGATTATTGGACTCAGGTGATCGACATCGAGCTGCCCGCCGTGCTGGAGTTCGAGCGGCCGTCGGGCGGCGCGGATGCCATTCAGGCGGCGGCGGACTTGCTGTCATCGGCAAAGTTTCCGGTCATTCTGAACGGTGCGGGGGTGGTGATAGGTGGGGCCATTCCTGCCAGCATCGCGCTGGCCGAGCGGTTGGATGCGCCGGTTTGCGTAGGATATCAACACAACGACGCGTTTCCGGGCAGCCATCCGCTGTTTGCCGGGCCTTTGGGATACAATGGGTCGAAGGCTGCAATGGAGTTGATTTCTCAGTCCGATGTGGTATTGTGTCTGGGTACCCGTTTGAACCCGTTTTCAACTTTGCCGGGATACGCGCTGGACTACTGGCCTAAAGAGGCCACGATCATCCAAGTTGATATCAACCCGGATCGGATCGGGTTGACTAAAAAGGTTACGGTTGGCATTGTCGGCGACTCCAAGAAGGTCGCCGAGGCGGTATTGGCGCGGCTTGCCCCTACCGCAGGTAACCATGCGCGCGCCGAACGCAAAGCCAGGATAGCACAGACCAAATCGGCATGGGCGCAGGCGCTGACCTCGATGGACCATGAAGACGACGATCCGGGCACTACCTGGAACGCACGCGCCCGCGCGCACAAGCCTGACTGGATGAGCCCCCGGATGGCGTGGCGCGCAATTCAGTCGGCGTTGCCGAAAGAGGCCATCATTTCCAGCGATATCGGCAACAACTGCGCCATCGGCAACGCCTATCCGTCGTTCGAGTCGGGTCGCAAATATCTGGCGCCCGGCCTGTTTGGCCCCTGTGGCTATGGTTTGCCCGCGATAATAGGCGCCAAGATCGGCTGTCCGGATGTGCCGGTGGTGGGCTTTGCGGGCGATGGCGCCTTTGGCATTTCGGTGAATGAACTGACTGCGATTGGCCGGGGTGAGTGGCCAGCCATCACCCACGTTGTGTTTCGCAACTATCAGTGGGGTGCCGAGAAGCGCAACTCGACCCTTTGGTTTGACGACAATTTCGTTGGCACCGAACTGGATGAACAAGTGTCCTACGCGGGCATCGCGCGGGCCTGTGGCCTGCAAGGCGTGGTGGCCCGCACGATGGAGGAATTGACGGCCGCACTGGCACGCGCGATCAACGACCAGATGCAGCACGGCAAGACCACGTTGATCGAGGCCATGATCAATCAGGAGTTGGGAGAGCCGTTCCGCCGCGATGCGATGAAGAGACCGGTGGCGGTGGCGGGGATTTCCAAGGCGGACATGCGGCCTCAGGTGGCATGATCCCGTTTGACGTGCTTCCCTTTGGGCTAACCGGGGCCGAGGCGGCGCTGGTGGCCGTTGGGATGGCAGCGGCGGGCTATGTGCGGGGGTTCTCGGGCTTTGGCTTTGCCGCACTGGTCATGAGCTTTGCTGCGTTGGTGACCGATCCGTTTCCGTTCGTGCCCGTGGTCGTGCTGGCCGATGTGGTGCTGACGCTGGGCCAGGTGCGGGGCATCTGGCGCCATATTGATTGGCGCCGGGTCCGGGCTTTGTTCGCGGGCGCCTTGTTGGGGGTGCCTTTGGGCGTGGCGGCGATAGGTTGGATCGGGGTGGATCTGGCGCGGGTGGTGCTTTCAGTCTTTGTGCTGGCGATGTGCGGGTTGATGCTGGCAGGATTTCGCATACCCGATCAACCGGTTGGGCCGCATGTGGGCGTGGGCGTCATGTCGGGCCTTGCCAATGGTGCGGCTGTGGGCGGGCTACCGGTCGCCGTGTTTTTTGCCGCCCAAGGCATCGCGCCAGTGGTGTTCCGGGCGACCGTGATCGCCTATTTCACAGCGCTTGACCTGTGGTCGCTGCCGGTCTTGTGGCGGGCAGGCTGGATCACGACTGACAGTTTCACGGCCACTGCTTTGGGTCTGCCGTTCATGGCCTTGGGCCTGTGGCTGGGGGGGCGACGCTTCATCGCAGCCGATCCGCAGGATTTCCGCCGCTTTGCTATTTTGCTTCTTTCGGTGCTCGCGTTGTTGGGTCTGGCAAAGGCAGTGGTCTGATGTTGGTTGTGATCAAGACGCAGTCAGCGGCGGTGCAGCGTTCGGTTATGCGTACGCAACGCAGCGCTGAATGGGATGGACGCACCCATTCAGACATTTTGAACGGGCTTGCGTTTCCGGGGGGCGTCATGGACGGTGTCACAAACAGCCGGTACGCGCCCGTGCTGCATGGCCGCAAAAGCCATGAGGCCGTCTGGAATGTTCCCATCCGAGAGGACAGTCAGACAGACCTCAGGATTGCACTGCTGCGGATTGAGGGGGGGACCAGGGGATGAACCAGCCGCGTGTGAACACCTCGCCGCATGTGTCTGACGAGGTTCGCAAAACCACCTGCTACATGTGCGCATGCCGTTGCGGGATCGATGTGCATATCACCAGTGGCAAGGTCAGCTACATTGAGGGCAACCGCGACCATCCGATCAACAAGGGGGTGCTGTGCGCCAAGGGCGCCAGCGGCATCATGCAAGTCACCGCCCCTTCGCGCCTGCGTGCGCCCCTGCGCCGGGTGGGCCCGCGCGGGTCGGGCGCGTTCGAAGAGATTTCCTGGGACGAGGCGCTGGAGATGGCGGTGTCCTGGCTGAAACCCCTGCGGGAGACAGCGCCCGAAAAGCTCGCGTTCTTTACGGGCCGCGACCAGAGCCAGAGCTTTACCGGCTGGTGGGCGCAGGCGTTTGGCACGCCCAATTACGCAGCCCATGGCGGGTTTTGCTCGGTGAACATGGCGGCCGCGGGGATATACACCCTCGGCGGCGCGTTTTGGGAGTTCGGGGCCCCCGACTGGGACCGCTCAAAGCTGTTCGTGCTGTTTGGCGTGGCCGAGGATCACGACAGCAATCCCCTTAAAATCGGCATCGGCAAGATGAAGGATCGGGGCGCGCGGGTGATCGGGGTGAATCCGGTCCGTTCGGGCTATAACGCGGTTGCGGATGACTGGATCGGGATCACGCCGGGCACCGACGGCCTTTTGATCCTGTCGCTGATCCATTGTCTGCTTGAGGCGGGCAAGATCGACCTCGATTATCTGGCCCGCTTCACCAACGCCGCGATGCTGGTGACCGAGGCCGAAGGGCCGACCAAGGGCCTGTTCGTGCGCAACGCCGAGGCACAGCCCTTTGTGATAGATGTCCGCACGGGCGCACCGGCGCCGTGGAATGGCAAGGGTGTGCAACCCGATCTGGGCGCGGTGTGGCAGGGCAACCGGACCGTCTTTCAGCATATGGCCGCGCGTTACCTTGCGCCTGAATATGCGCCCGAGGCGGTTCAGGCACGGTGCGGCGTGACGGCCACCCGCATCAGGGCCCTTGCTGCCGAAATGGCGGATGTGGCCTTCAATCAGGCGATCGTGCTGGACATCCCTTGGGTCGATTTCCGGGGCGACGCGCATGCGAACATGGTCGGCCGCCCGGTGTCGTTTCATGCAATGCGCGGGATTTCGGCGCATTCCAACGGGTTCCAGACTGCCCGCGCGCTGCATCTTCTGCAGATCCTGCTGGGCGCTGTGGAAACTCCCGGAAGCTGGCGGATGAAGCCGCCCTACCCAAAGCCGGTCGAGGCGCACCCGACGCCGCATTGGATTGCCGTGCCGAACAAGCCATTGTCGGGCCCGCACCTTGGCTATGTCCGCGGCCCCGATCAACTGGCGCTGAAAGATGATGGCAGCCCCGCCCGCATCGACAAGGCGTTCACCTGGGAAAACCCGTTTTCCGCCCATGGGTTGATGCACATGGTCATCCCCAATGCGCATGCGGGCGATCCCTACCGCATCGACACGTTGTTTTTGTACATGGCCAACATGGCGTGGAATTCGTCGATGAATACCGCCTCGGTGATGAAGATGCTGACCGACAAGGACGCGGATGGCGCATACGTCATTCCGCGCATCATCTATTCCGATGCCTACGCGTCCGAGATGGTCGCCTATGCCGACCTGATCCTGCCCGACACCACCTATCTTGAGCGTCACGACTGCATCAGCATGCTCGACCGGCCCGTGTCCGAACCCGAAGCCGCCGCCGATGCCATACGCTGGCCGGTGGTACAGCCTGACCGCCCCGGACATGCGGGTGTGCGGGGCTTTCAGTCGGTGTTGCTGGATCTTGGCGCGCGTCTGGGGTTGGCGCCGATGGTGGCCGACGATGGCAGCCCGAAGTTCAAGGATTACGCAGACTATATCGTGAACCACATCCGCCGGCCCGGCATTGGCCCCTTGATGGGCTTTCGCGGAGCGGATGGCACGGCCGAGGGGCGGGGCGCGGCGAACCCCGATCAAATGGCCGCCTATATCGCCAATGGGGGTTTCTATCAGGCGCACGTGCCCGAAGAGGCCGGCTTTTTCAAACCGTGGAACATGGCCTATCAGGATTGGGCGGTGCAGATTGGCCTGTTCGACAGCCCGCAGCCCTATCTTTTCAACATCTGGTCGGAACCCATGCGCCGCTTTCAACTGGCAGCCGAGGGGTACGGCAGCGTCCAGCCGCCCGACCATTTGCGCGCGCGCCTGACGCAGGCGATGGACCCGCTGCCGGTCTGGTATGCGCCTTTCGGCGACGATGCGCCCGGGTTCGACGTGCATGCCCTGACCCAACGCCCGATGGCGATGTATCACTCATGGGGCAGCCAGAACGCGTGGCTGCGCCAGATCCACGGCAGGAACCCTTTGTATCTGCCCACAAAAATCTGGATGCAGCACGGTTTTGCCGATGGCGACTATGCGCGGGTGACATCACCCAGCGGCGAGATCGTGGTTCCGGTCGCGCATATGGCGGCGCTGAACGAAAACACGGTCTGGACATGGAACGCAATTGGCAAGCGCAAGGGGGCATGGGCGCTCAGCGCGGATGCCCCCGAGGCAACGGAAGGATTTTTGCTGAACCACCTGATATCGGAACTGCTGCCGCCAAAGGGTGACGGGATGCGCTATTCCAATTCAGATCCGGTGACAGGACAGGCGGCGTGGTTCGATCTGCGGGTGCGGATCGAAAAGGTCGCGCGCCGCGATCAGGCCGAGCCGGTATTTCCCCCTGTCACGCGGGTCGTGCCAAAAGGGGGGCGTCGGGCATGAGCGGCTGGAATCCTTCGGAGGAATTTGCCGTTCTTTTGCAAAACACCAAAGGTGCGGGACCATGACCTGCTTGCCCGCCAGAACCGACAAAAAGCTGGGGCTGGTGATCGACCTTGACACCTGCGTCGGATGCCACGCCTGCGTGACGGCCTGCAAGGGCTGGAATGATCAGGGCTATGGCGCGCCCTTGTCGGATCAAAATCCGTATGGCGCGGACCCTTCGGGTACTTTCCTGAACCGGGTTCACAGCTATGCCGTACAACCCGTTGACGGGGCCTCGCAAATCATCAATTTCCCACGCTCTTGCCTGCATTGCGACGATGCGCCCTGCGTGACCGTCTGCCCCACCGGGGCGAGTTACAAACGGGCCGAGGACGGAATCGTTCTGGTCAATGAAGACGCCTGCATCGGCTGCGGTCTGTGCGCCTGGGCCTGCCCTTATGGTGCGCGCGAGATGGACGCAGACGCGGGCGTGATGAAGAAGTGCACGCTGTGCGTCGACCGCATCTATAACGAAAACCTGCCCGAGGAAGACCGCGAACCGGCCTGCGTGCGCACATGCCCCACGGGCGCGCGACATTTCGGCGATCTGGGCGATCCCGACAGCGCCGTGTCGCTGCTGGTAGCTGCACGCAATGGATACGATCTGATGCCCGAGCAGGGCACCCGACCTACCAACAAATACCTGCCGCCGCGAAAAAAGGACCGCCCCGATCAGGCCAGCCTTCTGGCCCCGTTGCTGGATATTCAGGCCACCGGTTTTGCAGGGTGGCTGGACAAGGTTCTGGGAAAGATCTGAATGAACCCGGCCCCTTCCGTCATCATTTTCACGGTTTTGTCTGGCCTTGGCTTTGGTTACCTCGCCATGCTGGGCCTTGGCGTTGTGGCACCTGCGGGGGGCGTTGCGTTTGGTCTTTGGGGGCTTGGCTATGCACTGGCGGTAGGGGGATTGCTCGCCTCGACCGCGCATCTGGGCAATCCACAGCGGGCACTACTTGCGTTTACGCAGTGGCGCACAAGCTGGCTCAGCCGCGAGGCGTGGGCCTCGGTCGCGGCGCTGGTCACCTTCGCACCGATGGCACTGTCGGATTGGCTGGGGCTGGGGTTGCCGCGGGCAATAGGCGTTCTGGGCGCGGGCCTGAGTGTCGTGACGGTTCTGGCAACCTCAATGATCTATGCCCAGATCCGCGCAGTGCCGCGCTGGCACAACGCAACCGTGCCGGCTGTATTTCTGACGCTGGCATATGCGGGCGGGGCGGTGCTGGCGGGGCAGGTGCTGCTGTCGCTGGCGCTGCTGGCGCTTGTCGCGGGGGCCATGCTGGCGCATTGGCGGCTGGGCGATGTGGCCTTTGCCCGCGCCGGCAGCACGATGGGGACGGCTACCGGTTTGGGCAGCATTGGCCGGACAGAGGTGTTCGAACAGCCGCACACAGGGGGCAACTACCTGCTGCGTGAGATGATCCATGTCGTGGGGCGCAAGCATTCGGCCCGGCTGAGAAGCCTTGCATTGATCCTCGGGGTGGGTGTTCCCGCAATTGCCCTGCTGGTCCTGCCGGGGGCGTTTGCGGTGACATTTGGCACGCTGGCCTATCTGCTGGGCGCCGTGGCGCAACGCTGGTTGTTCTTTGCCGAAGCCGAGCATGTGGTCGGTCTCTATTACGGCAAACGCTGATATTAACCATGGTGGCGGGCATACCCTTGCCTGCGAGACGCGGCTAGGGCATCGTGCAATCCTGAGGTGAGCCTCCGGCAAGGGAATACCGCTCTGAACGCATTTGATCGATCTGAGGCTGTGCGTGCCACCCGCGCTGCAGAGGCGCTTGCCGATCCGTGCAACATGGCGCGGGCGCTGGTCGCGGTCGTGCAGGCGATGGCGATGGTTGGTGAGGCGGTAGCAGAGGGCGACGGCACCGTTTTGGCGGCATTGGCGCACCTGTCCGCGGGTATTTGTGCCGACGTGACCACGTATCCCCTGGACGGACCCCTGCTGCGCCCCGATGACGGCACGGTCGTGCGCAGCGCAAAGGGCGGCTTCGCGGTTCGGGTGGCCGCCGCGCCTTTGCCCCGGCCCCTCATGGATGCGCTTTTTTCCTTTGTCAGCGCTGTGGATGCCGCGCGCGCGCGGCAGGCGCAAACCGCAGCTATGGTCGCGCGGTTCACCGGCCGGATCACACGGCGCGACCGGTTGTTGCGTAACCTGTTCGATCTGTCGCCCATCGGGGTCATGCTGGTCGACGAACACAGCGGCGCCATTCTTGAGGCGAACACCGCCTTTCTCGGGTTCGGTCGCTGGCCGCGTCAGGCGGTGGTCGGGCAAACCATCTACGCGCTGCTGCCACCGGGCGATCGTTCCGTTCTTGATCAGGCGGTGGCGCACCTGGCGGATGGCAACCGCTTTGGCCCCATCGAGCATTCGTTCCAGCGCCCCGACGGGGGTACCTTTCCGGCCGTTGTCCGCGGCGTGAAGATCGAAAGCGGCGAAGACAAGCCCATTGTCTGGGTGCTGGTTGAGGACGTAAGCGAAGCCCATGCCCGCCTGGCGCAGGTGCGGGCCGCGCGTGACGAGGCAATACGCGCCCGGGCCGAGCTTGATACCGCTGTGCAGGCCATGCCGCACGGTTTTGTGCTGTTTGACGCGCAAGACCGTGTGGTTATGGTCAATGATCAGATGCACGCCGTCTACCCAGAGCTTGCGCCCTTTTTCGTGCCCGGCCAAACCTACGCCGCCATCATGCGCGCTGCCACCGCAGAGGGCGTTTTTCCCGAGGCTTCAGGGCGTGAAGAGGCGTTTTTGGCGGAAATCCCTGGTGCCCGGCATGCACCTTCGGTCGAGCGGTTGACCGAGTTGAACGGCGGGCGGCTGATGCGTGTTCTGGATCGGGCCACGCCCGACGGCGGACGCGTGGGCCTGCGCATCGATGTGACGAACGAGCATGAGATTGCCCGCCGTCTGGGCGATGTGATCGCAGGGTCTCAGGCCGGAACATGGGAGGTGAACCTTGCCACCGGCGAAAACATCGTCAACGACCGCTGGGCCGATATGCTGGATCTGCGGCGCGAGGATCTGGGGGAAATCACTTCGGAAATCTGGGAAAGTCTGATCCACCCTGATGATCGTCCGCAGGTTCTGGGCAGCGTTGCGCGCATGATCGGGGGCGGCCAAGACCACTATATTCACACTTATCGCATGCGCGGTGGCGATGGCCGCTGGGTCTGGATCCACGACCGTGGCCGCATCATTGCCTGGTCCGCCGATGGCACGCCCGCGCGCATGGCCGGGGTGCATTTCGATATCTCGGCGCTTAAAGAGGCAGAAGAGCGGCTTGAGCATATCATAGAAGGGGCCGAGGCCGGAACCTGGCAATACCAGATCAAGACCGGCGTCAACCGGATCAACGAACGCTGGGCCGAAATGCTGGGCTACACCCGTGCCGAGCTGGAGCCGATGACCAACGCTGCATGGAGTTCGCTGGTGCATCAGGACGATTTCGACGCGTTGATGTCCAATCAGGAAAAGCGCTTTTCCGCTGGCGAATGGGTGTTCAATTACGAATTGCGCGTGCGCCACAAGGCCGGTCACTGGGTCTGGATCCAGTCGCGGGGTCAGGTGACCGCGTGGGACAGCCAAGGGATGCCGACCACCATGTCGGGCGTGCATCTGGATATATCGGCGCGCAAGAAGCTGGAAGTAGACCTGAGGACTGAGCGGGATTTTCTGGCCTCGCTGACTGATACCTCGGTCTCGGGGATCATGGCCGTTGACGCCGAGGCGCGCATCCTGTTCTTGAACCGCGAGGTCCTGGCCATTTTCGAGGTTCCGGCCGAGACGCTGATCGGCCTTGTCTGCGACCCGCAGGCGCTGGGCATCACCGACCATGCGGGCGGCAGTATGAAACTGGCCGACATGCCGTGCCGCACGGCCATGGCCGCGCGGCAAACCGTGCGCGACATCCGCCTGCGCCTTGCCATGCCAGACGGGCGCACAAAGGTCGTCTCGGTAAATGCGGCACCCTTGCGCGATACCAGCGTCGCGGCGCAAGTTGTCTGTACTGTCACCGATATCACCGCCGCTGCCGAAGCCGAAGACCGCCTGCGCGCCGCGATGGACCGGGCCGAGGCCGCAAACCGCGCCAAGTCGCAGTTTCTGGCCAACATGAGCCATGAACTGCGTACCCCGCTGAACGGCGTTCTGGGTATGGCCGAATTGCTGGCCGACAGCCAGGCGGGCGATCAGGGCCGTGCGATGGTCCAGACCATTCGCGCGTCCGGCGCCTTGCTGTTGTCCATCCTCAACGACACCCTCGATCTGGCCAAGATCGAAAGCGGCAAGCTGGCGCTGGCAGATGAAGTGTTCTCATTTGCCGATATGGCCCGGCGGATAGAGACAATGCACGGTCTTGTCGCGCGGACCAAAGGGGTGGGGCTGGGGCTGCATCTGGGCGCAGGGATGGGTCTGCCGCGCCTGGGCGATGCGCAGCGCCTGTTGCAGGTGATGCACAATCTGGTTGGCAATGCAGTGAAGTTCACCGAAACGGGCCGCGTCGATCTGGCACTGACGGCTGATGGCGACCGGGTGAAGCTGGTCGTGCGGGACACAGGCATCGGGATGACATCCGAACAGATCGCCATCGTGTTCGACGAGTTTACGCAAGCAGACGGCTCGATCACCCGGCGCTTTGGCGGTACGGGTCTGGGCCTGACCATCGTGCGCCGCCTGGTTGCATTGATGGGGGGCGAGATTGCCATGACCTCGGTCCCGGGTCAGGGCACCGAGGTGACGCTACACCTTACGCTTGCCGTGGCTGGTACCGCGCAGGCCACGCCGCCCGCCACGCCGCGCCCCGATTTCACCGGGTTGCGCGCCCTTGTGGCCGAGGATAACGCGACCAATCGTGTGATCTTGCGGGCAATGCTGAGCCGTCTGGGAATCCGCGTGACGATGGTGGGAGATGGGGATGAGGCTGTTCTGGCCTGTGCCGCGGGGCAGTTCGATCTGCTGCTGCTGGACATCTCGATGCCCCACAAGGATGGGGTGACGGCATTAGCCGAGATCCGCGCCGCCGACCCTGCCCGCGCCTTTCCGCCCGCCATTGCCGTCACCGCCAATGCAATGACCCATCTCGTGACCAGCTACCGCGAGGCTGGTTTTGCAGATGTGGTGGCCAAGCCCATTCAACTGGACGCTCTGGCCGCCGCCATACTGAAGGTGTGCCCCGCAGCCGCGCTCTGCGGTGGTCGGGCGATGGACGCAGTCACCCCCGGAGCAGGATCGCGTCCTTGCCCGACAGGCTGATGTCGACCATAGCGCCAGGCACCGGGGGCGGCTGGTCGGCGCGGTTGAAGGTATCCAGCGACACCTTGGTCCCGGCCACATCCGCGCGCAATCGGATGACCGAGCCCATGAACTCGACCGCTGTCACCTGACCCGGCAGCACCGTCTCATACCCGTCAGCCCGGCCCAGCCGCAGCGCCTCGGGGCGCAGGGCGATGGCCACGGTGGCGCCCGTGCCGGCCGTGATCTCGCCCTCGGGCAGGGTCAGGGGCTGGCCCGCGAGGGTCAATGTTGTCGGGCCGGTCACGATGGCATCGAACGTGTTCAACGTGCCGACGAAATTCGCCACGAATTTCGTCGTCGGCCGGTTGTAAATCTCGAACGGTGTGCCGACCTGATCGGCCATTCCGCCGTTCATCACCACAATCCGGTCCGACATTGACAGCGCCTCTTCCTGATCGTGGGTCACGAAGATGGTGGTGATGCCGAGCGTGCGTTGAATGTCACGGATTTCGGCGCGCAGGGAGACGCGGATTTTCGCATCCAGCGCCGACAGCGGTTCGTCCAGCAACAGCACGCGCGGGCTGGGGGCCAGCGCGCGGGCCAGCGCCACGCGCTGTTGCTGGCCGCCCGAAAGCTGGAACGGAAACCGCGCGCCAAGGTCGGGAAGCCCGATCAGTCGCAACATCTCGGGCACGCGGACGTCGCGTTTCGCCCGTGCCACGCCCTTGACCTTCAGGCCAAAGGCCACGTTTTCGGCCACCGTCAGGTTGGGAAACAGGGCATAGGCCTGAAACACCATTCCGATGCTGCGGCTGCTGGTTTTTTGCCCGGTCACATCCTGCCCGTCGATATGGATGGTGCCCGATGTCGGCGTCTCGAACCCTGCCACCATGCGCAGCACGGTGGTCTTGCCGCACCCCGACGGGCCGAGCAGCGACACGAACTCGCCCTTGTCGACCCCAAGGTCGAAATCCTTGACCACGCGGTTGACGCCAAAGGTTTTCTCAAGATGGGTCATCGTCAGAAAAGACATCAGGCTTTCGCCCTTTCGTGTTTGGAAAACCGCGAGACAAGCTGCATCAGCCCCATGCAGCCCCAGGTGATCGCAAAAGCGATCACGGCAAGTGCGGGCGGCTCATAGGCGCGGTTCGCGCCCAGAAGCTGCATGAACGGGCCAAAGGCCGGGCGGTTCAGCAGCGCCGCCATGGTGAATTCTCCCACAACGATCGCCAGTGTCAGAAAGGCCCCCGACAGCACCGCCACCATCACATTGGGCAGGATGATCCGCGCCAGAATGGTGATCCACCCCGCACCAAGACTTTGGGCGGCCTCGGTCAGTGTGGCCACGTCGATGGTGCGCAAACCGGTGTCGACCGAGCGGTACATATAGGGCAGCGCGAGCGTGGTATATCCCATCGTCAGCAGAATGTCGGTGCCGAGGGCACTGCCCGTCAACGGCAGAAAGCTGGAGGTGTTGTAAAGCCGGATATAGCCGAACACGATGACGATGGCCGGAATGACCAGCGGAAGCAGCGTGATGAACTCAATGATCGGGCGGGCCTGCGGCAGTTTCAGCCGCACCCAATAGGCCGTCGGCACCACCAGAAACACACCGACCACGATTGTAGCCACCGCAAGGATCAGCGAATAGCTGAACGTATCCCAGAACCGCTGATCTTCGAACACCCGCACATAGGCATCAAAGGAATACTCGCCACGCCGCATCTTGAGGCTGAATTCGGTCATCCCGATCAGCGGCAGCGTGAAGTAGAGGCACCCGAACAGAAGTGCGGCCCATGCAAAGATCCTGTTCATTTCAGCCACCTTTCGGACCGCACGCGCAGCCAGATATACAAAAGGTTTGAAAGCGCAGTGATGACGATCATCCCGAAGGCGAGCGCATAGCCAAGGTTGGGGTTTCCCAGCACATCGCCCCGGATCTGCGCAAACAGCTTGATCGGCACGATGTTCAACTGCGGCCCCGTCAGGGCATAGGCCGTGGCAACCGCGCCAAAGGCATTGGCAAACAGCAAGGCAAATGTACCCAAAAGCGATGGGAACAAAATGGGCAAAGCCACCATCCGCCAATATTGCACGCCCGTGGCCCCCAGCACGTCCGCAGCCTCACGCCATTCGCGCTTCAGCCCGTCGAGTGCAGGGGTGATGATCAGGATCATCAAGGGGATCTGAAAAAACAGATAGGTGACGACCAGCCCCCAAAAGGACAACAGGTTGAACCCGAGGGCCCGCAGGTTGATGCCGAATTCAGTGCGCAGCCAAACGGTCACAAGGCCAACCGGCCCCAGCGTCGCGATGAAGGCAAAGGCCAGCGGTACACCGGCAAAGTTGGACGCCACGCCCGAAAACGTCAAAAGCGGGCTGCGAATGCCTTTTGGCAAACCACCAAAGACCACCGCCGCCGCCATCGCAAAACCTACGGCACAGCCCAGCAAAGCGGTCACGAACGACAGCTTGATCGACGTCCAGTAGGCGCTGCGGATGGAACCCGTGTTCAGGTCCAGCAGGTTTTGAAAGGTAAAGCTGCCGTCTGCGGTCTGAAACGCGCCCAGCACGATCTTCATTGTGGGCAGGATCAGGAACAAAACGGCAAAGATCAAGAACGGAAGAATGCCCAGCCATTCGAGCGGCAGTCGCAGCCCAGGGCCTCTGGGGTTTTTTGGCATCATGTTCCCCCGTTGCGCGGGGCGCTTGGCGGCCCCTTTGTTCCGTAAAAACGCCTGCCCCGCACCATATGCGCGGGGCAGGCGGTAATCATCTCTTACTCGACGTTTGCGCCGACGACAGCATCCCAGCCACCAACAACAGCGCCCTTGTTGGCATCGACTTCTTCCAGGGTCGGGAAGTAGGCGGCTTCATAGGATTCGGCTGGCGGCAGGGCAGCCATCAGATCGGCCGGCAGTTTGCCGGCGGCAGCCATCGCATTGAAGCGTGCGGGGTGGCAATATCCCTTCAACCAGCCAAGCTGACCTTCGTCGGAATACAGATATTCCATCCACAGCTTTGCGGCGTTGGGCTGCGGTGCATAGGCGCTGATCGCCTGCACATAGACCCCGGCCAGAACGCCCGACTTCGGGACCACCACTTCGACCGGCGGGTTGCCGGCAAGCGTGTCGCGGGCGGCGAGCGCGTTGTAGTCCCACATGATGACGATGGGCGTGGTACCCTGCGCCAGCGTGCCCGTCTTGCCGATGACCGGCACGAAATTGCCCGCATCATTCAGGGCCTTGAAGAAGTCCAGGCCTGCCTTGCCTGCGGCTTCGCCCGGGGCGGCGCCGTTCGCCATGCCGGCCGCCAGAACTGCCAGAATGGCCTGGTTCGATGCGCGCGGATCACCGGCGAGCGATACCTGGCCTGCATATTCGGGCTTCATCAGATCGGCCCAGTCCTGCGGGACATTCTCTACCAGATCCTTGTTCACAAGGAACGACATCACGCCGTAATAGTCGCCGTACCAATGGCCTTCGGCGTCCTTGATTGCGTCCGGGATCTCGTCCCAGGTGGCAACCTTGTGCGGCTGGGTCAGGCCCTCGGCCTTGGCTTGCGGACCAAAGGCAAGGCCCACGTCCAGAACGTCGGGGGCCTGCGGGCCCTTGTTGTCCTTGTTGGCCTTGACCGCCTCAAGTTCGTCCGCCGAGCCTGCGTCGGGGTTCAACTCGTTCACGGTGATTTCCGGATACTTCGCCTTGAACCCGGCGATCACCTCGCCATAGCCGCACCAGTCATGCGGCAGCGCAATGGTCGTCAGCATGCCTTCGGCTTTGGCGGCGGCCTCCAGTTCGGCCATGTGGCCTCCGGCAAAGGCGACGTTTGCCGTCACCATGGCAAGGCTGGTGGTCGCAATCAGAATACGTTTCATCATCATAGGGGTCTCTCCCGGTTGGTTAAGGTCGTTCCGCTTGTCACCCTGGCCCATCTGTTCAAGGGTCGAACATCCTGTCGGTCCGTGCGCGCGGATTATGACAATCAGGTAACGACGGGCCGCGTGATCTTGCAAGCCTGTCTATTTCGCCTTCGTAACAATTTTTTCACAAACGAGCCGTCTGAAACGATCACACCGATTTTGTTTTGTGCCCGAAGTCTGCGCGCAGTCGCCGGTAATTCCGGCACCGGCACCCGATCTGTCACGACGACAGCAGACCGCAACCATTCCTTGTGGCGAATCGCAAAAGGGTTTTACCGTCTGGTCAAACAATCACGACAACAGGGGAACACGACAATGAAGATCACGAAACTGGCGCTCTCACGGCGTGGGCTGATTCTGGGCGGCGGCGCCCTTGGGCTTGGGGCGGCGTTCTGGCCGCGGGGCGCGATGGCCCAAGACGTGCTGAAGGTGGCCGGGATTTATACGGTTCCCGTCGAGCAGCAGTGGGTCAGCCGTATCCACAAGGCCGCCGAGGCTGCAAAGGCCGCCGGGATGATCGACTACACCTACACGGAAAACGTGGCCAACACCGACTATGCCCGCGTGATGCGTGAATACGCTGAAAGCGGCGTCGGCCTGATCGTGGGCGAGATTTTCGGGGCCGAGGCCGAGGCGCGCGAAGTGGCCATGGATTATCCGGAAGTTGCCTTCCTGATGGGATCCAGCTTCCCGCCCGACGCGGCGGCGAACCCAAACCTGTCTGTGTTCGACAACTACATTCAGGATGCCAGCTATCTGACAGGCATCATCGCGGGTGCAATGACCACCAGCGGCAACATCGGCATGGTCGGCGGCTTTCCGATCCCCGAGGTGAACCGTCTGATGAACGCCTTCATGGCGGGCGTGCGCGAATCGCGGGCGGATGCAACCTTTCAGGTCAGCTTCATCGGGTCCTGGTTCGATCCGCCGAAAGCCAAGGAAACGGCCTTTGCCATGATCGAGGCCGGGGCCGACATGCTGTATGCCGAGCGGTTCGGCGTCTCGGACGCGGCGATGGAAAAGGGTGTTCTTGCCATCGGCAACGTGATCGACACGCAGGCAGACTATCCCGACACAGTGGTGGCAAGCGCGATCTGGCATTTCGAGCCGACGTTTGATGCTGCCGTGGCGGCCGTCAAGGCGGGCACGTTCACGGCCGAAAACTACGGCACCTACAGCTACATGAAGGCCGGGGGCAGCGCGCTCGCACCGCTTGGCACGTTCGAGGGCAAGGTGCCCGAGGCCGCAATGGCGCTGGTCGCCGCGCGGCAGGCCGCGATCATGGATGGCAGCTTCACGGTGACAGTGGATGACAGCGAGCCGAAGTCGTCGTGAACGCAGATGCAGAGGTGGTCCTGTCGCTGGAGGGGATCACCAAGCGGTTCGGCGGGCTGGTGGCGAACGACGCCATCAGCCTGACCCTGCACCGTGGCAAAGTTCTGGCCCTGCTGGGTGAGAATGGCGCCGGCAAGACCACGCTGATGAACATTCTGTTCGGTCATTATGTGGCCGACGGGGGCGGGGTGCGTGTGTTTGGCGCGGCCCTGCCACCGGGAAACCCACGGGCCGCTCTGGCGGCGGGCATCGGCATGGTTCACCAGCATTTCACGCTGTGCGACAACCTGAGTGTGCTCGACAACATCGTTCTGGGCACCGGGGGGTTGATGTCGCTGGGTCGTGGCCGGGCGGCCGCACGGGACCGGGTGGCGGCACTGGCGGCGGACTTCGGTCTGGCCGTGGCGCCGGACGCGCGCGTGGGCGCACTTTCGGTGGGCGAACGGCAGCGGGTCGAGATCCTGAAGGCGCTTTACCGCCATGCGCGCATCCTGATCCTGGATGAACCCACCGCCGTGCTGACCCCGCAAGAGGCCGAAGCGTTGTTTGCTACCCTGCGACTGGCGGTTGCGCGGGGGCTGTCGGTGATCTTCATCAGCCACAAGCTGCACGAGGTGATGGGCATCGCCGATACGTGTGTGGTCTTGCGGCATGGCCGTGTGGTCGGGCGGGTGGATACCGCAGCGACCAGCCGGGCCGAACTGGCCGCGCTGATGGTGGGGGCCGAGATGGCTGAATCGCAGACAGCGCCCGGGCCGGGCGGGCCCATGCGGCTGCGGCTGGACGGGGTCAGCGCTGCCGGGTTGCGCGGAGTGACCTTTGCGTTACGCGCAGGTCATATCACCGGGCTTGCAGGCGTGTCGGGCAACGGGCAGGCGGCGCTGGCCGATCTGATCGGCGGGGCGGTGGTACCAACAGCGGGGCGGATCGAGGTGGACGGCGCAACCCCACAGCACTGGTCACCGCGCGCGGCGATCGCGGCGGGCGTCGGGCGCATCCCCGAGGACCGGCACAAGACGGGGACGGTTGCAGATTTCACGCTCGCCGAGAATACCGCGCTGGAAACCTATGCCAGCCGCTTTGCGCGCCGGGGTCTGATGGACTGGGCGGCGGTGCGCGCCCACGCAGAGCGCGTGATCCGCGCCTATGACGTGCGGTGCGAGGGGGTGGATCAGCGCATTCGCCTGCTGTCGGGCGGCAACATGCAAAAGCTGATCCTTGGCCGGGTGCTGGAAGAAACCCCCGGCATCATCATCGCCAATCAGCCGGTGCGCGGCCTTGATATCGGGGCAATTGCCTATGTGCATGGCCAATTGGTAGCTGCGCGCGATGCAGGCGCGGCGGTGCTGCTGATTTCCGAAGATCTGGACGAGGTGATGGGCCTGTCGGATGTGATCCATGTGATCAGCGAGGGGCGCCTGTCGCCTGCGTTTGCGCGCGGCACGATGGACCGCACGGGTTTGGGCATGTGGATGGCCGGACAGGGGTTCGCACATGCGGCTTGAGGCGGTGGCCCATCCGTCGCTGGGGCGGCGTCTTGGCTATCCGGTAGCGGCGCTGGGGGCCACGGTGCTGGTGGCGGCGGCGCTGGCCGCGCTGGCAGGCGCCGATCCGTTTGCGGTGCTGGGCCAGATCGTGGTCGGGGCGGCCGGGTCGAAATTCGCGGCGCTTGAGACGTTGAACCGCGCGACACCGCTGATCTTTACCGGGCTGGCGGTGGCGGTCGCCTTTCGCGCGCGCCTGTGGAACATCGGGGCCGAGGCGCAGCTTTATGCGGGCGCGATCATGGCCGTGCTGCTGGGCACGGGGATGCTGGGCAGCCCATGGGTCTTGCCGCTGAGTGCGCTGGCGGCGATGCTGGCGGGGGCGCTGGTCTTGTTGGGACCGGTGGTTCTGAAGGTGCGCTTTGGCGTGGATGAGGTGGTCACGACGCTGCTTTTGAACTTCATCATGGTGCTGTTCGTCAGCTATCTGCTGGAAGGGCCGTTGAAAGACCCCGCCGGAATGGGTTGGCCAAAATCGGCGGCCCTGATCAAGGAGGCGCGTTTGCCACGAATCGTCGAGGGCTTGCGGCTGCACTGGGGCTTTGCGCTGGCGATACTAGCGGCGGTGGTGGTCTGGTTCGTGCAGACCCGCACGACGCTGGGGTTCGAGATGCGGGCGGTGGGGGCCAATCTTGGCGCGGCGCGGTTTGCGGGCATGCCGGTGACGGCTGTGCTGGTGAAGACGGCGCTGATCTCGGGCGGGCTTGCGGCGCTGGCCGGCTGGTCCGAGGTGGCGGGCCTGAAGGGGCATCTGAGCGCCGATCTGTCGCCCGGCTTTGGCTATACCGGCATCATCGTGGCGATGCTGGCGATGCTGCATCCGCTGGGCGTGGTGGTGACGGCGCTGTTCGTGGCGGGCGTGTTCGTCGGGTCAGACGCGATGAGCAGGGCTGCGGGCGTGCCGACCTACATGGCGGACATGCTGCTTGCCTGCTCCTTGTTATTCATGGTGCTGGCGCTGATGCTGGCGCGGTTTCGGGTGGTGCGCGGATGAGGGGGGCATGGTTTGCGAGGCTGACCGCCGGGGCGGGGCACACCCCCCGGACCACCGATCGGACCACCCGTGGAGTATTTCCACAGCATCAAGGCGGCAGTTGATGCAGGCGGTCTGGGACATCCTGATTTCGGCCAGTTTCTGGGCGGCGGCGGTGCGCATCGCCTCGCCCCTGATCTTTGCCACCCTGGGCGAGTTGATCTGCGAGCGGGCCGGAGTTTTGAACCTCGGGATCGAAGGGATCATGGTCATCGGCGCCTTTGCGGGCTGGATGGCGGTCTATGCGGGCCTGCCGCTGTGGGGCGGGGTGGGGGTGGCGTTCTTGGCCGGGGCGGCGTTCGGGGTGATCCAGGGCGTGCTGGTGGTGCCCTTTGGTCTCAGCCAGCATGTGGTCGGGCTGGGGGTGACGCTGCTGGCCAGTTCGACCGCGTATTTCGCCTACCGGCTGGCCTTGCCCGAGGTGACGAGCCCGCCCAGAATCGAGCCGTTTCAGGTCTGGGAGGTGCCGTTTCTGTCGGATATCCCCTTGATCGGGCCTGCGTTCTTTGCGCAGACGCCGCTGACCTATGCTGCCTTCGGGGTGGCGGGGCTGGTGGCGCTGATCCTCTACCGCACGCCATTGGGGCTGGCGCTGCGCGCGGCGGGCGAGAACCCGGCGGCCGTCGAGGCGCAGGGGCTTTCGGTCACCGGCCTGCGGATGGGGGCGGTGATCGCAGGCTCGGGGTTGATGGCGGTGGGCGGGGCGTTCCTGACGCTGTCGGCGTTTTCGTCGTTCTTTTTCGAGATGGTGAACGGGCGCGGCTGGGTGTGCATCGCGCTGGTTGTATTTGGCGCGTGGCGGCCGGGCAAGGCGGTGCTGGGGGCTCTGCTGTTTGCCGGCTTTGACGCGCTTCAGATCCGGTTGCAGCAAACGGGGGTTGGCGCCGTCGTGCCGTATCAAGTGTTCCTGATGCTGCCCTATGCGCTGTCGATTGTGGCCCTTGTCGTGATGTCGCGGCGGGCCGAGGTGCCGGGGGCGCTGATGGTGCCCTACAACAAGGGGGAACGCTGATGTTTGATCTGATCGTGCGCGGGGGCACGCTGCCCGACGGGCGGGTGGCCGATATTGGAATTGTCGGTGACAAGATTGCCGAAGTGGGGCGGATTGCGCCCGGGGCCGAAGCCGGACAGATCATCGATGCGGCGGGTGATCTGGTGGCGCCGCCACTGGTGGACCCGCATTTTCACATGGATGCGGTGCTGTCCTATGGCCTGCCGCGGGTGAATGCGTCGGGCACGCTGCTGGAAGGGATCGGGCTGTGGGGCGCGTTGCGCGACATTGCCTCGGTAGACGATATGGTGGCCCGCGCGCTGCGCTATTGCGACTGGGCTGCAAGTCTGGGGCTTCTCGCGATCCGCACCCATGTCGATACCACGCCCGACCATCTGCGCGGGGTCGAGGCGATGCTGGAAGTAAAGCGCTGCGTCGCACCCTATCTCGACCTGCAACTGGTGGCATTTCCGCAAGACGGGCTGTACCGCGCGGCCAATGGCCGCGCGAACGTGATCCGGGCGCTGGACATGGGCGTGGACGTGGTGGGCGGCATTCCGCATTTCGAACGCACGATGGACGAGGGGGCAGAATCGGTGCGTGACCTCGCCCGCATTGCCGCAGAACGCGGCCTGATGTTCGATGTCCATTGCGACGAAACGGATGACCCGATGAGCCGCCACGTCGAGACCCTCGCGCGGGAGGTGACGCGCCATGGCCTGGGTGCGCGTGCGGCGGGGTCGCATCTGACATCGATGCATTCGATGGACAATTATTATGTCTCGAAGCTTATCCCGCTGATCGCCGACAGTGGCATGACTGTCATTCCCAACCCTTTGATCAACATCACCCTGCAGGGGCGGCACGACACCTACCCCAAACGCCGCGGGATGACGCGGGTGAAAGAACTGCAGGCCGCGGGCGTAACCGTGGGCTGGGGGCAGGATTGCGTGCTGGATCCGTGGTATTCACTGGGCACCGGCGACATGCTGGATGTGGCGTTCATGGGCCTGCACGTGGCGCAGATGACCCACCCGGACGAAATGGCGCGCTGCTTTCATATGGTCACGGCGGACAATGCCGCGATCATGGGGCTGCAGGGCTATGGGCTGGCGCCGGGCTGCACGGCGTCGCTGATGGTGCTGGATGCGGGCAACCCGACCGAGGCCGTGCGCCTGCGCCCCGACAGGCTGGCTGTGGTCGCCAAGGGTCGCGTGATTTCAGAAATGGCACGCAACGATGCGCGGCTGTCGCTGCCGGGTCGACCGGCTTCGGTGCGCAGACGGCACGAGCGCTGAGCGAAGCCCGATGCCCCCGGTTTGCGTGCGCGCATGCCTTGGGCTAACGTCATACCATGATCGAAAAGTTGGAGATGTTCATAGCCCTTTCCCAGATCCGCCATTTTGGCCGCGCGGCGGAAAGCCTTGGCATCACCCAGCCCAGCCTTTCCGCCGGGATCAAGCAACTTGAGGCGCAATTGGGCGTGCAACTGGTCTGGCGCGGCTCGCGTTTCGGGGGCCTTACGCCCGAGGGCGCACGGGTGCTGCAATGGGCGCGTCAGATCGTGGCCGACACGCGCACGATGCGCGAAGAGATGCGCGCGGTGCGCTACGGGTTGTCGGGCAATCTGCGGTTGGCAGCCATTCCGACCGCGCTGACGGTGGCCGCCGATCTGACAGCACGTTTTACCCGCCGCCATCCGGGTGTTCGGATTACCATTCTGTCGGCCACATCCGTGGCGATCCTGCAGATGATCGAAAACCTCGAGGTTGAGGCCGGGATTTCATACCTCGACAACGAACCGCTCGGCCGCGTCCTGAGCGTCGAGTTGTACCGCGAAAGCTATAGCTTCGTCTGCTCGGCGGCCTCGCGGTTTGCGGACCGCGCCAGCATCGGCTGGGCCGAAATCGCGGCCGAACCGTTGTGCCTGTTGACCCCGGACATGCAAAACCGTCGCATCATCAACGCGCAGTTTCTGACCGCGGGCGTCGATGTGACGCCCGCTGTGCAAAGCAATTCAACCGTGGTGCTGATGAGCCATGTCGAAACCGGCGATTGGGCCACGATCCTGCCGGGGCGGATGGCGGCCTTTCTGGCGGCGGGCAAAGCGGTGCGTATCGTGCCGCTGGACCAGTCGGGGCCGCCGCCCTCGGTTGGGCTGATCGCCCCCTGGCGTGAGCCGCACACGCCGGTTCTGGCGGCGCTGATGACCGAGGCCCGCTCTTTGGGTGACGCCGAGGTGACACGGCCCTGATGCCCTTGCGCCCCGGGCTTGCAGCCGCCGCGCGCCCCGTGCAATCTGATGCCGCAAGGGCAAGGGGGGAACACATGCTCAAAGGGATTGATCCTGCGTTGAATGCGGAGGTGCTGGGGTGCCTGCGCGCCATGGGGCATGGCGACTATATCGTTGTGGTGGATACGAATTTCCCCGCAGACAGCATCGCCAGCCAATCCGTTCTGGGCCGGCTGTTGCGCATGGAGAACCTGAATTCGGCGCAGGCCATAGGGTCCATCCTGTCGGTGCTGCCGCTTGATACCTTTGTCGATGATTTCGCAGGCCGCATGCAGGTGGTGGGCGATCCGTCGGCTGTGCCGGAACCACAAGCCGAGGTTCAGGCCGAGGTTGACCGCGCCGAAGGCCGCCCCCGCCCGATCCCATCGGTCGAGCGGTTTGCCTTCTACGACCTTGCCCGTGGCGCCTATGCGGTGATCCAGACCGGCGAGCGGCGCTTTTACGGCTGCTTCATGCTGCGCAAGGGCGTGATCGGGCCGGAGGATGCACCAAACAGGGACGGGACGCCTGCATGAAGCCCATCGTCGTGCTTGGCATCTTCGTCGCAGACGCGGCCTACCGCGCCGCGCGCATGCCGCGTCTGGGCGAGACCATTCTGGGCACCAGCTTCGTGCTTGGCCCCGGCGGCAAGGGCTCAAATCAGGCGGTGGCGGCGGCGCGCGCCGGGGGCCATGTGCACATCATCACGCGGCTGGGCGATGATGCTTTTGCATCCATGGCGCGCAATCTGTGGGCCGATGCCGGCATCACCCCCGCCGTCACGGTCGATCCCGACAGCTACACAGGCTCTGCCTTCATCTTTCTCGAGGCCGCGACGGGACAGAACGCCATCATCGTGGCCCAAGGTGCCGCAGCCCGCATCACTCCGCAGGATGTCGAGGCGCAAAGCGACCTGATCAAGGGCGCAGGCGTTTTCATGACACAGTTGGAACAACCGCTCGACGCGGCCTTGCGCGGTCTGCAGATCGCGCGTGAGGGCGGTGTCACCACCATCCTCAATCCTGCGCCTGCCGCCGATCTGACCGACCAGATGCTCGCGCTGTGCGACCTGATCACGCCCAACGAGTCCGAGGCCGAAGGGCTGACCGGCCTTCCCGTCACCACGCCCGCCGAAGGCATCGCTGCTGCCGACCGGCTGATCGCGCGCGGGGTTGGCGCGGTGGTGCTGACAATGGGCGAAAAGGGCGTGCTCTACCGCCGCGGGTCTACCACCCTGCACGTCCCCGCCCGCGCGTCTGGCCCGGTGATCGACACCACCGGCGCGGGCGATGCCTTCAACGGTGGCCTCGCCGTGGCCCTGTCCGAAGGTGCGCCGATGGACACAGCGCTGCGTTTTGCCTCGGCCGTCGCAGGCATTTCGGTCACGCGCCCCGGTGCTGCCGCATCGATGCCGACCCGCGCCGAGGCCGAGGCTTTTCTGAACCTTTGATCCCTATGCCGTGGTGCTTTCCAAATACTCCGGGGGTGAAGGGTCGCAGGCCCGAGGGGGGGCAGCGCCGCCCTTTGCGTTCGGGGCCGTCCCCCGGCCAGAAGGTCCGTCAAGATATTTGCAAACGCATGTAATCCGGCCTAGGCTGACACCATTGCACCGGCCTGACACCGGCACGGACAGAGGATCAACTCGGGGAGAGAGACCAACATGACAGGACAGGATGCACTGGCGGGGCTTGGGGCCATGTTGCTCAGCGGCGGGGTCGAGGTGGTCGATTGCTCGGGCACCCTCGGGCCTGACACGCCGCTCTTGAAACTGCCGCCGGATTTTGCCCGCGACACGCCCGCGATCGAGATCCACCGGATCAGCGAATATGACAATGACGGCCCGTTCTGGGCATGGAACTGGTTGAAGCTGGGCGAGCATTCGGGCACCCATTTCGATGCCCCGCACCACTGGATCACTGGCCGCGATTATGCCGACGGCTACACCGACACGCTGCCGGTGCAGCGCCTGATTGCCCCGGTCAACGTGCTGGATTTCAGTGCCGAATGTGCCGCCAACCCCGATTTCCTGCTGACTGTCGAGGATATCAAGGTGTGGGAGGGCCGCCACGGCGCCATCAACGCGGGCGAATGGGTTGTCTTGCGCAGTGACTGGGACGCGCGCGCCGACAACGCCGACGCGTTTCTGAACGCCAATGAGACCGGCCCCCATACCCCCGGCCCCACGGCCGAGGCTATCGACTATCTGATCGCCAAAGGCATCGTCGGCTGGGGCAGCCAGTGCATCGGCACGGATGCAGGGCAGGCGGGCGGCATGACCCCGCCGTTTCCCGCCCACAATCTGCTGCACAAGCACAACCGCTATGGGCTGGCCAGTCTCGCCAATCTGAACCTGCTGCCCCCAAAGGGTGCAATCCTGATTGCCGCCCCGCTCAAGATCAAGAACGGCACCGGATCGCCCATCCGGGCGCTGGCACTGGTGCCAAGGGGCTGATGCGTGGTGCGCACCCGCCCTCTGCGTTTGCCCCACGGTCGGCGCCCTTTCCGGGGCGGCAGCCGCCGCGGACCGACCAGGCCCCGGGCATGACAGACGCAATCGCTCCGCGAACACCACCCAGGCTTGCCTACATCAGGCTCGCGAACTTTGCGCCCTGTCTGATGAACCGCGTGATGGGCTGCTATACCAACACCCGCAAACACGAGATCTGATCATGGCCGAACGCAGTTTCAAAGCCGAAGTCGCCGATTTGCGCAAAGGCGCAGGCGAAACCTTTACCGGCGAGGGTATCCTCGCCATCACCAAGGCCCTGCTTGAAAACGGCGTGGGGTATGTGGGCGGCTATCAGGGCGCGCCGATCAGCCATCTTATGGACGTTCTGGCCGACGCCCAGGACCTGCTGGCCGAATTGGGCGTGCGGTTCGAGGCGAACGCGAACGAGGCGGCGGCAGCCGCGATGCTGGCCGCATCGGTGCACTATCCCATCCGGGGGGCGGTCACGTTCAAGGGGCCCGTGGGGGTGAATGTGGCCTCGGATGCGCTGGCCAACCTGTCGTCCTCGGGCGTGACCGGGGGCGCGCTGGTGATTCTGGGCGAGGATTACGGCGAAGGCAGTTCCATCATGCAGGAGCGCAGCCATGCGTTCGCGATGAAATCGCAGTTCTGGCTGCTGGACCCGCGGCCCAATCTGCCCTCGATCGTCAAGGCGGTGGGCGACGGCTTTGCGCTGTCCGAGGCCAGCAATTCACCGGTGATGATGATGATGCGCATCCGGTCATGCCATGTGACGGGTCAGTTCGCGTGCCGCGACAACCGCAAGCCCACGCTTTCGGTGCGCGATGCGCTGTCAAACCCGCGCAGCGATTTTGCCCGCGTCGTACTGCCGCCGATGTCTTATGTGCACGAACAGGACAAGATCAAGAACCGCTGGCCCGCGGCGGAAAAGTTCATTCTGGACAATCAGTTGAATGAGATGTTCGGCACGGGGGGCCGTATCGGCATCGTCTGTCAGGGCGGCATGTACAATGGCGTGATCCGCAGCCTGCAACGTCTTGGCCTGGCCGATATCTACGGCGAGACCATGGTGCCGATCTATTGCCTGAACGTGACCTATCCGCTGATCTCGTCTGAGTTTCTAAAGTTCTGCGAGGGCAAGTCAGATGTTCTGGTGGTCGAGGAAGGACAGCCAGATTTCATCGAGACCGCCCTTGCGGCGATGCTGTACCGGACGGGATCGACGGTGAAACTGCATGGCAAGGGCGCCTTCCCGATGGCGGGCGAATACACGGGTACCGTGATGCTCGACGGCGTGACCGCGTTTTTGCGTGCCGCCGCCCCCGACATGCTGCCCGCCCTTGTGCGTGCACCCAATCAGGACCGCCCGGCCATTCCCGATCTGACAAAAACCGTGCCCATCCGGCCGCCCGGCTTTTGCACCGGCTGCCCCGAGCGGCCGATTTTTGCCGCAATGAAGCTGGTCGAGAAAGACCTTGGCAAGCACCAGATCGCTGCCGACATCGGCTGTCATCTGTTCGGGGCGCTGCCACCGTTCGAGATCGGCGGGGCCACGATGGGTTTTGGCCTTGGGCCCGCCGCGAACGGCGCCTTTGACGGCGGCGGAGAGCGGCGCCCGATTGCCATTCTGGGCGACGGCGGGTTCTGGCACAACGGGTTGTCGTCTTCGATCACCAACATGGTGTTCAACAAATCCGATGGCGTGGTGATGGTGGTCGACAACTACTACTCCGCCGCGACCGGGGGGCAGGACGTGATGAGCAGTCGCGCCGACAACCCCACCAAGGCAACCCAGCATTCGATTGCCGATGCCGTGCGCGGCGTGGGGGTCAAATGGGTGCGCCAGATCGACCACACCTATGACGTGGGCAAGATGCGCGCCGTGCTGACCGAGGCGCTGACGACCAATGAACCTGGGCCCAAGGTCATCATTGCCTCGTCCGAGTGCATGCTGAACAAGCAGCGCCGGGAAAAGCCGCAGCGGACGGCGGCGATCAAGGCGGGTCGCCGGATCGAGGCGCCGCGCTTTGGCGTGGATGAGGCGATCTGCACCGGCGATCATGCCTGCATCCGGCTGTCGGGCTGCCCGTCCTTGTCGCTCAAACGGCTGGATGATCCGTTGCGCGATGACCCCGTGGCCGCAATCGACCAGACCTGCGTCGGGTGCGGCAACTGCGGCGAGGTGGCGGACGCGGCCATCCTGTGCCCCAGCTTCTACCGCGCCGATGTGGTGCACAATCCAGGGCGGTTCGAGGCGTGGTGGGCGGCCCGGCGCACTGGGGTGATTGGCTGGCTGCAAGCGCGCCGCGCTGCGCGCCGGATCGAGTTGCAGGCATGACCGCGCAGGGCACCATCGCCCCCGCGCCCCAGATCCTGAAGTTGGCCCTGCTGGCCGTGGGGGGGCAGGGCGGCGGCGTGCTGACGGGCTGGATCGAGGCGATGGCGCGGGCAAACGGTTATGTCGCGCAGGCCACTTCGGTGGCGGGTGTGGCGCAGCGCACGGGTGCGACGCTCTACTATCTTGAGATGTGCCCCGCGGGCCCGCGCCTGCCGGTGTTTTCCCTGATGCCCGCCGCCGGCGACGTGGATGTGATGATCGCCGCCGAGATGATGGAGGCGGGACGCTCCATCATCCGCGGGTTTGTGACGCCCGACCGCACCACCCTGATCGCCTCGACCCACCGCGCGCTTTCGGTCTCGGAAAAGATGGTGCCGGGCGACGGCATTGCCGACTCGGACGAGGTGATGGCCGCCGCCGAAGTGGCCGCACGTCGGTTCATCGCCGCGGATTTCGAAGCGGTGGCAGCCGGGGCGGGGTCGGTGATTTCGGCCACGCTCTTTGGGGCGCTGGCGGCCTCGGGGACGCTGCCGTTTCCGCGTGAGGCCTATGAGGCCGCCATCCGCAGTGGTGGCAAGGGGGTCGAGGCCAGTCTGCGCGCCTTTGCTGCCGGGTATCAGGCGGCGCTGGAGGGGACCGTGGACGGCAGCGCGTCGCCGCCCAAGCCTGTCTCGCGCGCGCCGCGCGTGCCGGGGCGGCTGGCGGCGGATTGGGCAGCACTCTGCGCACGCGTGGAGCGGCTGCCCGCCGAAGTGACCGCCATGGCGCGGTCCGGACTGGCCAAGGTCGTCGATTTTCAGGACGTCGCCTATGGCCGCACCTATCTCGACCGGATCGAGGCGCTGCTGGCGCTTGACCACACGCCCTTTGACTTTACCCGAGAGGCCGCGAAATATGTGGCCAACGCCATGGCCTATGATGACGTGATCCGCGTGGCGGATCTGAAAACCCGCAGCGCCCGCTATGACCGGATCCGCATCGAAATGGGGGTGGCTCCGGGTACCGTGCTGCACCTGACCGAGTTCATGCACCCGAGAGCCGAGGAGATCGCAGGCCTTTTGCCCGCCCGTCTGGGCGCCCGCGTGCAGGCCAGCCCTGTGTGGATGGCGCGGCTGGATCGCTGGTTCAACCGTGGTCGCCGGTTGCGCAGTGACAGCCTGACCGCATTTGCGATGCTGTACGCCTTGGGCAGCTTGCGCCGCTTGCGCCGCGGCACCCTGCGTCATGCGCAAGAGGTGGCGCACCTCGACCGCTGGCTGGATGCTGCACGCGCCACCCTTGCGCAGGATCGGGCCCTTGCGATTGAGGTGATTCGCACCCGCCGCCTGATCAAGGGGTATTCCGATACGCATGCGCGCGGCCAGTCAAAGTTCGACCGCGTGATGGAAGGTATAGACCTGCTGAAGGGGCGCGACGATGCCGCCGACTGGGCGCGGCGCCTGCGCGAAGCCGCGTTGCAGGATGAGGCAGGCCAGGCCCTGAACGGCGCCATGGCAACGGTCCGCACATTTGTGTAACGCAAAAAACCCATGGCATGGGTCCGGGGCTTCAGCGGTTCAGGATCAGGCCCAAGGCTGCAATGGCGCGGGCAACGCCGTCGGCTGACGTCATTATTCCTGGTGACAGCCGCAGGGTCTGGCTGCGCGCGTCGGTGGTCGTCCCCATGGCCCGCAGCCGCGCAACGACCTGTGGTGCGGGGTGGCTGTCTGGCAGGCGCAGCATGACCGATCCACCCCGTGCCGGCTCGGGACGGGGGGTCAGGATCGGCAGGGCGAGCGTATCCGCCCCCGTGATCAGCGCGGCGGTAAGCGCCCGGTTGTGCGCAAGGATTGCCGCCTGATCGGCACCTGCGTGCCAATCAAGGGCGGGCAGCGAGGCAAGGGCGGCCATGCACCCAGGGGTGCCGCTGTCAAAGCGGCGCGCATCGGGGGCAAGGGCAAAGCGGGTGATGTCCCAGTTGAACGGATTGTCCTGGCTGAACCAGCCTGCAAGCTCGGGCGTGCACTGGCCGATCAGGCGGGGCGAGACGTAGAGCATACCAGCCCCGGGCGTTCCGCACATCCATTTAAGCGAAGTAGACAGGGTGAAATCCACTTCGGGGGCCATCACATCATAGGGCAGCAGCCCGGCACCTTGGGTAATATCCGTCCCGATCAGCGACCCCATCCGCCGCCCATGTGCGACCATGGCACGCAGGTCGATCCGGGCCGAGGTGGTTGACGACACCCATGTCAGAAGCGCGAGGCCCACGTCAGGCGTCCAGGCGTCCAGAAAATCCTCGTCCTCGACATGGCCCGCACCTTGGCGCAGCGGCACGGTCCTGAGGGTAAAGCCGTGCCGCGCGGCCATGGATTGCAACAGGAAATGGTTCGACGGAAAGCAGTCGGCCCCCACCAGCACCGTGCGCCCGGCAAGATGCGCGGGCGGCAGGGCGCTCAGGATCATGTGAAAACCCGTGGTCACGCTTTCACAGGTGGTCACACTGCCCGCCGGTGCATTCAGGATGGCGCGCCAGCGGTCGATGAACCGGCCTCGCAGGGGTAGCACCTCGGCCCATTGCGAATCGTCGGGCGTGCCCCAGCCCTCGGCAAAGGTGGTCATGGCGGCGGCCATATCGCGGCTTTTGCCGGGATACATCCCGATGGAATGATACAGAAAATAGCCCGCCCCCGGCGCCTCGCCTCCGGACTGCATCTGCTTTTCGGTCATGGTCACATCCCTTTCAACGGGCAGAGGCGGCGGAAAGCATAGTCCCGAACGGTGTGCTGTCGGCGCAGGTGCCTTGGTGCTGCAGCATCGGTCAGACCGCGTGCAGGGTCAGCGCAATCCCCTGGCCCACCCCGATGCAGGCCGTGGCAAGCGCATGGCGCCCCCCGGTTTCAGACAGGCGGCGCGCGGCGGTGGCAGCGATGCGCGCGCCTGACATGCCCAGCGGGTGGCCCATTGCGATGGCCCCGCCGCAGGCATTCACATGGCCCGCATCATCGGCCACCCCCCAGGCCCGGAGGCAGGCGAGGACTTGGGCGGCAAAAGCCTCGTTTACTTCGATCACGTCGAAGTCTGCGGCCCCCAACCTGTGGCGCGCTGTGATCCTTGCCAGAGCGGCCACCGGGCCGATCCCCATGATCCGGGGCGCAACCCCCGCCGTAGCCCCATGCCCGATGCGGGCCAGAGGCGTCAGGCCATGGGCACGGATTCCGGCTTCGGACGCGATCACGACACAACAGGCACCGTCGTTCACGCCGCTGGCGTTGCCCGCCGTGACGGTCCCGCCCGCGCGAAACGGGGTGGGCAGGCTGGCCAGACGGTCAAGGCTGGTCGTGCGGGGGTGTTCGTCCACGGCCACTGGGGCGGCACCGCGCCCCGGCGGCGTGATCGGCGCGATATCGGCAGCATGCCAGGCGGCGTCATGACGGGTCTGCGCGCGCAAGGCGAAGGCGTCCTGATCGGCGCGTGAGATGCCGTGTTCGGCCGCAAGATTTTCGGCGGTTTCGGGCATCGAATCGATGCCATAGCGGGCGGCGATGCCCTGATGGACAAAGCGCCAGCCGATGGTGGTGTCGTATATCTCGGGCGTGCGGGCAAAGGCGATCTCGGCCTTGGGCATCACAAAGGGCGCGCGGCTCATGCTTTCGACGCCACCCGCCAGCACCACGTCTGCCGCGCCGTCGCGGATCATCCGGGCGGCCATGATCACCGCATCAAGTCCAGAGCCGCACAGCCGGTTGACGGTAACGGCAGGCACGCTTTCATCCAGACCCGACAAGAGAACGGCCATACGGGCGACGTTGCGGTTGTCTTCGCCCGCCTGATTGGCACAGCCGAAGATCACCTCGTCCACCGCCAGACCGGGGTGTGCAGCCAGCACCGCGTCAATCACGTGGGCGGCCATGTCATCGGGACGGATGCGCGCGAGTGCCCCGCCATACCGGCCAATAGGGGTGCGTTTGTATGTGCACAAAAAGGCTTCGGGCATCAGGGCACCTCATGGGGTGGCAGAGTGTAGCGGCCTGCCAAATGGGGGGGGGCTGCCGCTTGCAGCGCGGCGAGCGTCTCGCGGACCGTTGCCGCGCCCATTGCCGTCCGCAGCGCGAACGGGCCGCGTGGCAGGTTCAGACCCAACGTCAGGGCGGTGTCAATATCTTCGGGCGGCGTCCCTGCGTCATGGGCCAGCCACAGCCCCTCGTTTACAAGGGCGGCCTCGATCCGGGTCTGGATGGCGGGATCCGGCTGGGGGGTAACGGTCTGCGGAAACACGAACCCGCGGCCGGACTTGGCACCCAGATCGCCGCGGGCCACTTGCGCGCGCAGGGCGTCAAAGGGGTGGTAGCGGGGGTTGCGGCCCGTTGCCTGAAAAAGGCTTTCGGTGGCTGCAAGGTTGATGTCGGCGCCGATAAGGTCGATCAGTTGAAATGGCCCGAGGCGATAACCCGCCGCGAGCATGGCCGCATCAATGGCAGGCGCGGGAATGCCTTCCTCAAGCATCGCCAACGCCTCGCCATAGAACGGGCGGGCCAGCCGGTTGACCAGAAAACCGGGGGTGTCGGGCGCAGGGATCACGGTCTTGCCCGCGCCTTTGGTCAATGTGCGCGCCTCGGCCAGCGCCCAAGGTGCTGTGCCTGCGTGGCCGATCAACTCGACCAGCCGCATCACCGGGGCCGGATTGAAGAAATGCAGCCCGATCAGCCGGGCCGGATGGCGCAGGCCCTGCGCCATGGCGGCGATGGACAGGGATGAGGTGTTGGTGGCCAGTATGGCTTCGGGCGATACGATTGCCTCAAGCGCGGCGAAAAGCGCCAGCTTTGCGTCCATCCGCTCGGCAATCGCCTCGATCAGCAGGCCGGCAGGGGCAAGCGCGTCAAGCCCCTGAACGGGGATCAGGCGGGCCAGAAGGGCGTCGCGGTCGGCCGTCAGCATCTTGCCCCGCACAACGCGGCCTGCCAGCGCTTCGGCCAGACGGGCGGGGGCGCTGCGCAGCATCTCGGCGTTGGCGTCGGTCATCAGGACGCGGTGACCGGCGGCGGCAAAGGTCTGGGCGATACCGATGCCCATGGTGCCGAGGCCGATGACGGCAATGGGGGGGGCGGGCGCGGTCATGTGCCGCTGAACACGGGCGTGGTACGGGTGCGCAGCGCAGTGATCCCGGCGGTCTTGTCGTCGCTGTCAAGAAGCTGCTCGAACCCCGCGCGCTCGGGGCCGAATGCAAGCGCACCCTCGGCCCCGGCCACAAGGGCCGCCTTCATGGCGCGCAGCGCCAGCGGCGCCCGCCCGGCAAGGACCCCGGCCAGACGCGCGGCCTCGGGCATCGCTTCGGGCGCGCGGTGGCTGGCAATGCCCCAGCCGTGGGCGGTGTCGGCGTCGATGATCTCGCCCAGCAACGTCATACGGGCGGCGCGCGCCGGACCCACGCGCGCCAGAAGGCGCTGGCCGCCACCCGCGCCGGGGATCAGACCAAGGTTGGTTTCGGGCAGGCCCACGCGGGCGCTGTCGCCTGCCACCAGCAGATCGGCCAGAAGTGCCAATTCAAACCCGCCCCCCAGCGCAAAGCCGTCCACCGCCGCAATCAACGGCTTGGGGAAGGCGCGAACGGTGGCCCAAAGGGCGATGCGGGGGTCGCGGGCGCCCTCGGCGCTGGTTTTGACCGCAATCTCGTCCAGATCCGCACCTGCGGCAAAATGACCGCCAGCCCCGGTCAGCACAACGGCGCGGCAGCCGTCATCTGCGGCAAGCTGTCTCAGGGCAGCGGCCACTGCGGCCAAAAGCTTTGTGTCCAGCGCATTGCGCTGATCTGTCCGGTTCAGCGTTAGCTGTGTCCAGCCCGAATGGGTGTCGGTCAAAAGCGTGTCCATCCCGCCATCATCGCGGATGGCCCCCAAATTTCAAGCCCGAAATTTCAAGCTTGAAATTGTTGGGGGCCGGTGGCACGGTTGCCCCCTAACAGGAGGCGACGAATGGATGTCTTGTGCCTGGGCGGCGGACCAGCCGGCCTCTATTTCGCGATTTCGATGAAGCTGCGCGATCCCTCGCACCGCGTGGTGGTGCTGGAGCGCAATCGCGCCAATGACACCTTCGGCTGGGGTGTTGTCCTGTCGGATGAGGCGCTGGGCCGGATGCAGGCCAATGATCCGGTCAGCGCCGATGCGATCCGCAGCCAGTTTGCCTATTGGGACGACATCGCCGTCATTCACGCGGGCCATCGCGAAGTGTCGGGCGGGCACGGCTTTGCGGGCATCGGGCGCCGCGCACTTCTGGTCTTGTTGCAGGCGCGCGCGCGGGAATTGGGGGTCGATCTGCGGTTCGAGACCGAGTTCCGCACGGCCGAGGAATACCGCGCCGAATATGACATCGTGGTTGCCTGCGATGGGCTGAATTCGGCTGTGCGGCGCGAGTATGAGGCGCACTTCCAGCCCGATATCGACACCCGCCTGTGCAAGTTCGTGTGGCTTGGCACGCACCAGAAATTCGACGACGCCTTTACCTTCATCTTCGAAAAGACACCGCATGGCTGGATCTGGGCGCATGCGTACCAGTTCGACGACACCACTGCGACCTTTATCGTGGAATGCGCGCAGGATACCTGGGACGGTCTTGGGTTTGCAGACATGACCAAGGAGGAAACGGTCGAGGCCTGCCGCGCGATCTTTGCCGCACATCTGGGCGGGCACGCGCTGATCTCGAACGCGGCGCATCTGCGCGGGTCTGCGGTGTGGATGAACTTCCCCCGCGTGAATTGCCAGACGTGGCACTACAAGAATGTGGTGCTGATGGGCGATGCGGCGGCGACGGCGCATTTCTCGATCGGTTCGGGCACGCGGCTGGCGTTGGAAAGCGCGATTGCGCTGGCCGCGTATCTGCATTCCGAACCTGAGATCCCCGCCGCCTTTGCCCGCTATCAGGACGAGCGGCGGGTCGAGGTGCTGCGCCTGCAATCGGCGGCGCGCAATTCGCTGGAATGGTTCGAGTCGGTCGAGCGGTATCTCGACATGCAGCCGCAACAGTTCGCCTATTCGCTGCTGACGCGCAGCCAGCGGATCGGGCATGAAAACCTGCGGCTGCGCGATGGCGCGTGGCTGCGCAGCGCCGAAGACGGGTTTGCGCAGCGCGCGGGGGGCAAAGTGGGCCGCGCGCCGATGTTTGCGCCCTTTGCCTTGCGCGGGATGCGGCTTGAGAACCGCGTCGTCGTGTCGCCCATGGCGCAGTACAAGGCCGTGGGTGGCTGCCCGACCGACTGGCATTTCGTCCACTACGCCGAGCGGGCAAAGGGCGGCGCGGGCCTTGTGTATACAGAGATGACCTGCGTGTCGCCCGAGGGACGCATCACCCCCGGTTGCCCCGGCCTTTATGCCCCCGCGCATGAGGTCGAATGGGCCCGGCTGGTGCGTTTCGTGCATGCCGAGACGCAAGCGAAGATCTGCTGCCAGATCGGCCATTCCGGGCGCAAGGGATCGACCCAACTGGGGTGGGAGGCGATGGATGCGCCGCTGCCTGCGGATAACTGGCAGACGCTGGCCGCCAGTGCGATCCCGTGGTCGCCCGCCAACCCGGCACCGCGCGCAATGGACCGTGCCGACATGGACCGTGTGCGCGACCAGTTCGTGACCGCCACCGAAATGGCCAATCGGGCCGGGTTTGACATGATCGAGTTGCATGCCGCGCACGGCTATCTGATGTCGGGGTTCATCAGCCCGCTGTCGAACCAGCGCGACGATGAATACGGCGGCAGCCTTGAAAATCGCATGCGCTATCCGCTGGAGGTGTTTGCCGCCATGCGCGCGGCCTGGCCCATGGATCGCCCGATGGGGGTGCGGATCTCGGCCACCGACTGGGTGGGCGATCAGGGCGTCACTGCCGATGATGCGGTGCAAATCGCGCGGATGTTTCAGGCCGCGGGTGCCGATCTGATCGACGTATCGGCGGGCCAGACCAGCGTTGAGGCTGCCCCTGTTTACGGGCGCATGTTCCAAACCCCGTTTTCGGACCGTATCCGCAACGAAGCCGGAATTGCGACCATGGCGGTTGGCAACATCACCGAGGCGGACCATGTGAACTCGATCCTGCTGGCGGGACGGGCCGATCTGGTGGCGCTGGCGCGCCCGCATCTGGCAGATCCCTACTGGACACTGCATGCAGGTATCCGGCAAGGCGACCGGGGGCTGGACTGGCCGCTGCCCTATCTTGCCGGGCGCGATCAGGCGGCGCGCCTGATGGAAAAAGAGCGTGAGGTGATCCGTGTCTGAGTTTGCAGGCCAGCGCGTCCTGATCACCGGCGGCGGTTCGGGCACCGGGGCCGATATGGCGCGGGGCTTTGCCGGGCTTGGCGCCGATGTGGTGATTGCCGGGCGCGGGCGCGCGGCGTTGACGGCGGTGGCGGGCGATGTGATGCGCGTGGCCCTGACGGATGTGGGCGACGAGACCTCGGTTGCCACCCTTTGGGCCGATGCGGGGCCGTTCGACATCATCATCGCCAATGCGGGCGCTGCCGCCTCGGCCCCGCTGGCGCGCCAGACGCTGGAGGGGTGGAACGATCTGCTGGCGGTCAATCTGACGGGCGTTTTCCTGACCTTTCGCGAAGGTCTTCGGCAGGCCGCCCCCCCGCGCAGGTTGATCGCCATCGCTTCGGTCGCAGGGCTGAAGGGATACCCCTACATCGGCGCCTATGCGGCGGCCAAGCATGGGGTGGTGGGTCTTGTCCGCGCGGTCGCGGATGAGGTGGCGACCAAAGGTATCACCGTCAACGCCATCTGCCCCGGCTATCTGGACACCGCGATGACCGCGCGCACCATCGCCAACATCACCGCCAAGACCGGCAAGCCGGAGGCGCAGGCGCGCGCGGTGCTGGAAGGCGCGTCGCCACAGGCGCGGCTGTTTGCGCCAGCCGAGGTGACGGCGACGGCGCTTTGGCTCGCGTCGGCGTCGGCGGCCGGGGTGAACGGGCAGGCCATCGCCATTTCGGGGGGCAGTTTGTGAGCGAAACCTCAAAGCGCCGCCTGAAGATGTGGATCCGGTTGCTGGGTGCGACGCGTGCGGCTGAAAATCACCTGCGCGGACATTTGCGTACCGCGCATGACACGACGCTACCGCGCTTTGACGTCATGGCGGCGCTGTGGCGGCGGCGCGAGGGGGTTACGATGTCGGATCTCTCACGCATGCTTTTGGTTTCAAACGGAAATGCGACGGCGGTGGTGGACCGGCTTGAGCGTGACGGGCTGGTCGCACGCGCGCCGTCGCATACCGACCGGCGCACGGTTTTCGTGGCGCTCACACAGGCGGGCCTGGCCGAGTTCGAGGTGCTTGCCGAGGGGCATGAGGCCGAGGTGGAACGTCTCTTTGCCGACCTGTCGGACCCGGATGTGGACATGCTGAGCGATATTCTGAAACGTGTGGGGAGCAGACGATGACCACGATGGCAGGCTTTGCACCCGCGCATTTCCATTGGTCGCTGGACGGCGGTGTGGCGGTGATCCGCCTTGCGCGCCCCGAGCGCAAGAACCCCCTGACGTTCGACAGCTACGCCGAATTGCGCGACACGTTTCGCGCGCTTGTCGGGGCATCGGATGTCAAGGTGGTTGTCCTTGCATCGAACGGGGGCAACTTCTGCTCGGGCGGCGATGTGCATGACATCATCGGTCCCCTGATCGGGAAGCCGATGGCCGATTTGCTGGCCTTCACCCGCATGACGGGCGATCTGGTCAAGGCGATGCTGACCTGCGGCAAGCCGGTGATTGCGGCAGTGGACGGAGTGGCCGTGGGCGCGGGCGCTATCCTCGCGATGGCGGCGGACCTGCGGCTGGCGACGCCCGCGGCGAAATGTGCGTTCCTGTTCACCCGCGTCGGTCTTGCAGGCTGTGACATGGGGGCCTGTGCGATGCTGCCGCGCATCATCGGGCAGGGCCGGGCGGCCGAACTGCTTTATACAGGCCGGGTGATGCGGGCAGACGAGGGGTTGACCTGGGGCTTTTGGAACGCGCTGCACGCGGCAGAGGATCTGGAGGCCGAGGCCATGGCCCTCGCGCAGCGTCTGGCGCAGGGGCCCGGCTTTGCCCATGCGATGACAAAGACGATGCTGGTGCACGAATGGGACATGGGCCTGATGGCCGCGATCGAGGCCGAAGCGCAGGCGCAGGCGATCTGCATGCAGACCGAAGATTTCGGGCGCGCCTATCGGGCCTTTGTCGCCAGGGAGACCCCGGTGTTCGAGGGAAACTGAGCGGCCACGGGCACAGCGTTGCCGCAGCATATCAAGGACGGAAAATGTCGGATCACAGCTTTCTGGACTGGCCCTTTTTCGAAGACAGGCACCGCGCGCTGTCGTCGGCGCTGAGTGCGTGGTGCGCGGACCATCTGCCGGTCGATCATGGCGATGTGGATGCCGCCTGCCGGGGGCTGGTGGCGGCCCTTGGTGCGGGGGGCTGGCTGCACCACTCGGGCGCCGAAGCGGGGACCCGGCTGGATGTGCGCACGCTGTGCCTGATCCGCGAGACGCTGGCGCGGCATGACGGACTTGCGGATTTTGCCTTTGCAATGCAGGGGCTTGGGATGGGGGCGGTCAGCCTGTTCGGCACGCCCGGGCAGGCGGCGTGGCTGAAGCGGACGCGGGACGGGACGGCGATTGCAGGCTTTGCGCTGACGGAACCGGCCTCGGGGTCGGACGTGGCGGCAACGGCCACGACGGCGATCCGGGGGCAGGGCGGTTGGGTGCTGAACGGCGAGAAGACGTGGATTTCAAATGGCGGAATAGCCGACATCTACGTCATCATCGCGCGCACCGGCGGGGCGCCGGGGGTCAAGGGGTTGTCGGCGTTCCTGATGCCCGCAGACACCCCCGGTCTGGCCGTGGCCGAACGGCTGGAGGTGCTGGCACCGCACCCCCTCGCGCGGCTTGTGTTGTCGGATGTGGTGTTGCCCGCAGACGCGCTGATCGGTGCCGAGGGTGAGGGTTTCAAGATCGCGATGTCGGTGCTCGATGTGTTTCGGCCCACGGTGGGGGCGGCCGCCCTCGGGTTTGCGCGACGGGCGCTGGACGAGGCGCTGATCCGGGTCAAGACGCGGCGTATTCAGGGTGCGGCGCTGGCCGAGATGCAGATGGTGCAGGGCCATCTGGCGGACATGGCGCTGAAGATAGATGCGGCAGCACTGCTGGTCTATCGCGCGGCATGGACCAAGGATCAGGGAGCCGCCCGCATCAGCCGTGAGGCAGCAATGGCCAAGTTATACGCGACCGAGGCTGCGCAAGAGGTGATCGACATGGCGGTGCAACTGCATGGTGGCGACGGCGTGCGCGCAGGGTCGGTGGTCGAGGGGCTATACCGCGAAATCAGGGCCTTGCGTATTTATGAAGGCGCCAGCGACGTGCAGCGCATCATCATCGCGAGGAGCATTCTGTGATCTACACCCGCGAGATCCGCATCGAGTTCAACCATTGTGACCCGGCCGGGATCGTCTTTTACCCGCGCTATTTCGAGATGACCAATTCGGTCGCCGAAAACTTTTTCCGCGAGGTGGCGGGCCAGTCCTACGCCGCGATGATGGACGCGTTTCAGGGCGTGCCGACGGCGCGGCTTGAGGCGGATTTCCACGCGCCAAGCCGTCTGGGCGAGGTGCTGGACTGGCGCATGGAGGTGACGCGGCTGGGGGGCACCTCGATCGCGGCGACGATGACCGCTTGGGGCGCGGGGGAAAAGCGGGTCACGGTGCGGCTGGTGCTGGTATTTGTCACGGCGACCCAAGGCCGCCCGAAGCCCACGCACTGGCCTGACGCCATTCGCGCCCGCATTGCCACGTTCATGGAGGCTCCAGATGCCTGAGACCCTGCACCCAAAGGGCTGGAAGCCCGCCATCGGCTATGCAAACGGTATGGCCGCGTCAGGACGCATGGTGTTCACCGGCGGCATGGTGGGCTGGAACGCCGCCTGCGAGTTCGAGACGGATGACTTTGTGGGTCAGGTCGAACAGGCGCTGCGCAACATTGTGGCCGTGCTGGCCGAAGGCGGGGCGGGCCCCCAACATCTGGTCCGCCTGACATGGTATGTGACAGACAAGGCTGAATATCTGGCCAACCTCAGGCCGCTGGGAGCTGTCTACAAGGCGGTGCTGGGACGGCACTATCCGGCAATGGCGCTGGTGCAGGTTGTGGGTCTTGTCGAGGACCGCGCGCGGGTGGAAATAGAGGCCACGGCCGTGGTGCCGGAGGGGGAATGATGCTGGGACCAACGGGCCACGAGGATACCTTCACCCGCGACAACCTGCCCGACCCCGCCGACTGGCCCGAATTGCCACAGGCCGGTTTCACCTATCCCGAATGGTTGAACGTGGGGGTCGAACTGACCGACCGCATGGTGGCGCGCGGCTTTGGCGACCACACGGCGCTGATCGGCAACGGCCGCAGCCGGACCTACAAGGAACTGGCCGACTGGACCAACCGCATCGCACATGCGTTGGTTGAAGATTACGGCGTAAAGCCCGGCAATCGCGTGCTTATACGCTCGGCCAACAACCCTGCGATGGTGGCGGTCTGGCTTGCGGCGACCAAAGCGGGGGCGGTGGTCGTCAACACCATGCCGATGCTGCGCGCGGGCGAATTGGCGGCCATCGTCGACAAGGCCCTTATCACCCATGCGCTGTGTGACACACGGCTGATGGAGGATCTGGTAGCCTGCGCCAAGACCTCGGCCCATCTGAAAACCGTGGTCGGCTTTGACGGTACCGCGAACCATGACGCGGAACTGGACCGTGCCGCCTTGCGCAAATCGGTGCGCTTTGCGGGACCTACCACGGGGCGCGATGATGTGGCGCTGCTTGGCTTTACCTCTGGCACGACCGGAGAGCCGAAGGCCACGATGCACTTTCACCGCGACCTTCTGATCATCGCCGATGGCTATGCCGCCGAGGTGCTGGGCGTGACGCCCGAGGATGTGTTCGTAGGCTCGCCGCCGTTGGCCTTCACCTTTGGTCTGGGGGGGCTGGCGGTGTTTCCCCTGCGCTTTGGTGCGGCAGCGGCGTTGCTGGAACATGCAAGCCCGCCCAACCTGATCGGCATCATTCAGGAACACCGCGCGACCGTGTGTTTTACCGCCCCCACCGCCTACCGCGTGATGCTGAAGGCGATGGCGGACGGGGCAGACCTGTCATCCCTGCGCGCGGCCGTCAGCGCGGGCGAGACCTTGCCCGCCCCTGTCTATGACGAATGGATCGCGCGCACCGGCAAGCCGATGCTGGATGGCATCGGCGCGACAGAGATGCTGCACATCTTTCTGACGAACCGCTTTGATGACCATCGCCCCGGCAGCACCGGCCGTCCGGTTTCGGGGTATGAGGCGCGGATTGTCGATGATGCGGGTGCCACCGTGCCGCGTGGCGAGGTGGGCCGTCTGGCGATACGTGGCCCGACCGGGTGCCGCTATCTGGCCGATCCGCGCCAGCGTGCCTACGTTCAGAACGGCTGGAACCTGACGGGCGACAGTTTTTGGCAGGACGAAGACGATCGCTTTCATTTTGCCGCGCGCTCGGACGACATGATCATCAGCGCAGGTTACAATATTGCTGGCCCCGAGGTCGAGGCGGCGCTGTTGGCGCATCCGGCGGTGCTGGAATGTGCGGTGATCGGTGCGCCCGATGCCGAGCGCGGACAGATCGTGCAGGCCCATGTGGTTCTGACGGCGGGCCAAGCCGCGGACGCTGCGATGGTCAAGGCCCTGCAGGACCACGTGAAGGCGCAGATCGCGCCCTACAAGTATCCGCGGTCGGTCTGCTTTGTGACCACCCTGCCAAAGACGCAGACCGGCAAGATCCAGCGCTTTCGTCTGCGCGATGCGCACTAGGATGCTATGACCCTCTGCACAGCGCCCGCAAGTTGGGCTTTTCGCCCATTTTTCAGGCATTGACCCGCGTCATTGGCTGACGGGGCTGCGGGCAGGGTTTGCGGTCTTGAGGTGATGACGCGCCCCCGCCAAGGTTTGCCAAACCGGGGGGCAAATGATTCAGACGCAAGTGCAGCCGATGCAGCGCAGCCGGGGCGAGGCGATGGTTTCGCTGGTCCTTGGCGCGGCGGGCCCGCGTCTGACTGGCCTGCGGCAGCAAGGCTCGGCCAAGGCGATGTTGCCGCATGTGGGCGCGCATCCCGAAGTGGTGTTTTTGAACACTTCTGGCGGGTTGGCGGGGGGGGACCGGCTGTCATATGCGCTGGATCTGGGCAGCGGCGTTGCGGCCACCGCCACCACCCAGACGGCCGAGCGCGCCTATCGCAGTTCGGACGGCACGGCCCGGGTTCGGGTGGATCTGCGTGTAGGTGCGGATGGTTGGGTGGATTGGCTGCCACAAGAGACAATCTTGTTCGAGGCAAGCCGCCTTGACCGCAACACGCGGATTGATCTGGCGGCGGGGGCCGGTTGCCTGATGCTGGAAAGCGTCGTTCTGGGCCGCGCTGCCATGGGCGAAACCCTGACCCGTGTTGCGCTGACCGACCGGCGCGAGATCTGGCAGGCCGGGCGCCCGGTGATGCTGGAACCGCTGCGGCTGACGGATGCGACGCTGGGCACAGGCGCCGCTGGGCTGGCCGGGATGCGGGCCTTTGCCACGCTTGCCATGGTGGGGCAGGGCGCGGGCGATCTGCTGGCGCCGGTGCGCGCGGTTCTGGACGAGGCGGGTGTGCGGGCGGCGGCCTCGGCCCCCGAAGGGCGCCTTATGGTGCGCCTTATGGCGCCCGATGGCTGGCCGCTGCGGCGGCAGGTCGTGCGCGCGCTGGCGGTTTTGCGCCAAAACCGCCCGATGCCGCGCGTCTGGCAGATGTAAGGAAGCAACGATGAACCTGACCCCCCGCGAAAAGGACAAGCTCTTGATCAGCCTTGCCGCCATGGTCGCCCGTGGACGGTTGGCGCGGGGCGTCAGGCTGAACCACCCCGAAGCGATTGCCCTGATCACCGACTTTGTTGTCGAGGGCGCGCGCGAAGGCCGCACCGTCGCCGATCTGATGGAGGCTGGCGCCCATGTCATCACGGTGGACCAGTGCATGGCGGGCATCCCTTCGATGATCCCTTCGGTGCAGGTCGAGGCGACGTTTCCCGATGGCACCAAACTTGTCACCGTTCACCACCCCATCCGCTGAGAGGCCCCCAATGTTGCGTTTCATCCTTCCGCTTGTGATGCTTGCTGCGCCTGCCATGGCCCACGAGGGGTTGCATCATCATCCGCATGGCATCGCATATGGCTGGATCGTTGCCACCGCCGCGGGCGTGGTCGGCGGGTTGCTCGTGGCACGCATCCGGGGGCGCAGATGATCCCCGGCGAAATCATGCCCGTTGCGGGCGACCTCACCCTGAACGCGGGCGCGCCGGTGACGGTGCTGATGGTGGCCAACACCGGCGACAGGCCGGTTCAGGTGGGCAGCCACTACCACTTTGCCGAGGCCAATTCCGGCCTTGCCTTTGACCGCGCCGCCGCGCGCGGCCAGCGGCTGGACATCGCCGCAGGCACCGCCGTCAGGTTTGAGCCGGGCCAAAGCCGCGAGGTGCGTCTTGTGCCCTTTGGCGGCGGCAGGCGCGTATTTGGCTTCAACGCCGCCGTGATGGGCGATCTTTGACAAGGAAACCATGCGATGGCCACTCTGATTTCGCGCGCCACCTATGCCGATATGTATGGCCCCACCGTGGGCGACAGGGTGCGCCTTGGCGATACAGACCTGATCATCGAGGTTGAGCGTGACCTGATTGCCGAACGCTCGGGCGGGGGTGGGGGGGCGATCTATGGTGATGAAGTGAAATTCGGCGGTGGCAAGGTGATCCGCGACGGCATGGGGCAAAGCCAGATCACCCGGGCGCAAGGGGCGATGGACACGGTCATCACCAATGCGCTGATCGTGGATGTGACGGGCATCTACAAGGCCGACGTCGGCCTGCGCGACGGCAAGATTGCCAAGATCGGCAAGGCCGGGAACCCCGACACGCAGACCGGCGTCGATGTGATCATCGGGCCGGGAACCGAGATCATCGCGGGCGAAGGGCGCATCCTGACTGCAGGCGGCATGGACGCGCATATTCACTTTATCTGTCCCCAGCAGATCGATGATGCACTGCATTCGGGGATCACCACGATGCTGGGCGGCGGCACCGGGCCTGCGCATGGAACGCTTGCCACCACCTGCACGCCGGGGCCGTGGCATCTGGGCCGCATGTTGCAGGCGGCGGACGCGTTTGCGATGAACCTGGCCTTTGCGGGCAAGGGCAACGCCAGTCTGCCTGCGGCCCTGGAGGAACAGGTGCGTGCGGGGGCGTCATGCCTGAAGCTGCACGAGGATTGGGGCACCACGCCTGCGGCGATTGATTGTTGTCTGACGGTGGCCGATGCGATGGACGTGCAGGTGATGATCCACACCGATACGCTGAACGAATCCGGTTTTGTCGAGAACACGCTGAAGGCAATCGGTGGCCGCACGATCCACGCGTTTCACACCGAAGGCGCGGGTGGCGGCCATGCGCCCGACATCATCAAGGTGGTGTCCAGCCAGAATATACTGCCCAGTTCCACCAACCCCACCATGCCCTACACCGTCAACACGATCGAGGAACACCTCGACATGCTGATGGTCTGCCACCATCTGGACCGCCGGGTGCCCGAGGATGTGGCTTTTGCCGAAAGTCGCATCCGGCGCGAGACGATTGCGGCCGAAGACATCCTGCACGATCTGGGGGCGTTTTCGGTATTGTCGTCGGACAGTCAGGCCATGGGCCGGGTGGGCGAGGTCATCACCCGCACCTGGCAGACCGCCCACAAGATGAAGCTGCAACGCGGCCGGCTGGAAGGCGAGCAAGGCGCCAACGACAACCTGCGTGTCCGCCGCTATATCGCGAAATACACCATCAACCCCGCCATCGTGCACGGCATTTCCGAGCATATCGGCAGTATCGAGGTGGGCAAACGGGCCGATCTGGTGCTGTGGGCGCCCGCGTTCTTTGGCGCCAAGCCCGAGATGATTCTGATGGGTGGCGTGATCGTGGTGGCGCAGATGGGTGACCCGAATGCCAGCATTCCCACGCCGCAACCGGTGCAGTCGCGGCCCATGTTCGGCGCCTATGGCGGCAGTCTGACGCGCAACGCGGTGACCTTCATCAGTCAGGCCGCGCAGGACGACGGGCTGGCCGACCGACTGGGGCTGGCCAAGGAAACCGTGGCCGTGAAGGGCACCCGTGGCATCGGCAAGCGTGACATGGTGCTGAACGACGCCACTCCCCACATCGAGGTGGACCCCGAAACCTATGAGGTGCGCGCAGACGGGGTGCTGCTGACCTGCGAGCCGGCAAAGGAGCTTCCGCTTGCGCAGCGCTATTTCCTTTACTGAGCGGTCAGCCCGCGCGCGGCCCGATCCCGCCCACATCCAGGCGCCGGATAGGCCAACCGGGGCGCGTGGACGGACACGCAAAATCTTTGCCGGGCTGTTCCGGCCCAAAAATAGGTGCCCGATGATTGATCTGCCCCCCGCCCGCCGCCTGCTGACAACTCCTGCCGAGCGGACCTATGACCTTGTCGTGATGACCTACGACGAACGGATGATGCGTCGCAAACGGCTGGAGACGGTGCATGACGAAGGCTTTATGGTGGATCTTCCCGAGGTGACCAATCTGGATGATTTCTGGGGGTTCGAGTTGGCCGATGGCCGCGCCATCCAGATCATTGCCGCCGAGGAAGAAGTATTGGTGGTCACCGGCCCCGATCTTGCCCGGTATGCCTGGCATATCGGCAACCGCCACACACCCTGCCAGATCGAGGCCGCGCGCTTGGTGATCCGGGCCGATCATGTGCTGGAACATATGCTTTTGGGCCTTGGCGCCGGAGTGGCCAGGGCGTCCGAAGGGTTCATGCCCGAAAAGGGGGCCTATGGGATGGGCCGCACGATGGGCCATGATCATGGTCCTGCGGCGTTGTTTGCCTCGGCGCACAGCCATTCTCACAGCCATTCTCACAGCCATTCCCACGGCCATGCGCACAGCCATAGTCACGCCACCGATCACAGCCACGGCTGACCGATGACACCTCTGCTGACGCTTGTGCAATGGCTGTCGCCCTCGTTTCCAACAGGGGGTTTTGCCTATTCGCACGGACTTGAGGCCGCGATCGCAGCGGGTGAGGTGGACGGGGCACCCGCCCTGCTGCAGTGGCTGGCGGATGTGCTGACGTTCGGGACTGGGCGGCAGGATGCGGTTCTGCTGGTGCAGGCTCTGGCGGCGGGTGCTGACCACGCCACACTCGACGTGCGCGCGCGCGCCCTTGCCCCCTCGTCCGAACGGCTGTTGGAAACGCTGGATCAGGGGACGGCGTTTGCGCGGACGGTGGCGGGGTTGACCGGGCGCGATATGCCCGCGCGATGCCTGCCCGTGGCCGTGGGCGAGGCGGCGGCCCCTCTTGGCCTGCCGCCCGCACAGGTGGTGGCGCTGTATTTGCACAGCTTTGCCAGCACGTTGACCTCGGTAGCCATGCGGTTCATGCCGCTGGGGCAGGCGGCGGGTCAGGGCGTGCTTGCGACGCTGCACCCGACGATTGCAGCGGTTGCGGAAGAGGCGATCACGCTGACTTTGGATGATCTGGGCACCGCAGCCTTGGGAGCAGACATGGCCGCGATGCGGCATGAGACGATGGATGTAAGGATTTTTCGGACATGAGCGTGAATGGCCCCCTGAAGGTCGGCATCGGCGGCCCGGTGGGCGCCGGCAAGACCACGTTGACGGAGCAACTTGCGCGCGCCCTTGCGAATCGCTGTTCGATGGCGGTGATCACCAACGACATCTACACGCGTGAGGATGCCGATTATCTGCTGCGCGCACAGGTGCTGCCCGCCGACCGGATCCGCGGGGTGGAAACCGGGGGCTGCCCGCACACGGCGATACGTGAGGATGCCAGCATCAACCTGGCTGCCGTGGCCGAGTTGCGCGCCGTTCACCCGGGCCTCGATCTGATCCTGATCGAGTCGGGTGGCGACAATCTGGCGGCGACCTTTTCGCCCGAACTGGCCGACCTCAGCCTCTATGTCATCGACACCGCTGCAGGGCAGGACATCCCCCGCAAGCGCGGGCCGGGTGTGACGCGGTCAGACCTTCTGATCGTAAACAAGACCGATCTTGCGCCGTACGTGGGCGTGGACCTGGCTCTGCTTGAGGCTGACACAGCCCGCGCGAGGGGGACACGCCCCTATGTGATGGCGCGGCTGCGGCAGGGCATGGGTACGGATCAGGTGGTGGCATTCCTGCAGCGCGAGGGCGGTCTTGTATTGCACGATCAGGACGATGTCGTGCGTTAGCCCCAGCATACACAAAAAGACCCCGAAGCGGTGCTTCGGGGTCTTTTTGTCGGGTCTGCAAGCAGATCAGTTGGTCGCGGCCGGTGCTTCTTCACCCTCGGCCGGGGCCGGGGACAGCGACGCGATATAGGCATAGACGTTCAGCGCGTCTTCTTCTTTGGTCAGCTTGAACGCCATCAGCGATTTCGCGGACTTGTCATCAAGCTTGGCCTTCAGAAATTTTGCCGGGTCGTCCACATATTCGACAAAGGACGCTTCATCCCAGACAAAGCCTGTTTCGCCCAAGGCGACGATCGACTTGCCGTACTTGAAATCGGGGTAAGAGCCAGCCACACGGCCCGGCAGACCGTAAAGGTTCGGCCCGACCTTGGAATTCTTGCCGCCCAGCACATTGCCGTCGGCATCTGAGATGACGTGGCACGTCTGGCATTTTGCAAACACTTTCTCCCCGGCAGCCGCATCACCCTGGAGGGCTGCGGGCGTGTCCTGGGCAAAAGCGGGTGCTGCAAGCGAAAAGGCAGCAAAGGCTACAGTGGCAATGGTCAGTTTCATGGAGATCCTCCCGGTTGTCTTGTCGTACCATAACATGTTGTGCGGGCTTGAAAAGGCAAGTCGCGCCGTAAGTTGTCGCACATCTTTGCGAGGTCAGGCGACCTGATGGGCAATGGCGCAGCGTTTCCACAGGCTGGTCAGGGCGGCCACCAGATGGTCGATGTCGGCATCAGAATGCAGCGGGCCGGGGGTGATACGCAGACGCTCGGTGCCCCGGGGAACGGTGGGATAGTTGATGGGCTGCACATAAATGCCCCAGTCGTCCATCAGGATATCGCTGATCATGCGGCATTTGACCGGGTCGCCGATCATCACCGGGGTGATGTGGCTGTCGTTGTGCATAAAAGGGATGCCGGCGGCATTAAGGCGGGCGCGCAGGCGCGCGACACGGTCTTGCTGGGCCAGACGTTCGGCATCGCTTGTCTTCAGGTGCCGGATAGACGCTGCAGCGGCGGCCGCCACTGCGGGGGGCAGGGCGGTGGTAAAGATAAAGCCCGAGGCAAAGCTGCGGATAAAATCGCACAAGGCCGCCGAGCCGGTAATGTAGCCGCCCACCACGCCGTAGGCCTTGCCCAGCGTGCCCTCGATCAGGCTGATCCGGTCGGCCAGCCCTTCGCGTTCCGACACGCCGCCACCGCGTGGGCCATACATGCCAACCGCGTGCACCTCGTCGATGTAGGACAGTGCGCCATGCGCCTCGCAGACCTCGATGATCTCACGGATGGGCGAAATGTCGCCATCCATAGAATAGACGGACTCGAACGCCACGATCTTGGGCCGGTCACCGACGGCATGCAGTTTGCGGTCCAGATCGCGCCAGTCATTGTGCTTCCACAGGGCCTTGTCGGCGCGGCTGTGGCGGATGCCTTCGATCATCGAGGCGTGGTTGCCTTCGTCCGACAGGATGACCGCGTTTGGGATGCGGCTGCCGAGGGTCGACAGGGCGGCCCAGTTCGACACGTAGCCGCTGGTGAACAGCAAGGCGGCCTCTTTGCCATGCAGATCGGCAAGCTCGGTTTCAAGCAGGATATGGTTATGGTTGGTGCCTCCGATGTTGCGCGTGCCGCCCGATCCTGTGCCGCAGGACTGCACCGCCTCGATCATCGCGTTCATCACCTTGGGGTGCTGTCCCATTCCAAGATAGTCGTTCGAACACCACACCGTCACGTCGCGCAACTGCCCGTCCTTGTGGTTTCCCGCCCGTGGAAAATCGCCGCAGCGACGCTCAAGATCGGCAAAGACGCGGTAGTTGCCGTCCTTTTTCAGGGTGTCGATCTGGCTGGTGAAGAGGGCGTCAAAATCCATTGGTCTGATCTTTCCGTCTGACGTGAGTGTGGCGTGGATCCTGCCCGGTGCGGCCCGATACCACGCGGGCAAAGGCGGGGGCAGAGGTATGTTGGCCCGCGCGGGACCAACAACGTACGAAGGCCGCAGTGTAAAGCGGCAAGGGCCGGGGCGGACAAGGTGATTTACTGGCCATGCGATTTCCCGGCTGTCCGGGGGGCCATGATCTTGCGTTCGGGCATCATCCAGCGCCACAGCTTCTGGTCGGGCAGGGGCAGCACCATGAACCAGTGTTCCAGCAGCGCCAGCAGCGTAAGGGCCGTCAGCAGCGTAAAGCCGACCTCGGCACCGATGTTGGGCGCGGTGTAGATCCGTTCCAGAAGGCAGGCCGCCGCAAACGACAGCGCAGTGATCGACAGTGGGAACACCGCGTTCATCGGCGCGCGGCGAAAGTGGCTGGCCAGATGCGCAAGCGGCCGGGGCAGGAATTCGGTATTGATGCGGGGCACGCCAAAGAAAAGGTTCAGCTTGGCCGAGATGCGCGCGAAAAACAGGATTGCAAAGGTCCACAGCCCGAAGATGTTCGGCGCGTCATGACTGAAGATGACGATGTAGGACAGAAGGGCGATCAGCAGGATCTCGTGCCACAGAATTGTGCCCACGGCGCGGGCAAACCGCTCGGGCCAGCCGGCAAGCGGCGGGCAGGGCGCGGTGTTGGGCCCTGCGATGATGCCCGACAGAAAGGCCAGTTCGGCCCAGCCCCAGACAGCCAGTGCCGACAGGAAGGCCAGATACGCCCCTGTGGCCGTTGTGTCATCCATCGTCGCGCGCAATCCAGCGATGCCCGCCAGCAGCAGCGGCAGCCCCAGCAGAACCGACCACAGATGTGCGTCATGGCCCTGATTGTCGGCGCGGCGCACCCGCCAAAGGATGATCCCGGTCGAGAACCACCACAGGAAAAGGGCAGACAAGGCTGCCATCCACGGGTTAGACATACGTGGCCCCTCCGTTGAAGGAGAGGCCACGCGCGGCGGCGGGACGCGCCCATCCCGCCGCTGCAATCACCGCAGAAGCGGCGACCGTGAACACTGCATCAGCAGTGTTTTCACACACCGCATACGCGGAGATATGGACCTTGACGGTCAATACGTAGGCTCCAGGCGCACCGACGCGGGTGGCGTGGTCTTGATGACCGGGATCAAATAGAGCCGGACAAACGCGAGACCCGCACGCGCCGTCGCGAAGGTGCTTTTCACCCGCCCCCTGACGCCGCCCTGACGTTTGCCCGCGTCAATATCAATCATCGCCGCATTCATCCGGCGAAGACCGGGGATCCATGCGGGGTGGTCGATATCCAGCTCGATCGGGAACACCTGCCGCGCGATGGCAGAGGTCTTGCGGTACACTTCCTGATCATACCAGTCGATGTCGACGCCGAGGGCTTTGTGGAAATCAGTGCGGGCATGGTCACGCACCCACATCACCGAATAGACGGCCGTCAGGAAGAAGCGGATCCACAGCTTGTTGGTGAAACTGCTTGTCAACTTGGGGTCGGTACGCATCAGCAGGGCAAAGGCCTCGCCGTGGCTGAACTCATCGTTGCACCATTCGCGGAACCACTTGAAGATCGGGTGAAAACGCTGCTCGGGATGCGCCTCGAGGTGGCGATAGATGGTGATATAGCGCGCGTAGCCGATTTTTTCCGACAGGTAGGTGGCATAGTAGATGAACTTGGGCCGGAAGTAGGTGTATTTCTTGGCCTTGGTCAGAAAGCCGAGGTTCACCGCCACACCTGCCTCGCGCAGCGCATCGTTGATGAAACCGGCATGGCGGGCCTCATCGCGGGCCATGAAGTTGAACAGCTCGCAAATGTCGGGGTTGTTGCCGCGCCGCTTCATTTCCTTGTAAAGCACACAGCCAGAAAATTCGGCTGTGCACGACGACACCAGAAAGTCGATGAACTCGGCACGCAGCGCAGGGTCCATCCCCTCCCAGTCAACGGCGTCCCAGGCCTCATTCTTCTTGAAGTGGCCCTTGTTCGGGTCTGAGCGCATCTGCGCCAGCAGCGCATCCCACTCGGCGCGCACCGGCGTTACATCCACGCGGTCCATCGCGTCGAAATCGGTGGTGTAAAAGCGCGGATTCAGCAGTGTGGTTTCGGTTGCCATGGCCGTGGTGTCGAATTTTCCGGCCATTTCGGCGTGCAGTTCGCCATGCGTGGTGTCGTGGGTCAGGTCTTTCATACTGCCAGCTCCTCGCTGAAGGAAAACTCGCACAGTTCGAGAAAGTCGAAATCGCCCGTCATTCGCGTCCACTGACGCTCGACCCAGGTGGCGCGGGTGATCGTGGCCATGCGGTCCTCGACGATCACTTCGCCATAGGCCGCAAGCACCGGCGAGCCATGCACCTGGACCTCGTCGCCCGGATGGACGACGGCTCCGTTGTTGAAACGTACATGTGCGTGCAGCGCGTCAAAGCAATGACTGACTTCGACGGTGCAGGGCACCTGTTCCTTTACTTTGCTGAAAAGTCCCATGATGACGGTTCCCTTATTTTGTTTGTTCGAGCAGTCGCCGAAACGATGCCTCGTTGTCGCCCCCGAACGCGTAGAGTTCTGCGCTCCATCCCGTCGCGGGGTCTTCGGCCACAAGACGGCCGTTGCTGTATTCGACAACCTTCATTGGCGGGTTGCCGGGGGTTTGTGCCACCAGACGCGCGCGCGCCATGGCGGATTGGATCACGGTAATGAACCCGCCGTGTGGCATGTCCAGAAGCACTTTTCCCTGATCGTCACGAACCACCACGGCCTGCGCTGACAGACCTTCAAGAATGAAGCTGCGCTCGCGGACAACCGTGGCAGCGGGGGGCACGCCGACGTGCGGGCGATCCGTCAGGACCGAGAACGTCACCAGCGCAAGCGTTGACAGCGCCAGGGCCAGCATCCCCAACAGCAGCGTGCGCGGGATCATGTCTCTCTCGGGGTTTGACCGGTTGAATTTCCGGTCTGCGAGGGTGCGTAGTTGTGCCATTTGCCGTATTCCCCCTATTCCGCAGCCATCACGGCGCCAGGTTGGCTGCGTGAGACCACGGGTTCGTTCACTTTGGTCTGAGCCGCATCCGAAAGCAACCGCGCCACGCGGGTGGCATCAGGAATGCAGCGGAACGCAGGCTGTGTATCGCGTGCGTATCCGGGACGAAGATGGGGCCAGAGCACGGCGTAGGACAGACGCACACCCTCGGTCAATTCCATCGCAATGGTGCCCGTACCGTCGGCCTTTATGTCAAGACGCGCGGTGCCGATGCGCACGAACGGGATAGTGTAGGTGACGGGCAGGGCCGCGCCCACCCGCATGATGACGCGCGCGCTGGTGATTGTGTAGATCGAAGCGCGCGCCTGTGCCCAGGCAATCGCATAGATCACGCCATACCCGGCCACGGCGAGGATCAGATAGGGCAGGCCCGTGGCAACCGCCAGAGACAGCCCTCCGTCTGCCCAGGCGCCGCCGGCGCGCCAGACAAGAACAATCAGCATGTAGCCCAGGATCCAGTTGATCTTGTAGGCGCCACGCGCCAGCGCACGGGCCTGCGGCGAGCCTTGCCAGAGCACCTCTTCGCCCTTGGGAAGCGGGGCGGGGATACCGGGCATGGGTTCAAAGTCGAAGTCTTTGTCGTGGCCTGACATTTGCAGACCCTCCGTTTCAGGGGGTAAGACGGGGCGGCGCGGGCGCGCGCCGCCCCCCTTCGTGATGGCTCAGAAACCGCGCTTGCGGCCCGTTGCGTACATGTAGCCGCCTGCGACGTAGCCAGAGATCTTGTCTTCCTCCAGCTTGGTCACGGTGGTCATGGATTTTGTTGCAGGAATACCGTCGAACAGATCCTTCGTCAGCGCATTTACACGCACCCGGTCGGACCAGATCTTGGCCATGGTCATCGGTACCAGACGGCGCGCGCCCGAGTTCAGTTCGATCTCGAGGTAGCGCACCATCTGCTCGGATGCGTCGATCCACATGTCGCTGATGCGTCCCACCACTTCGGTGTCCCCGCCCTGAACCGGCAGGCCACGCGGATCACGCCCGGCACTGACCGAAAAGGTCGCCGACTGACCCATCGGAACAATCTTGGCGTGGCCGTGGCCGTCCAGTTCCGGTTCGTCGCGGCGCGGTGTCCATGAGGCGGGGCCCACACCATCGGCCATTGCATTGCCGGTGGGCGCATGCGGAAAGCCGTCGCTTGCAGCAGTGCGCGCCAGCGCCAGATCGGTGCGGCGGTGTTCGGCCTCATTCTCGGCCGAGGGAACCGTCACATCCCCTTTGCCATGCGGCAGGTGAAAGGTCTTGGGCATGGGCACCGGGAAGAGGCCCTGGTTCGGGGCTGGCATGCCGTCTTCGGTTTCCAGCGGATATCCTTCGCGCATGTTCTCGGTTTGCAGGTAGTAGATCAGCAGGGCAAAAAAGCCCCAGAACAGCCATATGGCAAGGCTTGCCATGTCGAAGTTGCCAAAGAAGTTTACGCCAACCATGTTTTGATCCTCCGGGGGTCAGGTGGGGAATTCGACGATGCCAGAGCGGCCCGCGTCGGATTTTGTTTTCGGGATATAGGGCAGGGCGCGCACCAGCGGACCCAAAGCAATCATCGTGGCAAACAGCACCACGATTTCGATTTGATAGACAAAGGCATAGCCAAAAGTCGGGGTGACGAACACATCGCCCAGATGCCCTGCCATGGCATACGTTCCGGCCGCGTCGCGCAAGCCACCACCGATTGCAATGGACAGACCGGCCGCCGTTGCTTGCGCAGCACCCCATGCCCCCAGCACCAGCCCGCGACCGGCCATGCCCTGTTCGGGCAGCGCCATTGCAGCGGTCAGGGTCGAAACCGCAAACAGCCCGGCGCCAAGGCCGATGCAGATGGCACCGGCATAGAACATCGCGACTGATCCGAGGGGGGCTGCAAACATCACCGCCAGAAAAGCGGCTACTCCGACCAGCAGTCCGCGCGCGGCCATGCGGTACATGTCGTGCCCTTGGGATAACCAGCGCCCCGCAAGGATGAACCCGACCAGCGCGCCAAGGGCGTTGCAGGCTGTCAGCCATGTCGTGTTGCCGACCGATAGCCCCAGAATTTCAGCGCCATAAGGTTCCAGCAAAACGTCCTGCATCTGAAAGCCGATGGTGCCCAGCACCACCACCAGCAAGATACGCCCTGCATCGCCGCCAGCCATCAGGTCGCGCCAGCCTTCCATGAAGATCGGGCGGACTTCGGCCATTTCCTTGGCGGTCATGGGCCGGACCTTTTCCTGCTTCCACAGGGCGACCATGTTCAGAACCATCGTGACCACCGCACAGCCCTGCACCACGCGGATCAGCAGCGTTGGTTCATAGTCGCGCAGCAACCAGCCCAGAATGACCGCTGACACTGCCATGCCCAGCAAGAACATCACATAGAGCAGCGCCACCACCTTGGGCCGGGTCTCGTCTGTTGCGCGGTCAGATGCCAGCGCCAGACCGGCGGTTTGCGTCATGTGCATCCCGATGCCGGTCATCAGAAACGCGAGGCCAGCAAGCGCCTCACCCGCCCATTCAGGTCCATGGATCTGGTCACCGGACAAGACGATAAGAGCAAACGGCATGATGGCAAGGCCGCCCATCTGCCACAGCGACCCGAACCAGAGGTACGGAATGCGCTTCCACCCGATCCAGCTTTTATGGTTGTCGGATGTGTGGCCCAGCATGGCGCGGAACGGGGCCGACACCACCGGAAGGGCGATCATCAAGGCGACAACAGACGTCGGAACCGACAACTCCACGATCATCACCCGGTTCAGGGTGCCCAGAAGCAGCACGGCGGCCATGCCAACCGACACCTGGAACAGTCCCAGCCGCAAAAGCTGCCACATTGGCAACCCTTCAGACGCTGCATCGGCAAAGGGCATCCAGCTTGCGCCCAGCTTTGCAATGTCCTTCTTGCGCAGGATCATGGCCGATACTCCAGACATTCGCTGATGTAAAACCCGCGGCTGACCCGGCCCACGCGCGCCAGGCCATCGCCTGCCAGACCGCGCAGGTGGGCAAACCCGTGCGGGATCATGGTGGGTGAGCGGTCTGCGCGGGGGAACGCCTTGCCAAGCGTGAAGAACGTCATCAGGAACGGCGTGCGCGGCGCGACGGTAAAGACCACCGCGCTGTTCGTCCGCTTGCCCAGGTTGCCGAGGATATTGGCGATATCTTCGGCGCGGTAGTATATCAGGCTGTCCATCGCCATCACGAAATCGAACGCGCCAAGTGCAGGGTCGGTCATGTCGCCGGCGTGAAAGCGCACGCGCGGCGCCAGATCCGGGTCCAGACGGCTCTCGGCAATGCCGATCAGTTGAGGCGAGATATCCACCGCTACGACCTCGGCCCCACGCGCGGCCAACTCCGCTGTCATGAGGCCGGTTCCGCAGCCCGCATCCAGAACCCGTGCGCCCGTCAGATCACCCGGCAGGCGTGCCATCATCATGGCGCGCATGGAATCGCGCCCCGCCCGCACTGTCTGCCGAATGCGGCTGACAGGTGCGTCGCTGGTCAGTGCCGCCCAGACCTTGGTGGCACTGCGGTCGAAATAGTCTTCTACCCGTTCGCGTGTGGCAGTGTAGTCGGCCATGATCAGTCAAACCCCAGCAGTTCGAATATTTCCCGGTCCGGCAGCGGATCCGGGCTCGACCCTTCGCCCTGAACCGAGCGCCACAGCACATCCGCAAGCCGCATGTATTCGGCCCGCGCGCGCACGATGTCTTCGGAATCGTCCATCTCGAACAGCGTCTTTTTCTTCAGACGCGAGCGACGGATGGCATCGATGTCAGGCATGTGAGCCAGACGGTTGAAGCCGACGCGCGCGCAGTAGCGGTCAACCTCGTCCGTCTCGCGCGACCGGTTCGCCACGCAGCCCGCAAGGCGCACCTTGTAATTGCCCGACTTGGCCTGAACGGCGGCAATGATCCGGTTCATCGCATAAATGCTGTCAAAATCATTGGCCGTTATGATCACGGCCCGGTCTGCATGCTGCAGGGGTGCTGCAAACCCGCCGCAGACCACATCGCCCAGCACATCGAAAATCACCACGTCGGTGTCTTCCAGCAGATGGTGCTGCTTGAGCAGTTTCACCGTCTGGCCAACAACATAGCCGCCGCAACCGGTGCCGGCAGGGGGACCGCCCGCCTCGACGCATTTCACACCGTTGAAGCCTGTCGCCACATAGTCTTCGGGGCGCAACTCCTCGGCATGGAAATCCACGTCTTTCAGAATGTCGATCACCGTTGCTTGCAACCGGCCGGTCAGCGTGAATGTGCTGTCATGCTTGGGGTCGCAGCCGATCTGCAACACCCGTTTGCCCATCATCGAAAACGCGGCCGACAGGTTGCTTGAGGTTGTCGATTTCCCGATCCCCCCCTTGCCGTAAACCGAAAAGACCTTGGCCCCCTCGATCTTCACGTTTGCATCTTGATGCACCTGAACCGACCCATCGCCATCAAGGCCGCGCAGGTTCGGTATCTCATCTCTCGGGCTCATATGGACTCCCATCCGGGGAAGGGCGCTTCCCCATTTCGTAAATATCCCGGGTTCCGGCGCAATGCGCCGGTCCGGCAGTCACGCGGAGCGAAACCTGTGGTCATTCCGCCGCAATTCCTTCCAGTCTGTCTTCCAGGTCATCCGCCGCCCGCTGCAACGCGGCCAGCGTTTCAGCCGAGGGCTGCCAATACTTGCGGTCCGAGGCTTCGAGCAGTTTCTGGGCCATGCGGTTGCTGGCCTCGGGGTTCAGCCCCGCCAGCCGCTTGCGCATCACCTCGTCCAGCACAAACGTCTCGGACAAGCGCTGATAGACCCACGGCTCGACATGCCCTGTGGTGGCAGACCAGCCAAGCGTGTTGGTCACCTGCGCCTCGATCTGGCGCACACCTTCGGCGCCATGCTTGAGCAGCCCCTCGAAATATTTCGGGTTCAGGCTGCGCGAGCGGGTTTCCAGCGCGATCTGGTCTTTCAAGGTGCGCACCGTGCCCGCGCCGCGGGTCTGGTCGCCGATATAAACCGGCGTATCCTCGCCACCCCGCGCGCGTTTCACCGCGCGGGCAATACCGCCGAGGGTGTCAAAATAATGGTCCACCGTGGTCACGCCCAACTCGACCGATTCCAGGTTCTGGTAGGCCAGATCGACATCCTTCAACGCCTTTTGCAAAAGACCCGCGTTCTTTGTGGCTTTGCCGTTCACGCCATAGGCGAATGATTTGCGCGATTCGTAAGCATCGGCCAGCTCATCTTCGTCGCCAAAGGCCGAGCTTCCGACCAGAACGTTCACGTTCGATCCATACGCCCCTTCGGCATTTGAAAACACGCGCAAGGATGCGGTTTCCATATCGACGCCCATTTGTTCCGCATAATCAAGCGAGTGCGCACGGATGAAGTTTTGGCTGATCGGCTCATCCGCCATCGCACCCTTGTAGGCGGCCTCGGCCAGCATCCGGGTTTGCAAGGGCAGCAGATCGCGGAAGATGCCCGAAAGCGTCATCACCACATCTATCCGGGGCCGCCCGAGTTCTGCCAGGGGGATCAGATCGGCGCCGCAAAGGCGCCCGTAATGGTCAAACCGGGGTTTGGCGCCCATCAGCGCAAGGGCCTGCGCAATCGGCCCGCCATCGGATTTGATATTGTCGCTGCCCCACAGAACCAGTGCCACAGTGCGCGGCAGACGCGGGGCCGCATCCAGCAACCGCTGGGCCTGCAACGCGCCGTCCTGCATGGCAAACGCGGTCGGCATGCGGAACGGGTCGAACGCATGGATGTTGCGGCCCGTGGGCAGGATTTCCGGCGCGCGGATCAGGTCGCCGCCGGGGACCGGGGCGATGAAGCGGGCGGACAGCGCGCGCAGCAGGCCCGAAATCTCGTCGTCTTGTTGCAAAAGGGTGTCGGCGCGGTCGCGGTCGGCATCTTCGGGCATCAGGGCGATCATCTCGGCCCGGGCCTCGGCGGTCATCTTGCGACCGACGACATGCAGGCCATCGGTGATGAGGGCGCCTTCGGTTTCAAGAAGCTTGATCCAGAGCTGGTCGGGGTTGCCGATCAGATCGACCGCGCGGGCCTGTTCGGCCATCAGGGTTTCCAGATCGGCGCGGTCGCCCGCATCCGGGGCAGTCGCGCGCCAGCGGGTGAGGGTGTCCTTCAACTCGGCCAGACCCTTGTAGAGGCCGGCGCGGG
>JBBRBJ010000010.1:0-77767 GCA_038205925.1 Rhodobacterales bacterium | reverse complement strand
GATATAGATAAGCGGTGCGGCTGAGATTTGCATGGGCGCGCCTTATGCGATGGGTTCGTAGATCGACGCCGGAAGCTCGAAGCCCCATTGGCGGAAACGATCGGAATAGTGGGAACGGACGCCGGTCGCGTTGAAGCGGCCGATGATCTTGCCATTGGGTTCGATGCCGAGGCGTTCGTAGCGGAACACCTCTTGCATCGAGATGACGTCGCCTTCCATGCCCGTGATCTCGGTGATCGAGACCATACGGCGCGAGCCGTCTTGCAGGCGTGAGGCCTGCACGATCAGGTTCACGGCGGCGGCGATCTGGGAGCGGACGGCTTTCAGCGGCATTTCGATACCGGCCATGGCGACCATGTTTTCAAGGCGCGAAATGCCGTCGCGGGCGTTGTTGGCGTGGATGGTGGTCATCGAGCCGTCATGGCCGGTATTCATGGCCTGAAGCATGTCGATGACTTCCTCGCCACGGGTTTCGCCGACGATGATGCGGTCAGGGCGCATCCGCAGCGCGTTGCGCAGACAATCGCGTTGAGTGACGGCACCCTTGCCCTCGACGTTTGCAGGGCGGCTTTCCATGCGGCCAACGTGGACCTGTTGCAACTGCAGTTCGGCGGTGTCCTCGATGGTCAGGATCCGCTCGGAATCGTCGATGAAAGACGACAGCGCATTAAGCGTGGTGGTCTTGCCAGACCCGGTGCCGCCCGAGACGATCACGTTCAGCCGGGTGGCGACGGCAGCCTGCAGATAGGCCGCCATTTCTTCGGTAAAGGCACCAAAGCGGACCAGATCGGGGATGCCCAGCTTGTCTTTCTTGAACTTCCGGATTGACACCAGCGAGCCGTCGACTGCCACCGGCGGCACCATGCAGTTGAAGCGCGAACCATCGGCAAGGCGGGCGTCGCAATAGGGGTTGGATTCGTCGACCCGGCGGCCCACAGCCGATACGATCTTGTCGATGATCCGCAGCAGGTGGCGTTCATCCTTGAAGGTGATGTCCGACAGCGTCAGCTTGCCGCCACGCTCCACGAAAACCCTTTTCGGGCCGTTTACCAGGATGTCGTTGACGGTGTCGTCCTTCAGAAGGGCTTCCAGCGGGCCGAGGCCCATCACTTCGTCATAAAGCTCCTGATGGAGGATCGCACGATCCTGCGCATTCAAAGCAACCGACATCTCGTCCAGCGCCTCGGCGGTGATCGAGGCGATTTCCGACTTCAGGCTGCTTTCCGATGCCTTCTCCAGCGCCGACAGATTCAGGTTGTCCAACAGCCGCTTGTGCAGCTCTACCTTCAATTCCATCAGCTTGTGCTTGCGCTTTTGTTCCTTGTCCATCGCCAGCGCCTCGGCTGGCGTCTTGACGGGAACCACGGCAATCGGACGCGCGGTCACGGCGACCGGCTTGGGCGCCGAGGCTGCAATGGGGGCCACCGGGCCGCTGGAATGAACCGGCTTGAGTGCCGCGGTGGCGGCGCCGCCACCTTCGGGCTTCTTGAAACGCGAAAACATGCCTGTGCCCCTTTGGACCTGAACTTATGACTTGCCGCTCTCGACGGCCTTGTTCAGGTCGTGGAGAGATTTGGCCAGTTTTTGAATTTCGCGGCGCAGCGGATTCTTGGCCGCCGTTTCGGCCAGCGGCAGGCCGTGATCGTTGGCCTGCGTTACCTGCGTCGACCCGTCGGGCAACTGCACCTCGATGTTGATATCCAGACTTTCAGCCATACGCTTGACGCGGCTTTTGGCTGAAAGATCGGTGAACTTGGGCGCGCGGTTCAGCACATAGCGCAGCTTTTCATGCGGCAGCGCCTCGGATTTCAGTGCACGCACAAGGCGCAACACGTTCTGGGCCGAGCGCAGGTCCAACTCCATCAACGCAAAATATACATGGGCGCGGGTCAGCACCGCTTCGGTCCACGACACAATGGTCTTGGGCATGTCGATGATGACATAGTCGAAATTCGCAGCTGCCATGTCGATAATCTTGCCGATATCCTCGGGCCCCAGAATATCCAGCGGCAACATGTCAGCAGGCGCGGTAAAAACGTGCAGGCGTTCGTTGAACGTCAGCATCGACTGCAAGAACGTGGCGGAGTCGATCGATGCGGTGTCCGACAGGACCTCGAACACGATCTCTTTGCGCGGCAGATCCAGATATGTCGCCGCCGAGCCGTATTGGAAATCGAAATCCAGCAGGCACACGCGCGGCCCATCGGTCTTGGTGATCGTGGCCAGTTCCCAGGCCAGATTGACGGCGAAGGTAGAGGCACCCGTACCTCCGGCCAAGCCATGCACTGGCAGAACCACACCCTCACGGTCACCCTTTGCCTTGAACTTCGGGGCCTCGGCTGTCTCTATGGGTTGATCGGGGATCGCGGCGGGGGTTGCGGCGACGGGGGCGGGCTGGCGCATGCGGGCAATTGCATCATGCAGCGCACCGTCAGGCAGCGGGTAGGGCACGAAATCATCGGCGCCCAGACGCAGAAGCTGATGCAGGGCTATGGGGCTGACCTGTTCCGCGATCAGGACCACCTTGATCGACCGGGCCTTGGCGGTTCGGATGATGTCCGAAATGCGTGTCAGATCGGCCTCATCTTCGGCATCCACCGCGATGGCCACGAATTCCATCGTTGCCGCATCCGGTTGCCCAAGGAACACAAGCGCGTCATCAAAAGACAGATCGCCCCAGTTCTCGCCCAGTTCGTGTTCCATGTCGTCGATGAGCAGATCGAAGTTCTGCACGTCGCGCGAAATCGTGCACGCCAGAATTGGCGCCGGATTCGGTTGAAGTGTTGCCACGCTCGTCATCTCGCCTCTCGTCCTTCCAAAGGATGGGTAATCGGCATGATGGGTTCCACAACATGCGAAAACTCCATTAAATACGCCCCGATACCCGTGCAGGGAGGTCCCCGCAACTGTTTCCATTACCGGTGAAGATGGTTGGGAATGGTGGCAGGATTGGGGCTAAATAATCGTCATTCTTTGGTATTTTGCGCCCCCGGCGACAATCCGCAGGGATCCGAGGGGTGCAATGCGTGCACAATGAGAGTACCTGCAGGGTGCAAAAAGGGCCGGAGGTCCGGCCCTTTGGAAACACTCTGATCGCGGGCCGCTTACTGGCCCGGGTTGACCTGCGTCGTGGTCTGCGTGCTGCTGGGGTGGGGGCGGACAGCGCCGGCAATATATTCGCGGAAGATGACTTCCGCGTATTTTCCGTTCAGCAGCGCGCCACGGCCCTTGTGGAACCCTGCCACTGTCGTGACGGTGCGGCGGTTTGCCTCTTCGGGGCCTTGGGTTGCCACGACAGGGCGGGTTTCGCCAAACGATACCAGTGCTTCCAGACGGTTTCGGCTGATCCCCTGGCTGGCAAAGAAATCGACCACCGCTTGCGCCCGGCGCTTGCCCAGTCGCTGGTTATAGGCGTTTGAGCCGACGGCATCAGCGTGGCCATAGACCGAAAAGCGCAGTTCGGGGAATTGACTGATCCAGCTTGCTTGCCGGGACAAGGTCTGGCGTGCCTCGGCAGTCAGCTGCGACGAGTTGAACGGAAACGTGATCGTGCTGGGCACTTCAGACGCGAACCGCGAGGCAAGCTGGTGCGTTGCGCTGATCTCGCCGGACATGATGCCCGAATTGTTGCGGGTCACGTTGCCAAAGCCGCCTTCGTTGATTTCGGCGCCAAGCTCACGGTTGAAGTAGGGGTTGGAGTTGCACGCGGCGAGGCCGCCTGACAGGGCAAGGATCAGCAGGGCTGTGGATGTCTTGGGCATCGTCTTACTCCATCACGTAGCCGTAAGAGCTGCTGTAATCCTGCCGGGCCACTTCGCCCGCCGCACCGCGCTGGCCCGCCACGACATTGCCGTTCAGGAAGAACTCTCTCTCACTTGGCAGTTTGACCCGGTCTGTGGGCAAGGCAAAGGAATCACCCTTGGTCGGAGTGACAAGATAGGGGGTGATGATGATTACTAGTTCCGATTGGTTGCGCTGAAAGCTGGCGCTGCGGAACAGCGAGCCCAGGATCGGCACATCCCCGATCCAGGGCAACTGGCTGTTGGAATTGCGGAAATCGTCTTGCAGCAGGCCAGCCACTGCAAAGCTTTCGCCGTCTCGCATCTCGACAGTGGTCGACGTCTCGCGGCGTTTGAAGGCGTTGATCGAAAAGCCGCCGGCCTCGACCGTGACTGTGGTGTCAATGGAAGATACGGCCGCGTTCATCTGAAGGTTGATGATGTCACCGTCGACAACTGTCGGCGTGAAGTTCAACTCGACGCCAAAGGGCTTGTATTCGATGCCGACGCCGTCGTTGGTCAAGACCGGAATGGGATATTCGCCACCGCCCAGAAACTTGGCCTCTTGCCCCGAAAGCGCCGTCAGGTTGGGTTCGGCCAGCGTCCGCACGACCCCCTTGGATTCAAGCGCTTCAAGCAGCACCGCGAACTGGACAGACCCAGCGGTAAAGCCCAGGGCAAGCGCGCCACGGGTGCCTTGGGTTGGGGTCAGCGGGTTACCGATGCCATTTCCGTCGGCCAGATAGGTGCCCGTCCGGCCGTCGATGCCGATCTCGCTGCCCCCCGCCGCCGCCAGCGACACGCCAAGATTCTTGGCGACCGAACGCTGCATCTCGGCAAAACGCACTTTCAGCATCACCTGCTGGGTGCCGCCGACGCTCATCAGGTTGGACACGCGTTCGGGTGCATAGCGATTCGCCAGATCCAGCGCGCGGTCCAGCTTGGCCGTGGACGACACCACGCCCGACAGGACGATCCCGTCATTGGCAGTGCGGATCTCGATCATCTCGCCGGGCAGAATCTGCTGCAAACGCTCTTTGAACTCGGCTATGTCAGGGGTGACATGCACATCTACGTTGGAAATCAACGAGCCATCTGCCGCAAGCAGCGTCAGTGTGGTTCGGCCCGGGGTCTTGCCCAGAACATAGATCGACCGGTCAGACAGCGTAGAGATGTCTGCGATGCCGGGGTTGGCGATTGAAAGTTCAGCGAATGGAATGTCGCTCTCTACCACCACGGCGCGGTTCATGGGAACGTTCAAGGGCGCCGTCACCGACCCCTGCATCACCCTGAGTGTTTCGGCGCCAGCGGTGCTGCAAAGCGCCGTTGTTGCCAGGGCGACGCCGATCGCGCCAATCCTCAGAAGATTTACCATGGTCATGCGACCTGCCCTTTCGATCTCGCCTCATCGTCGGGTCTTTTTGCCCGTATTGTCAGTCAAGATGCCTGCATTCCGCTTTTTAATCAATAATCAAAAGCTTATTGACCAAAGCTTATGTGGATAACGTGCAACAAGTTCCCACAGATCGTTCATTTGGCAAGGGCGGCCACCACATGCGGTGCCGCCCTTTGGCATGTTCTTGTCAGTTCGTGCAGGGGATCGGGATTTCGACCACATCGCCACCGCTGCGCTGGCGGATTGTGCAAACCTTTTTCTCCTCGGCCTGAACCACCTGCGGCGCCTCGATGTTCAGCATGTCTTTCAGCGTAGTCTCAACCGTGCGGTCGATTTTCGCGTCTCCGGTGCCCACCAGCGACAGCGCCAGCCGGCCCGAGTTTTGTGCTTGCGCCAGACGCGCCACCTGTTCAGGCGTGGCCACCACGGTCACGGTGCGGGCGACAGTGTTGCCCGATGTGGCGCCCGCTTGCTGGTCTACCGCGATGATGCGGGTGCTGGTCTCGATCAGACGCGTAAGGTTGCCCTCCATGCCGTTGACGGACCCGGTCCAGTAAATGTCGACGGAATCGCCGGGTTGCAAAAAGCCACCCACACCGGACTCGACAGTGACGTTGATGGCGAAGGCCCGCATCCCCTTGGCCAACTGCCCAGTCAACCCCGGAGGATCGCCCGGACCTGTAATCTTCACCGACATGACCGGCTCGTTCGGCTCCATCTGGCGCAAGACGTAGCGTTCCTGGCGGTTACCCGGCGGAAACAGGGCCTCTTCCGCGGCAAACACGCCTTCCGGAACCGAGTTTTGTGGCCAGTAAACCAGTTGAACGTCTTCTTTTGTCAGCGGGTCGCCATAATTCTTGGGCTTGTTCAGCACATAGACCTGAGTGATCGGCCCCAGACGGGCCATCAGTTCTTTCTGCTGGTCCAGCGCGGACTGTGTCTGCCCGATATATCCCTTGGCCATATAGACGGCCGAGCCTGCAAGCCCGATCCCCGCCACCAGCACCAATCCAAACATCGCACGCATCTTGTTACCCCTTTCCCAAAACCGGCGCCCCCAATAGGTTCCGGTCCAAACCCGCGCCTTACGGGCGCGCGGCTGCCTCAACCAGTTTTTCAGAAATCGACTGACCCGCATCGACAAAGATCGCGGGGGCCAGATAGGAAATGACCATCATCGCAAGGCCAACGACGGCTGCAGTCAGGACCACCCAGTCGACAGTCACCGCCCCGGTCTCATCGGAAAGGAAGCCTCTGATGCATGCAACCGGGTGTGTAAATTCGGTGTTCATGATAGTTCTCCGTCTTCCTGTCCACATGGGGCTGACGCGGATTTGCGGGGTCAGCCGGTTGTTCTCGCCTGTCGCGGAATGGGTCGGGACTGGCTTGTGTTGCCAGCCTATGGGCTGAACAAGAAAGGGGCGCGGGCCGAACCCTCGGACCGCGCCCTTTGTGTTACGCGGACAACGTCACGTTGCCCCGTCGCTCATCAAGGCGCGGTGCGGCCCAGAGCGGTTGCGTTCTGCAGGTCGGTCGTGATCTGAGCGCCGGCAGCGTTGATCGCCGGACGAACCTGGTTGATCACGAGCAGGCCCAGGCCCACAACGGCTGCGGTCAGCACGACCCAGTCAACGGTCACGGCGCCAGATTCGTCGTTCTTGAAGGATTTGAAGATGTTCAGCAGTTTCATGGTATGTCTCTCTTTCACGTGTTGCTTTGGTTTGTTTCAACCGCTCGGGGTTCTTTCGGTCTGGCCTCTGTTCCGTCCCGCTTGCCGTTCGGTATGAGGATGTTTTCACCTCTAATCGTGTCAACTTCTGGGAACGTCTGAGGTCTTTTTCGGGCCAATCAAAAAGACCTGAATATTTCAGGCAAACTATTGTTTTCACATAATATTAATTTTATGAGTTTCTCAAATTCGCCCGATGACCACCGGCAATTGCGGCAAATTCGCCAGAATTGGCAGGGATCTTGCACCCGGGCATGGCCGCAAAAGCGATTCCATGCGATGCTCGTCGCAACAAGAACAACAAACGGGCATCGAGCAGCGATGCGATTCATTCATGTGACCCTTATCGCGGGACTCAGTCTTGCGCCCCTTCCGGGCGTGGCCGAAGGCCTTTCCGGCGCGCGGGACTTCTCGTTCAAGCGCGTCAAGGTCGGGCAGGGGCCCGGCAAACGCATCACCGTGCAGATCGACCCGGTGGAACAGGCGCGTCTTCTGGCCCTGTTGCCAAAGGACAAGCCGCGCACGCCCACACCCGATCCTGCCGACACCCCGGTCAAAGCTGCCAGCGCCGCCCCCGCGGGCCCGCTGGCGCCCGGCCCCGCGAAATCTGCCGCCTACGACTGGTTCTGGAACACCGTGCCCACTACCCGCAAGGATCGGGCCGACCGCTTCATCCTGGCGATGGCCACGCTGTCCAAGGGGCCCAGCGGTGCCTCGGTCCGGGCCCCGCGGATGCAGCACATGCAAGAGATCGCCGCGCAATACGGCAAGTTCATTCTGGCGGCCACCATTGACACCGACGTCAGCCCCGCGTTGGTGCTGGCGGTGATCGGCGTGGAAAGTGCGGGCCGCGCCGATGCGGTCTCAAGCGCAGGGGCGCAGGGGTTGATGCAACTGATCCCGGCCACCGCCACCCGGTTTGGTGTCACCGACAGCAAAGATGCCGCGCAGAACATCAAGGGCGGCGTGGCCTATCTTGACTGGTTGTTGAAGGAATTTGACCGCGACCCGCTGATGGTTCTGGCGGCTTACAACGCGGGCGAGGGTGCGGTGAAGGCCAATGATGGCATCCCGCCCTATACGGAAACGCGCGATTATGTGCCCAAGGTGCTGGCCGCATGGCAGGTGGCGCAGGGGCTGTGCCTCAGCCCGCCCGAACTTGTCACCGATCCTTGTGTGTTCAAGGTCATCGCGTCAGGCGGCTGATCAACCATGCCCCACTGTTGCTTTTCCTGACGCCAGATATCCCCGGGGGTGTGATTCAGTGCGACTTCAAAGGGGGGCGGACGGTCCGTTTTCCTGCACGGCTAGACCGAAAATGCGTCCGCCCATTCCGGGTGCCGCTTGCGCTGGGCATTTACGAACGGGCAAAGCGGCATGATCCTGAATCCTTCCGCCCGTGCATCGGCCACCAGTCGCGTGACCAGTGCCAGTCCCGCGCCCGTGCCCGTGCCACGAAATGCGTCAGGCACGGATGTGTGATCCGCAATCACCAGTGTGGGGGTGGTGATCGAATAGGTCAGTTCCGCCCCGACCCCGCCTTGCCGCATCACATAGCGGCCCTTGCTGCCCGTCACGTCGCGGACGATCTCAGGCAACCAGTGTGGCCTCGGTCGCATCACGCATCTCGGCCTCGGTCACCCCATCGGCCAGTTCCACCAGCCGCAGGCCCCCCGGCACCACATCAAGCACACCGAGATTGGTTATAATTCGGTCCACGACCGCGCGCCCTGTCAGCGGCAGGGTGCAGGCCCGCAGCACCTTGGACTCTCCTGACTTGGAGGTGTGGTCCATTACCACCACCACGCGGCCCACGCCCGCCACCAGATCCATCGCCCCGCCCATCCCCTTGATCAGTTTTCCCGGGATCATCCAGTTCGCCAGATCACCGTTTTCCGCCACTTCCATGGCTCCCAGGATCGCCATCGCAATCTTGCCGCCGCGGATCATCGCAAACGATTGCGCCGAATCAAAGTACGCGGTTTGCGGCAATTCGGTGATGGTTTGCTTGCCCGCGTTGATCAGGTCTGCATCCTCTTCGCCTTCGAAAGGAAAGGGCCCCATGCCCAGCATCCCGTTTTCAGATTGCAGCGTGACTTCGATCCCTGCCGGGATGTGGTTGGACACCAGAGTCGGAATGCCGATGCCAAGGTTTACATACCACCCGTCCTGCAATTCCTGCGCTGCGCGCGCGGCCATCTGGTTACGATCCCATGGCATGGTCAATCTCCTTGATCGGGGGTTTATGGGCCATCAGCGCGGCAAAGGCCGCAAGGCCGTATTCTGCATTCATATGGCGCCCGTCGCGGTCCGGATCGGCCAGAAACCGCGCGTGGCTGAGAAACGGCGCGGCAACAGTGTCGGGCGGCTGAGGCACAAAGGCAAGGCCATGCGCCGCATGCGCCGCCCGGATTTCGGCCTCGTAAAGCTGCAACAGATCCTGCGCGCGGGGGTGGGCGGCAATGGCGGCCGTCACCGCCTCATGCAGGGGGCCGTCTTCGGTGACGGGGGTGCCCGGATAGGGTGCCGGCATCGCGGCAAAGCGTGCGTCAAACGGTGTCCGGGCGGCCTGCTCGGCCAGCGACGCGTCGATGAGCCCGCGCACGGACGCGCGCAAGAACCCCTCGGACACGCCCGTCACCCCCGATTTCCGTCCCCAGTCCAGCGGATGCAGGCGCCGCATCAGTTGCAGCGCCGGGCGAAAACCATGCCGCAGGCCAACCAGAAAGATGCGGTCAAACAGGGTCAGGTCGATCGACTCGGCCTCGTTCCAAAGGGACACCTTTCGCAGCGACGGCAGGTCGCCTGCATCAGGCGCCAACTGTCCGTCACGTCTCACACGCGCCTTGGTGAATGCCGCCCCCGGCAGCCCCCAGAACGACAGGCGGACGTCCGGAAAGGCCGACCCGATGGCTGCAAAGCCCAGGCGCACAGTCGCCGCATGCGAATTGCCCAGCACCAGAACCCGCATCAGCCCGCCCCGCCACCGGCCGCACCTGCTCTGTCGCGTGCAGGCATCAGGCCGGGGTCGTTCATCATCTCTTCACAGATGACCGCGTTGTCATCTTCATCATCGGTCGCAGCCGCTGCCGCGTTGAACTTTGGCCCCTCGTCGGGCGCACGCACGGGCCCGGTTTCATACGTCTGATGCGCGGCCATGAACTGGTTCATCACCACGGACACACCTTTGGGCGTGGGACTGCGCAGGTTGGACGCATGAAACGCGCCCTTCGCCGCCGGATTGGTGATGATTTCATAGGACGGGAAATAGTCGATACCCTGATCGCCGCGCATCAGCGTATCGGCCGCGGCGCGCAAAATGGCCTTCCCGGCGGTCGATGCGACGAGAACATGCCCGCCTCCCGCCGTGGCAACCAGCGGTACGGGTGATACCGTCAACAGCAGCTTCATATCTGCGTGCTGCCGCCGCAGATGCGCCAGGACCGCGCGCACATCGGCCACGATTTCATCATGGCCAAGTGATAAAAAGCCGATGTCGGCGCCGGCGGGCGGATCGGCGATCACGCCCGGCGCTGTGGGATAGACTGCACCACTGGCCCGGTCCTCCCACGTTTCGGTCAGCCCTAGGGTAAAGACCACGACGCGCGTCCGCGCGATCGCCGCAGCCACAGATTTGAGGTGATCTGCCCGCGCAAGACCAACGGCCTTTGCGTTGGCATATCCGCCCGGGTCAACGTTGGGCCGGATGGCATCGTAGAAGCGCGCGCCCCGCGACCAGACCCGATGGCCGGGGGAATAGGTCCCTGCGACCTCTTCCAGCAACTGGCGGAACTGGCGGGGGTTGTAGATGTTGCCGTACCGGGCCGAGAATGTGCCGTAGAAAAAGCGCGCAGCCACATCTTCGGGTACACCTTCGGGCGCGGGTTCGGTCTCGATGACTTTATAGCCTGCGGCCTTGAGCGCTCGGTGCACGTGTTGGGCAAAACAACTGCCGGCGGTGAACACCGGCATGTCGCGCGTTATGGGAAACCGCGGGTCATAAAGCCCCCGCAACCGCCCCGGCCCGCGTGACGCAACAGCGGTGCGCCAGAATGCGCGCGCGTCCAACCCGTCATAGGGCGATGCGGCCATGGCACCCCCCTTTTTATACGCGCTGCCGCACGGTGCGTTGTTCGATGCGTTTTTCGTGCGTGCCTTGCACGATACGGTGAACATAGATCCCCGGCAGATGGATATTATCGGGGTCAAGGCTTCCAATGGGCACGATCTCTTCGACTTCGGCGACGCAGATCTTGCCGCAGGTCGCGGCGGGCGGGTTGAAATTCCGCGCGGTCTTGCGAAACACAAGGTTTCCCGACGGGTCCGCCTTCCACGCCTTTACGATCGACAGGTCCGCGACGATGCCGCGTTCAAGGATATAGTCGTGCCCGTCGAACACCCTAATATCCTTGCCCTCGGCAATCACGGTCCCCACGCCCGTCTTGGTGTAAAAGCCGGGAATTCCTGCGCCACCGGCGCGCATCCGCTCGGCCAGGGTGCCTTGCGGGTTGAACTCCAACTCCAACTCACCCGAGAGATATTGGCGCATGAATTCGGCGTTTTCGCCCACATAGGACGAGATCATTTTCTTGACCTGCCGCGTTTGCAGCAGCACGCCCAGGCCAAACCCGTCCACGCCTGCGTTGTTTGATGCGACCGTCAAGTCCTTGGTGCCCGCGTCGCGGATGGCGTCGATGAGCAGCTCGGGGATGCCGCACAGCCCAAAGCCGCCGCTTGCAATCAGCATGCCATCGAACAAGACACCCTCAAGCGCCGCCGCCGCGTTCGGATAGACCTTTTTCATGGTGCGCAAAACCCCTGCCGCCGTTTGATGCCCATAAGGCGGGCAAGGCAGCACAGAGTCAATCGCCGCGGCGCGGCATGGCGCGCGCAAGCCGCAGGATCCCGGCCGGGCGAAATCCTCACACCTTTTGGCCGCTGCCAGACCTGTTGCCATCCCTATCCACCGTGCGCTGCCGATGATGGGCCGCGAAACGCACCCCCGCGTGCAGGTTTCGGTCCCCAAACCCCTTTTCCCTGCCGATAGCTTCGCTATGCTTGCCCTTTCTCACCCGCCCCTGAAGCCCGCGTGGTGAAATGGTAGACACAGAGGACTTAGAATCCCGGCTTCTGGTTTAAGAAACGCATTGTTTTCATGGTATTAAGGCGCTAAACAGAACTTTGGGCCTGAATTAGACCCAACGCACGACTTTGCGGGCGTGGTGGAACGGTAGACACAAGCGACTTAAAATCGCTAGAGCCAAGCTCGTGCGGGTTCGACTCCCGCCGCCCGCACCATGCTCTGAAGAGTTCCAACCTTCATTTGTGGATGCCGCTCGGTTTGCATGGACGAGTGCCTGATAGTGTTAGAGGCAGTGAAATAGGGGATGCCTGCCGAAGTCGTAGTGGGTCGATTGTGTCTGATGAGCGATGAGAGCGGAAGAAATGGTGCTTCGTTTCCGGCTGCGGGCACCGGGGGGGCGGCGGTCGGGGACGGCAGTGTCAGAAGACTTCTTTCACCGCCTCCATCGCCACATAGGTCGAGGTGCTGGTCACATGCGGAAGGGCGCTGATCCGCTCGGCCAGAACGCGGCGATAGGCCTGAATGTCGGGGGTACGCACCTTCAGCAGATAGTCGAAACGGCTGGCAATCATGTGGCATTCCTCTACCGCGGGCACCAGCAGCACCGCCGTGTTGAAGGCCTGCAAAGCCGCCTCACGCGTGTCCGACAGGCGCACCTCTACAAACGCCACATGCGCAAGCCCCATGCGCAGCGGGTTCAACCCCGCACGGTAGCCGGTGATGACGCCGGTTTCCTCAAGCCGCTTGATCCGGGCCTGGGTGGGCGATTTGGACAGGCCGATGCGCCGGGCCAGTGCAGTGGCCGAAATCCGGCCCTCGGCCGCCAACACCCGCAAGATAGCCAGATCAAACCGGTCAAGGTCGTCCGTTTCCGTTCGCATCGCATATCCCCTGAATTGCAGGCGTCTGACCTGCGGTCGGGATTGTATTCGGGAAAACGGCCTGTGAACAGCGCGGTATGGTGGGGCGAACAGGAGTGTTCCCCATGCCCCATGATTCTGCCCACCAAAGCTGGTCCTTTATTCAAAACGGCGCCTTGCGCGATGAGGCGGCGCTTGTCGCCGACCTCGTGGCCAAGGCGGGACTTGACGCCTCGGCCCGCACCGCCATTGCCGCGCAAGGGGCGGATCTGGTTCGCCGCATTCGCGCGTCAGCCAAGCCGGGGTTGATGGAAGTGTTTCTGGCCGAATACGGGCTGTCAACCGACGAAGGCATCGCCCTGATGTGTTTGGCTGAGGCGCTGCTGCGGGTGCCCGATGCCGAGACGATGGACGCGCTGATCGAGGACAAGATCGCGCCCAGCGACTGGGGCCGCCATCTGGGCCGCTCAGCCTCGAGCCTTGTCAACGCGTCGACCTGGGCACTGATGCTGACCGGCCGCGTGCTGGACGAGCGTGAGCCTGGCGTGGCAGGGCACCTTCGTGCTGCTGTCAAACGTCTGGGCGAGCCGGTGATCCGCACCGCCGTGTCGCGCGCGATGAAAGAGATGGGCCGCCAGTTCGTGCTGGGCGAGACGATCACCAAAGCGATGTCCCGCGCCAGCGGTCTTGAGGCAAAGGGCTATACCTACAGCTACGACATGCTGGGCGAGGCGGCGCGCACCGAACACGACGCGCGGCACTATCACTTGAGCTATTCGCGCGCCATAACTGCAATCGCGGCGGCAGCCAAAGGCAATGACATCCGGTCCAACCCCGGCATTTCGGTAAAACTTTCGGCGCTGCATCCGCGCTATGAGGTGGCCAAGCGCGCCCGCGTGATCGCGGAGTTGGTGCCCCGCGTGCGCGCCCTTGCCGGTCTGGCGCGGGCGGCGGGCCTTGGATTCAACATCGACGCCGAAGAGGCTGACCGGCTGGAGTTGTCGCTTGAGGTGATCGAGGCCGTGCTGTCGGACCCGGCCCTGCGGGGATGGGACGGATTTGGCGTGGTCGTGCAGGCCTACGGACGCCGCGCGGGGCCGGTGATCGACTGGCTGCATGCGCTGGCCACCCGGCTGGATCGCCGCATCATGGTGCGTCTGGTCAAGGGCGCCTATTGGGACGCCGAAATAAAGCGCGCGCAGGTACTGGGCCTTGATGGCTTTCCCGTGTTCACCCGCAAAGAGGCGACGGATGCAAGTTTCATCTCGCATGCGGCCAGACTGCTGGGCCTGACGGACCGGATCTATCCGCAATTCGCTACGCATAATGCGCATACAGTGGCGGCGGTTCTGCATATCGCGGAAGGTCTTGGGGTTGACCGGATGGCATTCGAGTTTCAGCGCCTTCACGGTATGGGAGAGCGTCTGCATGACATCGTACGCGCCGATCAGGGTACGCGCTGCCGCATTTATGCGCCCGTAGGCGCGCACCGCGACCTGCTGGCTTATCTGGTGCGGCGTCTGTTGGAAAATGGTGCCAACAGCAGCTTTGTGAACCAGATCGTCGACGCAGATGTGCCCCCCGCCCGCGTCGCGGCCTGCCCCCTTACGGCGGTCGACGCGATGGATTTTCCCAACCCCGCCATCCCCGCTGGCCCCGAACTGTTCACGGGCCGCCGCAATGCGCGCGGCTGGGATCTGACCGATGCCGCCGATCTGGCAGAGGTGGCGGCCGCCCGAGGGCCGTCCCGAGAGACGCTGTTTACGGCCGGGCCTCTGGTGGCGGGCACGTCCAGGACGGGTACGTCCCACGATGTCTTGAACCCTGCCACGGGCGCATTGGTGGGACATGTGACCCATGCTGATCCTGCCGATGTCGAAACCGCCCTTGCCGCTGCCGCCCCATGGGCGGTCAGCGCCGCCGAGCGCGCAATTGTGCTGAACCGCGCGGCCGATCTTTATGAGGCCGATTTTGGTGCCATTTTCGCACTTCTTGCACGCGAGGCGGGCAAGACGCAGGCCGATGCCGTGTCGGAACTGCGCGAGGCGGTCGATTTCCTGCGCTATTACGCGTCTGGGGCGACAGGGCTGAAGAACCCGGCTCGTGGTGTGTTTGCCTGCATCTCGCCGTGGAATTTCCCCCTCGCCATCTTTACCGGGCAGATCGCGGCGGCGCTTGCGGCCGGCAATGGTGTGCTGGCCAAACCGGCCGGGCAGACGCCGCTGATCGCGGCGCTTGCGGTGGACCTGCTGCACAAGGCCGGTGTGCCTGCTTCGGCGCTGCAATTGCTGCCCGGCGGTGGGGATGTCGGCGCACTACTGGCGCGCGATCGGCGCGTTCGTGGCGTGGCCTTTACCGGCGGCACCGACACGGCACTGAAGATCCGGGCCGGTATGGCCGCGCACATGGCGCCCGGCGCGCCGCTGATCGCCGAAACCGGCGGTCTGAACGCGATGATGGTCGACAGCACGGCCCTGCCCGAGCAAGCCGTGCGCGATATTCTGGCCTCCAGCTTTCAGTCTGCGGGCCAGCGCTGCTCGGCGCTGCGCTGCCTTTATGTGCAGGAAGATGTGGCGAAGGGCATGCAAGAGATGCTGTTTGGCGCGATGGACGATCTGGCGCTGGGCGATCCGTGGGACCTTGCCACCGATGTGGGCCCCGTGATCGACGCAGAGGCGCAGGCTGGCATCCGGGGCTATATCGAGGCCGCGCGCGCCGAAGGCCGGGTGATCAAGGAGATCGCCGTGCCCGCCGGCCTGCGCGGCACATTCATCGGCCCCACCGTGATCCGCGTCAGCGGGGTGGCGCAGATGCCGCGCGAGATTTTCGGACCAGTGCTGCACATCGCCACGTTCAAAGCCTCACAGATTGGCGCGGTGGTGCAGGCGGTGAATGCCACGGGCTATGGACTGACCTTTGGCCTGCACACGCGCATCGATGACAGGGTGCAAGAGGTGGTCGAGGCGTTGCGGGTGGGCAACATCTATGTCAATCGCAACCAGATCGGCGCCGTGGTTGGCAGCCAACCGTTTGGGGGCGAAGGGCTTTCGGGAACGGGCCCCAAGGCGGGCGGCCCGCATTACCTGCTCCGTTTTACCGTCGCTGCCGTCCCCGAGGCCGAACCTGACAGCGTTATTACCGCGCCGGAGACGGTGCGCAGGGCCCTTGGCGCGTCCGGGGCTGCCCCTGCTCTCACGGTTCTGGATTTGCCGGGGCCTACGGGGGAATCCAACCGCCTGACCAGCCACTCGCGCGCCCCCCTTCTATGCCTGGGCCCCGGTGTCGCGGCGGCGCTGGCGCAAGCCGAGGCAATCCGCAGTTTGGGCGGACAGGCGGTCGAGGCACCGGGCCTTGTGCCCGACGCACTTGGGCACCTGACCGGCTTTTCGGGCGCCATCTGGTGGGGCGACGCGCAGACCGCGCGGGAAATTGTCCAGACCCTTGCCGCCCGCAAGGGCCCGATCCTGCCGTTGATCACCGATCTGCCCGATGCGGGCCATGCGGTGCTGGAGCGGCACACCTGCATCGACACAACCGCTTCGGGCGGAAACGCGCAGCTGTTGGCTGAAGTGGCGGGGTAATCCCACCCGAGAGAGCCGCCGCGCGGGGCATCGAGCCCCTTGCAGCGGCGCTGCCGGAGAACAGGCCCGACCGGTTGGCTGGAATGCCTCCGGCGGGCGTATTTGAGAAGCAGCAGGTGCGCGGCCAGGGATGCACTTTTGCTGCTTTGAAAGTATTCCGGGGGGGCAGGGGTCAGCACCGCCTTGCGACGGGCACGTCGCGTCGCGCGGCGGGCTTGACGCGGAGCGACCGATAGGGAAAGTTCCCTCTGATGTTTCCGATCCGCGATCACAACCCCTCGGGGCGCACGCCGTTTGTAACCTATGCGTTGATTGCGATCAACGTTGGGGTGTTCTTGCTGTATTTTCCGGTCCTGCAGGAACCCGCGCTGAGCTATTTCTTCTATGATTGGGGCTTTGTGCCGCGCTTTGTGTCCGAGGGCACCGGTTTTGGCGGACTGTTCACGCACATGTTCTTGCATGGCGGATGGCTGCATCTGGTTGGCAACATGCTGTTTTTGTTCATTTTTGGTGATAATGTCGAGGATGAGATGGGGCACGGCGGGTTTGCCATGTTCTATCTTTTGTCAGGGCTTGCGGCTGCGGGGTTGCAATATGCTTCTGATCCGGCTTCAGAAGCGCCGATGGTGGGCGCGTCAGGGGCGATTGCCGGGGTGATGGGGGGGTATCTTTTGTTGTTTCCCAAGGCAAAGATCGACGTTCTTTTCATTTTCGTGATCTTTTTCCGTATTTTTCCGATTCCTGCCTGGTTGGTTCTGGGGATCTGGTTCGGATTCCAGTTGTTCAATGGCGCCACCATTCCTTCGGCGGATGGCGGGGTGGCGTATTGGGCGCATGCAGGCGGGTTCGTCGCGGGGCTGCTTCTGGCAGCAAAGACATGGGCCCGCTTGGGCGGCACCGCGTTCTGGAGCCGCACGCATGGGAAGCCTCCGCATCCGGCTGCTGAATATAATGTGTCAAAAAGCTCTGTCCCGCGGATCCCGCGGCGATAGGGCCTCAGGCCTCGTTGCGGATGATCTTGCGAAACGGCTCGAACACCCCGTCATTGCCTGCGATCAGCGATCCGTCTTCGACCGGATCCTGGCCGTCGCGAATGCCGCTGACATGCCCCCCGGCCTCACGCACCAGAAGCACGCCGGCGGCCACGTCCCATGGGCTCAACTCACGTTCCCAATAGCCATCGAACCGGCCGGCGGCGACATAGGCGAGATCGAGCGAGGCAGCGCCCCAGCGGCGCACGCCCGCCGTGCCGGGCATAAGGCGCGCCAGATCCTGCATCATGGCGGGCAGGGTTTTCTTGGCGCCAAACGGAACACCTGTGGCAAAAACCGCTTCGGACATTGCGCGGCGCCCCGATACACGGATGCGGCGGCTGTCGTTCAGCCAGGCGCCTGCGCCTTTTTCGGCCCAGAACATCTCGTCCTTGGCGGCATCAAAGACCACGGCCGAGACAATTTCGCCCTTGTGCTCAAGCGCAATGGAGACCGCCCAGTGCGGCATGCCGTGCAGGAAGTTCGTGGTGCCATTCAGCGGGTCGACGATCCAGCGGCGCGTGGGATCAGCCCCGGCGGCGGCGCCGGTTTCCTCGCCCAGCCAGCCATAGGTGGGGCGGCCGGCCATCAGGTCTTCGCGGATCATCCGTTCAGCCTCGCGGTCGGCCTTGGAGACAAAATCGCCCGGGCCCTTGGCCGATACCTGAAGGTTTTCCACCTCGCGGAAGTCTTTCACAAGGCTGCGGCCCGCGCGTCGGGCTGCCTTGATCATCAGGTTGAGGTTGGCGCTGCCCTGCATGGGTATTCTCCGTCCGGTTCAGTCGGCGGGCTTACACAAGCGGGGCCATAAAGGAAAGGGGGGGGTGGCTTCAGCGCACTACCACCACCGACAGGTTTTCCTTGCCCTCGGCGCGGACCATATTGAAAAGGATCTTCGCATTGTCGGGCGCAAGCCGTACACAGCCGGCGCTCGCCGGGCGGCCCAGTTTGCGGACCTGATCGGTGCCGTGGATGGCATAATTACCATTGAAGAAGATCGCATATGGCATCGGCGCGTTGTTATAAAGGCTTGATCGGTGGTGCCTGGACAACCACTGCGCCCCACGCCACTGCCCCACGGGCGTGACCTTGCCCTGCCGCGCGGTCGAGACGGGCCATTCATAGAGCTTGCGACCTTCATGCCAGACTTCCATCATCTGCTTTGAGATGCTGACGCGGGCGACCACACGCTCGGCATGGGCCGCGGGCGCCGTGCCAAGGGTCAGGGCAACCGTCACCAGCGCTGAGATGACGGACATGCGGAAAAAGGGGATCATCAATGCCTCTGGTCTGGAAAGCAGATTTTTGCGTTTGAAAACCGATGAAAGCAGGTTTCCGCGCATCACGCAACGAGTCAACATATTTCGCTTGGGCGGTGAAATCAGATTTTCTGATGGTGTCAGGGCGGCCAGCCCTGAGGCGGGGGCGGGTTGCACCAGAGTTTGGCCTTCTCGCAGGTCGCGGCGTCCTATCCTGATACGGCGCGGACCTCAGCCGCGTTGCAGTTTGACCGGTTCGGACCGCGCAAGACGCAGGAAATGCGCCATGTAGGGCTTTGCCACATCCTCTTCGCGGGTGGCGGCGAACAGGCGCTTTGTGATTTCCCCGGGCCCCAGGGGGCGCGTCACGTAATCGGCGTTGGTTCTGACATCGCGCAGCACCCAGTCGGGCAGCACCGCCACGCCCCGATTGCTGCCCACCAGCATCAATATCACGGCCGTCAGTTCCACCGGGCGCTGCGCCCGGGGTTCAACACGCGCAGGCGTCAACAGTTCGGTGAAAACATCCAGCTTGTCGCGACCGACCGGATAGCAGATCAGCACCTGATCGCGGAAATCATCGGCGGTGATGACCGCGCGCGCCGCCAGCGGGTTCTGGGCGGATGCCAGAAAGACCGGGTGATAATCAAACAGGGGATTGTAGCTCAGCCCCGAAAGCGGCTCGGGGTTCGAGGTGATGACCAAATCCACCTCTTCGCGCACCAGCGCCGGAAAGCTGTCGAACGCAAGGCCCGCACGGATGTCGACGTCCACCTCGGGCCAGGCGTGGCGGAACATCTCGAGCACCGGAAACAGCCAGTCAAAGCAGGCATGGCACTGGATGGCGATATGCAGACGCCCCGTCTTGCCGGACCGCAGGGCGCGGAACTCTTCCTCCATCAACTCGATTTCCGGCAAGATCCTGTCGGCGGCGCGCAGCATCCGGATCCCAGCCGCCGACAGGCGCATCGGCTTGGACCGGCGCACGAACAACTCCATCCCCGCTTGATCCTCCAGCCCCTTCACCTGATGCGACAGCGCCGATTGGGTCATGTTCAGCACGTCCGCGGCGCGGGCAAGGCCGCCCGCCTGATGGATGGCGCGGATCGTGCGCAAGTGTCGAAGTTCGATATACATGAGGTTGACCGCAAGACCATGTTGAAGATTATGAATTGGTCTCACATTCCGAAATCTGAGACAAGAGGGATGCCCGAAAAGGAAAATGCCCATGCCCGCCCAAGTTTCGACTGCGCCCCGCATCAGCTTTGAATTCTTTCCGCCCCAGACTCTGGACGCCTCCTTCCGGCTGTGGGAAACGGTGCAGGCGTTGGCCCCGATGGCGCCCGAGTTTGTGTCGGTGACCTATGGCGCAGGTGGCACCACGCGCAAGCTGACGCATGAGGCTGTTGAGGCGATCCACCGGAATTGCAACCTGAACGTGGCCGCGCATCTGACCTGCGTCGATGCCACGCGCGTCGAGACGCTTGGCATTGCAAAGGCTTATGCCGAGGCTGGGGTGCGTGACATTGTGGCTTTGCGCGGTGATGCGCCCAAGGGGGCGGCCCGCTTTACCGCGCATCCCGAAGGCTTTGCCTCATCCGTTCACCTGATCGAGGCGCTGGCCGAGATGGGCCGCTTCAATATTCGCGTGGGCGCCTACCCCGAGGCGCACCCTGATTCGGATGGGACACTTTCCAATGTGCGCTGGCTCAAGCGCAAGATCGATGCCGGGGCGACGTCGGCCATCACCCAGTTTTTCTTTGATGCTGACACCTTCTTTCGCTTTCGCGATCTTTGCGCCGATGAGGGTATCACGGCGCCGATCATTCCCGGCATCCTGCCCATCACCTCGTGGGAGGGCACAAAGCGCTTTGCCCTGCGCTGTGGCACCAGTGTTCCGCCGAAGCTGGATGACGCGTTTGCAACAGCCACCCGTGACGGGCGCGAAAACCTGTATGCGTTGGCCCACTGTACCCAGCTTTGCGACAAGTTGATCGGGGGGGGCGTGCAGGATCTGCATTTCTACACCCTCAACCGCCCCGATCTGACGCGGGAAGTTGTGCACGCCCTTGGCATCCAGCCGCAAGTGACGCTGGAAAAGGTTGCCTGACATCTGGCAAGACGACGTCTCCCTGGCCCCCCATCCCGGTTCGGATGCGGGGCCTTTTTTGCTTTGATTTTCTGCTTTTCAAATACTCCGTCGGTTCGGGGGCCGGCCCCCGATCCGCGATGACCGAACAAAAGAAACTGGTTTCCAGTGGTGCATGCGGGAAGTATCGTCACGCCTTAGCGAATGGGGACAGCATGCCAAGACCGATCTACATCCTGAACGGCCCGAACCTGAACTTGCTGGGGCAGCGCCAGCCCGAAATCTACGGCAAGGAGACGCTGGATGATGTGTCAAAAGCCTGTGCGGTCCTGGCCGGTGATCTGGGCCTGAGCATCCGCGCGCACCAGTCGAACCACGAGGGCGCGCTGATCGACCTGATCCACGAGGCGCGGGTGAAAGGCGCAGGCATCATAATCAACCCCGGCGCTTACAGCCACACCTCGGTCGCCATCCTTGATGCGCTGAACGCCTTTGACGGCCCGGTAATCGAGGTGCACATCTCGAACATCCACAAACGCGAGGTCTTTCGCCACCACTCGTACGTGTCGCAGCGGGCCGATGGCGTGATCGCGGGGTGTGGCGTCGAAGGCTATCTGCTGGCCCTGCGCCGGATCAAGACGCTGGTGGCGGCATGAAGGTTCCTGTCAATCGCTTCAAGCGCGCGCTGGCCGAGGGGCGCCAGCAGATCGGGCTGTGGAACTCGCTTCCCGGCCCGATGGTGGCCGAGGTGGTGGCAAGCTGCGGCTTTGACTGGGTGGTGATCGACACCGAGCATGCGGTGACCGACATCCCCGACACGCTAGGCATGCTGCAGGCCATGGCCGCTTGGCCGGTGTCGGCAGTGGTTCGGCCCGCCAGCAATGACACGGTGCTGATCAAGCGCTGCCTGGATCTGGGCGCGCAGACGCTGATCGTGCCCTATGTGCAGAACGCGGACGAGGCGCGCCACGCTGTGACCGCCATGCAGTACGCCCCACGCGGCGTGCGCGGCGTGGCAGGCATGACGCGGGCCAGCGGCTTTGGCCTGATCAACGACTATGCCCGGCTTGCACAGGACGAGTTGTGTCTGATCGTGCAGGTCGAAACCATCGACGCGCTCGGCCAGATCGCGGCGATTGCGGCGGTGGATGGTGTGGACGGCCTGTTCATCGGGCCTGCCGACCTTGCGGCCAGCATGGGCCACGCGGGGCAGGCGGGGCACCCCGAGGTGGTGGCCGCCATCGAAGACGCGGTGCGCCGGATCGTGGCGGCAGGCAAACCCGCAGGAATTTTGACGCTGAGCCCCGATTTTGCGACCACTTGCATCGGCTGGGGCACGCGCTTTACGGCGGTTGGGATGGACATTGCCTTGCTGGCATCGGCGGCGCGGGCGTTGTCGGCCCGCTTTTCCCCGGTTGGCACCTGAGGTTGGCCGGGATCTTTGGCAAGGGACGCCGAGATCTGGAAATGCAGGTTTTCCGGTGGCATGAGGCGGCTGCTCTGATCGGAGCCGACGGGGCCGAAATGCGTGGTGGCGCGGAGTATGCGCCCATCGTGGCGGATCGGCCGGGACCGGTGGCTCTTGCCCGTGCGCTGGCCGGGAACGGTCAGGCCTTTCGCATCGGGGGCGCGGGGCCGCTCGAAGCTGGATTTGGCGCGTTCGAGGCGCTGACCGGCGGCAGCCTTGGGGTGCCACGGCCCATCGTGCGCACACACGCCTCATGGATTGCCAGTTTTGCGGTGAATGCGGGACTGTTCGGGATCGGGCCGGGGGTTGCAGTGGCGGTGCTGGGGCGGCTGTCGCACTCGCTGGCCCTTTACGGTGCGGTCGAGGGGGTGTGTCTGGGCGCGCGGGTGCATCTGCTGGACACCATGCGGGCCGACCGGCAGGCACAGGCGCTGGCGGTGCGTGGGGCCGAAGTGTTGTATGCGACGCCGTCGCAACTGTTCGGGGTGGTGGCCGCAGACGTGCGCCTGCCCGCCTTGCGGCACGTGCTGGTCGGAGGGGCTGCACTTGACGCGGGTCTGCGCGCGCGACTGGCAGATCTGGCACCAAACGCGGCGGTGCAGGTGTTTTACGGTGCGGCCGAGACAAGTTTCATCGCCATGGGCAGAGGGGTGGGCAGCGTGGGCCACCCCTATCCCGGCGTATTGCTGCGTCTGACCGACAGCGCGGGCCAAGAGGCGGATGAAGGCGAAATCTGGGTGAAAAGCCCTTATCTGTTCCGGGGGTATGCCGGGGCCGACGCAGGCGCGGCCCGCTGGGATCAGGGCTGGCTTTCGGTGGGCGAGGTGGGGCGCATGACACCCTCGGGCCTGCAGTTGCGCGGACGGTCCGGGCGCATGGTGACCGTGGCCGACCGCAATGTGTTTCCCGAAGAGATCGAGGCGTTCCTGCAGGCTTTGCCCGGTGTGGCGCGGGTGGCGGTGGTACCGCGCCCCGATCCGGTGCGGGGACAGGTGCTGGTGGCCGTCGTCATGGGCGACCGGGGGGTCGAGGCGTCCTTTCGTGCGGCGGCGCGGGCGGAACTGGGGCCAATGGTGGCGCCACGGGCCGTGATCTGGGTGGATGCGTGGCCGGAACTTCCCTCGGGCAAGACCGACCTTCGGACGTTGATGGCGGGGGTGGCGCGGTGGCTGTGATCCTTGCGGCAAGACGTTCGGCCGTCGTGCCCCGGGGCGGGGCCTTCGCGCGCCTGTCACTCGAATCGCTCGCAGTGCCTGTGATACGCGCCTGTCTGGCGGATGCGGGTCTGGCAGATGTCGATGAGGTGGTCTGCGCCAACGCCATCGGGCCGGGCGGCAACCCGGCACGGCGGATCGCGCTGGCGGCGGGCTTGTCCGAACGGGTGGCGGGGCTGACGATCGACCGCCAGTGTGCCGGGGGCCTTGATGCGCTGATCGTGGCGGGTGCGCTGGTGGATGCAGGCCTGGCCGGTGTGGTGTTGGCGGGCGGGGTCGAGAGCTATTCACGTCGCCCGTTGCGGATGCGGACAGACCCCGACGGTGGCCCGCCCCTGGCGTATGACGAGGCGCCCTTTACCCCTTGGCCTGACCGCAACCCCACGATGGCAGGGGCAGCGGCAGAGTTGGCCGAGGCCATGGGGTATTCGCGTGCGGCACAACAGGACTGGACCGAGGCCAGCCATGCCAGGGCGCTGGCCGTGGCCGACTGGCCCGAAATCGTGCCCATTGCGGGGCAGGGTCGGGATGCATTTGGCCGCGTGCTGACACCGGCCCTGATGGCGCGGGCGCGGGTGATTGCGGGCAGCGTGACAGTGGCGACGGCAGCGGTTGCCGCGGATGGCGCGGCGTTTTGCGTGGTGGCTGCAGACCGGTTCGCGCGCGCCGGATGTCTGCAGATTGTCTCGGGCGTGACCCTTGGTGCCGATCCCGCGCAGCCCGGGCTGTCGCCTGTGCCGGCGATTGCAGAAGCGCTGCGCCGCGCGGGGCTTGGGCCGGATGATGTTGGCATGGCCGAGATCATGGAGGCCTTCGCCGTGCAGGCGATGGCCTGTGTTGCGGGTGCCGGGCTGAACCCTGCGCGTGTCAATATTGGCGGGGGGGGCCTTGCGCGCGGGCATCCGATTGGTGCCTCGGGTGCTATTCTGGCGGTGCGGCTGTTTCATGGGCTGGCGCGTAGCGCAGGACTGGCCGCGATTGCCAGCGCCGGGGGCATTGCCTCGGCGCTGGTGGTGCGCCGCTCAGGCGCGTGACAGCAGGGCGTCCGGCCGGGCGCGGGCAATCGCTTGGGTGATCAGTCCGGCCAGTACGACCTTGACCACGTCACCCGGCAGAAAGGCAAGGGCCAGCAGGGCAGCCTCGGGCAGGGTCTTGCCAAGGACCACGGCCATGCCCGTGATCCCAAAGATGTAAAGCACGCCGATGCCGCCGATCACGGCCCCTGCGCCCGCGGCCCAGACGGGTGCCAAAGTAGTCCGCTCAACCACCCAGCCCGCGATGAACGCAGCGACGGGAAACCCGATCAGATAGCCGACCGACGGCCCGGCAAAGACACCCAAGCCCCCGCGCCCGCCTGACAAGAGCGGCAGACCGATCGCCGTCAGCCCCAGGAATAACAAGACGGCCAACGCGCCGCGCCGTGCACCCAGCACTGTGCCGCACAGCATGATGCCAAGCGACTGCGCGGTGATCGGCACGCCTGCGGCAAGGTCGATCTTTGGCACCAGCCCCAGCACCGCGATCAGCGCCGCGAACAAGGCGATGTGTGTCAGGCTGCGTTCCATGTCATATCCTTCTGAAGTGCCCTTTTGCGCGGCATCTAGCCCGCGCCGCCGCGCGCGCGCAAGGCCTGGGCCACATGCTCGGCATCGTCGAGTGCTGCCAGCGCAGCCGGGGCGAGGATGCGCCAGCCAGCCCGGCGGCGCGACGACCGGGCGCGGCGCGCCTCGGCCAACAGGGCTACGCGCTCGGACAGGACGGGGATAAAGCGGATGACAAGGGCGATGGCAAGGGCCAGACGGCGCGGCGGCAGAACCGGGGCAAGGGGGGAGGCCAGACGCTCAACCAGTGCGATCATGTCGGACAGGCGGGTGGTCATGGTCACCAGATTGGCGGCCGCGATGGCGGTGACCATGCGGATCACGATGACCGCGCCTTGGGCGATATCGTCCGTGGCCCAATGCCACAGCCCGACGATCAGAACAAAGGGCCAGACCGGGCGCAGCATGGCCAGCCCGTGGCGCACGAATGCGCGCCCGCCCGTGGCATAAAGGGTTGCCACCAAAAGGGCCGCCGCTGCCAGCATCGGGGCCGAAGACAGCGTAAACAGCCCTGCCGTGAACAGCGCCATCACCCCCAGCTTGGGGCCCGCCGCCACCCGGTGCAGCGGCGTTTCAACGGGAGAGGTCAGTGTCAGCATCTGCCGCCCCCAGACGCAACATCTCGGCCCGGAAGGCGGGCAAGAGGGCAAGCGGCGGCCCCTCTGCCACGATCTGCCCTCCGTCCAGCCAGATCACCCTGTCCTGCTCCTCCATCATCGCAGGGTCATGGCTGATCGTGATCAGGCGTTGCGGCAGGGCGGCAAAGGCGCGCATCAATCGGTTCTGGGTGGGCAGATCAAGACCTGCCAACGGCTCGTCGAGCAGGATCGTTGCGGGCTTCATCAGCAGAACGGACATCAGGCATAGCCAATGCCGCTGCCCCTGGCTGAGGGTGGCTACCGGGGCGTCTGCCCAACCGGCACGGTGGTGGGTGGCCAGCAGAGCTTGCGCCTGACCCCTGGCTTCGGCGCCCGAGGCGCCCATCTGAACAAGGCCAAAGGACAATTCTTCAATCACCGTGGGAAACAGGATCTGGCGGTCGGGGTTCTGGAACAGGATGCCCAAGCGCCGCAGAAGCGAGGCGCGGTCGTGAAATGGGTCGATGCCATCGACCCTCACACGGCCCTGCGAGGGCGCGATCAGACCGGCCATCAGCCGCAGCAGCGTCGATTTGCCAGACCCGTTTCGTCCGATGATGCCGATACGCTGCTCGGTCAGGTGCAACGCAAGGCCATCAAGTACCGTGCGGCCACCTAAAGTGACCGACGCCCCTTCAAGACGGATGCCACCCTGCGGCGGGGCATGTCCGGGAATAATGGCGGCGCGCAGCATCTGGGGCCTTTCAGCCAGGGTACGCGCGTTTTAACGGCACAGGGGCGCCCTGCCAAGGGCGCCCCTGTCGTTAGATGCAATGCCTGCTGGCAGTGCAGCGTTTACTGGCAGGCAGCGATGAAACGGTTGCCGTTCCGGTCGCGGTAGTAGCACTGGCCCCCTTGCGGAGCAGGCCCGATCAGTGTCGATGCGGCGACACCTACGGCGGCACCGACCAGTGCGCCCGTCAGGCGGTCGTCATCGCCGGAAACGGCCGCGCCAAGCGCTGCCCCGCCCAACGCGCCAGCGGCGGCGTTCTGGTTGGCAGTCTGACAGGCAGCCAGCGGCAAAGTCAGCATGGCAAGCGTAAGGATGATTTTTTTCATGGTGTGGCCTCATAAGGAATCATATGTGCGATACAACGCGCGAACTGCTGACAGGTTCCAGAGGAAAGAAAAACATTAGGCGTCTCTCTGCCGGTCTGGTCCCTTTTTTCAGGCGGCGGTTTCACGTGCGGCGGCGACCGAAGCCTCAAGAATATCCATCGCTTCGGCGAAATGGGCATCCGGAATGGTGATCGGTGCAAGAAATCGTACCACGTTGCCATATACTCCGCAGGTCAGAAGAATCAGACCTCTCTTTTGTGCCTCTGTCCGCACCCGCCCGGTAAAGCCGGCATCCGGCTGGTGCGTGGTGGGGTTTGCAAATTCGACTGCCACCATGAAACCGGGACCGCGGATGTCGATGATCTCGGGGGCGGTGGCACGAATTGATTCCAGCCGTTGCTTCAGGCGACTGCCAAGTTCATTGGCGCGGTCGCACAGGCCCTCTTCCTCAATCACGTCCAGCACCGCATTGGCGGCCGCAATGCCCAGCGGATTGCCCGCGTAGGTGCCGCCAAGACCGCCGGGATTAGCCGCATCCATCAGATCGGCACGCCCGGTGACCGCCGCCAGTGGCAAGCCCCCTGCCAGACCCTTGGCCATCGTGGTCAGATCGGCGGCCACGCCGTAAGCCTCCATTGCGAACAAGGCGCCGGTACGGGCAAAGCCGGTCTGCACCTCATCCGCGATCATCACGATTCCATGCTGGTCACACAGCGCGCGAATGCCGCGTACCAGATCTTTCGGGGCGACGTAAAAGCCGCCCTCGCCCTGAACCGGCTCAAACACGATCGCTGCCACGCGGGCGGGGTCGAGATCGGCCTTGAAAAGTTTTTCGATGCCCTTCATCGCATCTTGGGTGCTGATCCCGTGCACATCCATCGGGAAGGGAACGTGATACACGTCCGGCATCATCGATCCGAAGCCCTTCTTGTAAGGCTCGACCTTGCCGGTCAGAGACATGCCCATGAACGTCCGGCCATGAAAGCCGCCGCCAAAGGCGATCACCGCGTTGCGCCCTGTGGCGATTCGCGCGATTTTGACGGCGTTCTCGCAGGCTTCTGCGCCCGTCGTGACGAAGATGGTCTTCTTTACAAAATCGCCGGGCACAAGCGCGTTCAGACGCTCGGCCAGACGAATGTAATTTTCGTATGGCATCACCTGATGGCAGGTGTGGGTAAACCGACTCATCTGCTCGGTCACGGCGGCCATGACGCGCGGGTGGCAATGGCCGGTGTTCACAACTGCAATGCCGGCTGCAAAATCAATGTAGCGATTGCCCTCGATATCCCAGATTTCCGCGTTCAGGGCACGGTCGGCATAGATCTGGGTCATCATGCCCACCCCGCGCGAAATGGCATCATCGCGGCGCTTGGCGACTTCGGCGTTCAGCATGGCATGTCTCCTGATCAGGCGGTGTCTTTCGCGCATTTGATCAAACTTAGTCGCCGCGATCAATCGACATAGCGACGCGGTGCTGGCGGTTTTTGACAAATTTTTCGACAAGGCGGTTTGGCGTTTACGCCACGTTAACCTTACCCGGTGCATCGTGAGCTTGCGAATGAGGCAAGGTAGTCGATGGGCCAGAAATCCAAACCCACACCCCACCCCACACCCCTGGACGATGATCCATTCGAGTGCCTGCGCCTCATTCGCTCCCGCAGGGTTGGTGCTGTCACATGGCACAGGCTGATGGCTGATCACGGCCATGCCGCTGCCGCCTTGCAGGCTCTGCCAGAAATTGCCCGCGCAGCGGGGATCGAGAATTACAGCCTGTGCCCGATTGAAGTGGTGCGCCATGAGATGTCGCTTGGCCGCGTGGCAGGGGCCCGGATCATCGTCTGGGGAGGGCCAGACTATCCGGACAGCCTGAAAGATCTGCCCGACGCGCCCCCTGTTCTATGGGTGCTGGGCAATCTGGGGTTGCTGAAGCGGCCCATGGTGGCAATCGTGGGCGCGCGCAATGCCTCCAGTCTGGGCGTGCGCATGGCGCGGCGGCTGGCCGAAGGTCTGGGGCAGGCAGGGCTTGTCACCGTGTCCGGCCTTGCCCGCGGTATTGATGCCGAGGCGCATCAGGCCGCCCTTGCGACCGGAACAGTGGCGGTGCAGGCGGGCGGTGTCGATGTGATCTACCCCGAAGAAAACGCAGCCCTTGCCGCCGAAATTGCGACGCGCGGCTGCCGGATTTCCGAACAACCCATGGGCATGCAACCGCAGGCGCGGCATTTTCCTGTGCGTAACCGCATCGTCTCGGGCCTGTCGCGCGCTGTTGTTGTGGTTGAGGCGGCGGCGCGGTCCGGCTCGCTCATCACCGCGCGCACCGCGCTCGATCAGGGCCGCGAGGTTCTTGCCGTGCCCGGCCATCCCTTTGATGCACGGGCGACTGGGTGCAACATGCTGCTGCGCGACGGCGCCACGCTGGTGCGGGGGCCGCAAGACGTGCTTGAGGTGATCGGCGCGCAAGTGGTGCCCTTTGCGTCCGAAGTGCTTGTCGTTGCGGGGAAACCGGAACCACCACCCCGGCGCGCACCCGCGCAGTCAGGCCTTCCCGGGCCGACCCCTGCGCGACGTGCATTGACGGATATTGCAGCGGTGCACAGCCAGATCCTCGCGCGCCTTGGCCCCAGCCCTCTGGCCGAAGATCAGTTGATCCGCGATCTGGCCATGCCGCCCGGCACTGTCACCAGCCAGCTTTTGACGCTTGAGCTTGAGGGGCGGATCCACCGCGCGCCGGGCGGACTGCTCAGCCGTCTCGATTAGGCATCGTCCACACGTCCGAAGCTGCGATCAAATGGTCGTGGATTGCAACCCGACGCGGCCTCCGGATTGCCGCATTGACATTTCCCCCGCTGTCACCACATCTTGCCGCGCCTCCGGGCCTTTTTGCGGTAAAGGGAATTTCATGGCAGTTGTCGTCGTCGAGTCACCGGCCAAGGCCAAGACTATCAACAAATATCTTGGCTCTGACTACATCGTGCTTGCCTCGTATGGCCATGTCCGTGATCTGCCGCCCAAGGATGGCTCGGTCGACCCCGAGCATGATTTCGCGATGACGTGGGAAGTGGCCGCCGACAGCAAGAAGCACATCCGTGCCATCACCGAGGCGCTGAAGACCGACGATACCCTGATCCTCGCCACCGACCCCGACCGTGAGGGCGAGGCGATTTCCTGGCACCTGCAAGAGGCGCTCGCCGGGGCATTGAAAAAGGGCAAGAAGGTCAGCCGTGTCACCTTCAACGCGATCACCAAGGATGCCGTCACCAAGGCCATGCTTTCGCCGCGCGAGATCGACACGCCGCTGGTCGAGGCCTATCTTGCGCGACGCGCGCTGGACTATCTGGTTGGTTTCACCCTGTCGCCGGTGCTGTGGCGCAAGCTGCCGGGCGCCAAATCGGCGGGCCGCGTGCAATCGGTCTGCCTGCGCCTTATCGTCGAACGCGAGATGGAGGTCGAAGCGTTTCGCCCCCGCGAATACTGGACGGTGTCCGCCACCCTGACGACCCCGCGCGGCCAATCGTTTGAAGCGCGCCTGACGGTGCTGGGCGGCAAGAAACTGGACAAATTCGATATTCCCACTATCGAAGCAGCCGAAATTGCAGTGCAGGCTGTCACTTCTCGAACCTTCACCATTCAATCGGTCGAGGCAAAGCCCGCTACGCGCAACCCGCACCCGCCGTTCATGACCTCTACCCTGCAACAAGAGGCGAGCCGCAAACTGGGCATGGGCGCCAAGCAATGCATGAGCACCGCGCAGCGTCTGTATGAAGCTGGTCACATCACCTACATGCGGACTGACGGCATCGACATGGCGCCCGAGGCGGTGACCGACGCACGCGCCGAAATCGGCAACCGATTTGGCAAGGCCTATGTTCCCGACAGCCCCCGCATCTACAAGAACAAGGCCAAGAATGCGCAAGAGGCGCATGAATGCATCCGCCCCACCGACATGGCCGCAGCCCCCGAAAAACTGCGCTTTTCTGAAAAAGATCAGGCCAATCTCTACGATCTGATCTGGAAGCGGACCATTGCCAGCCAGATGGCCGGTGCGCGGCTGGAGCGAACCACGGTCGAGGTCGTCAGCCCCGATGGGCAGGTGGGTCTGCGCGCCACGGGCCAGGTGGTGCTGTTCGATGGCTTTCTGCGCGTCTACGACGAGGGCCGCGATGAAGAGGGCGAAGACGACGCCCGCCTGCCCCAGATCATGCAAGGTGAGGCGGCCAAGCCCCTTTCAGGGGCCCAGAAAGCCACTTTCGCCAAGGCGCGTGCAGGGGATGCAGCCGGGTTGCCCGAGGCTGCTACCGACACCCGCACGGCATCGGCCATTCTGTCGCCCGACGGCGCGACCCTTGCCAGCCAAAGCTTCACCCAGCCCCCGCCGCGCTATACCGAGGCGACGCTGGTCAAGCGGATGGAAGAGTTGGGCATCGGTCGCCCGTCAACCTATGCCTCGGTCCTGTCGACCATTCAGGACCGCGAATACGTCCGCAAGGACAAGAATCGCCTCATCCCCGAGGACAAGGGCCGCCTCGTCACCGCATTTCTGACCAACTATTTCCGCCGCTATGTCGAGTATGATTTTACCGCCGATCTGGAAACCCAGCTTGATGACGTCTCGGCAGGTGAGCGGGACTACAAAGAGGTATTGGGTCGTTTCTGGCGCGACTTTTCGGCCGCCATTGCCGAAACCGCCGACCTGCGCATTGGCGAGGTCTTGGAAAAGATCGACGAATTCCTGTCGCCACACCTTTACCCTGCCCGGCCCGACGGGTCAGACCCGCGCATCTGCCAGACCTGCGGCACGGGTCGTCTGCATCTGAAAACCTCACGCTCGGGTGGGGCGTTCATCGGCTGCGGCAACTACCCTGAATGCCGTTATACCCGCCCGCTTGCCGGGGGCGAGGAGGGCGGCGCCGGGGGCGACCGGGTGCTGGGCAAAGATGGTGCGGGCAACGACATCTCGCTGCGCACCGGCCGTTTTGGCCCCTACGTCCAGCGTGGCGAAGTGACAGAGGAAACACCCAAGCCCGATCGGGGCAGCCTGCCCAAGGGTTGGTCCGCCGACAGCCTGACCCTGGAAAGGGCGCTGGACCTGTTGTCGCTGCCCCGTCTGGTCGGCGCGCATCCCGAAGATGGCGAGGCGGTCGAGGCCGCGATCGGCCGCTATGGCCCCTATGTCAAACACGGCAAGGTCTACGCCAATATTCCGGACGTCGAAGAGGTGTTCGTCATCGGCATGAACCGCGCGATGGAAGTTCTGGCCCAGAAGGCCAGCCGGGGCAGGGGCGCTGCGGCCCCGGCCGAGCCGCTGAAATCGTTGGGCCCTCACCCCGAGGGTGGCGAGATTCAGGTGATGCCGGGGCGCTATGGCCCCTACATCAAATGGGAAAAGATCAATGCAACCTTGCCCAAAGAGATTTCGCCCGAGGATGTCAATCTGGATCAGGCGCTTGAACTGATTGCTGAAAAGGCCGGCAAGTCCGGCAAGGGCGGCAAGAAACCTGTGGCCAAAAAGGCGACGGCCAGCAAACCGGCGGCCAAGAAGGCTCTGGCCAAGAAAGCAACCGCCAAGACCGCCGCAAAGCCAGCAGCCAAGGCACCCGCCGCCAAAAAGACTGCAGCCAAAGCAGCAACGGGCGCCTAGGCGCCGCGCGGGTCGATCAGGCGGCCCATGACAGACGGTGCGCGCAAAACGCCAATGCGCGCGCCCTGCGCCGTAACGGCAATCTCGGTCGCGCCGTCGCGCATCAATGCCATCACCGCACGCACCGGGGTCTCGGCATCGACCTCGGCGCCGACATCGCTGGGGCCCGACTCCATCACATCGCGCGCGGTCAGCACCGACATCGGGTTCATGTGGGCCACGAAGTCGGCCACGTAATCGCTGACCGGATTGGCAATGATTTCGCGTGCGGTGCCGCATTGCACGATGCGCCCGCCTTCCATCAGCGCGATCCGGTTGCCGATCTTGAACGCCTCGTCCAGATCGTGGCTGACGAAAATGATGGTGCGCTTCAGCTTGGCCTGCAGGTCCAGCAATTCATCTTGCAGGCGCGTGCGGATCAGGGGGTCAAGCGCGGAAAACGGCTCGTCCATCAGCAAGATCGGCGCGTCGGTGGCAAAGGCGCGGGCAAGGCCGACGCGCTGCTGCATGCCGCCCGACAATTCCCCCACTTTGCGGTCGGCCCATTGCGTCAGGTTCACGAGCGCAAGTTGCCGGTCTACTGCCGCGTCAATCTCGGGCTGGGGGCGGCCCGCAAGTTCCAACCCAAGGCCCACATTCTGGCGCACACTGCGCCAGGGCAGCAGGCCAAAAGCCTGAAACACCATGGCGATCTGGTTCAGGCGCAATCGTCGCAAGGTGCCTGCATCGGCCCTTGTCACCGAAACCATTCCCTTGCCGCCCTGCACCCGCACTTCGCCCCGCACCACCGGGTTCAGCCCGTTCACTCCGCGCAGCAGGGTTGATTTGCCCGATCCCGACAGCCCCATGAGCACCAGAATCTCGCCCGCCGCCACCACCAGCGAGCAATCATGCACCCCCAGAACCTGCCCTGTTGCCGCCTGAATCTCGGACCGGCTTTGCCCGCGGTCCATCAGGGGCAGGGCGCGGTCGGGCGCATCGCCAAATACAATGCTGACACGGTCAAATTCGACAGCCACACTCATCGGGTCACCTTCAGCATCCGGTCCAGCAGGATGGCGACCACCACGATGATAAAGCCGGACTCGAACCCAAGTGCCGGGTTGACCGAGTTCAGCGCCCGCACCACCGGCACCCCCAGACCGTTTGCGCCCACCAGCGCGGCAATCACCACCATCGACAGTGACAGCATGATGGTCTGGTTCAGCCCGGCCATGATCTGCGGAAAAGCGTAGGGCAATTCCACCTTCCACAACCGCTGGCTGGGCGTGGCGCCAAAGGCCGTCGCCGCCTCCAGCAGCGGCACCGGGGTCGATGACACCCCCAGATGCGTCAGCCGGATGGGGGCGGGTAACACGAAAATCACCGTGGCAATCAGCCCCGGCACCATGCCCAGCCCGAAAAACACGATGGCCGGAATCAGATAGACGAACGTGGGCAGGGTCTGCATCAGATCGAGCACGGGCGACAGCACCGCATAGAGACGCGGCCGGTGTGCCGTTGCAATCCCGATCGGCACACCCAGCCCCATGCACACCACGCAGGCTGACAGGATCAGGGTCAGGCTTTCCATCGTCTCGTCCCAGTAGCCTTGATTGAGGATGAACAGGAACCCCAGCACCACGCCCAGGCACAGCTTCCATCGCCGGTGCAGAAACCATGTGCCGATCACCAGAAGCAAGATCAGGATCAGCGGATGCGGCAGTTCCAGCGCCCACAGGATACCATCGATCATTGCTCGCATCACGGCCGAGATGGCGTCGAACACCCCGCCCATGTTGGCCTTCATCCAGTCGAAGACAGCCTTGGCCGTCCGGCCCACGGGTATCTTGTTGTCCGTCAGCCAATCCAGCACGGCGTCCCCCCATTCATGTCCGAAAGCATCCCACAGGCCCGGGGGCTGTCCCCCGAGCCCGCAGTTTCAATCGGCCTCGCGTCAGTTCAGCGCTGCGGCCACCGCTGCCTTGGCATCGCCGCCGTCTTTCGTGGTGACACCGTCCAGCCATGCCTCCCAAGCCGCCGGGTTGGCCGCCAGCCATGTCTTTGCAGCCTCGGGTCCGTCCATGCTGTCGTTCAGGATCTTGCCCATGATCTCATTTTCCATCGGCAGTGAGAACACGAGGTTTTCCAGCAATTTGCCCACATTCGGGCACTCGGCAACATAGTCCTTGCGGGTGTTGGTTGCCACCACTGCGCCGCCAAGGTTGGGCCCGAAATAGTCATCGCCCCCCGTCAGGTAGGTCAATTCGAAATTGGCGTTCATCGGGTGCGGTTCCCAGCCCAGAAAAACGATGGGTTTGCCTGCGCCATCGGCGCGCTCGACGGCTGCAAGCATTCCTTGCTCGGACGATTCGACAATATCGAACCCGTCCAGCCCGAACGGCCCGCTGCCGATCATGTCAAGGATCAGGCGGTTGCCGTCATTGCCCGGCTCGATCCCGTAGATCTGGCCCTCAAGCGCGTCCTTTTGCGCCGCGATGTCCTTGAAATCCATGATCCCAAGTGCTGCTCCGGCGGCATTGGTGGCCAGCGTGTATTTCGCGCCTTCAAGGTTGGTGCGCACGGTCTGAACCGTGCCGGCATCGCGGTACTGGGCGATGTCGGCCTCCATCGTGGGCATCCAGTTGCCGAGGAACACGTCGATATCCCCGCCCGCAAGCCCCGCATAAGTGACCGGAACCGACAGCACCTTTGTCTCTGTCTCATATCCCAGCGCTTCAAGCACGACGGCGGTGGTGGCGGTTGTGGCGGTGATATCGGTCCAGCCGACATCCGAGAACACCACCTTGTCGCAGGTCTGCGCGAACGCACTGCCCGCAAGGGCTACGGTGATGGTGGTGGTCAGAAGGGGTATGCGGAAGGTCATACGGGGTACCTTTTTTGTTGATTGACGCGTCAATGAACTTCAAGCTAGCACACGATTGCAAGGTTTTTTTCAGGAGCCGAATACTATGCCGAAGCTGGGGATGGAGCCTATCCGAAAAGAGGCGCTGGTCAAAGCCACGATCGTCGAGATCGGCCGTGCGGGGTCTCTTGATGTCACGGTGGCTCAAATTGCGCGGCGTGCGGGGATGTCTCCGGCGCTGGCGCACCACTATTTCGGGTCGAAGGAAGACATGTTTCTGGCGGCGATGCGGCATATCCTGACACTGTACGGCGCCGAGGTGCGTGGCGCGCTGGCCCTTGCCGATGGGCCCGAGGCGCGGCTGCGGGCTGTTCTGCGTGCTTCGTTCAGTCCGGGCAATTTCCGGCGCGAAGCGGTGGGGGCCTGGCTGAACTTCTGGGTTCTGGCGCAAACGGTGCCGCAGGCGCGGCGCCTGCTTGCGGTGTATCAGCGGCGGCTCCGGTCAAACCTGTTGGCAGGCTTGCGCCCCCTTGCGGGCGCCCGCGCGCCTGCGCTGGCCGATGGTCTGAGCGCGCTGATCGACGGGCTTTACCTGCGCGAAGTGCTGAAATCGGGACCGCCTGACGGGGCGGCGGCGGCTGCGGTGGCGCTGGGCTACCTCACACGCGAACTTGCAGGGGCCGGGGCATGAAGGCGCAACCAAAGGCCAGCCATTTCATCGACGGCACCTATGTTGAAGACAGCACGGGCGCACTGATCGATGTGATCTATCCGGCGACGGGTGAGGTCATCGCGCAGGTGCACGAAGCCTCGCCTGATCTGATCGAGCGCGCACTGACTGCGGCTGCGCGTGCGCAGGCCGATTGGGCCACATGGCGCCCGGTTGACCGCGCCCGCATCCTGCGCCGGGCCGCCGACATCATCCGCGACCGCAACGCCGGCCTGGCCCGCCTCGAGACGCTGGATACGGGCAAGCCCCTTCAGGAAACGCTGGTGGCCGACTGGCCGTCGGGTGCGGACGCGCTGGAGTATTTCGCTGGACTTGCGCCCACCGTGGTAGGCGAGACAATCCCGCTGGGCCGCGATTTCGTCTATACCCTGCGCGAACCTTTGGGGGTGTGCGTGGGGATCGGGGCGTGGAACTACCCCAGCCAGATCGCCTGCTGGAAGGCAGCACCCGCGCTGGCGCTGGGCAATGCGATGGTGTTCAAACCGTCAGAGGTCACCCCTTTGGGTGCGTTGCAACTGGCCGAGATCCTGACCGAGGCAGGCCTTCCGCCCGGTCTTTTCAACGTGCTGCAAGGGCGCGGCGCGGTGGGGGCGGCGCTGGTGACGGATGCGCGGGTGGCCAAGGTCTCGCTGACCGGGTCGGTGCCCACGGGGCGCCGGGTCTATGCGGCGGCTGCCGAAGGGGTTCGGCATGTGACGATGGAACTGGGGGGCAAGTCACCAATCCTGGTGTTCGATGATGCCGCAGTGGACGATGCCGTGGGTGCGGCCATGCTGGGCAACTTCTATTCCGCAGGGCAGGTGTGCAGCAACGGCACGCGAGTGTTTGTCCAGCGTGGCATCAAGGCGCGGTTCCTTGATGCGCTTGCGCGGCGGACAGAGGCGATGGTGATGGGCGATCCAATGGATATGGGCACACAACTGGGGCCGCTCGTATCTGGCGCGCAACTGGAAAAGGTACTGGGCTACATCGAGGTCGCCAAGGCCGAGGGCGCGCGGCTGATCTGCGGTGGCGCGCGTGGTGCGCGGTCGGGCGGGTTTTTCGTGCAGCCCACTGTCTTTGCCGATGTCACCGACACGATGACCCTTGCGCGCGAAGAGGTGTTCGGTCCGGTGATGGCGGTTCTGGATTTCGACACCGAGGATGAGGCGATTGCCCGCGCCAATGACACCGAGTTCGGCCTTGCTGCGGGCGTGTTCACCGCCGATCTGACGCGCGCGCACCGCGTGGTGCGCAAACTGCAGGCGGGCACCACCTGGATCAACGCCTACAACCTGACGCCGGTCGAGGCGCCTTTTGGCGGGGTGAAATCCTCGGGCGTAGGGCGCGAGAACGGCCATGCGGCAGTCGCGCATTACACGCAGGTGAAGTCGGTTTATGTGGGCATGGGGCCTGTCGACGCGCCGTATTGATCCGCCCAAACCCTGCCGCGTCGGTGGGGGCCGAGCCCGACAGAATTCTTGAAGAGATGAGCAATTCCAAATGTATGCGGATTATGTGATCGTGGGTGCAGGGTCGGCCGGCTGTGCCATGGCCTATCGTCTGGCGATGGCGGGCAAGCGCGTGGCGGTCATCGAATTTGGCGGCAGCGATGTGGGCCCTTTCATCCAGATGCCAGCGGCACTCAGCTTTCCGATGAACATGTCGGCCTACGACTGGGGCCTGTCCTCTGAACCCGAGCCCCATCTGGGTGGCCGCAGGCTGGTGACCCCGCGCGGCAAGGTCTTGGGCGGATCGTCCAGCATCAACGGCATGGTTTATGTGCGCGGCCATGCGTGCGACTTCGACACCTGGGCCGAGATGGGCGCCGATGGTTGGGCCTATGCCGACGTGCTGCCCTATTTTCGGCGCATGGAGACGTCGCATGGCGGGTCGGGGTCCGCATATCGTGGAACAGACGGCCCTTTGCACATCACGCGCGGGCCGCGCACCAACCCGCTGTTCGATGCCTTCATTACCGCGGGCGCCGAAGCTGGTTATCCTGTCACCACCGACTACAACGGGGCCGCGCAGGAAGGCTTTGGCCCGATGGAGGCGACCATCTACAAGGGGCGCCGCTGGTCGGCGGCGAATGCCTATCTGAGACCGGCCAGGCAGACCGGGAACGTGCAGGTCATTAGAGCGCTGGCCCGCCGCGTGGTGATCGAGCAGGGCCGCGCGGTGGGGGTCGAGGTCGATCAGGGGGCGGCGCGTTTTGTGGTACGCGCGGGTGCCGAGGTGATCCTTGCGGCCTCATCACTCAATTCGCCGAAACTGCTGATGCTGTCGGGTATCGGTCCTGCCTCGCATCTGGCCGCGCATGACATTCCGGTCGTGGCCGACCGTCCGGGTGTGGGTGCGAACCTGCAAGACCACCTTGAGGTCTACATGCAGTTCGCTGCCCGCCATCCGATCACCCTTTTCAAACACTGGAACATCTACAGCAAGGCCGCCATTGGCGCGCGGTGGCTTTTCACCAAGACCGGTCTTGGCGCGTCAAACCAGTTCGAGGCGTGTGGCTTCATCCGCAGTCGGGCGGGGGTGGAATATCCCGACATCCAGTACCATTTTCTGCCCATTGCCGTGCGCTATGACGGCAAGGTTGCGGCCGACGGGCATGGATTTCAGGTGCATACGGGCCCGATGCGCTCGCCCTCACGCGGGACGGTGACGCTGCGCTCGGCCGACCCAAAGGACGCGCCGGTGATCCGCTTCAACTACATGTCCAGCGATCAGGATTGGCAGGATTTCCGGGCCTGCATTCGCCTGACGCGCGAGATATTTGTCCAACCGGCCATGATCCAGCATGTGAAGCACGAAATCCAACCGGGGCAGGCCGCGCAGAGTGACGCCGACATTGACGACTTTGTGCGTGCGCATGCCGAAAGCGCCTATCACCCCTGTGGCACCGCCCGCATGGGCCGTCGCAACGATCCGATGGCCGTGGTTGACCCCGAATGCCGTGTGATCGGCGTGGATGGTCTGCGGTTGGCAGACAGTTCAGTGTTCCCGCAGATCACCAATGGCAACCTCAACGCGCCCTCGATCATGGTCGGAGAAAAGGCCGCTGACCACATTCTGGGCCGCACCCCGCTGGCGCCGATGAACCTGCAGCCGGTGATGCACCCGAACTGGCAGGTGACGCAGCGATAGCGGGCTTTTTGATGAAAGCCGCGTTAACCTTTTGTTTGGATAGGCCGCAAACCGCCCCAACCGATTGCCCGATCAAGGACATTGTCGGCGCGTCGGGCCGCATTTCTGATGTGCCCCGCCAACGCGATTACGACAAGACCCGGATCAGTGCGGCAAAGGGCAAGGTATCGTCCGCTCCGAAGCGGACGCCCACGCAGCCCGTTTCACCCGTGCGAAACGCTAGGGCATGATCTGATAGGGCAGCCCCTCGCGCTGGTTTGGGTCCACACGCAGGCGCCGCGCCAGCGGCGGGACGGACCGTTGGTGGCAGGTCGCGCGTTCGCAAATCCGGCACGAAATGCCGATGGGTTCAAACCTGCCCTTCTGATCCAGCCCGTCGGAATAGACGAGGGCCCCAGCATGGGCCACTTCGCAGCCCAGACCAATCGCATAGCGCCGGGTGGGCGCGTGGAATGCACCGCCCGGCTTGCTCACGTCACGAGCAAGGCACAGATAGCGCACGCCGTCGGGCGTCTCGGCCAGTTGGCGCAAGAACCGGCCTGGCGTCTCGAACGCCTGATGTACGTTCCACAGCGGGCAGGCGCCGCCAAAGCGCGCGAATTGAAGGCGCGTCGCGGAATGGCGCTTGGTGATCGTGCCCGCCTGATCGACACGGACAAAGAAGAACGGCACCCCCTTGGCGCCGGGCCGCTGCAGGGTTGAAAGACGGTGAGCCACTTGCTCGATGGACGCGCCAAACAGATCTGCAAGACGTTCAAGATCGTGCCGGCAGGCGCGCGCGGCATCCAGAAAGGCGCGGTATGGCAGCAGTGCGGCGCCGGCGAAATAATTGGCCAGCCCGATCTTGGCGATGTCGCGCGACTCAGGCGTGTGGAAACGGGCGAGGTCCAGCGTCGCCTCAAGCAAGTCGTCCTGCGTGATGAGTGCCACCTGATGCAGCAGTTGAAACCGCTGGGTGGGGCCTGCCTCGCGCGCTGAGACGTCCAGTCGCCGCGCCGCCGGGTCATAGCGGCGGGTAAAGGGCGCATCGGTGAAATGCAGGGTGATGCCGCGCCTGTCCAGAGCATCCCGCGCCGCCTGTACCACATTGCGCCGCCCTGCGGGGCCCGTTATGAACTGCTCGGCCGCGCGATCGACTGCATCAAGATAATTGTCACAATAATGAAAGAAGTCGCGCACTTCCTCCCAAGGTGAGGGCCCGATAGTGGCATCTTCGCGCCCCAACGCCTCATCCAGCGAGGCAAGGCGTTCATGCGTCTGGCGGTAGGCGCGGTGCAGGTCCAGAAAGGCGCGCGCAAGGGCTGGGGCGTTGCTGGCGACAAGGCGCAGATCGGCCAGCGGCGGGGCAGCGGCGGCAAAGACCGGGTCGGCCAGCGCCTCACGCATGTCGCTGACCATACGTTCGCTTTCGCCCACGGTCAGTTCGGTGACATCGAGGCCAAATTCCTGCGCCAGCGCCAGCACCACGGCGGCCGAGACCGGGCGGTTGTTGTTCTCCATCTGGTTCAGATAGGGCAGCGAAACGGTCAGCTTGTCAGCAAATGCCTTTTGCGTAAGGCTCAGCCGTGTGCGCATCTCGCGCAGCTTGGCGCCCGCATAGAGTTTCTGGATAGCCATGCTTTCCCTCGGATTTGCAAATCATCATGGCGTTTGCAAACCATCCGTCAAGCGGCAAGCCCCAGCACCCGCGCGCGGCGCAGCACCCACAGGATCGACAAGAGCGACCCGATGGCCGAGGCAAGCATCAAAAGAACCAGCGGCAACTCGTTCGTGCCGGGGTGCAGCAGTGCGCCCGCGATGGCTGCAAGTGCCGCCCCGCCCCCGATCATGATCGCTCCGCCTAGACCCGACGCGGTGCCTGCAAGATCGGGACGGATCGACAGCATGCCTGCGTTGGCATTGGGCAGGGTCATTCCGTTTCCAAGGCCGACAAAAAGGGTAAAGCCAAAGAAGACGTAGGCAGAATGCACACCTGCCAGTGTGACCAGTGCCAGCGAGCCTACGCCCAGAACCGTGACCACGGCCCCCCAAAGCACCATCTTGTTCATTCCCACCCGAACCGAGAATCGCCCGGCAAGGAAGTTTCCAGCGGCATAGCCGACCGCTGTCAGCGCAAACAGCGCCCCGATGCCGGTGGAAGTCAGGCCGAACACTTCGGTTCCCACGAATGGCGCGCCGCCCAGGTAGGCAAAGAACGTGCCACTGGCAAAGGCCGCACAGAGTACATAACCCCAGAACCGCTGCGACTGCAGCAGGACCGGATATTGCCGCATCTGATCGCCAAGGGTGACCTTTTGCATCGAAGCCGTCTCGCCAAGATCGGCCCAGACAAGCCAGAGCGTTGCCACCCCAAGTATCAGCAGAAGCGCAAAATTCGCCTGCCAGCCAAATATCTGATCCAGCAGGCCGCCGATCACCGGTCCGACCATCGGGACAATGCTCATTCCCATGGTGACATAGCCGATCATGCTGGCCGCCTGTGCATCGGCCACCATGTCGCGCACCACCGCACGGCTGAGCACGATGCCCGCGGCGATCACCGCTTGCGCCATGCGAAAGATCAGGAAAATCGTGGCCGTCGGCGCCAGCAGCGTGCCCACCGTGGCAATCAGGAAAAGCACCAGCGACACCAGCAACACGCGCCGCCGCCCGTAGCGGTCCGATAGCGGCCCGATCACAACCTGCAAAACCGCCGACAGCGCCAGATACAGCGCCACCGAAAGCTGCATGAGTGCATAGGGCACGCCGAACCACTCGGCCATCTTGGGTAGCGAGGGAAGGAATATGTTCATCGCCAGCGCTGAAAGCCCCGCAATCAGGATCAGTGTGGCGATGTGCGGCGGGGTGGTGCGGTCAAGGAAGCGTGTCTTTTGCATCGCTGACAGGTAGTCCCCCGCCCGCGCACTGTCTACGCCATTCGGGCAGAGGCGACTGTGCACCTATGCCCATCAGATGGCCATACCAGGCAAAGGTCATGACAATGTTCGAGGCCAGAAAGCAGGCCGATGGTCAGGACGGGAACAGGAAGCTGCAGAGCGATTCCAGGGGACAAAGGCCGGCTGCAGTCTGGGGACACGCATCGCTACCGCGTTGACGAACGTTGGAAAAGCCCTGATTGTGGCCACCGGTTCGCAGTTTTGCAGTTCACCGAATTTGAGAAGCGCTGACTTTGCAAATTTACTGAAATCTCCTTTCGCGACCCAACCTATCTCTCTATGAACAGCGGTCAAGAGGACTGGGGGGGCATGCGCGATGAAGGATATCTTGCAACAGCTGGAAGACCGCCGCGGCAACGCGCGGGCCGGCGGTGGGGCACGTCGTGTCGACGCCCAACACGCCAAAGGCAAGCTGACCGCGCGCGAACGGGTGGAATTGCTGCTGGATGAGGGCAGCTTTGAAGAGTTCGATATGTTCGTGGCGCACCGCTGCACTGAGTTCGGGATGGAGGACGACCGCCCCGCAGGCGATGGCGTCGTCACCGGCTGGGGCACGGTCAACGGTCGCTTGGTCTATCTGTTTGCCCAGGATTTCACCGTGATGGGTGGCTCGGTCTCGGAAACGCATTCCGCAAAGATTTGCAAGATCATGGACATGGCCATTCAGAACGGCGCTCCGTTGATCGGCATCAACGACAGCGGCGGCGCCCGGATACAGGAAGGCGTGGCATCGCTTGCCGCCTATGGCGAGATTTTTCGGCGCAACATCATAGCCTCTGGCGTGATCCCGCAGATAAGTCTGATCATGGGGCCGTGCGCGGGGGGGGCTGTCTATTCGCCCGCAATGACCGACTTCATCTTTATGGTGAAAGACACGTCCTACATGTTCGTGACCGGGCCGGACGTGGTGAAAACCGTCACAAACGAACAGGTCACGGCCGAAGAACTTGGCGGCGCCGGCACCCACACCCGCAAGTCTTCGGTTGCCGATGGCGCGTATGAAAACGATGTCGAAGCCCTTGCCGAAACCCGTCGTCTGATCGATTTCCTGCCACTCAACAACCGCGAAAAGGCGCCCGTGCGGCCGTTTTTCGATGATCCTGGCCGTATCGAGCCCAGCCTTGACACCCTGATACCCGACAATCCAAATCAGCCCTACGACATGAAAGAACTGATCACCAAGCTGGCGGATGAAGGGGATTTCTTCGAGATTCAGCGTGATTTCGCAGGCAATATCCTCACAGGCTTCATCCGGATAGAGGGGCAGTCTGTCGGCGTGGTGGCCAACCAGCCCATGGTTCTGGCCGGCTGCCTTGATATCGACGCCAGTCGCAAGGCCGCGCGTTTCGTGCGTTTTTGTGACGCATTCGAGATCCCGATCCTGACACTTGTGGATGTGCCTGGCTTCTTGCCGGGGGTGACGCAGGAATTGGGCGGGGTGATCAAGCACGGTGCCAAGCTGTTGTTCGCCTATGGCGAGGCGACCGTGCCCAAGGTGACCGTGATCACGCGCAAGACGTATGGCGGGGCATATGTGGTGATGTCGTCCAAGCATCTGGGCGGCGATTTCAACTATGCCTGGCCCACGGCCGAGGTCGCAGTGATGGGCGCCAAAGGTGCTGTCGAGATTTTGTATCGCTCGGAACTTGGCGACCCGGACAAGATCGCGGGGCGGGTGAAAGACTATGAGGCTCGCTTTGCAAACCCCTTTGTCGCCGCTGAAAAGGGGTTCATAGATGAGGTGATCATGCCCCATTCCACACGTCGCCGCGTCGCCCGCGCCTTTGCCTCGCTGCGCGGCAAGAAGCTGAGCAATCCGTGGAAAAAGCACAACAACATTCCGCTGTAAGGCCCCGACCATGACCGAAGCACCCCCCCCGACTTGGCCCGCGATCAGTGGACACGGACGCAGACCACGCCGCCCGCTTTGGATGCGAGGGTGCATTTTTTGCAAGAACGCGCCGGGTTCAACGCAGTGTTCCTGCGCCATGACTCAGCAGAATGGCGCCTGCATCTGGGAGATGTATTGATGACCCTACCATATTTTGTGGCCAGAGGCCGTCCGTCAGGACTGGCTGATGTAGCAGGGTCACAGGCTGCAATCTTGGGAAACCGCGCGTGTCAAACGCGTGCAACTTGTCGTATGGTGCCGGCAGGCCGAACCCAAGCGGCCGTTGCCTCGCAATGGGGGTTGGTGCAGGGGGCAATTCCTCTGTTGGCCCTCCAAGAAACCAGGAGTAGAGGATGTCTAAGAGCAAAATCGTTTTGGCCCTGTGCCTCGTCGCCTTCGCTGCGGCTTGTGCACCGAAGACCCAAGAAGTCGTCTACGTGGACGAGCCGGTGTCGGTCGAACCGACCTATACCGGCAAGTACAAGTAAAGCCTTTGGGCGGGCCCCCGGCCTGTGCCGGACGGGGCCCGCCCGCCTTTGCGCCCCATGCATTGCGGGGTCTGCAGCATGCTGAAACACCGCGGTTTTCCCGGTCGCTTGCCCAGCACCGACTTCCAATTCGTCATCCGCCGCGCCAACCACAAGGATGGCCCGGCCAAGATCATTGCGCGCGAACGCTACCGTGACCGCAAGACGCCGGATCGCAAGGCTGATGAGGGTTTTATGGCCGCCCTTTGGCAGAATTTCGGCGAAGAACCGTTCGAGAGAGGCAATCTTGATGCGGGCCGCCTGTCATGGCTGTTCGGGCGCGAGGTCGTCGCCGCCGAAGACCCGTTCGATCCGGCCAGTTACGAGGCCCTGCTGCAAATTGATGTCAAGCGCGCCCAGATCTCATTTCCTGGCGTCTTTGCCCCCGGCGCCACAGCGCCCGTCTGGGACGACGACGACGATCGGGATGCGGACACATGAGCATGAATCCGCCCGTCTCGCGCCCCGGTTGGCAATGCCCCGCGCATGGTGCTGGCAAGGTGCATTTCGGATTTGTTTTCGCGCACCCGGGCCGTCACGCTGAGAATACTCCGGAGGTGGCTTTTCATTCCGCCGCCGGATCCCAAGACTGTTACCCCTTCGCTTTTCTGCGGTCCGGCCCTACCCTGGCCGGACCGATTTTTGCGACTTTTGTGGTTGGGCAAGGCTCCGCTCACATTTCGGTTTTCAGGGACGCTGCCCACTTTTTCCGCTTTTCGTTTTCGAACATTCGGATAGACTCGGGCGCAATAAAAACCCTGGAAAGAGGCAGTATCCTATGTTCAAGTCATCACTTATCGCCGCCGCGCTTGTCGCGTCGGTTCTGTCAGGCTGTGTCAGCCCGAATGGCGGCGCACCGGCCAACAGCGCCGCGATCCGGACCCTCGGCGGTGCTGCTGCCGGTGCAGTTGTGGCCGACGCCACCGGTGGCAGCAAGACCAAAGGCGCGCTTATTGGCGCCGTCCTGGGCGGTGTGTCCTGTGGCGTCCCGGGCTTGCCGCCCTGCTACTAGGGCTGACCGCCCGTCCGCCACCATCTGCGAGCGCATGAATAATTCAAGACCATCCGGGGCAAGCCCCCGGATGGTCTTTTCGTTTGGGGGGAAGCCGTGTTCAAGAAAATCCTGATCGCAAACCGGGGCGAGATTGCCTGTCGTGTCATCAAGACGGCGCGCGCCATGGGGATCAAGACCGTGGCGGTCTACTCCGACGCCGACCGAAACGCGCTGCATGTTCGCATGGCGGATGAGGCGGTGCACATCGGCCCATCACCCGCCAACCAGTCCTATATCGTGATCGAAAAGATCATGGATGCCATTCGCCAGACGGGGGCCGAGGCGGTTCACCCCGGCTATGGGTTCCTCAGCGAAAACATGAACTTCGCTGCTGCGCTTGAGGCTGAAGGCGTGGTGTTCATTGGCCCCCCCTCGGGCGCCATCGAACAGATGGGCGACAAGATCGCTTCGAAAAAGATTGCACAAAAGGCAGGCGTGTCAACCGTTCCGGGCCACATGGGCCTGATCACCGACGCGGATGAGGCCGCAAAGATTGCGGCCGAGATCGGCTATCCGGTGATGATCAAGGCCAGCGCGGGCGGCGGCGGCAAGGGCATGCGCATCGCCTGGGATGACGCCGAGGCGCGCGAGGGCTTTCACTCATCAAAGAATGAGGCTGCTGCAAGCTTTGGCGACGACCGCATTTTCATCGAGAAATTTGTCACCCAACCGCGCCATATCGAGATTCAGGTTCTGGCCGACACACATGGCAACTGCGTCTACTTGCATGAGCGTGAATGCAGCATTCAGCGCCGCAACCAGAAGGTCATCGAAGAGGCGCCTTCGCCGTTTCTGGACGAGGCCACCCGCCGCGCCATGGGCGAACAGGCCTGCGCACTCGCCCGCGCTGTTGGCTACACCAGTGCCGGAACGGTGGAATTCATCGTCGATCGGGACCGTAATTTCTTTTTTCTGGAGATGAACACCCGTCTGCAGGTGGAACACCCGGTTACCGAACTGATCACCGGGGTCGATCTGGTCGAACAGATGATCCGCGTGGCAGCGGGTGAGGCCCTGTCCTTTGTGCAGAGTGACCTGAAGATCAACGGTTGGGCGATGGAAAGCCGTCTTTACGCCGAAGATCCTTACCGCAACTTCCTGCCGTCGATCGGGCGGTTGACGCGCTATCGCCCGCCGGTCGAAGGCGCCACTGCAACCGGCATCGTGCGCAATGACACGGGCGTGTACGAGGGGGGCGAGATCAGCATGTTCTACGATCCCATGATTGCGAAACTGTGCACATGGGCCCCCACACGCGCCGGCGCCATCGAAGAAATGCGGTTGGCGCTTGATACCTTTGAAGTCGAAGGCATCGGTCACAACCTGCCTTTCTGCGCCGCCGTGATGGATCACCCGCGCTTTCAATCGGGCGACATTACCACTGCCTTCATCGCCGAAGAGTTTCCCGGCGGATTTCAGGGCACCACGCTGTCCGACGCCGAGGTTCGCCGGGTGGCCGCAGCCTGCGCCGCGATGAACCGCGTGGCCGAGATTCGCCGCACCCGCATTTCGGGCACGATGGACAACCATCAACGCCGGGTTGGGGACGATTGGGTCGTCTCGGCGCAGGGACAGTCGCATGCCGTGATGATCGATGCCGACAAAGCCGGGGCAAATGTAACCTTTCAGGATGGCACCACCTGCAGGGTTGAAAGCGACTGGACGCCGGGGCAGGCCCTAGCACGGTTGATTGTCGATGGTGCGCCCCTTGTGATGAAGGTCGGCAAGGTGCCGATGGGCTTTCGGGTCCGCCTGCGGGGGGCAGATCTGAAGGTGCATGTGCAATCGCCGCGCCAGGCCGATCTTGCTGCGCTGATGCTGGAAAAACTTCCTGCCGACACGTCGAAATATCTTTTGTGTCCAATGCCCGGCCTTGTGGTCCAGATCACTGTCGGCGTCGGCGACGAGGTGCACGAAGGTCAGGCCCTTGCCACAGTAGAGGCGATGAAGATGGAAAATATCCTCAAAGCCGAACGACGAGGCGTGGTCAAGGCGGTCAAGGCGGTTGCCGGTGCCAGCCTGAAGGTGGATGACGTGATCATGGAGTTTGAATAGGTGCCCCGTGCCTTCTGCACGGTGGCTGCACGGGGGCGGACTGCGCCCTCAGCGCCCCGCAGGGTTGCGCTCAAGCATCTCTTGCTTGCGCAGCGGGAACTTGTCGATGGAGCGCGTGATCTCGCGCACCTCCCACGGCAGCGGCTTGCGGATCACGGCGGACAGATCCTTGTCCATCAGCACCAGACTGAACCCGCGCGGACGCAACTTCTGGCGCCACTCGGTTTTGGCGGCGGGGTCCGTGTCAATGACAAGCACCACATCGCGCAACGCGAGGCTCGCCAGATCACGCAACAAAAGCTCCATCTGGCGCAGATAGCTGGGATCATTCGGGCTGTCAGCGAACACAACGACCGGGCGCCGCAGATACAATTGGTCGGCCAGCGATATCTCACCGGCGTCGACAGGGCCGAATGGCGCCGGAATTACGGTGACCTCGGCTAAGGGCGTGGCGGCCACTGCCTCCTGTGCGGTAGCAGCGAACGGCAGAAATGCCGACAGAACAAGAGCGTAGAGTGGTTTCATCAAGGCCCCCTTTCACCCTTACATAGGGCGCGGTAGCCGGAAACCCAAGGACTGATGGGGAAGATGACGATGACTACTGACACAGACAATTGGACCGCAATTGCCACCCGGGAATTAAAGGGCGCTTCGCCTGACAGCCTGCAGTGGAAAACGCTGGAAGGCATCACCGTCAAGCCGCTTTACATGGCCGAGGATACGAAGGCGCTTCCACATATGGAGGGGGTGCCGGGTGCTGCCCCCTATACACGGGGCGTCAAGGCCACCATGTACGCGGGCCGCCCGTGGACCATCCGTCAGTACGCGGGATTTTCCACCGCCGAAGAAAGCAACGCCTTTTACCGAAAGGCGTTGGCCATGGGTCAGCAGGGCGTCTCGGTTGCCTTCGATCTGGCCACGCACCGCGGCTATGACAGCGACCATCCGCGCGTCGAGGGCGATGTCGGCAAGGCCGGGGTCGCGATCGACAGTGTCGAGGATATGAAGATCCTGTTTGATGGCATTCCGCTCGACAAGGTCAGCGTGTCGATGACGATGAACGGTGCCGTCATCCCAATTCTTGCCAGCTTCATCGTGGCGGGTGAAGAACAGGGCGTGCCACGCGCGGCCCTGTCGGGCACCATTCAGAATGATATTCTGAAGGAATTCATGGTCCGCAACACGTACGTCTATCCGCCCGAACCCAGCATGCGAATCATCGCGGACATCATCGAATACACCGCGGCCGAGATGCCTAAATTCAATTCGATCTCGATCTCGGGCTATCACATGCAAGAGGCTGGCGCCAATCTGGTGCAGGAACTGGCCTTCACCCTGGCGGACGGCCGCGAATACGTCCGGGCGGCAATTGCGCGGGGAATGGCGGTCGATGATTTCGCCCCGCGGCTTTCGTTCTTCTTTGCAATCGGCATGAATTTCTTCATGGAAATCGCCAAGTTGCGCGCCGCACGGATGTTGTGGCACCGCATCATGGCCGAGTTTGCGCCCACCAATCCAACCTCGTCCATGCTGCGCACCCATTGCCAGACCAGCGGCGTGTCGCTGCAGGAACAAGACCCCTACAACAACGTGGTCCGCACCGCGTATGAGGCGATGGCGGCGGTTCTTGGCGGCACGCAAAGCCTGCACACCAACAGTTTTGACGAGGCGATTGCCTTGCCGACGGCGTTCTCATCGCGCATCGCGCGCAACACGCAACTGATCTTGCAGGAAGAAACCGGGATCACGCATGTGGTCGATCCGCTTGGCGGGTCGTATTATGTCGAGGCGCTGACGGATCAATTGGCGACCGAAGCCTGGGCGTTGATCGAAGAGGTCGAGACGATGGGCGGCATGACCAAGGCGGTGGCAAGCGGTATGCCCAAGCTGCGCATCGAGGAATCTGCCGCCCGCCGTCAGGCAATGATAGATCGTGGCGAAGAGGTTGTGGTCGGCGTCAACAAGTATCGCAAGGACAGCGAAGACCCCATCGATATCCTTGATATCGACAATGTGGCCGTGCGCGCGGCCCAGGTGGCCCGTCTTGCCGCCACGCGTGGCGCCCGCAGCGACGCGGCAGTAACGGCGGCACTGGACGCTCTGATTACCTCGGCCCGCGATGGCGGCAACCTGCTGGCAGCAGCCATCACCGCCGCCCGTGCCCGCGCCACGGTGGGCGAAATCTCGGACGCGATGGAAGCCGTCTTTGGCCGCCACCGCGCCGAAGTGCGCACACTCTCAGGCGTCTACGGAGCGGCCTATGAGGGCGATGCAGGCTTTGAGGCCATTCAGGCCGATGTCGAGGCATTTGCCGCCGAAGAGGGCCGTCGCCCCCGGATGCTCGTCGTCAAGATGGGCCAGGACGGCCATGACCGGGGCGCCAAGGTGATCGCCACGGCCTTTGCCGACATCGGCTTTGACGTAGACGTGGGCCCGCTGTTCCAGACCCCGGAAGAGGCAGCGCAGGATGCCATCGACAATGACGTGCATGTGATCGGCATCAGCAGTCAGGCGGCGGGCCATAAGACACTTGCGCCCAAATTGGTTCGGGCTTTGGAGGCCGCAGGGGCGGGAGAGATCATTGTCGTCTGCGGGGGCGTGATCCCAAGCCAGGACTACGCCTTCCTCAAGGACAATGGCGTCAAGGCGATCTTCGGCCCCGGCACCAATATCCCGGCGGCGGCCAGGGAAATTCTCGATCTGATCCGCAGCAACCGGGTATAACCAGCGCCCGGGCACCGTTCCTTTTGCGATAGAAGAACCACCCATTCGCGTTGCTGCTATGAAATGACGCGGGAGAAGTCGCAGAACCCGATTGAGACGTGCCAAGGCCGGGATCAGAGGTCGATTTCGCCCTCGGAGGGCGCCGGTGCCAGCAAGGGAGGGGCGCCCTTGCGTCTAGGGATCAGGATGTCGCCGTTTTCAAGGATGCGCGGCGCGTCATAGTTCCGGATGTCGTCCACAAGCGCCAGCAGATCCTGCAGCGCGGGTTTCATGTCCTGCACCGCCTTGCCCATCTCATCCAGCATCGGCTCCATCTCGGACATCAGGCCGCGAAACAACAGTTTCGCGCCCTCTTCCATCAAATCAAAGCCCTTTTCCTCGGGCACAGGTTGCACGGGCGCGGGCAATACGTCCTGGGCCCACGCGACAGGCGGGACGGCCAGGATCATCAGGGCAATAAAAACATGTTTCATCCCTTCAGTATGGGATACCGGGTGCATTGTTTCAATTCACGTCTTTGCCAAGGGCAGATCCAGCGTGACGGGAAAGTGGTCGGACGCCTGCAACAGCGCCTCGTGTAACTCGGGCGTGTGCAAGCAGGCGGGGTCGTTGCACGGGTGCCAGATTCGCCATTCGGGGTGCCGCGCGGCCAGACCGGGCGAGACCATGATGAAATCCAGAAGCGCCTCGAAATACCTCTGCTGGGGCGCCAGCCAAAAGCGTGCGGTGGTGGGGGCAAGGCCCATGCGACCGGTCAGCGCCATGGCGGCATGGAGGTCATACATGCGCTGCGCCGGCGGGGCATCCAGACCCAGCACGATCTCAACCCCCGATTTGCCGAACTGCGCCTCATAATCGTCAAGTCCGGGGCCATCGTTGAAATCGCCCATCACGACCAGATCGTCGCAGGCGATCAGATGCGCCTCTACGCGCGTGCGCAGCCACAGGCACTGGGCCATCTGCTTGCGGCGGTTTTCAAGCGCATGGGCCGGATCCGGCCTTGGGCCGCGGTGGCTGGCCTTGGATTTTGCATGCACCCCGATCAGCCGCAGGCGCGCGCCGCCGGCCGTGGTCACATCAAGCTCCAGCGGGGGCTTGGAAAACCGTATCCTTTGGGACGCGGTGTCGCCCGGCAGATCATAGCGAAACGTTGCGTCAAAGCGTGGTGCGTCCGGGCGGCCGCGCTTGCCCGTGACATCTCCCTTCGGGTCATGGCGCGGGGTCAGGCGGGCGGGGTCGTACAGCAGGCTGATCTCCTGCTCGGTCTCGGACGCGAATCCAGAGATTGCCCGGCAGGAGCGCAGGCCAAACTGGCGCGCAAAGGTTTCCAGTGCTATGACTGATGATCGCCGAGAGCCGGTATCAGGGGCCTCGATCACCATGACCGCATCGGCGTCAAGCGCCGAAAACACGATCCCCAGCGCGCCGATCTGGGTGGCCCGGTCAATTTGGTAGCGGGCCGAGGGCTGGGCATCGGCCATCAGCCGCCCACCATCGTCGAACAGGGCGTTGAACCACTCGACGTTGTAGGTGGCCAGCCGCAGGGGGCGCGTTTGGGTCAAGCAGCGCGCCGCCCGGAAATCTGTTCCCATGCGGCGTTTATCGCCACCAGGCGACGTTCGGCCAGCTTCACGGCCTCGGCGGGTACACCGCGGGCGATCATCTGGTCGGGGTGGCTTTCCCTGACTGCTTGCCGCCATGCGGCACGGGCCACGGCCCTGCTCGCATCGGGGGGGATGCCCAGAACATCATGCGGGTCGCGCGGGGCGCCCTCGACAAAACGGGCGCGCATCATGCTGTAGCAGCGGTCGTCAAGTCCGAATATCGCGGCCACATCGCGCAGGAACGCATCTTCGCCTGGGTGAAAGCTGCCATCCGCCATGGCGATATGAAACAGGCCCTCCAGCAGATCAATCAGAGTGTTGCGGTCATCGGCGCACAGCTTTTCATCCGGATTGCGGAACATCGCGGCGATCTTGCGGGCATAGGCGTCAAACCCTGCCACATCCTGACGCGCAAGGTTGAAAACGCGGGCGGCATTCGCCTCTTCCTCGGGGGGAATGGCAAAGACCTGCCGAAAGGCGGTGACTTCGTCGCGCGTCACCGCACCATCGGCCTTGGCCATCTTGGCACCGAGTGCGATGACCGCGACGGTAAAGCCGACCGAGCGTTCGGGCGCCGTCCCGGCGTTGCGCAGGTGGTCAAACACGGCTGACAGCCCTTCGCCGTTGGCAAGGGCGGACAGGGCATCAGCAATGCGGGTCCAGATCGACATGGGTCGGACGTTACCGTGAAAAAGATGCGAAGTCAGGTCAGGATTTTCGACAAAAACGAGAGACTGCGTTACCCCAGCACCCTGATCCCATGGGGCGTCTCGATTTCGGCCTGCATCGCCATGGCCGGCCCCATCTCGATCCGGACACGGCTGTCGGCAAAGGCGCCAAGCGCCGCGCGCAGAGCCATCGCATCGGGGTGCGCGATGGACAGGTGGCGCAGACGCGCGCCCTGATCGGGCAGCCGTTCCGCAGGGTGGCGCCCTTGCCACTGGATCAGCGCGGGATGCGCGCCGCCAAACGGCAGGCGCCCGTTGTCCGGAACGGCCATGCGCCAGCGGTAGTCGCCGCGCGCAAGGTCAACAGCGGTACCCGTGCCAGGGGGGGCTGAGGCAAGTGTCGCGTCGAGGTCGTCGCAGGCGGCAATCCAGTTGGTCAGACGGGGCAGGCCGGTGAAATGATCCAGATCGAACCAGCGTGGCCAGGCGGGGGCAGGGGCGGAGTGATCGACGGCAATCACTTCAAGATACACATCACCGAGGCCCAGAAGGCGGTTGTGCGTTGCCATGTGCGGGTGCTTGCCGACGGCGCCGAGCGGCAGGCCAATTGCTGCCTCGACGGCCGCCACACCGTCGTCAAGGGCCATGGCCGACACCGCAAGATGATCAAGCCGCAACATCGGCGTCCAACACGTTTCCCGTCGCCTTCAGCGCCTGCGCCAACGCGGCAAATCGGGCCTTTGCCACCTCACCAAACAGGCCCATGCCCATGGGCGTCAGCTGAAGTTCCAGCACCTTCTTCTTCGGCTTCCACGTCAGCGCCCCGGCGGCGGCGGGGTTGCCCGCTGCAAACATCGCGCCAAAGCGCATGGCCTTGCCCAGAACCTCGGCCTCTTGCATCTCGTCTTCCGACAGCAGCCGGAACAGCGGTTCCAGCCGCGACCCCGAGTGGGAGTTCTTGTAACGGTGCAAAAGGCTGAGGCCCAGAAACACCCGCCCTGGATGATCCAGCCCGCCAAGGTTGGCGCGCGTGGCGTTGTCAAAGCAGACTTCGGCGCGGTAATCGGGATGCGCGCGCCATGTGGTGTCGTGCAACAGGCACGCGGCCTTTATCAGGCGCAGACGATCCTTGGACGTGCCTTCGAACAGGGGTATCAGGAATTCATAGAGCTGTTTGCCCGTGCCCGGAATACGGGCCGAGGTTTGCTCGGCCACGCGGCAGGCCTCGATAAGCGGGTCGCGCTGGCGCAGGCGTTCGGGCATCTGTTCGAACAGCAGGCCCTCGCGGATGCCATAGGCGGAAATGTCGATCTCCGAGGGTTTGAACAGCCGGATCACCTCGCGCAGCACCTCGCAGGCCAGTGGCACAAGTTCCATCCGCGCGGCACTTGTGCCCGTCTGCGCGCGCAGAAGGGTCATGTCGGACACAGCCAGCCAGTCGAGCGTGTCGAGCAGGGATTTCGTCTGCATCCGGTACTCGTGCAGCACGGTCAGGGGGTAATTGCGCCGCTCCATATCCAGACGCGCGATCACACGCCAACTGCCGCCGACAAGGTAGAAACGCTCACCTTCGGATTTGATCTTGTCTTGCGCCACGCGCAGCACGTGCGCGATCAGGGCGCGGCGCTTTTCCTCGCCGCCTTCCACCTGTTGCAGGCGAAAGGGCCCAAGCTGCGTGCTGATCCGCTTGCCCACCTTGCCGTCGCCAATGCGCGCAAGTTCCATCGAGTTGCCGCCGATGTCGCACACGATGCCACTGGCCCCCGGCCACCCCAGAAGCACGCCCTGAGCCGACAGGCGCGCCTCTTCATCCCCGTCGATCACCCACAGCTTCAGCCCGGTCTCGTCCAGCACACGCCGCTGAAATTCGGCACCATCCGTGGCCTCACGCGTGGCGGCGGTGGCGACGACGGTCAGGGGGGTGGCGCCCATCCCCTCGGCCAGCAGAGCAAAGCGCTTCAGCGCGGCGACTGCACGTTTCTTGCCCTCGGGATTCAGGCTTCCGGTTTCGGCCAGCCCCTTGCCCAGACCGCACATGATCTTTTCATTGTAGAAGTACGCGGGCGAGCGGGCCGCTCCATCAAACACCACCATCCGGACCGAATTCGAGCCTACGTCCACTACGCCCACGCGGCTGAGCGCCCGGGCCGAGGGGTCTTCGAACAAGGGGCGGCCAAAAGGCGCGTGGTCCTCATCCCAGGCGGAGGTGGATGCATCGGTGGTTTTGGTCATTGATTCCCCAGCGACTGCTCGGCCTGACCTTGGCGCAAGGCCGGCGCCGTCGTCAACCGCCCGTCTCGTCACGCAAGGCGGCAAGGCGTGGCACATCCTTGGCCCCCGCTGTGCCACGCCCCGATAGCGACGGGTTTTCCATGAAAAACGTATGGCAATTGAACAGCTTGCCATCGCCGGGTGCAAGGGTGCGGTCATAATGGCCGTCCCCTTGCAAAACCCACGACTGTGCCTCATCCGCCAGATTGGCGGCCATGATCTGGCTGACGATCTGGGATTTCACTGTGGCGTTCTTGATTTCGACCAGCGTTTCGACCCGCCGCGTCAGGTTGCGGCCCATCCAGTCGGCCGAGGACATGAACACCCGTGCCTGTCGGCTGGGCAGGCCCTGACCATTGCCGAAACAGACGATCCGGCTGTGTTCCAGAAACCGGCCCACGATGGATTTCACGCGGATATTGTCTGACAGCCCCGCAATGCCGGGGCGCAGACAGCAGATGCCGCGGATTACCAGGCTGATCTTTACCCCCGCCTGACTGGCGGCATAAAGCCCATCGATGATATCCGGCTGGACCACCGAGTTCATCTTGGCCCAGATCTCGGCGGGGCGCCCGGCGCGCGCGTGGTCAGCCTCGGCGGCGATCAACTCCAACAGGCGCGACTTCATCGAAATGGGCGCGATGGCCAGATTTTCCAGCCCCTCGGGCTGCACATAACCCGACAGGTAATTGAAGACCTTGGTTGCATCACGACCCAACGCGGGATCGCAGGTGAAGAACGACAGGTCCGTATAGATGCGTGCAGTGATAGGGTGATAATTGCCGGTGCCGTAGTGGGTATAGGTGACAAGGCTTTCACCTTCGCGCCGCACCACGGTGCTGATCTTGGCGTGGGTCTTGTAGTTGATAAAACCGTAAACCACATGCGCGCCCGACCGTTCCAGCCTTCGCGACTGGCGGATGTTGGCGGCCTCGTCAAAGCGGGCCTTCAACTCGACCAGTGCGGTCACCGACTTGCCAGCCTCGGCAGCCTCGCACAGGGCGCTGACAATGGGGCTGTCCCAACTGGTTCGGTAAAGCGTTTGCTTGATCGCCAGCACATCGGGGTCGCGTGCGGCCTGTTCCAAAAACCGGATGACAAGGTCGAATGTCTCGTAAGGGTGGTGCAGCAGCATGTCCTTTTGCTGAATGGCGGCGAACAGATCGCCGTCATGGTCTTGAACGCGTTCTGGGACGCGGGGCGTAAAGCTGGGCCACCAAAGATCTTTGCGCGCGGGCAGGACCAGTTCCTTCAGGTCGGCCATCCCCAGAAGGCCCTTCATTTCGACCACCTCATCCTCTGTCACGCCCAATTCGCGGCGGATAAGGGCGGTCAGATCTTTTGATGCGCCGTTGGACAGGGTCAGGCGGATCACCTCGCCACGGCGGCGGCGCTTGAGCGCGGTCTCAAACTCGCGCACCAGATCTTCGGCCTCGTCCTCAACCTCAAGATCACTGTCGCGCAGCACGCGGAATGCGCAGTGGCCCCGATCGGTATAGCCCGGAAACAGCATGCCCAGATGCAGCAGCAGCAACTCCTCAAGCGGCAGGAACCGATGCGTGCCGGGGGCTGACGGCAACGGAACAAAGCGGGCGATCTGCTGCGGGATGGGCAGCAGCGCCAGAAGCGAACGGTGGTCCGTGGCGCGCTCAAGTTCCAGCGCCAGCGAAAAGCCGGTGTTGGGAATGAAAGGAAAGGGGTGCGCGGGGTCGATGGCAAGGGGTGAGAGGACCGGGAACACCTTGCTCAGGAAATGCTCTTCCAGATGGCGCAGATCGCGCTGCGTCAGTTTCGAGCGCGTGCAGATGGTGATCCCCTGACCCTCCATCTCTTTCTTCAGCGCGTTCAGGACGCTTTGTTGCTTTGCCATCAGGCGCCGCGCATCGGCGTTGATCAGGTGAAGCTGTTCAGCGGGCGAGCGGCCGTCTTCGGACATCATCACATTGCCGTTGCGCACCAGTGCCCGCAGGCCTGCAACCCGAACGGTATAGAATTCATCCAGATTGGTGGCGCTGATCGACAGGAACCGCAGGCGCTCCAGCAGGGGCACGGCGGGGTTCGTTGCCTCGTCCAGCACCCGCCAGTTGAAGGCCAGCCAACTGAGTTCGCGGTTGAAAAAGCGCCGCGGACCGGTCAGATCGGCCACGGGCAGGGGCATCGGGGGGGCAAACGGGGCCTTGAGGAAATCTGCTTGGGTCATGGATCCGGCTTATGCTGGGGGAATGTAACGCCTTTGCGACGGCGCCTAGTCCTCTTCGATGGTGTTGAGAAGGTTTGCGGCAAGGGCGCGGGTTATAGGCTTGCCAAGGGCGAGGGCCTGCGTGTCAAGGGCAGCCACCAGTGCGCGCGCAGCCGCAATCGACCGTTCCATCCGCCGCACCATCCAACCGATCAGCGAGGGCGGTACCGTCACTTGCCTGTCGGCAAACAGTTTGACCAGCACCGCAGAAAGCAGTGCTTCGTCCGGCGCACCCAGCCGGGCAATCTGCGTGGCCTCCATGCGGCTTTTGAGGTCCGCCAGACCCAGGCCCCAGTCACGCGCGGGCGTGGGCGCGGTCAGCAACAGGCGCCCCGAGGGGGTGATCAGGTTGTGCAGGTGAAACAGCGCCACTTCAGCCTCGGGGCTGCGGGAAACGGTATGGGCATTTTCGACCGCGATGGCACTATGGGCAACGAGGGCCGGCAGATCTGCGGCGCCCAGATCTGCGCCCTGCACGACCTGCGCGCCCGTGTCAGCGGCCCAGACCTGCGTCAGATGAGTTTTGCCCGACCCCGACGGGCCGCAAAGCATCAGTTTGCCCCGCGGCCATTCTCGCCAGCCATCGACCGCAGCCAAAGCCAGTGCATTGGCGGGCGAAACGAAAAAGTGATCCCGGCCAAATCCGTGGACGGGGGGCAGATCAAAGGCCATTTGCCCGATCACTCGGCGTCCTCCGTCCGATCATCGAGGCCCCGATACAGCAGGCTGGCCTGGTACTGTGCGATGGCAAACCGTGCAAAGACGCCTATCGAGGCGGCCACCGGCACGGCGATCAGCATGCCCACAAAACCGAAGATCGACCCAAAGGCCGACAGCGCCAGCAGCAGCCAAACCGGATGCAAGCCAACCGATTTTCCCACAAGACGCGGGGTCATGACGTTGCCCTCAAGAAACTGGCCGATGGCAAAGATCGCGGCGACAATCCCGATCGACACCCAGTCACCCCAGAACTGGAACAGCGCCAGACCAATGGCCAGAACGCCGCCCACGATGGCACCCACATAGGGTATGAACGTGATGGCCCCGGCAATCGCGCCCACCACAAGGCCGAACTGCAACCCTGCCAGCATAAGCGCGACCGAATAATAGGTGCCAAGCACCAGACAGACCGAAAGCTGCCCGCGCACAAAGCCTGCCAGTACCCCGTCAATCTCACGCCCCAGACGACGGACGGTTTCGACGTGATCGCGCGGCAGCAGGTTGTCCACGCGGGTCACCATGTTGTCCCAGTCGAGCAGCAGGTAAAACGCCACCACCGGCACCACCACGATGAACACCAGAGCCGAGATGATCGAGAGCGCCGAGGTCAGCGCGGTCTGCGCCAACTCGGCCCCCTTGGACTGCACGAACGACCCGATTTCGGCCAATGTCTGGCGCATGGTCGAGGTACTGTCTTGCAACTCGGGAAAGCGGTCGACCAGAAAGGTCTGCAGCCGCTTGGCGATTTCCGGGGCGGCATTGACCAGCGCCGACAGCTGCGAGATCAGCGTCGGGATCACTGACAGAACCAGAGCCACCATCACCAGCAACATCAGAATCGTGATGACCGATGTCGCAGCGACACGGCTTAGACCCGCGCGCTGCATCCGGTCGGCAATCGGATCCAGAAAATAGGCAATCGCCCCGCCCACAAGAAAGGGCACCAGAACATCCCCCAGCGTCCACAGCAGGACAAAGGCAATCACCGCCGTGATTCCCCAGTATTTCGCCTGCTCGCGTATCGGAAGCGCCATGATTTGCCCTTTGGTCCCGGTTGCCCCAACTTTTTCCTAGATGTCGTGGGTTCGGAGGGTCTTTGCAACCCCGCAGCACGTCCCGGCATCCTCGGACCCCCGCCCGAGGCGCCCTCCACCACCGCGGCAGTTCCTTGCCTGCCCAGCCGCGAGGCGATAGGAACGGCACGAACCCGCTTGTCATGAGGCCGCACCATGCGTCTGTCGCGCTATTTCCTGCCCGTCCTGAAAGAAAATCCCGCCGAGGCCCAGATCGTCTCGCACCGTTACATGCTGCGGGCGGGGATGATAAAGCAGCAGGCGGCGGGAATCTATTCCTGGTTGCCACTGGGGTTCCGCGTACTCAAGCGCATCGAGCAGATCGTGCACGAAGAACAGGTGCGCGCGGGTCACATTCCGCTGTTGATGCCCACGCTGCAGCCTGCGGACCTGTGGCGTGAAAGCGGGCGCTATGATGATTACGGTCAGGAAATGCTGCGCATCACCGACCGGCAAAAGCGCGAACTGCTGTACGGCCCGACCAATGAGGAGATGATTACCGACATCTTCCGCGCCCATGTCAGCAGCTACAAGGATCTGCCGCTGACCCTCTACCACATCCAGTGGAAGTTCCGCGACGAGATGCGCCCCCGCTTTGGCGTGATGCGCGGCCGCGAGTTCCTGATGAAGGACGGCTACAATTTCGACGTCGACAAAGCTTCCGCGCTGCACGCCTACAACCGCCACATGGTCAGCTACCTGCGCACCTACGAACGCATGGGCCTGACCGCCATTCCGATGCGCGCCGACAGCGGCCCCATTGGCGGCGAAGACACGCACGAGTTTCTGGTACTGGCATCGACCGGCGAGTCCGAGGTGTTTTTCGACAGCGCCGTCACCGATCTGCGCCTTGGCGACCGCGCCGTCGATTACGACAATCGCGACGAGGTGGCCGCCGTCTGTGCCGAGTTCACCACGCTCTATGCGCGCACGGATGAGACGCACGACGAGGCGTTGTTCAATGCGATCCCCGAGGACCGCCGCAAGACGGCGCGCGGCATTGAGGTCGGCCAGATCTTCTACTTTGGAACCAAGTATTCCGAAAGCATGGGCGCCACCGTGGTGACCGCCGATGGCACCAAGGTTCCGGTGGAAATGGGCAGCCATGGCATCGGCGTCTCGCGCCTTCTGGGTGCGATCATCGAGGCCAGCCATGACGACAAGGGCATCATCTGGCCCGAGGGCGTGACACCCTTTCCGGTCGGCATCGTCAACCTGAAACAGGGCGATGCGGGCACGGATGCCGCATGCGAAGGACTTTACAAGATGCTGGCCGCAGCGGGGCTTGAGGCGCTGTATGACGACCGCGAAGAACGCGCGGGCGCCAAGTTCGCAACGATGGATCTGATCGGTCTGCCATGGCGCATCACCGTGGGGCCGCGCGGGCTGGCAAACGGTGTGGTCGAACTGACCAGCCGACGCAGCGGAGAAAGCACCGAGATGACAGCCGAGGCCGCCGTTGCGCGCATTGTCGAGATCTACGCCGCCCACAAATAGGTGACCGCGTTCCCCCAAGTGACCTTATGCCGCGCGGCCCTTCATGGGGCCGCGCGCTGACGCAGCGTCACGGCGGGTCTGCCGATTGACTTGGGCCAAGAGACGCCCGATTTTCAGAGGTCAGCCACAGGAGCGCGCGCCATGTCACTGCCCGAATCCCACCCCCGTATGACAAAGCGCGCCTTTTCTCTGGGAGAACTGGTCGCCGACGGGGTGGTGCACGCGGTGGCGATTTTGGCCGGGATCATCGCATTTCCCGCGCTGCTTTTGACGGTGATCGAGCGTGCAGCATTTGGCCAGTTGGCCGCCCTTGTCATCTACGCGTTCGGCTTTTTCGCGCTGTTCGGCTTTTCGCTCGCCTATAACATGGCACCTGCCTCGCCGCTGAAATGGTTGTTGCGACGCTTTGACCATTCGTCAATTTATATCATGATTGCAGGTACTTACACGGCCTTTCTGGCAATGATGGAGCCGCGCCCGCTGACCCTTGCGCTCGGCGGCCTGATCTGGGCCGGGGCTATTCTGGGGGCTGTGGCCAAACTTGTTTTTCCGGGCCGGGGCGATGGGCTTTCGCTGATCGCTTATCTGGCGCTGGGGTTTGTGGGCGTGGTCGCCATCGGGCCGATGCGCGAGGCACTGCCGGGGCCAAGTCTTGTGCTGCTGGTGGCAGGCGGGCTGACCTATGTGGTGGGGGTCGTGTTTTACAAATGGCACCGCTTGCGATTCCACAATGCAATCTGGCATCTTTTTGTGGGCGCGGCGGCGGGTCTGCAGTTCGCAGCCATTGCGCTCGCCGTCGGCGCCTGAGCGCGCGGCGCCCGCACCTGCCCTTGACGCCACTGCGGCTTGGCGACAAGGTCGCGCGCAAAAAGGCAGTCACAGCGCATGTCCCAACCTTCGCCCTTTTCCCGCTTTGAACGGATGATCGCCTGGCGCTATCTGCGCGCCACACGGGCCGAGGGCGGGGTGTCCGTAATGACCTGGATCAGCGTGATCGGCATTTCGCTTGCCGTCTTTGCCCTGATTGCCACCATGGCCGTGCGCGCAGGCTTTCGGGCCGAGTTTGTCAGCACTCTGCTGGGTGCCAACGCCCATGTCACCGTCTATTCCGCGCAATACCCCGATGCAAACGGTGTCCCGCAGCGCGGATTTGCCGATTACGCAGACGTGGCCAACCGCCTGCGCGCCGTGCCGGGCGTCGAGAGGGCTGCCGCAATCGTTCGGGGGCAGGTCATGGTCACAGCCAACGGCGCCAACGGCGGGGCCGAGGTCTTTGGCATGTCGGCCGAAGATTTCGCCACCATTCCGTCCATGACAGATTCCGAGGGGGATGAGGGCGACCTGGCCCTGTATGCGGACGGTATCGCCATCGGTACGGGCATCGCGCGTCAGTTGAACCTGATCGTGGGCGACAGGATCCGTCTGATCTCGCCCGATGGGGTGAAGACCGCCTTCGGCACCAGTCCGCGCGTGAACGCCTATGAGGTGACCTATATCTTCACCACAGGCAGCCCCGATATCGACCGTACCCGCGTCTATCTGCCCTTTGCCGAGGCGCAGACCTATTTCAACCGCGAAGGCCGCGCCGATGAGATCGAGGTGATTGTGGACGACCCGCAGAAAGTGGATCAGATGTCCGGTCCGCTGCTGGCCGCAGGGGGTGATACGGCAATGCTGTGGACATGGCGCGACAGCGCGGGGGCGTTCCTGCGCGCCCTGACGGTTGAGGACAACATGATGTTCATCCTGATGTCGATCCTTGTCCTGATTGCGTCAATGAACATCATCTCGGGCCTTGTGATGCTGGTCAAGAACAAGGGGCGCGACATCGGCATCCTGCGCACCATGGGGCTGACCGAGGGTGCAATCCTGCGCATCTTCTTCATGTGCGGGGCGATCACCGGCGTGATCGGGACCGCGCTGGGCATTGTGGTGGGTTGCCTGTTCGCGCTGTATTTCCAACCCATTTTCGACTTCATCAATGCGGTTGCGGGCGGCGGGGTCTGGGACCCCGCGGTGCGACCCATCTACACGCTGACGGCGCGTCTGCAGTGGGGCGATGTGGCCTCGGCCGCCGCCCTGTCGCTGGTCCTGTCGTTCATCGTCACCATCTTCCCGGCCCGTCGCGCCGCCCGCATGAACCCGGTCGAGGCGCTGCGGTATGAGTGATCTGGCGCTGGAGCTGTCCGATATCCGCAAAGCCTATAACGTGGGCAAACCTGCCGAGGTGACCGTGCTGCGCGGCGCATCGCTGCGGGTGAAGGCGGGTGAAGTGGTGGCCATGGTCGCACCATCGGGCGCGGGGAAATCCACGCTTTTGCACATCGCGGGGCTGCTCGATACGCCCGACAGCGGTATCGTGCGCCTTGCAGGCCGTGACATGACCGGCCTGCCCGACCGCACACGGACCGAAGCGCGCCGCGCCGACATCGGCTTTATCTACCAGTTTCACCACCTTTTGCCCGAGTTCACGGCGCTGGAAAACATCGTCATCCCCCAGCTTGCCAATGGCCGCTCCGAGGCCGAGGCAACCGCCCGCGCCCGTGATCTGCTGGCCCGTGTGGGTGTCGGCCCCCGCGCAGGCCACCGCCCCGCCGCCTTGTCGGGGGGCGAGCAGCAGCGTGTTGCCTTTTGCCGCGCCATGGCCAACGCGCCGCGCCTTTTGCTGGCGGATGAGCCTACGGGAAACCTCGATCCCGCAACATCCGATCGGGTATTCGGGGCGCTGATGGATCTGGTGCGCGACACCGGCCTGTCGGCCCTGATTGCCACGCACAACATGCAGCTTGCCGCCCGGATGGACCGGATCGTGCGGCTGGACAGCGGGATGGTCGCCTGAGGGCGGCTTGCTTCAGATCAAGGCGCGGACGACGAATGTGTGGTCCTGTGTCCCTTCACATCCGTCCCCGGAGGCCACCATGCCCAGACCCCGTCGCCTGATCGCCCTTTGGGCGCTTGCCCCGCTGGCCCTGCTGGCCGCCTGCCTCGCGCCTTTGCCACCCCTCCCCACCGGAGCCGAGGATTTCGCCGAATACTGTGCGGCGTGCCATGGCACGTCGGGCGCGGGCAACGGCGCGTTGGCAGGCACCCTGTCAAAACGCCCCGCCAACCTGACCACGCTTGCGCGTCGGGCCGGCGGCACCTTTCCCACCACCCGCGTGATGGCCAAGATCTGGGGCTATACGGGTGGCAAGAGCGGCACCATCATGCCCGGCTTCGGCCCGCTGCTGGACAGCGAGACAGTGCCCTATGACGGCGGCGACGGCATCATGACACCCACGCCGATCCGGCTGGTGCAGATCGCCGAGCATTTGAAAACGTTGCAGAAATAGCGGCGGGGCCTGACCTTGGCGCGGTGCGCGGGCATGGGTGCGCCACGACTGCGCACCCTGCGTCCGGCCTTACTTGACCTTCTTGCCCGCAATCACGGTGCCATCCTTGCCCATGTTGGAATTCGCGGTGGCAAGCACCTTCGGCACTTCCTTCTTGGGCTTCTTGGCTTCCTTGCCGCCCTTGCTTTTCTCTTTCGACATGTCCGGTTTCCTTTTGGCCAGAGGGGTCCGAGGCAGCCCACGCCACCAAGGCTCGCTGCCCCCGGTTCTGGCCCTTGTTCACAAGGCAATCCCGGCAAGCATCAGGGGCGGTCCCGCACGGCATGCAGGGGTCGGAGCCTGTAGAGGGAAGATGGGGGAGAGGTGGGGGGAAGGCAAGGGGGGAGGCGCAGGTCGCGCTCTTACGCACCATTCGAGTGGTAGATTGGCGAGCAGAAGTGGACTTTACGCCTGGTTATTCTCGATCATCTTCTTTTCTGGAGCGGGTGGAAATGATTTGGTGTCAGAAATGAAATTTGAAATTGGCAATGCTCGTCTACCTTCAAGGATCTCCCGAATTAAATGCGCATTCGCATGAGAATTATCGTGATAACTGCTAAGGCCAAGCGGAAAGTAGCCTAGCCTTGACAAGTCGCGCTTGTCAAATTTATATTCAAGATCATTGGCTATTTGAAAGAGCAACTCTGTAAATAGATCATCCCCCTGATTCGCGTGTACCTTTGCTGCCTCAATCTCTCTGGGAAAGTGAGAGTTAAGGTAATTTGCATAGGATCGGTACGCAGGTAGAACAAATTTTGAGCCGTAAAACTCTAATTCTATTAAGTTTAACGCAGAAACATGCAATGGGTCAATGCGCGCTATACGAGTGCGCATTAAATCTGTAAGTATTGCATACTTACGATTTCTACGTTCTCGAATCTCATCTTCCTGTCTTGTGATCCGGACCGCCTTGATTGGCCCAAACACAATTGCAAAGATAGTGGCAATTAATATAGCGCAGTTGATCCAAAATCGATAATCGATCATAATTGCCTTATCCTTACAAAACGAACATTCACTTGTCCAGTGATCGTCTCGATTGAGTGAAACGGCACAGATTCGATTGGAAGCGAAAGCAAAATATCAGTCGAGTAGGACACTGGCAAATCACTGTTCGCGCCAGTAATTGTGGTTCCTCCTGCATTTGATGAGAAGGTCAAGCTTCCCCTGAGGCTATTTAAAGTTTCGTCAATGGCAAAGGTGCCGTCGTAAACGCCACTCCCAACGTCCCCACCGCTAACAATGCCATCCTTGAAGATAAATATCCCTAATGATGTTCCATACTCGCCTGTCATATATGCAAGGTAAATTCCATCGAGCGTCTTGTTCATTTAATCCCCTCACACATCCAACTCCTCCACAAACCGCGCGTTTTCCTGAATATACTGATACCGCAACTCGGGCTTCTTCCCCATCAGGCGTTCCACCAGATCGGAGGTATCGCCCGGCTCGTCCTCATCAATGCTGACCCGGATCAACTTGCGAGACAAGGGGTTCATCGTGGTGTCTTTCAGATCCTTGGCGTCCATCTCACCCAGGCCCTTGAAGCGTTGCACGTCGATTTTACCCTTGCCGCCCAGACCCTTGGCCAGCCACAGCTCTTTTTCGGCGTCGTCGGCCACATAAAGCCGCTTGGCGCCTTGGGTCAGCCGGTACAGCGGCGGGCAGGCCAGATACAGGTGCCCCTTGTCGATCAGCGGGCGCATCTGCGTGAAGAAAAACGTCATGAGAAGGCTGGCGATATGCGCGCCGTCGACATCGGCGTCGGTCATGATGATGATCTTTTCATAGCGCAGGTCATCGACCTTGAACCGCGTGCCCATGCCCACGCCAAGCGCTTCGCAGATGTCGCGGATTTCCGAATTGTCGTGCAGCTTGGCCGAGGCAGCACCCAGCACGTTCAGGATCTTGCCCTTCAGCGGCAGCAGCGCCTGCGTCTCGCGTGAGCGTGCGCCTTTGGCGGAACCACCCGCCGAATCGCCCTCGACGATGAAAAGCTCGGTCCCCTCGCGGGTTTTCGATGAGCAATCCGTCAGTTTTCCGGGCAGCCGCAGCTTTTTGGTGGCCGTCTTGCGGGCGGTTTCCTTTTCCATCCGGCGGCGCAGACGCTCTTCGGCGCGCAGCACGAGAAAATCCAGAATTGCGCCCGCAGATTTGGGATCGGACGCAAGCCAGGTGTCAAAGTGGTCGCGCACCGCCAGTTCGACATAGCGCGCGGCTTCTTCTGTCGCCAGCCGGTCCTTGGTCTGGCCCACGAACTGCGGCTCGCGGATGAAGCACGACACCAGCGCGCAGCCCCCCGCCAGCAGGTCATCGCGGGTGATCTGGTCGGCCTTGCGGTTTTTCACCCGCTCGCCATAGGCGCGGATGCCTTTCAGAACGGCGGCCCAGAACCCGGCCTCATGCGTGCCGCCCTCGGGGGTGGGGACCGTGTTGCAGTAGGACTGGATAAAGCCGTCGCGCGCGGGCGTCCAGTTGATCGCCCATTCGACAAAGCCCGGCACGTTGAATTTCTCGGGGAAGCCCACCTTGCCGGCAAAGGGGCGCTCGGCATAGGTGGTGGCCTTGGTCAGCGTGTCCGAGAGGTAATCGGCCAGCCCGCCGGGAAAGTGAAACACCGCCTCCATCGGGGTATCGCCATCGGGCACGGCAGATTTCCAGCGAATCTCGACGCCGGAAAAGAGGTAGGCCTTGGACCGCGCCATTTTCAGAACGCGGTGGGGTTTCAGCGTCTGTGTGCCGAAGATTTCGGGGTCGGGGTGAAAGGTCACGCTGGTGCCGCGCCGGTTCGGGGCGGGGCCGACCCTTGTCACCGGCCCGCGCGGCAGGCCGCGCGAAAACTCTTGCACATAAAGCTCGCGGTTGCGGGCCACCTCGACGCGCATCACATCCGACAGCGCGTTGACCACCGAGGCGCCCACGCCGTGCAGGCCGCCGCTGGTGGCGTAGGCATCGCCCCCGAACTTGCCGCCCGCGTGCAGAGTGCACAAGATCACCTCCAACGCCGATTTGCCGGGAAACTTGGGGTGCGGATCGACCGGGATGCCGCGGCCGTTGTCGCGGATGGTGATGGTGTTGCCCTCGTGCAGTTCCACCTCGATGCGCGTCGCGTGGCCGGCCACCGCCTCGTCCATCGCGTTGTCCAGGATCTCGGCCACAAGGTGGTGCAAGGCACGTTCATCCGTGCCGCCGATATACATGCCGGGGCGTTTGCGGACCGGCTCCAGCCCCTCGAGCACCTCGATCGAGTGTGCGTCATAGGTGGGGGTGGCGGAGGACAGAAGGTCATTGGCCATGACATGCTCGATTCTTGGTTTTGCTTTTGGGTCGCATGCATTAGACCATCCAAGGGGCATGGGGCGCAAGATATAGACGCCGCGGGCCCGGCAGAGGTATGAAAGGATCACAGATGCGGGTATTTTTCACAGGGGGGTCGGGCAAGGCGGGCAAGCATGTGATCCCGTATCTGGCGGATGCCGGGCACAGGGTTCTGAACTTTGACCGCGTGGCGCTGAACCATCCGGGCGTGCATGACCTGCTGGGGGACATCACCGATGCGGGGCAGGTGTATTCCGCGATGAACGCACATGCGGGATATGACGAGTTGGAAACCGGCGTTGGCGCCCGGCCCTTTGACGCGGTGGTGCATTTCGCTGCCATCCCCCGCATGATGATGTGCCCCGATACCGAGACATGGCGCGTCAACGTGGTGGGCACCTATAATGTGATCGAAGCGGCTGTGAAGTTGGGTGTGCGCAAGATCATCATTGCCTCATCGGAAACGACCTATGGCGTGTGCTTTTCCGACGGCATCACCGCACCGCATCAGCTGCCGCTGACCGAAGACTATGACATTGATCCGATGGACACCTATGGGACCAGCAAGAAGGTGAACGAGGTGACGGCCCGCAGCTTTGCCCGCCGCTCGGGCGCCGATATCTATGCGCTGCGCATCGGCAATGTGGTCGAGCCGCATGAATATGAAACGCTGTTTCCGGGGTATTTTGCGGACCCGCAGGTGCGCCGCCGCAATGCGTTCAATTATGTCGATGCGCGCGATTTGGGGCAGATCGTTGATCTGTGCCTGCGCAAGGATGGTCTTGGGTTCGAGGTTTTCAACGCCTGCAACTCGACCAACGGGATGAACATTCCCAATGACGATCTGATCGCGCGGTTCTTTCCCGGCGTGCAGGTGACGCGCCCGCTCGACCCGTGGGAAAGCCTGATGTCGAATGAAAAGATCCGCCGTGTCCTCGGTTTTGAAGACCATCATGACTGGCGCGGACTTGTTCCGGGGGTCAAGGCGTAAAGCGTTTCGCCTGCGCATCTTGATCCCGTGGGTGGGCATGATGGACACCCACGGGGAGCCCCCCCTTACTCAGGCTCTGCCATGCGGGCTGCCCAGACCTGCTGGAACGCCGGTCGGGCCTGACATGCCGCAAGCCAGCGCGCGACGCCCGGATAAGGTTCCATCAGGCCGGGGTAGGCCTGCCCATAGCGCAGGCATTCGGCCACGCAAATGTCGGCCACGCTGAAGCGTCCCAGCAGCCAGTCGCGCCCTGCCAGATCGTTCTCCAGCCGCGCCAGCGGGCGTTCCATTTTTTGAGCCGCCTCTGCCATGGCCGCCTGGCCCACAGGGGTACCTGCAAGCCCGTCGCGCACAGCGTAAAGGATCTGGATTGCAAATGGCTCAATCGCGGTCGCAGCCATCAGGGCCCAGTTTTCCATTGCTCCCGACTCATCGTCCGAAGCGGGGCCAAGTGCGCCGCCGTATTTGCGCGCGATGTGCAGGCTGATGGCAAGGCTTTCGGTCAGCACCAGCGCGCCGTCACGCATGGCGGGCACCTGGCCCATGGGGTTGACGGCAAGGTACTCCGCCATCGTGGTGTTGAGGGGAGCGCCGGGCGCCTGAGGGTCAGGCAGGCGGTAGGCCTGAGTCACCGGCACATGGGTAAAGGGCGTGCCACATTCGGCCAGCACCCACAGAGGCCGGCTCGCACGTGAGCGGTAGACACCGTAGATCGTCAACATGGGATGGGGTCCTCTTTATCGTGACATGCCGCAGGGTACATGACTGCGGCGGGGGGGCAATGGCGGAACGCTGCGCGATCTATCGCATCCGATCGCGGGGGTGGCTTTCCCTTGTGCGCGGGAGGCGCTACTCTTTGTGCACAGGCAAAAGCAGGGGCTGTCATGACATTGCGTAATTTTGGAATGGCTCTGGCCTGTGCCACGTCGGTGGGGGGGCCTGCGCTGGCCCATCCGCATGTCTTCATCGACACCACTTTCGAGGTGATCTTCGACACAACCGGCCAAGCCGAGGCGTTGCGCATCAGCTGGACCTACGACGAATTCTACTCTCTGACCTATCTGGCCGAAAACGGCTTTGACCCGGATTTCGACGAGGTCCTGACGCCTGAGGAGCAGGCCCGCCTGTCGGGGTTCGACATGGGCTGGGATGCAGATTTTCCGGGCGACACCTATGCGCTGGCGGGTCAGCGTCCCTTGGGCCTGTCGCGCCCCGAGGCGACGTCGGCCGCGTACAGGGATGGCAAGATCACCTCGACCCATCTGCGCCGCCTGTCGGGACCCGTGGCACCGCAGGCGGAAGATCTGGTGGTCCAGGTCTATGACCCCTCGTTCTATACCGCCTACCGCATCGCCGCGACGCCGGTCCTGACGGGCGCGCCCGCTGGTTGCACGGTGCAGGTTCTGGTGCCTGACCCGGAAGCGGCGAATGCAATCTTGCTTGCCGCGATGGATGAAATGGCTGGCAGTGCAGATGTCGAGGCCGCGTTTCCAGCCATTGGCAGCGCCTATGCCGAGGAGGCCCGGATTTCATGCAAGACCGAATAGACGCCCCGTCGCTGCGGCTTTTGGCGTTGGCCGGGCTGGGCGTTGCCGCCGCGATTGCGGCGTTGTGGGCGATGGGACAGTTGGACCCCTTTGCCGTCTGGGCGCGCGCGCAGCAGCGCGAGGTGCAAAGTGCCCTTGCAGGCGGCGTTCGGGCCGTGCGTGCGGGGCATCCGGGGGCATGGGCCGGGCTGATGACGGTGTGCTTTTCCTATGGTTTCCTGCACGCGGCGGGGCCGGGGCATGGCAAGGCGGTGATTGCGGGGTATGGCATGGCGCGCCGTGTGCGGCTGGTGCCGCTTGCGGGGCTGGCGCTGGCAGCATCAATGGCGCAGGCCGCCTTTGCGGTGGCGCTGGTCTATGCCGGGGTCTGGGCCCTCGGCTGGAGCCGGGAGCGGGTGGAGGGGTTGGCCGAGACGACGTTTCTGCCCTTGTCCTATGGCATGGTGGCAGCCGTCGGCCTTTGGCTGGTCTGGCGCGGGCTGCGGGGGGCCGCACGGGCGCGCCATGGCGGGGCGGGGGAAGGCGATCACGCGCACGCCCACGCCCACGCGGGTGACGAGGACTGCGGTTGTGGCCACGCCCATGGGCCAACTGCGCGCCAGGTGGCGGCGGTGACATCTGTGCGTGACGCCGCGCTACTGGTGGTAGCCATCGCGTTGCGCCCATGTTCCGGGGCTCTGTTCTTGCTGGTCGTGACCTATGCCATGGGGATTGGCTTGGCCGGGGTGGCGGGCACCTTTGCCATGGGCTTTGGCACGGCCCTGGTGACGGTGGCTACGGCCGGGCTGGCGTTCTGGGCACGGGAAGGCGCTCTTGTCACGCTTCCGGGCGCTGGAATGGCGCAGGCGCTGCCCCTGATCGAAGTGGCCGTGGGCGCGCTGATTGCGGCCACCAGTCTTGTGCTGCTGCTGCCGCTGATCTGATCTTGCCCAAGGATAGTGCCCGTCGTAAGGCTGCCGGAATGAGCAATGTCCAAACAGCCTATTACCCGCATGGCCCGCTGACGGCCATGGGCCATGCCCGCGCCACCCTGATCCTCGGGTTGCCATTGATTGGCAGCAATCTGGCGCAGTTCGGGCTGCATGTGACCGACACCATCATGCTGGGCTGGTACGGTGTGGTGCCACTGGCGGCGGGGGTTCTGGGCGCGTCCAGTTGGTTTGTGGTCTTTATCCTCGGCTCGGGATTTGCCAAGGCGGTGATGCCTATGGTTGCTGCCGCGCGCGGCCGCGGCGACGAGACGCAGGTGCGCCGCGTGGCCCGCATGGGGTTGTGGCTGTCGATCCTGTTTTCGGTGCTGATCTATCCGCTTTTCTGGTGGTCCGAAGGTGTCTTGCTGGCGCTGGGACAGAAGCCCGAGGTGGCGGCACTGGCGCGCGACTATCTGCGGATCGCCGGTCTGGGGGTGGGGCCTGCGCTGGTCGTGATGGTGCTTAAAAGCTATCTTGCGGCGCTGGAGCGGACGCAGGTGGTCTTGTGGGTGACGGTGGCGGCGGTACCGCTGAACGTGTGTCTGAACTGGGCGTTGATCTTTGGCAACTGGGGCGCACCCGAGTTGGGTGTGGCCGGATCTGCGGTGGCCACGGTCGTCGTCCAGGGGGTGTCGCTGATCCTGTTGTGTCTTTATGCGGGGCTTTTGCCCAGCCTTCGGGTCTATCAGTTGTTCACCCGCTTCTGGCGCCCCGACTGGCAGGCTTTTGCGGATGTGTTCCGCCTTGGCTGGCCCATGGGTCTGACGGGGTTGGCAGAAAGCGGGCTGTTCCATGCCTCGGCCATCATGATGGGCTGGATCGGCACGGTGGAGTTGGCCGCGCACGGCATCGCGCTTGAGATCACGGCGCTGACATTCATGGTGCACATGGGGCTGTCAAGTGCTGTCACGGTGCGGACGGGGCGTTTTTACGGATCGGGTGATGTGGCGGGCATGCGGTTGGGTGCCGCGGTGGGGATCGGTTTGTCGGCGGTGTTTGCCGGGCTGACGATGGGGCTGTTTCTGGCGTTTCCGGTGCCGTTCATCAGCGTTTTTATCGACGGGGCCGAACCGCAGCGCGCCATGATCATCGCCATCGGCACGTTGCTGCTGGCCTGTGCCGCGCTGTTCCAGTTTGCAGACTCGATGCAGGTGATGGCGCTGGGCCTGCTTGCAGGGGTGCAGGACACGCGGGTACCGATGGTCTTTGCCGCGCTGAGCTATTGGGTGATCGGCATCCCCGTCAGCTATGTTCTGGCCTTTCCGATGGGCTACGGCGCGGTGGGGTTGTGGTTGGGGCTGGTCGTGGGGCTGGCGGCGGCGGCGGTCAGCATGATGGCACGGTTCTGGGCGCGCCTGCCGCGCGGGTAGCGGAATTATTCGGTAAAATTCCGTGGAGCGGTGGCAGCGGGCGTCAGAAGCTGGGGTTCCGAGAGCCGCGCTTGAGGCTGCGGGGCTTGCGCGCTATCTGGGGTGGGTCATGAGAAGGGTGGTTGTCGATGCCGATGTTCTTGTCCACGCAGGATTCCGATTTCGACGCGCGGTTTGCGGCGCTGTTGTCGATGAAGCGCGAAGAGGCCGAGGATGTGGATCAGACGGTTGCCGCGATCATCGCGGACGTCCGCGCGCGGGGTGACCGCGCGGTGCTGGAGTTGACCGCGCGCTTTGACCGGATGGATCTGGCGCCCGAGGGGATGGCGTTTTCCGCCGCCGAGATGGCGGCCGAGGTGGCAAAGGTTTCGGCCGAGGACCGGGCGGCGCTGGAACTGGCCGCCGGGCGCATCCGCGCCTATCACGCCCGGCAGTTGCCGCAGGATGAGGCTTGGGTGGATGAGGCGGGCGCGCGGCTTGGCTGGCGGTGGACGCCTGTGTCATCGGCGGGGCTATATGTGCCGGGGGGGACGGCGTCGTATCCGTCAAGCGTTTTGATGAATGCGATCCCGGCGCGGGTGGCGGGTGTTTCGCGGCTGGTGGTGACGTGCCCCACGCCGGATGGGGTGGTCAATCCGCTGGTCCTGCTGGCCGCGCAGATTGCGGGGGTGGATGAGGTCTACCGCATTGGCGGCGCACAGGCGATAGCGGCGCTGGCCTATGGCACGGCGACGATAGCCGCCGTGGACAAGATCACCGGGCCGGGCAATGCTTATGTGGCGGCGGCCAAGCGGCGTGTGTTCGGGCGCGTCGGCATCGACATGATCGCGGGCCCGTCCGAGATATTGGTGATTGCCGATGCCGGTAACGATGCCGACTGGATCGCGCTTGATTTGCTGAGCCAGGCCGAGCATGACGTCTCGGCGCAGGCCATCCTGATCACCACCGACGCAAGCCTTGGCCATGCGGTTGTGGCTGCGGTCGACCGGCGGCTGGCAGTCTTGGAGCGCCGGGCGATTGCCGGGCAAAGCTGGCGCGAAAACGGCGCGGTGGTCGTGGTCGAAAATCTGGATCAGGCTGCGGCACTGGCCAACCAGATCGCACCCGAACATCTTGAGATACTGGTGGCGGATGCCGAGGCGCTGGCGGCGAAGATCCCGCATGCAGGCGCAATCTTCCTTGGGCCGTGGACGCCGGAGGCGATTGGCGACTATGTGGGCGGGCCGAACCATGTGCTGCCCACAGCCCGCTCGGCCCGGTTTTCCAGCGGTCTGTCGGTGCTGGATTTCATGAAGCGCACCACGATGGCCCGCATGACGCCCGAGGCCTTGAAGGCGGTTGGCCCTGCCGCCGAGCGTCTTGCCACCAGCGAGGGGTTGCAGGCGCATGGGCTGAGCGTGCGGGCGCGGTTGGACCGGCTGAACCGCTGAGCCCCCCCTTGCCTGCTTGCACCGCGGGCCGGGGTCGGGCATCAACGTGGGCATCGCTTGCAGGACCGCCCCATGACCAACCGCATCTGCCATATCGAGATTGACGAGCGTGGACTGGCCCGCCCGACCCCCGAGATCGAGCAAGAACGCCGCGTGGCAATCTTTGATCTGCTGGAGGCGAATCTGTTTGCCTTGCCTCTGCGCGAAGGGCGGCCCGCCGTGCCGGGCCCGTACCGCCTTGGGCTGGCCATCCGCGACGGGCGGCTGGTGTTTGATGTGGCCGATGAGGCCGAGGAAAAGCTGGGCGCCTTCCATCTGAGCCTTGGGCCCTTTCGTCAGGTGGTGAAGGATTATTTCCAGATCTGCGAAAGCTATTTCGAAGCCGTCAAGCGCCTGCCGCCCAGCCAGATCGAGGCCATCGACATGGCCCGCCGTGGTATCCACAATGAGGGCGCGCGGGTGCTGCAAGAGCGGCTTGAAGGCAAGGCCGATGTCGATATCGATACCGCGCGCCGCCTGTTCACTCTGATCTGCGTTTTGCACTGGGGTTGACGCTTTGAGCGATTTCCCCCAATCGGTTCTGTTTTGTTGCGACCACAATGCCGTCCGCTCGCCCATGGCCGAAGGGCTGATGAAGCAGATGTATGGCCAGCGCGCCTATGTGCAGTCCGCGGGCGTGAAGAACGACATGGAGGTGGACGGCTTTTCCATTGCCGTGTGTCAGGAGTTGGGGATCGAGCTTTCGCGCCACCGCAGCAGGTCATTCGACGAGATGCAGGAATGGGGCGATGATCTGAGCCAGTTCGATCTTATCGTGGCCCTGTCACCCGCCAGCCAGCGCATGGCGCTGGAACTGACGCGGCACTACCACCTCGATATCGAATACTGGCCGATCCTGGACCCGACGGGTCTGGGCGAGGGGCGTAATGCCAAGCTGTCGGCCTATCGTCAGGCGCGCGATCAGATCCGCGCGCGAATGCTGGCGCGGTTCGGAGAGCCGACAGAACGGTAACCCGGGCCGCCGTGCCACACAGCCGTCAACGCGCCCGGTTCGTCAGCAGCAAAGGTCAGTTTTTCAACCGCCAGTGACGCCCCTCGCGCGGGCGGTGTTCAAAACCACTTGCACCGGCCAAAACAGCTTGCCCGCGATGTACCATTTTTTACCTTGAAAACCCGGAGAATCGGGCGCATATGCCCCGCTATCTGGCCTGCACCAAATGCGGGCCTATCCCTCTTTTGGAGTGACCATGGCCAAGGAAGACATTCTCGAATTCCCCGGTGTCGTCAAGGAACTTCTGCCGAACGCGACATTCAAGGTTGAACTCGACAATGGCCATGAACTGATCGCTGTGATGGCAGGAAAGATGCGCAAGAACCGCATCCGGGTTCTGGCCGGCGACAAGGTGCAGGTGGAAATGACCCCCTACGATCTGTCGAAGGGCCGTATCAACTATCGGTTCAAGTAACTGGTTTTGCGTCTTGTTCTCGGTTCCTCCAGCCCGCGCCGCAAGGAAATTCTGGCCGGGCTGGGCATCACCCCGGATGCCATCTTGCCCCCCGACATAGACGAGGACCCAAGGCCGCGCGAACTGCCAAGGCCCTATTGCCTGCGGGTGGCCGAGGAAAAGGCCCGCGCGGTGCTGGCGGATGACGACGATGTGGTGCTGACCGCCGACACCACCGTGGCATTGGGGCGCCGCATACTGGGTAAACCCGGCGATGCGGGCGAGGCGGCTGCCTTCTTGTTGGCGCTTGGCGGGCGGCGGCATCAGGTGATCACGGCTGTGGCGGTGCGCCGTGGGCCACGACTTATCACCCGGGTCAGCGTCAGCAACGTCAAGATGAAGCGGCTGTCGGACCTCGAACTGAATGCCTATCTGGCCGGCGGTGAGTGGCGCGGCAAGGCAGGCGGCTATGGCATCCAAGGATGTGCAGGAGCATTTATTACATGGATGTCAGGTAGTTACACGGGAATCATGGGCCTGCCCGTGGCCGAGACGGCTGCGATGCTGACGGCCGTGGGATATCCGGTCTGGAGGGCTGAATGACGGGCCGCGTGGTTATTCTGGATGAGATGGGCGGGCGCCAGATGGCCGCGCTGATCGAAGACGGCGTGTTGCAAGAGCTGCTGATCGACCCCGACGGTGACGTGCCCCTGCCGGGCGCGATCTACCGCGCCGTGGCGGACCGGCCGGTAAAGGGGCAGGGCGGAATATTCGTAAAACTGCCCGAAGGCTCGGGCTTCTTGCGCCAGATCGGCGGCATTGCCCCCGGTCAGCGACTTCTGGTGCAGGTGACTGGCCCGGCCGAGCCAGGCAAGGCCCTGCCGGTGACGGCCCGGCTGCTGTTCAAGTCGCGTTTTGCAATTCTTACTCCCGATGCGCCGGGCCTGAACATCTCACGCCGGATCAAGGATGAGGATCAGCGCGCGCACCTGTCGGCTCTGGCAGTGGCAGGTATGGCCGGGGCAGACCCCGCACTGGGGCTTATCCTGCGCTCGTCCTGCGCCGAGGCCGAGGCCGAGCCCGATGCCATTGCCGAGGATATTGCCGCGATGCGCGGGCTGGCCGAAGCGGTTCTGGCCGATGTGAACGGCGCCCCGGAACTGCTGGTTGATGGCCCCGGCGCGCATGACACTGCCTTTCGCGACTGGCTGGACCCCGCCCCGGATGAGGCAGTGACCGAGCAGGGGGGGTTTGACGCGCATGATGTGGTCGAGATGATCTCTGCCCTGCTATCGGACCGCGTCGCCCTTGGGGCCGGGCACATGATGATTGAAGCGACACGGGCACTGACGGCGGTGGATGTGAACACCGGGGCAGACACATCGCCCGCCGCAGCGCTTAAAGTGAACATCGCCGCGGCGCGCGATCTGCCGCGCCAGTTGCGCCTGCGCGGCCTCGGCGGCCAGGTGGTGGTCGATTTCGCGCCGATGCCCAAGAAAGAGCGCGCTATTCTCGATCAGGTAATCAAGGCCGCCTTCAAGGGCGACGGTGAGGCCAATCTGGCCGGATGGACCACGCTTGGCCTCTATGAGATGACCCGCAAGCGCGACCGCATGCCGCTGTCGCTGGTGGCCGAGGGGCTGTTCGAATGACCTGCCCGATCTGTGCAAAAGCGACCGACCCGACGTACCGCCCCTTTTGTTCGCGCCGCTGCGCGGATGTGGATCTGGGACGTTGGTTGAACGAAAGTTATGCCATCCCAGCCCCGGAATCAGAAGAAGAGGGCCCTGCTGACGACGAGGAAGAGAGCACCGGCCCGCGGCCTTGACGGCGCCCTGCAAAACGCCAAAATGACTCTGGACAGCCCCGGCCTACTGACGTATCACCCGCCCACCCGAGGGGCTCCGCCCCTTCGATCCGGTGCCCGGATAGCTCAGTTGGTAGAGCAGCGGATTGAAAATCCGCGTGTCGGCGGTTCAATTCCGTCTCCGGGCACCACTAAACAAGAAACAATGCATACAATTGAATGCGTTGTAATTATTGATAGATGGTCTATCCTCCTTTATAGCCCTGATGAGTGCTTGGGCCAAATTCTCTCAATTGTGATTTCGTGCATTGTGCAGCCCATTCCGGTCCCCAGGCGGGAAGCTTCAGGGACTGGCCCACCCCCTGCCCCCCCAGCGCGTCAAAAACACTGCGCCCTGTTTCCCGTCTGTAAAAAGGGTCGCACCCGGGCTTTGGCGCGCGCGCGTATCTCTGCGCGAATGCCGCGCTGATTGATATGGGGTCTGCCTCGCCCGCGCGCGCGCATTGTGTAGCAACGGCCCCTTCACCCTCACAGCGGAGCCTTTTTTGTCACCGTTTATGCCGGCTGGGCTTCCCGCTCCGGTCCCCAGCGTGAAGCGGCGAAAGGCGACATCACCCCCCGTAAAAACTGTATTAGCAAACCATCTGCCCTTCCCGCTTCGTTGCCGGACCTGGCGGGCCGGTAGTGCTGAAAACCGCCGAAAACTTTGAAGATGTCACCTGGCACGCAAAACCAAAACCCCGCCAGACCGACTTGCCCGTGGCCGTGCCCGCCGCCAGTCGAACCCGACTGAAGGACCATCAAGTGGAAAGCCTGACTTGGCAGATCGCGGCGTGGAAGGCCGGTCTGCCCGGTGTTCTGAACGCGGATGAGCCCGGTTTGGGAAAGACCCTTCAGACGCTCGCCTTTCTGGTCTGGCTAAACGATCACATGAAGCGCGGCCAGAAACGAGGGCCGGTTCTGGTGGTGGCCCCGACGTCATTGATGGAAAACTGGGAGCAAGAGGTGACCCGCCACGTTGCCTCTCCGGGTCTGGGTCATCTGATCCAACTTTACGGGTCGGCGACCGCAGGCGCAGACCGGCGGGGACGCGCGGCCGCGGTACGGAAACTGGTGAGGCGCGGCT
>JBBRBJ010000009.1:0-81381 GCA_038205925.1 Rhodobacterales bacterium | reverse complement strand
ACAACTGGTTTTCGATCCGCGGCCCGAGGGTCAGGAATTGGCGTGCATGCGCTCGATGTAGGCGCGCATTTCCTCGGCCTCTTGGCGTGCGTCGCGCAGCCCGTCCATCGCGGCACGCAACTCGGCCTCGGTCTGGGCGATCTGGTTCATCAGTTCCGCCTCGCGCTGCTCAAGGTACAGAATGGCCTGATCGCGCGTTTCCTCGGCATCGTGCAGCATGGTAGCCAGGCGGTCCATTTCGCCCATGTCGCCGCCCGCCACGCGGGCAAAGCGGTTGATCAGCCAATGCGCAAACCATCCCATGGCAAAGGCGGCCATAAGGATGATGGCGGTCACGATGATGAATTCAGTGCGGTTCATGGACCCTCAGGCCTGATGGAATGCGGCAGCCCTAGCCCCCTCGGGCGGGGCGTGCAAGGGGGCGGCGGGTCTTTTCGGCGGGGGCGACCGAGGGGCTTTCGTCAGTGTCAGGATCGGGGGCAGCACCGGCATCGGGGTCCGTGTCGCTGGGTTGCAGAGCGATCGCGGCATCTGCGTTGCCGGCTTCGTCGGCACGCGTTGCATCGAACGCCGTGACGGCCGCTTGCACCGGGGCCAGCCCGCGCAACACGAACTCGATCCGCCGGTTCGCCTCGCGTCCCGCTTCGGTGCCATTGTCAGCGATGGGGTCAACCTCGCCATAGCCCTTGGCGTCCATGTCGGCCACATCGGTCCCCCGCCCCTGCAAGGCCAGCAGCACCGCCTCGGCCCGGGCCTGACTGAGGGCGCGGTTGCCCTCTTCCGATCCCTGACTGTCGGTGTAGCCCGCAATTTCCATCGTCAGGTCGGGGCATTCGGTCAGAATGGTGGCCAGCGCATCCATGGTAGCACCGGTTGGCCGGTCGATTTCGGCGGAACCGGGCGGAAAGGTGATCTTGCGCTGCGACACCACGGCGCGCACCTGATCGGCGCATTCCTGTGGGGTCGGAAGGGCAGCCAGGGGGTCCAGATCCTCGTCGTAAACCACGGACACGCGGAACCGCTCGCCTTGGCCAAGCTTGTCCGAAAGCACCTGCGAGATGCGGCCGCGGGCTGTCTGGCTGCCGGTGATGCCCTCGACCGTGACCAGATCGTCGCGGACGACCAACTTGCCCGACACCAGTTCGCCCAGCGATTCCAGCCCTGCAAGCACCCGCACCGGCCAGCCGTCGGGCAGGCCATCATCAAGGCGGGTGGCATTGTAGACATTGTCGGCACCAAAGCGGGCCTTGGCAAAGCTGGTCGCCGCATCGCGCAACAGCGCATCGGTCACCCGGCCGCGCAATTCGACACGTCCCTCGGATGACAGCAGGGCAGTAAACTCGGCCGGGCCGGCGGCGGCGGCGGTAGATTTGCGCTCCAGCGTGGCGTTCAGCGAAAACACCTCGGGCAGGGCGGTTTGCAACTCACCCAACACGCGGTCAAAATCGGCCTGCGGCACGGTGTCGGCGGCAATCAGGGATACATCAGCATCCGAGAAGGTGATCGTGGCCGCCCCCAATTCCCTGACTGCCGCAATCCCTGCGCCTGCAGCTTCGGCCCATGACGGAGACGGCACCCCAAGGCCCACGATGCAGGTGGTCTTGCCCTGCATGCCCGCCTGCGCCGCTGCCGCCAGAATCCTGTCGCGCGCGCGGTCGGTATCGGCTGAACAGGCGTCAAACCGCGCGCCCTGTTCATCCAGCACGAAGCGCAACGTGAACGGTGTCAGCACGGGCCGGGGCGCGGTGATGTCGATGGTCACCGAAACGCCTTCCGGTCTGGAGCGGGCAAGTTCGCCTTCAAGACGGCGTTGCTCGGACGCACTGTCGGCAATAGCGGTGATCACCACGCGCCCGGCAGCGACAGAAACCTTTGAGCGCGGCAAAAGCCGCAGTGCGGCGATCCCGTAATCAAAGGCGGCGTCCCAGCCTTCGGGCGCCGGGTAGTCGGCGGTTTCAAGCATGTCCGACACGCCCGCATCGGGGCTTAGGGGTTCGGCCTCGGATTTCAGACGCTCAACTTCCTCGCCCGCCGGCAACAGACCGATCAGCTGGATCCCGTCATCGTTACGCAGCATTTCCACCGAAAAGCGCGGGGCTTCGATGCCCTTCACCGGGGTCACGTCAAGCAGGTCGCGCACACGCGCCGCATCAATCACCGATCCGGCGATGTTGACGGCGCGAAAGCGGGCGGCCTCATTCGGGGCTGTTCCCGTGATTTGCAACTGCAACCCATCGGCATCTACTGCGGCCCAGGTGATGCCCTGATCCATCAGGCGCGAGGTGACGGCCTGCGTCGTGCGCGCCTCTATCGCAAGGGCCGAGGCCCATGCCGCCAGTGCGGCCAGAACCGACGCTGAGACAAAGGCGCCCAAAGCGATGGCCGGCTGGGGCAGGGCGCCGGGCAGGCGGGAGGTGATCTTTTCAGGCAACGTTTTGGACAAAGGCAGCTTTCCGTGTGTGCCCCGGGCAGAAGGGGCGTTCGGTACTGGTCACGTGCGGCAGCACATCTCGCGCCGGAAGTCTTAGGCCCGGCGGGCGCTTACAGCAATGCCGATGCTGCAAAAAACGCCACCGGAATCAGCCCCGCATCGCGGTTTGAGCGAAAGGTTGCCAAGCATGAGGCCGGATCGCCGGTATTCAGTCGCATCATCTGGCGTGCCATGTGCCAGCCAAACGCCCAGACCCCTCCCAGCGCGACCGCAAGTTGCAGCGGGTTGCGCGCGGGCACCAGCGCCAGCAACACCGCCACCCCCAGCAGTGAAACCGCTGCCACCAGAAATACCCGCAGCCAGTGCCCGGTGTTCTCGCCAAACAGCCGCGCGGTGGATTTCACGCCGATCAGGGCATCATCCTCGCGGTCCTGATGGGCATAGATCGTGTCGTAGAACAGCGTCCAGGCAATGCCGCCCGCATAGAGGAACAGTGCAGCGGCCGGCACCGCCCCGGCATGCGCCGCCCACAGCAGGACCGCACCCCAGTTGAACGCCAGCCCCAGAAAAACCTGCGGCCACCAGGTAAAACGCTTGGCAAACGGATAGATCGCGACCAGCGCCAGCGACGCCACCCCCAGCGCAATGGCCAGCCCGTTGAACGTGAACAGGATCAGCGCGGCAACCAACGCCTGCGCCGCCATCCAGACCAGTGCTGCGCGCACGCTGACCGCGCCCGATGGCAGCGGCCGCGACCGTGTGCGCGCCACGCTGGCATCAATGTGCCGGTCGGTGATGTCGTTCCATGTGCACCCCGCGCCGCGCATCAGTGCAGCGCCCACTGTGCTGCCGATCACCAGCCAGGCATCCGCTGCGGCAAAGCCGTCCACCGCCGCGGCAAGGGCAATGGCCCAGAAGCAGGGCAGCAACAGAAGCCAGGTGCCGATCGGCCGGTCCGCCCGCGACAGGCGCAGATAGGGGCGCGTGGCGGCGGGGGCCCAGGTGTCGACCCAATTGCCGCGCGGCGCATCGGTAACAGGGCCGGTCGCACCCTCTGGCATTTCGGGAGTTTGGGTCATAGCGTGGCGTCCATGGATGCGAAGGTCAGGCTTTATGTAGATCAGCCCTTGGGCACGGGGCAAGCGGTGGCGCTGGGCCCTGATCAGGCGGGCTATCTCTTTTCGGTGATGCGGCTGGGGCCCGGCGCCGGGGTGCGGCTGTTCAACGGCGTTGACGGCGAATGGCTGGCGCGGGTGCAGGACGCGGGCAAGCGGCGGGGTCTGCTGGTTTGTGAGGGGCAGACCGGCCCCCAGGTGGCCCCGCCCGATCTGTGGCTGGTGTTTGCGCCGATCCGCAAGGAGCGCACGAATTTCATCGTCGAAAAGGCTGTTGAACTGGGGGTTGCGCGGATTGTGCCGGTGATCACCCGATTTACCCAGTCTGATCGCTGGCGCGTGGACAGGCAGCGCGCCCATGCCATCGAGGCCGCCGAGCAATGCGGTGCCACCTTCGTGCCCGAGGTGGTCGATGTGGCGCCGTTGGCCTCCGTTCTGGCGGCTTGGCCAGAAGGGCGGCGGCTGTTCTGGGCCGATGAGGGCTTGGCGCGGACGGATGGCGACGGGGATGATGCGGGGGATCGGGTGCCCTCGGCCTTGCTGATCGGCCCCGAAGGCGGGTTTTCTGACGAAGAGCGGCTGATGCTGTGCGCGACGCCCTTTGTGCGCCCGATGCGTCTGGGGCCACGCATCCTGCGGGCCGAGACGGCGGCCGTGGCGGCGATGGTGGTCTGGCAGGCGCGTTATGGGGACTGGGGCAGATGGTAGGTAAGGCTGGCGGCGGACGGGTGCCCCGCAACCAGGGGGGCGTATGATCAGGCCGGACGCGCGTGCGACAATCTGGCGCTGGCGCGAGGTGCTGATGGGCGCGGGCGTCATCGGGTTCGGGCTGTGGCTGATGGCGCTGGGCGGCTATCTGCTGCTGCCTATTGGTGCCGTTGTGGCGGCGGGCGGGGCGGCGCTGGCGGTGTTGGCGGGGCGGCGTATGCGCTTTGCTGCTGTCACCGACGCGCCGGGCGTGGTGCAGGTGGACGAAGGGCAGGTAGGCTATATGGGCCCTGTCGTGGGCGGCTTTGTCAGCCTGTCCGATCTGGTCGAGTTGCGCCTGATCTCGATGCGCGGGCGGCGGCTGTGGCGGCTGAAACAGGCCGACGGGCAGGCCATTCTTATCCCGGTGGATGCCGCCGGGGCCGAGGCGCTGTTCGATGCGTTTTCCGCCCTGCCGGGGCTTTCCAGCGCTGATCTGCTGGCCGCACTCGCGCCGCCGCCGGGTGCGGGCAGCCGCGCCGTGATGGCGGGCGGCGAAAACCGTGTCGTCTGGCGGCGCGCGGGGCGCGGCGTGGTGGCGGGGGCGTGACGGCCCTGTGCTCTGAAGGCGTAGCGTGATCAAGGTTTGTGATATGTGTGCGACAGGTGCCCCCGGTCTCTTGACTTGGCGCGCGCGGCAAGACAGGTCTTGGCGCCTTAAACTGACCCTGAACCGACCTCTTTGCAAAGCGGAGCCTGTCGCCCATGTCCATTCCCCAATCCGGCGGTGGCCCCATCACGTCGTTCGATCAGTTGGCCGCGATGTTGGAGGCCGGGTGCAAGCCGAAAGCCGATTGGCGCATCGGGACCGAGCATGAAAAGTTCGGCTGGCTGACCGCGACCCGTGCCCCGTTGCCCTATGCCGGGGCGGCCTCGATCGAGGCGATGTTCGAGGGCTTGGCCGCGCGTTTTGGCTGGACCCGCGTGCGCGAGGGCGGCAAGGTCATCGGTCTGCAGCGCGGGCAGGCCAACATCAGCCTTGAGCCGGGCGGCCAGTTCGAGCTTTCGGGCGCGGCGGTGGAAACGCTGCATGAGACGGCGGCCGAATTGCGCAACCATCTGGAAGAGGTGGCGGCGGTGGCGGGGCCGATGGGCGTGCGCTTCATGGGCATCGGTGCGGCGCCCGAATGGACATTCGCGCAGATGCCGCGCATGCCCAAGGGCCGCTACCGGCTGATGACCGACTATATGGGCCGGGTCGGCACGCATGGCACGCAGATGATGTATCGCACATCGACCGTGCAGGTGAACCTCGATTACGCGTCCGAAGCCGACATGGTGAAAAAGCTGCGTGTGGCGCTGGCCTTGCAGCCGGTGGCAACGGCGCTTTTCGCCTCGTCCCCGTTCTTTGACGGCAGACCGAACGGCCACCGCAGTTGGCGCAGCCGCATCTGGCGGGGGCTGGACAACAGCCGTACAGGCATGCTGCCCTTTGCCTTTGACGGTGATTTCGGTTTTCAGGCCTATGTCGATTGGGTCCTGGATGTGCCGATGTATTTTGTCTACCGCGACGGGGTGTATATCGACGCGCTGGGGCAATCGTTCCGCGACTTCCTGAAGGGGGAACTCCCCGCGCTGCCCGGAGCGCTGCCAACCCTGTCCGACTGGGCCGACCACATGACCACCGTCTTCCCCGAGGCCCGCGTCAAGAAATACATCGAGATGCGCGGTGCCGATTGCGGGGACGAGGCGCACATCAACGCGCTGCCCGCGTTCTGGGTGGGGCTGATGTATGACGATGCAGCACTGGATGCGGCCTGGGATCTGGTCAAGGGTCTGGATACCGAGACGCGCGAGGGGCTGCGCGTTGCGGCATCGGTCGCGGCACTGAAGGGCGAGGCGGGAGGGGTGAAGCTGCATGATCTCGCACGCGCCGCCGTGGCACTGTCGCAGTCGGGGCTGGCGGCGCGGGGTTTGGGCGAAGAACGGTATCTGGCGCCCGTCGTGGCATCAGTCGCGCGTGGCGAGGTGCAGGCCGATCGCTGGCTGCGGCTTTACGATGGCGCATGGGGCGGATCACTGGCCCCGCTCTATGAGGCGTGCAGCCTGTAGGCCGGGCGCCCCCGCTGGGGTCTTGTGCTTATGGGTGCCAATAGCCGCGTGCGCAGTGGGAAAACGGTTCAGTCAGTCCGATTTCAGGCAGTTTTCGGCGCCCGGCGCGGCATGCTGGACAGGCGCATATGCGATCATCCTCTCGTCGTCCCACGACGCGGGGGCAGGACGGGGGAAAGGAAACAACATCGCATGGCATTCCTTTCGATAATCATTTTTCATTTCCCGCCGATCCTTGGTTCGGTGCCTGCACGGAGGCGCGCGATGTTGGCGTGGTGGCGCTGAAACACCATCGCGGCCAGCGCGATGGCCAGAACGCTCATCTGCGGATAGCCCAGCACGGCCAGCCAGACCGGCGCCAGCGCCGCCGCCACCAGCGCCGACAGTGACGACAGGCGCGAGACGGCCGCCGTCAGCGCCCAGGTGGCACAGGCAGCAAGGCCCGCAGGCCATGCCAGCGCCAGCAGCGTGCCCAGAAACGTGGCCACCCCCTTGCCCCCCCTGAACCCCAGCCAGACGGGGTAAAGGTGCCCCAGAAAGCTGAACAACGCGGCCACCTGTGCGGCATCAGGTCCGACCATCGCCCGCGCAAGCAACACCGCAACCCCGCCCTTTCCCGCATCGAGTATCAGTGTGGCCAGGGCCGCCGGTTTGTTTCCCGTGCGCAGCACGTTGGTGGCGCCGATGTTTCCCGATCCGATCTTGCGCAGATCGCCAAGACCAAACACGCGCGTGATCACCAGACCAAAGGGCACAGACCCCAAGAGATAGGCCAGCACGGCGACCAGTGCGATCATCAGGGGGGGCGAGGCAAGTTCAGGCATGATACCCCTCAAGACCAAATACCTGCCGCCCGCCAACAAAGGTTGCCAGAACCTTACCCTCCATCCGGGCGCCGTCAAACGGGGTGTTCTTCGATTTCGATTTCAGCGTGAAGCGGTCCAGCACAAAGGGCGTGTCGGGGTTGAACAGCACCAGATCTGCGGGCGCCCCCTCGGCCATGCGCCCCTGCGGCAGCCCAAGGCGGCGGGCGGGGTTCAGCGACAGCGCGCGAAACAGGTGCGGCAGGTCGATCTGGCCCGCATGATACAGGCGCAGGGCTGCCGGCAGCAGCGTCTCAAGCCCCACCGCCCCCGATGCCGCATCTTCGAACGGCAGGCGCTTGCTTTCCTCATCGGCTGGTGTGTGGAAACTGCCGATGATGTCGATCAGCCCCGAGGCGACGGCCTCGACCATGGCCAGCCGGTCATCCTCGGCGCGCAAGGGTGGGGTCAGCTTGAAGAACGTGCGGTAGTCGCCCACGTCCAGTTCGTTCAGCGTCAGGTGGTGGATCGACACCCCCGCCGTCACGTCCAGCCCGTTGGCCTTGGCGCGTTCAAGCGCAGGCAGACAGCGGGCGGTGGTGATCTGGTCGGCGTGATAACGCGCGCCCGTCATCTCGACCAGGCCCATGTCGCGGTCAAACCCGATGCGCTCGGCCATCGGGTGCACTGCCGGAATGCCACGCAAAGATGCAAACTTGCCGCTGGTGGCGGCCCCCCCCCCCGCCGACAGGCCCGGCTCTTGCGGGTGGCCGATGATCAGCGCGCCCAAGGCGCGCGCATAGGTCATCGCACGCGACAGCACCTTGGTGTCGGCGGTGACATGGGTGGCATCGGTAAAGGCGATGGCGCCCGCGTCGAGCAAGAAGCTGATCTCGGTCATCTCGCGCCCCAGCCGCCCCTTGGTCAGTGCGGCCATGTGGCGGATGCGCACCGGGCAGGCTTCGGCGGCGCGGCGGGTGACGAACTCCAGCACTTCGGGGGTGTCGATGGCGGGGGCGGTGTCAGGGCGGGCGATGATCGTGGTCACCCCGCCCGCAGCCGCCGCCAGCCCTGCCGAGCGAAAGCTTTCGCGGTGCCGCTCGCCCGGCTCGCCGATCTTGACGCCGATGTCGACGATGCCGGGCGCAAGGCAGGCGCCGCCGCAGTCGATGATGCGGGCGTCCCGGGGCGCGCCGACCGCGCCGATGGCCGCGATGATGCCGGCATTCACGACGACGTTCCCGATGTCCTCGGTGCCGCCTTCGGGGTCTACGATGCGGGCGTTTTCAAGAAACAGGGTCATGGGTGCGGGCCTTGGGTCAGGGCAGAGAAGGGGGCAGTGGGTGTAGGCATCATCCCCGCCACCGGGGCAGCCCGAACAGCGCGAGCGCGATCAGCGCCACGACAATAGCCAGCAGCACCAGAACCGCCGCGCCGCCGCCGCGTTGTGCGGTTGTTCGCGGGGCTGGCAGGCCCGTGGCCTCGGGCCGCTCTGCATCGGGGATATGCAGCGGAGTGGGAGGCGGGCCGCCCTGCGCAAAGGTACCCAGCGGCCGCAGGCCGGGACCGGGGCGAAGGGTCACATCGCCCGCGCCCGCGATGCGTGCATGCACGATCAGGATATGGCCGTGCAGCGCGTCGAGCCATGCGGTGTCCGGCCCTTCCATTGCCTGCGGCAGCACATCGTGCCCCTGAATCAGAAAGTCGCGCAGGCCCAGTGCCGCGATATCGTCCAGTCGGATCACCTCGGCCCCATTCGGCGGCAGGGCGGTCAGGCCAAGCGCTGCGGCGATGGTGGCAGGGTTGGGGGCTTCGGTCAGGGTCCGCGCGAGCGGATAATCGGGCACGATGTGAAAGAGCCGCAGTGCGGCCGCGGCGGATTGGGGAATGAAAAGGGGGTCGGTCATGGGCAGGCGCCTTTCTGTTGTGGCCAATAGGGGCCGTGCGCAGCGGGCAAATCGGGTGAGCGGCGAAAGTCATCTGGCCGCCCGCTTGCCCACACAAGGCCAGGATATTGGAAGCATGCAAGGCGAAGGATATGCGCGCGCTTCATTCGGCGAACACCACCAGAAGGGTCACGAACACAGCCAGACCCAGCAACACCACGGTCGCCACCCGGCCCCCCATCGCGGCATCCGAGGGGCGCTTTTTCGGGGGTTTGTCCTTTGGCTCAGACATAGGTTTCGGCCGCCTTGCGCCCACGCTCGGCCCGCAGGTTGCGCGCCAGAAGGTCCATGCACGCCATGCGTACCGCGACCCCCATTTCCACCTGTTCCTGTATGACCGAGCGGTTGATGTCATCGGCCAGTTCGCCGTCGATTTCGACGCCCCGGTTCATCGGGCCGGGGTGCATCACGATGGCATCGGCTTTGGCATGGCTCAGTTTCTCGGCGTCCAGCCCGTAGCGGTGGTAATACTCACGCTCGGACGGGACATAACCGCCGTCCATCCGCTCGCGCTGAAGGCGCAGCATCATCACGACATCCGCCCCCTCAAGGCCCTTGCGCATGTCGTCGAACAATTCACAGCCGAAATCCTGCACGCCCGCGGGCATCAGGGTGGGTGGCGCGATCAGACGGATGCGGTTTTCCATCTTGCCCAGCAAAATCAGGTTGCTGCGCGCCACGCGGCTGTGCGCGATGTCGCCGCAGATGGCCACGGTAAGGCGCTGGATGCGCCCCTTGGCGCGACGGATTGTCAGGGCATCCAGCAGCGCCTGCGTGGGGTGTTCATGCTGGCCGTCGCCTGCATTAAGCACCGCACAGTTCACCTTGCTGGCCAGCAAATTCACCGCCCCGGACGAGCCGTGCCGCACCACCAGAAGATCGGGGTGCATCGCATTCAGCGTCATCGCGGTGTCGATCAGAGTCTCGCCCTTTTTCACCGAGGATTGCGCCACAGCCATATTCATCACATCGGCGCCGAGGCGCTTTCCGGCCAGCTCGAAACTGGCTTGCGTGCGGGTGGAACTCTCGAAAAACATGTTGATCTGCGTCAGCCCCGCAAGGGCATCGGATTGCTTGACCGTCCGGCGGTTCAGATCCACGTAGCGCGTGGCCAGATCGAGGATCATGACGATTTCCTGCGGCGAGAGATGTTCGATTCCCAGAAGGTGGCGGGCGCGGAAAATCATGGGCGTCTCCAGAGGCGGGCGGGGCGCGGGCTTGCCAGAGGTTATGCCAAAGCCGCGCGCCCGAGGCAACGGTAGCCGCAGACGCAGAGTTCACCCTGCCTTTTTCGGCGCCTGACCATGCGTTGCCGGGGCACGCAACGACGCCGGGCGGATCATCCGCGTGCTTGTGGCCTTTGGGTCAGGGGCCTATCGTGTGAACATGAGTAGAATCGATCAGATCACCGGCGATTGGGAGGCGGCCCTGGCGGCGCTGGCCTGGCAGGTGGATCTGGGTATCGACACGGTGGTGCAAGACGCACCCGTCAACCGCTATCACGCTGCCGAACCGATCCCCGACGCTGCGCCCCCCATCCTTCGGCACGCACAGGCACCAACCTCGCCCGATGCACCCCCGGCCGCCGACACGATGGCCGAGGCCGAAGCCTCCGCCGCAGGTGCCACGTCGCTGGCCGCCCTTCATGCGGCGCTTGCGGCATGGCCCCATTGCGAGATCCGGCGCGGGGCGCGCAATCTGGTGTTCGCGGGGGGCACTGCGGGCGCGCGGGTGATGGTTGTGGGCGAAGCGCCCGATGTCGACGAAGACCGCTCGGGCATCCCCTTTGCCGGGGTCAAGGGTGCGCTTCTGGACCGGATGTTTGCGGCCATCGGCCTTGCGCGCGATGCAAAGGATCCGGCGCGGGGCGTGTATCTGACGACGGCGCTGCCGTGGCGGTCCGTCGGACCCCCGCGTGAGGGTGACGTAGCCATGCTGCGTCCCTTCGTGCTGCGCCACATCGCACTTGCGCAGCCCGAAATCGTCGTGGCCATGGGCAATGACGCGGTGTCGACGCTGCTGCAGGGGGCGGTCGATCCGCCCGCGCGTGGCGCGTGGCGCGTGGTTCTGGACCGCCCGCTGCTGGTCATGCAGCACCCCGGCCATCTGCTGCGCAACCCTGTCGCCAAGGGCGCCGCATGGGCCGATCTTGTTGCGCTGAAGGCGCGTTTGCGCGAAGGTTCCTGTGCATGAGCAGCATCGACCAAAACCGCGATTTCATCCCCGTCCGCATCGCAGTGCTGACCGTGTCCGACACGCGCACACCCGCCGACGACCGATCCGGCGACACGCTGGTTGCGCGGCTGTCGGACGCGGGCCACCGCCTTGCGGCGCGCGCCATCGTACCCGACGACCGCGCCCTGATCGCAGGGCAGTTGCGCGCCTGGATTGCTGACCCTGAAATCGACGTGATCCTTTCGACAGGGGGCACGGGTCTGACGGGCCGTGACGTGACGGTCGAGGCGCACCGTGATGTCTATGAAAAGGAAATCGAGGCGTTCGGCACCGTTTTTACCCATGTCTCGATGGCCAAGATCGGCACCTCGGCGGTGCAAAGCAGGGCCTGCGGCGGGGTTGCGGGGGGGACGTATCTGTTTGCCTTGCCCGGCAGTCCGGGTGCCTGCCGTGATGCCTGGGACGAAATTCTGGTCTGGCAGCTGGATTACCGCCACCGACCTTGCAATTTTGTCGAGATTTTGCCGCGGCTAGAGGAACACCGCCGCAGAAAGTAGCAACGGAAACCGCATCCCATGGCGTAACAGCCTTGTGGCTGGCGCTTTCGGTGCAGTGTCCTATATGCCTTTTGGAAATATGAAGCGGAGCGCTCATGCGGTTTTTGGCCCGGTCCCTGACAGGTCTGTTTCTTGCGGCCGCAACGGTGGGCCTTCTGGCCTTTGCCGCCAGCCTGATTGCCGGGGCCATCGCCGACCGGATGGGCGACAGTGGTGCAAGCCAACCCGCGCGTGAGCGGGTGGTTTCAGCAAACGTGCTGACCGTCACGCCCGGAACTTTGACGCCGCAGACCGAAGCCTTTGGCGAGATCCGTTCCCGCCGCACACTGGAGTTGCGCGCGCCGCGGTCCGGGCGGGTGGTGGCCCTGATGCCGGGCTTCGAAGACGGGGCCTCGGTGAACGAGGGGCAGGTGCTGGTGCGGCTGGACCCCGCCGATGCCACCTCGGCCCGCGATCTGGCGCAGGCCAGCGTCGCCGAAGCCGAGGCCGAGGGGCGTGACGCCGCGCGCGCGCTGACCCTTGCGCGCGATGATCTGGTGGCGGCACAGGCGCAAGCCACCTTGCGTCAGCAGGCGCTGACCCGTCAGACCGACCTGCAAGACCGCAAGCTGGGCACCCCGGCGGCGGTAGAAACAGCGGCGCTGGCGCTGTCGGGGGCCGAGCAGGCCGTGCTGTCACGCCGCGGCGCGCTGGCGCAGGCCGAAGCGCGGGTGGATCAGGCGGCATCGACGCTGCGACGCGCCGAGATTTCGCTGGCCGAGGCCGGGCGCGCCTTGGCCGACACCGAGGTAAAGGCCAGCTTTTCAGGCCGGCTGAACGGGGTTTCGGTGGTTGAAGGCGGCCTCGTCGGCGCCAATGAGCGGCTGGCCGAGATTATCGACCCCGACACGCTGGATGTGGCGTTCCGGCTGTCAACTGCACAATTCGCGCGGCTTCTTGATGCAGAGGGCACGCTTATCGCAGCCCCTGTCGAGGTGCGGCTGGAGGTTCTGGGCGCCGAGATCGTGGCGCGGGGCGTGACCGAACGCGTGGGTGCAGCCGTGGGCGAAGGCGCCTCGGGGCGGGTGGTATACGCCACGCTTGATACCCCACGCGGCTTTCGTCCCGGCGATTTCGTGACTGTCCGTGTGGCCGAACCGCCTGTGGCAGGGGTGGCCATGTTGCCCGCAACAGCGGTGAACGGCGACGGGCGTGTTCTGGTACTGGGCCCCGGGGATCGGCTGGACGAGGTGCAGGTCACGGTCCTGCGTCGGCAGGGTGATGCCGTGATCATCGACGCTGCTGCCGTCGCCGGGCGCGAGGTGGTGGCGGAACGCTCGCCGCTTCTGGGCGCAGGGATCAAGGTAAAGCCGGTGCGTCCTGCCGCAGCAGCGGGCGATCAGGCCGCCGTCGATGTTGCCGCCGATGCGGCCCCCGTGGCCTTTGTCCCCCCTGTTGCGCCTGAAATGGTGGAACTGTCGCCCGAGCGGCGCGCCGAACTGATTGCCTTTGTCGAGGCCAACACCCGCATGCCCACCGATGCCAAGGCGCAGGTGCTTGAGCAACTGGCGCAAGAGCGGGTGCCGGTACAGGTGATCGACCGTTTGACCTCACGCATGGGAGGCTGAAGATATGGCTGCGCTGCGCAATCCGGGAAAGGCCAGCGGGCTGATCAGTTATTTCACACGGCACCGCACGGTCGCAAATCTGCTGCTGGTGATCATGATCGTGGCGGGCATCGCCTCGGCCACCCGTATCCGCGCACAGTATTTCCCTGACGTGGTGATTGCCGAAGTGACCGTGCAGGTCAGTTGGGTTGGCGCCGGGGCCGAGGATGTGGACCGCGCCATTGTGCAGGTTCTGGAACCGGCCCTTCTGGCGGTGGACGGGGTTGCCGATGCCACCTCGGTCGCGACCGAAGGATCGGCCCGGATCACGTTGGAGTTTGAACCCCGAACCGACCTGACCCGCGCCGCCGAAGACGTGCAGACTGCGGTCGAGAGCGTGCGCAATCTGCCTTCCGAGGCCGAAGACCCGGTCGTGCGCCGCACCCAATGGCGCGATTCCGTGACCGATGTGGTGATTACTGGCCCCGTGGGCGTTGACCAACTCGCGCGCTTTGCCGATGAGTTCACTGCCCGCCTGTTTCAGACTGGGATCACGCGCACAACCATCCGCGGCCTTGCAAACCCGCAGACCATGATCGAAGTGCCCTCCATCGCGCTGATACGGCATGATCTGACGATGCGCGACATCTCGGCCGCGGTTGCGGCGGCGGTGCGAACCTCGCCCGCAGGCGACGTGGGCGACGGCTCGGCCCGCGTGCGCACCGGCACCGAGGCGCGCACGGCCGCAGAAATTGCCGCCATCGTGCTGAAAGCCGGGGCAGACGGCACCAAGCTGACGCTGGGCGACATCGCAACCGTGCGCGTCGAGAGTGCCGACCGGGGCCGCGCGGCCTTTGTCGGCCCCAATCCGGCCATGACGGTGCGGGTGGACCGCAACGCCGAAGGCGACGCGATCCGCATGCAGGCGCAGGTGGCCGATGTGGCCGCCGCGATGCAGGCCAGCATGCCGCCCGGATTGACCATCGATCTGGTGCGTGCACGGGCCGAACAGATCACCGACCGGCTGTATTTGCTGCTCGACAACGGGCTGACGGGGTTGGGGCTGGTGGTGCTGCTGCTGTTCCTGTTTCTGAACGCGCGCACGGCACTTTGGGTGGCGGCGGGCATTCCGGTATCGATGCTCGCCGCCGTGGCCGCGATGTATGCCGTGGGGCTGACGATCAACATGATTTCGCTTTTCGCGCTGATCATCATGCTGGGCATTTTGGTCGACGATGCCATCGTCGTGGCCGAACACGCCGATTTCCGGGCCCGTAGCTTGGGCGAAAGCCCGCTTGAGGCTGCCGAAAACGGCGCCTTGCGCATGGCACAGCCGGTGGTCGCCTCAACCCTGACCACAGTGATCGCGTTTTTCGGGCTGGTGGCGATCGGAGGGCGCTTTGGAGACCTGATCAAGGACATTCCGTTCACGGTGATTGCGGTGCTGCTGGCCAGTCTGATCGAGTGCTTTTTGATCCTGCCCAACCACATGGCCCATGCAATTGCCAAGGCGCGTGAGGTGAAGTGGTATGACTGGCCCTCGCGTCAGGTGAACCGCGGCATGGCTGTGGTGCAGGAACGGGGCATGAAGCCCTTGATGCGCGCGGTCATCTGGGCGCGCTATCCGGTGCTTGCGTCTTCGGTGGTGCTGCTTGCGGCGTCGGCTGCGCTGTTCATCAGGGGCGATGTGCCGTTCCGGTTCTTCAACGCGCCCGAGCAATCGTCGGTTACGGGCAATTTCTCGATGTTGCCGGGGGCGGACCGGGCCGATGCCGAGGCGATGATGCGCGAATTGCAGCGCGCGACAGATGCCGTGGCCGCGGCCTATGAGGCCGAGCACGCGATCAGCCCGGTGACCTTTGCCATGGCCGAGATCGGGGGCACGGCGGGCCGCGGTCTTTCGAGTGCCGATGGCAAATCCGAAGATTTGCTGGGGGCCATATCCATCGAGTTGATCAGCCCCGACGCGCGCCCCTATTCCAGCTTCGCTTTTGTCTCGGCTCTGCAGGAAGAGGTGCGCGCCAACCCGATGATGGAGGAGTTGTCCTTTCGCGGCGGGCGTTTCGGACCTGGTGGCGATGCGCTGTCGATTGATCTTTATGGTGCAAGCGCCACCGCGTTGAAGGCCGCTGCCGAAGGGTTGAAAACCCGGCTTGCGGCCTTTCCCGAGGTGACGGCACTGGAAGACAGTCTCGCCTATGACAAGGAAGAATTGCTTTTGAACCTGACGCCGATGGGGCAGGCAATGGGCTTTGCCATCGACGATCTGGGCAGTGCGCTGCGCGACCGGCTGAACGGGATCGAGGCCGCAACCTACCCCGAGGGGCCGCGTTCGGCCTCGATCCGGCTGGAATTGCCGCCCGGAGAGTTGACGGCGGATTTTCTGGACCGCAGCCTGATGCGCGCGGGCCCCGGCCGCTATGTGCCGCTGGCCGATATCGTGACGGTCGAGCGGCAGGCGGGGTTCTCGACCATCCGGCGTGAAAACGGCCTGCGGATCGTGACCGTGTCGGGCGATCTGGCCGAAGATGACCCGGCACGCGCGGCAGAGATACAGGAAGAAATCCGCACGCAGATCCTGCCCGCACTGTCCGAGGATTTCAGTGTGGCCACCCGGCAGGGCGGCCTTGTTCAGCAAGAGCGCGAATTTCTGGGCGATGCGGGCTCTGGGCTGATATTGTGCCTGACGGGGATCTACCTGTGCCTGTCGTGGGTATTTGCCAGCTGGACGCGGCCCCTGGTGGTGATGTCGGTCATTCCCTTTGGCCTGATCGGGGCGGTCTGGGGGCATCACTACTGGAATGTGCCGCTGTCGCTGTTTTCCATCGTCGGGCTGATCGGAATGTCCGGGATCGTGATCAACGATTCCATCGTTCTCGTCTCGACCATCGACGAATATTCCGAAAAACGCGGGTTGTTTCCGGCAATTGTGGATGGGGTATCGGATCGGCTGCGCCCGGTGTTGCTGACCACGATGACGACCGTGCTTGGGCTGACGCCGCTGCTTTATGAGACAAGCAGTCAGGCCGAGTTCCTGAAGCCCACCGTCATCACGCTGGTCTACGGGCTGGCGTTCGGGATGGTTCTGGTGCTGGTGATGGTGCCCGCCCTGATGGCGGTGCAAAGTGACGTTGCGCGGATGCTGACGGCCCTGCGACGCGGTGCGGGGCGTGGCGTGCGCGTGCCGGTTCTGGCGGCAGGCGCGGTGATGGCAGGGATTTTCGCACTGACACTGGGGCCGGTGCTGATCTGGGGGGCAATGCCCGGATGGCTGGTAGCTGCGGTTCCGGTACTGGCATCGGTCACGGCAGGCGTGGCGCTGGCGGTGTTCGTGGCAGCGGCAGGCGGCGTGACCCTGATTGCGTACATCGCTGCCCGGATGGTCCCGCGGCGAGCCTGAGCAGGCGAGAGGGGAAGCGGCCTCGGGTGCCATCGAGGCACCTCTCGGCCGCGTTGCCACGGGAAGGTAGCCGCCCCATGGCGCGCTATGGCGCGGGGCAGCCCTTGATCTCGACCGCGCGGCCCGCCGGCCCGATCACCGTCAGCACGATACCGCCACGGTTCAACGCGAACGGCGCGCCGGACGGGGGGACCATGTCGACCACCGCAGTCAGCCGGTTGCCTTCGCGGCTGACCATCGCCTCGGACACCCAGACCCCGGCGATGCCCGGCTCAATTGCCACAACCTCGGCCCGACCCTGAGCAGGCAGGTCAACCTCGGCCGTCAGGCGCATCCCGTCACGGATCGGCTGCAGCGCACAGGCCACACGCCCAACACCGGCCGCCCGCGCCGTCAATGGCTGCGCCTCAAGCGCCGTACGGATCACCGGATCGGACGCTCCGGGCAGCGTCAGGTCGGCCGCAAGGTCCAGAGAGGCGGGCATGCAGATGTCTTTGCAAACGCCCAGATCCACCCGGGCCCGCAACCGCACGGGGCGGCTGGGATCGACGGGGGTTACCTCGATCGGCAGGACAAGCGCATCGTGATAGCCGATAGACTGCATGCCATTGGTGCGAAACACATCCGGAGCGGGCCAGTGAAACCGGACCGAGGCGACATTCTCTGACCCTGTCCAGTCGAATTGTGGCGGAATGCCCGCGTCACCGGGGCTGCGCCAATATGTCTTCCACTGCGGCGCAAGTTGCAGGTCGAGCGCCGCCATATGGTGCCCGCCTTTCATCTGCCAGCCGGGGCGAAACTGCCCCGCCAGGACATCAACCTGTGTGGTGCCCTGCGCAAAGGCAGGTGACGAAAGACAAAGGGCAAGGGCAAGGGCACGGATCATAGGGGCGAACATACGTCCGGGCGCCGGAATGGAAAGTCACAAAGACGTAAAGCGCGCGCGATGACTTAGGCCTTGAGGCAACGGCGCATCAGGGCCATGCTGAACGCCTTGGGGCTGCAAAGGATGTACGCAGGATGGATGGCGTTTCGGATCTGGGGGGGAAATTGCTGGTGGCGATGCCGGGCATGGACGATCCGCGCTTTGACCGCAGCGTGATCCTGATCTGCGCCCATTCCGGCGACGGCGCCATGGGGCTCATCATCAACCAACCCTCGGCGGACCTGAACTTTGCAAGCCTGCTTGACCATCTGAACATCCCGCGCGCGCCGCGCGGCCGCGATATCCGCGTGCATGTGGGCGGTCCGGTTGAGCGGGGGCGTGGCTTTGTGCTGCATTCGAGCGATTACCCCGATGGTCCCGCCACGATGCAGGTGCCCGGGGGCTACCGGATGACGGCCACGCTTGATATCCTGGAGGCGCTTGCGCGCGGCCAGGGCCCGGCATCGGCCCTGCTGGCTCTGGGCTATTCGGGGTGGGGGCCGGGGCAGCTTGAGGCCGAGATCCTTCGCAACGACTGGCTGACCTGCACCCCCGAGCCGGATCTGATCTTTGCCGACAACGACGCGCGCAAATGGGCGGGTGCGCTCGGCACGCTGGGGATCCACCCGCTCAGCCTGTCGCCTACGGCGGGACGCGCATGATTTGCGGCCTTTCGAATACTCCGGCCCTACGCTCCACCGATCTGCCGTGCGCGCACCCGTCGCAGATCACGCGCCACAAATTACGCGCCGTAGGGCACCCAGACCGTCTTGATCTCGGTCGCCGCCGCCAGAAATGCCCGGCCCTCGCCGGCGGTGCCCATCCAGTCCCGCGCGGCACCGTGGTTGACCCAGGTGCGTTTCAGGTTTCCGGCGGCCTCGGCCTCGATCAGGCCCGAGACGCCGGACGAGGAGAAGCTCCACACAGCATCGACATCAAGATGCCCGGCGAGCGGCTTGGCCAGATCGCCATGGGCACCGGTGACGATGTTGACCACGCCGCCGGGCAGATCGCTGGTTTCCAGCACCTGCGCAAAATCGGTGGCGGCAAGCGGGAAGGGGTCTGACGGCACCAGAACGCAGCTGTTCCCCATGGCAATCGCGGGCGCCATGACCGAGATCAGGCCCAAGAGCGGCGCCTCGTCCGGGCATAGCGCGCCGATGACGCCGCAGGCCTCGTTCATCGCCAGCGCCACGCCCCGGATCGGCACTGATTTCACCGCGCCGTCGTATTTGTCGGCCCATGCGGCATAGGTGAACAGGCGCTGGATGGCGGCTTCAACCTCGGCGCCGCCCGCCGTGCCTGTCATGTCCTTCAGGCGGGCCGCGAATTCCGCGCTGCGTGCCGACAGGTTCTCGGCGATGTAATACAGGATCTGCGCCCGGGCGTGGCCTGTTGTGCGGCCCCATCCGCGCGCGGCCTGTGCGGCCTCGACCGCGTTGCGTATATCCTTGCGGTTGCCGACCCCGACCTGCCCCAGCAAGGCGCCTTTCGTGGAAAACACCGGGCGGGAATAGCCGCCATCGGGGCGGGCCTGCTTGCCGCCGATGTACATCTTGGCCGTGCGGTCCAGCGCAGGCGGGGTGAAATCGCGCGGCTCAGGCACGGCCGCCACGGGCCGCAGCGGCCGTGGTCTTTCGGCGGGGCGCAGATAGGCCATCAGTCCTTCCCAGCCGCCCTCACGCCCGAAACCGCTTTCCTTGACCCCGCCAAAGCCTGCGGCCGCGTCGAACAGGTTCGTCGCATTGACCCAGACCACCCCCGCCCGCAGCCTGGGCGCGATATCAAGGGCAAGGTTCACATTCTCGGTCCACACGGTTGCGGCAAGGCCGTACCGGGTGTTGTTGGCCAGATCCACCGCTTCGGATGGTGTGCGGAAGGTCATCGAGACCAGCACGGGGCCAAAGATTTCTTCTTGCATCAGCGTGGATGCCGTCCCAAGGCCCGTGATCAACGTGGGCGGGTAAAAGCAGCCCGCAGGCACAGGGGTGGCCGCGTGATACACATCGCCGTCCGATGCCGCGACCAGCCCCTTGATCATGGCCAGTTGCGCCGGGTCGATCATCGCGCCCACGTCGATGCATTTGTCGAGCGGGTTGCCGATGCGCAAGCCGTCCATGCGACGTTTCAGTTTCGTGTGGAACCGGTCGGCAATGCCCTCTTGCACCAGAAGGCGGCTGCCCGCGCAGCAGACCTGACCCTGATTGAACCAGATCGCATCGACAAGCCCTTCGATGGCCGAGTCCACGTCCGCATCTTCAAACACGATGTAGGGCGATTTACCGCCCAGTTCGAGCGTGATGGCCTTGCCCGTGCCCGCCGTCGCCGTGCGGATGCGGCGGCCCACATCAGTGGATCCTGTGAACGCGATCTTGTTCACGTCCGGGTGCGCCACCAGAGCGGCGCCCGTTTCGCCATTTCCCGTGACGATGTTCAAGACACCCTTCGGCAGCCCCGCCTCTCGGGCAAGATCGGCAAAAAGAAGGGCGGTCAGCGGCGTGTATTCGGCAGGCTTCAGCACCACGGTGTTGCCTGCGGCCAGTGCCGGGGCCACCTTCCACGCCAGCATCAGCAGCGGAAAGTTCCACGGAATGACCGCCCCGCATACGCCCAGAGGCGCCATGTCGGGGTGTTCGGAGGCCAGCAATTGCGCCAGACCTGCGTGATAATAGAAATGCCGCGCCACAAGCGGCAGGTCGATGTCGCGCGACTCGCGGATCGGCTTGCCGTTGTCCATGGTTTCCAGCACGGCCAGAAGGCGGCTGTGCTTTTGCACCAGCCGCGCCAGCGCATAGAGGACCCGTGCCCGCGCATGCCCCGGCATCGCCGCCCATTTGCCCTGCGCCTTGCGTGCAGCGCGCACGGCTGCATCAACCGATTGCGCGCTGCCTTGCGATACCTCGGCCAGGATCTCGCCCGTGGCCGGGTTGCGGGTGGCAAACCCGTCCTCGGGGGGGGTAAAGCGCCCGTCGATCCAATGGCCAAAGCGCCCTTTGTGGGCCGATATCCATGCCAGCGCCTCGGCGTTGCCTTCGGGGGCGGGGCCATAGTCCATGGTGTCAAAAATCTCTTTCACGGTCATGGTCTTATCCCATCGCATGGCGGTTAGCTGCGGAATAGCTGCCGGTCAGGTGGTGTTCCAGTTGCCGCTCGATATCACCCAGCAGACTGGACGCACCAAAGCGCAGCAGGTCGGGTTGCAGCCAGTCGTGGCCCAACTCATCCTTCAGCAGCGCCAGATACAACAACGCATCCTTGGCTTTGGAAATGCCGCCGGCCGGCTTGTAGCCGACCTTGATGCCCGTGCGGTCCTGATAGTCACGGATCGCGCGGATCATGGTCAAAGTCACGGGCAGGGTGGCGTTTACGCTCTCTTTTCCGGTCGAGGTCTTGATGAAATCGGCGCCTGCCATCATGCACACGAGGCTGGCGCGCGCCACGTTGCGCAGGGTGCCAAGTTCGCCAGTGGCAAGGATCGCCTTGACATGCGCCGCACCACAGGCCGCGCGCATCTCGGCCATCTCGTCATAAAGTGCCTGCCAGTTGCCGGTCAGCACGTGGCGGCGCGAGATCACGATGTCGATTTCCGCCGCACCCGCCGCCACGCTTTCGCCAATTTCGGCAATGCGCAGGTGAAAGGGAGACAGGCCTGCGGGAAAGCCGGTGCTGACGGCCGCAACCGGAATGCCCGAACCTTCGAGCGCCCGGACAGCGGTTTCCACCATGTCGTGATAAACGCATACCGCGCCCACGGTCAGCCCCTCCATCCCCAGCGCGCGGGCCATGTCGGCGCGCATCGGGTGGCGGGCCTTGAGGCAAAGCCGCTGCACGCGCCCTACGGTATCGTCGCCCGACAGGGTGGTGAGGTCGATCAAGCTGATCGCCTTGCACAACCACGCCGCCTGATAATCCTTCTTGACCGACCGCCGCCCGCCAAGGGTGGCTGCGCGCCGTTCGATGGCCGAGGTGTTGGCCTGAGCCGAGACCACCCAGTCCATATCCAGCGGCAGCCCCGGATTGCGGGTGTGGGTGACAGTCGGAAGGACTGCAAGGGTCGTGTTGGGGGAATTCGTCTGCACGGGCCTGCCCTCGGGCGTTGGGAACAGGGGCAATGTGGCACGGGGCGGGGCCACGCGGCAAGGGCACGCGCAGCGGCTTCCTGACCGGATGGTCAGATTTTACCGCTTAATCGTGGGGTCTACCAGGGTCGGGTCGACCGTTCCTACTTCGGGGTCATAGGTCGCCCAGTCGGTGCCCACGCCGGTGGGGGGCAAGTCGGCCTCGGGGATGGCGCTGTGCATTTGCGCCTTGGCTATGAAATTCGCGGTGATCGGTGCGGTGAGGAAGATGAAAATGGTGATCAACAACTCATGCCAACTGGTTTGTCCCGCAACAAGGGGCAAGTACAGCATCGACGCGATCAGTGCCGAGCCTACGCCCACAGTCGAGGCCTTGGTGGGCGCATGCAGGCGCTGCATCGTATCGCGCAGCTTCAAAAGACCATAGCTGCCAACCACCCCAAACACCCCGCCGATCACCAGCAGTGCCGCGATCAGGTATTCGATGATCAGTTCAAGCCCGCTCATTCGATGATGTCTCCACGCAGGATGAACTTGCAATAGGCGACGGACGAGACGAACCCCGTCATCGCGAACAGCAAGGCGGCCTCGAAGTTGATGCCCGATCCGGTCTTGATTCCGTAAAGCACGATCAGGGCGATCACGTTCACCACCATCGTGTCCAGCGCCAGAATGCGGTCAGGCACCCCCGGCGCACGAAACACGCGGTAGACATTCATTGCAAGGCCAAGGCCAAAGCACAGGAACGCAAATGTAAGGGCGTAATCCAGTATCATTCGAAGATCCTTTTCAGCCGGGCCTCATAGCGGGTCAGGATATCGTCGCGGATCGCATCGGGGTCGGGCGCATGCAGCGAATGGATCAGCAGGACCCGCCCGCAGGACGACATGTCGGCGGTGACAGTGCCGGGGGTAAGGGTGATGGTGCCGGCCAGCAAGGTGATCGCCTCGGGCGATTTCAGACTTATAGGTACGGCTATGAAGGCCGATATGATGCGGTCGTTGGGATAAAACAGAATGATCTTGGCCACCTGAATATTCGCCAGGATGATATCCCACATTACCAGCAGGCAATATGCGCCAAAAGCAGGGATGTTGCGGATCACGGGGCGTTTTGGCCAGTAGGCGGCGGTAGCCAGCGGGATCACGATGGCCAGAAACAGCGCCAGCACCAGGCTGCCAAGGGCAAAGCGGTTCACCAGCAGCATCCACGTGAAGAACAGCAGAACCGACAGCAGCGGGTGGGGAAAGAGGCGTCTGATCTGCATCACCGGGCCTTTTGCAGGTTGTTGGCGGCAATATAGGCGGCGGGGTCGTGCAGGCTGGCAGCGGTGGCATCCATCCACGCGGTAACCGGCCCCGCAAACACCGTCAGAACCGTCAGACCGGCCAGCAGTGCGCCAACTGCCACGAACGACAGCGCCTCGGGCGGGTGGCGCGGCGCCTCAAGCGGGGCAGAAGCATGGGCCTTCCAGAACACGGTCGACCCCGCGCGCGCGAACCCAAGGATCACGATCAGCGAAGTGCCAAGGATGACCGGCCAGACCAGTCCTGCCTGATCGCGCAGTGCATCAAGCACAAGCAGCTTGCCGATGAACCCCGACAGCGGCGGCATGCCCGCGCTGGCGATGGCCGAGGCCAGAAACAGCCCCGCGATCAGGCCGCTTTGCGCGATGGGTGGCAGGGCCGCGTGCAGCCCGTCATGGGCGCGCCTGTCGATCACCAGATCGACGATCAGGAACAGCGCAGCCCCGGCCAGCGTGGAATGCACCATGTAATACAGCGCCGCCGAGGTGGCAGCAGGGGTAAACCCCGAGATGGCGATGAAAAGCGTGCCCATCGACGCCACTGCCGCAAAGGCCGCAAGGCGCGACAGCGTGCCCGCCCCCAGCACCCCCAATGCCCCCAACACCAGCGTCAGCAGGCCAGCGGGCAGCACCATGTCTGCCACCAGCCCTCCGGTGGCCGGTGTGGTCGCCGGAACTACCATCACGCCGAAACGGATCACCGCATAGGCGCCGACCTTGGTCATCACCGCAAACAGCGCCGCAACCGGCCCCGGCGCGTTGGCATAGGTGCCCGGCAGCCAGAACTGCAGCGGCACCAGCGCGCCCTTGATGGCAAACACCAAGAACAGCATCACCACCGCCACCCGGAACAGCGCGGCATCGCCTTCGGGCAGGACTTGCGCCTTGACGGCCAGATCCGCGATGTTCAGCGTGCCCGTCACCGCATAGAGCGTGCCAAGACCGAACAGGAACAGCGACGAGCCGAGCAGGTTGAACGCCACATATTGCACACCCGCCCGCAGGCGGTTCTTGCCACCGCCGTGGATCATCAGGCCGTATGAGGCGATCAGCAGCACCTCGAAGAACACGAACAGGTTGAACGCATCACCCGTCAGGAACGCGCCCGAAATACCCATCAGTTGAAATTGGAACAGCGCATGGAAATGCCGCCCGCGCGCATCCCAGTCGGTGCCGATGACATAAAGCTGAACACACAGCGCCAGAAACGCGGTCAACGCCACCATCAGCGCCGACAACCGGTCCAGAACCAGAACGATGCCAAACGGCGCGGGCCAGTTGCCCAGAAAATACACCTCGGGCGGATGAACTGTGGCTGCGTACAGCATGGCGAGCGAAATGGCCGCCAGCACGATCGTCGCGCCAAGCGAAAACACGCGTTGCAGCATCAGGTCGTTGCGCATCAGCAAGACGATCAGTGCGCCCACGACCGCAGGCAACATGACCGGCGCAATGATCCAGTGAGACATCATGGCGCGCCCCCCCCCCCAGAGGGCTTGTCGGCCTGGCCATCGCCCTCGGTCATGTCGGCGCGGTCATCACCGGCCTCAAGAAAGGCGCCGAGGGCCATCATCACGATCACAGCCGTCATGCCGAAGGAAATCACGATGGCTGTCAGCACCAGGGCCTGCGGCAGCGGGTCGGCATACCCGATGGCATCCTTGGTTATGATCGGGGGCATCCCGGTGACCAGCCTGCCGGCCGCAAAGATGAACACGTTGACCGCATAAGACAGCAGCGTAAGCCCGACGATCATCGGAAACGTGCGCAGCCTCAGCATCAGGTAGGTCCCTGCCGCCGTCAGCAGCCCGAGCGCGCTGGCAACCAACGCCTCCATCAGCGGGCCTCCTCGGAATCAAGTGTGCGATCGACCGACGGGTCGATGTCAAAGGGTTGGACGTTCACCGTCTCACCCGCGCGCAACGCGATGCGCGACAACGAGGCAAGCGACAGCATTACCGCACCCAGCACGGTAAGAAACACGCCCAGATCGAAAATCGCGGCGGTAGCCAACTCAAACTCTTCGAGCGGCGGCAGGTGGAAGTAATTGAACCCTGTGGTCATGAACGGCAGGCCCGCGAACCATGACCCGATGCCGGTGGCCGACGCGATCAGGACGCCTGCCGCGATGATGCCATGGTAATCCACCCGCTGGCGCGATGCGGTCCAGGCAAAGCCGCTGGCCATATATTGCATGATCAGTGCGATTGCGACGACAAGCCCCGCGATGAACCCCCCGCCCGGTTGATTGTGGCCACGCAGAAAGATGAACACGCCCACCATCAACGCAATTGGCAGGATCAGGCGCGTGGCCACCACCAGCATCATGGGATGCCGGTCCCCCGCCTGCCTTTGATCGGACCTCCACGCCAGAAGCCGGTCGTTGGCGGGGCCTGCGCGCAGCAGCGCTTCGGTCAGCGCAAAGATCACCAAAGCCGCGATGCCCAGCACCGTGATTTCGCCAAAAGTATCATAGCCCCGGAAATCCACGAGGATCACGTTGACGATGTTGGTGCCGCCGCCTTCAGGCTTGGAATTGGCGACGTGATACTCGGCAATCGTGGGAAAGGCAAAATCGCGCGTCATAAGCATATAGGACAGCGCCGCAATCCCGGCGCCGGCGGTGATGGCCACGGCCATATCCCATGTGCGGCGGGGGATGCCGCTTTCCACAGGCGTGCGTTTGGGCAGAAAGTTCAGCGCCAGCAGCATCAGGATCACCGTGACCACCTCGACCGAGATTTGCGTCAACGCAAGGTCAGGGGCCGAGAAGTAGGCAAACATGACCGAGATCATCAGGCCGATGATGCCCACCAGAACCAGCGTCAGCAGGCGGTTACGGTGGAAGATCATGATTGCGAGGGTGGCCAGCACCAGCGCCAGCCACCCAAGCGCGGGCACCGCCGACACGGGCATCAGGGGCCGCGTGCCCGCCAGATGGGTGCCGGTGTCGAACGCCCAGTACGACGCTGCCGCAATGGTGATGGTGCCGATCCCAAGATAACGGCTGATGGCGCCATCATGCAGCGTATCGGTGATGGCGCGGGACGCCTGCGCAACGCCGCCCAACACGGCATCAAACATCGCCTTGGCCTCGGGGCGGGGGACGGCGTCCCAGATGCGCATCCAGAACGCGTGGCTGCCCAGCAGCATCAGGCCGCCGCCAATGGCCGCGAGTGACATCCACAGTGCCGGGGCAGCCAGGCCATGCCAATGGGTGATCTTGACGCTGACCGCCTCGCCCGTCACGGCCCCCGTCGCAGCATTCACCAGCCACGCCGCCGACGCCATCGGCGCAAAGCCGATCAGCAGCACCAACACCACCAGAAACGCCGGCGCCGCATAGAGGCCAATGCCCGGATCGTGCGGTTTGCTTGGGTAGTCGTCGCGCACCGGGCCCAGGAACGTGTGCGCGATAAACCGGAAGGAATAGGCCACCGACAGCAGCGCGCCCACGGTCGCGGCCACACCCATGATCCACGGATTGCCATACCACACGGTATGGGCGGCCTCTTCCAGCATCAGTTCCTTGCTGAGGAACCCGTTCAAGGGCGGGATGCCCGCCATCGAAAGGGCCGCGAGCGTGGAGATGGCAAAGGTGATCGGCATCAACGTGCGAAGGCCACCCAAGCGCTTCAGATCGCGGGTATGCGCTTCATGGTCGATGATGCCCGCGCTCATGAACAAGGCGGCCTTGAAGGTGGCGTGGTTGATGATGTGAAAGACCGCCACGGCAGCAGCCTCGGCGGTGCCAAAACCCAAGAGCATGGTGATCAGGCCCAGATGGCTGATGGTGGAAAATGCCAACAGCGCCTTCAGGTCATCCTTGAACAGCGCGATCTTGGCGGCCATCACCATGGTGATCAGGCCTGTGGTCGCGACGATGTAGAACCATTCCGGCGTGCCTGCCAGAACCGGCCACATCCGCGCCATCAGGAACAGCCCTGCCTTTACCATGGTGGCCGAGTGCAGATAGGCCGACACAGGCGTAGGGGCCGCCATCGCATGCGGCAGCCAGAAATGGAACGGAAACTGCGCCGATTTGGTAAAGCAGCCCAGCAGGATCAGGATCAGCGCGGGCAGATACCACGCGGACGCCTGAATGGCCTCCTTGTTTTCAAGGATCACGCTCAGATCATACGATCCCACGATGTTGCCGAGGATCAGCATGCCTGCGATCAACGCAAGCCCGCCCCCACCCGTGACCGCAAGCGCCATGCGCGCGCCTTGGCGCCCTTCGGGCAGATGCTTCCAAAAGCCGATCAAAAGGAATGACGACAGCGAGGTCAGTTCCCAGAAAATAAGCAAAAGCAGAATGTTGTCGGACAGCACAATCCCCACCATCGCGCCCTGAAACAGCATGAGGTAGGTGTAGAATTGGCCCATCGGATCAGATTTCGACAGGTAGAACCGCGCGTAAAGAATGATCAGCAAGCCGATCCCTAGGATCAGGCCAGCAAACAGCAGGCCCAGACCATCCAGCATGAAATGCGCATTGAGGCCCAGCGCGGGCATCCATTCGATGCGGGTCTGGACCACCTCGCCGCGCAACACCGCAGGCGCGTTCAGCCCCAGCAGCAACAGCGCAAGCGCCGTGACCATGCCCGAGATCGCCGCACAGGCGTTCTTTCCTGCGCGGATCATCAGTCCGGGCAAAAGCGCGCCAAGAAACGGCAGCGCAGCAATCAGGGCGAGTGACATCAGGCGGGTCGTCCCCTCGTCGTGGCGTTTTTATTTTGCGTTGGCTTTGGTCGTCGCGGCGGGTTCACGCCGATGTGTAGAATGCGGCGGACAGTTTCAAGGGCGCAGGCGAAGGTCAATGCCGGATTTTCCGCAATGGGGGACGGTTTTCGGCAAATGTCGCGGTCGGGGCACAGGCGGGCGTGCGCGTCACGGCGGGGCCTAGCCCTCACGTCCGGCGGCGTTCTGGTCGATCAGATAGCGTTGTGACAGCGGAATGGCCGCCGCGCCAAGGGCGCGCGCCTCGGCGCCCACGGTGCCTTCGCGGATGACTGGCGCGTCGATCCCGGACAGATCCAGCCGGTGCAGCGCAGCGTGGGTGCGCGCGACAAGGCCGGTGCGTACATCCGCAGGGATCCAGCCGTCGATCAGCACGGCCTCAAGCTCCATCAGCGTCGAGGCCGAGAGGACAGCGTAGGCCAGTCCTTCGGCCGCCTGATCCATCCACGCCTCCAGCAAAGGCTGCGGTACGGCCCATTCGTCATGCCGTTCCCACAGGTGATCGGCAGATAGGCCTGCGGCCTCGACCGATGCGGCCAGCACCGAAGCCGAGGCGATGCTGAGCAACCGCCGCCTCTGCCCATCAGGACCCGGAACAGGCATCGGCCCCACACCTGCGGCATTGCCCGAGCGCCCGGTGAACAACTGGCCGTTCAAAACCAGGCCGCCACCGATGAAATAGCCGACGTAGAAATACAGAAAATCACGCGGCCGCTCGCCCCGTCCGAATACCAGTTCGGCCCCGCACGCGGCGGTCGCGTCGTTTTGCACATAGACCGGCATGCCGGTCAGGGCGGAAAGCTCGGCTTGAATGTCACGGTCGCGCCAGGCGTCCATCTCGGACTGGGGGGCGCCAATGAACTGCACCCAATTCCACAGCTGAAACGGCATCGCCACGCCAAGGCCGCCGATCCGCCCGCGCAACGGCTGCGGCAGCAGTGCGATCAGCCGGGGCAGGGCCGAGGCGACAAACTCCACCACTGCGCCGGGGGTGGGATAGCGGTAGATCCGACGCTCGGTCGCGCGGACATGGCCCAGAAAATCGATCAGCGTCAGATCAACCGAGCGGCGCCCGATCTTGAGGCCCAGAAAGAATGCGCCATCGACGGCCAGCGACATCGGCACCGAAGGCTGGCCGATCCGCCCGCGCTGCGGCTCTCCACGGGTCAACAATCCGTCCTTTTCCAGCGCGCGCATGATGACGGATACGGTTTGTGCCGACAGTCCGGTCATGCGCGCGATGTCGGATTTGGCAAGCGCACCGTGCTGGCGCAGCAGGGTCAGGACCAGACGCTCATTCTGGGCGCGCATGCCGGCCTGATTGGTGCCGCGCCGGACCGGATCGTCGGGCTGGCCCTTTTCAGTCTGGCCCCGTTCGCTGGTCGGGTGCGGATATCCTTCAGCGTCTGATGTCATCCGCCCCCCTCGTTCGTCTCTGCCGCGGCGCCGATCACACCCTTGCGCAGAATGACATTTCCGTAGAGGGCGGTGTCGCTGGTGGCAAGTATGGTATGCGCAGCGCGAATGCGCGGATAAAGGGCATCACCTGACAGGGGCATCACCGCAAAACCGGGCTTCAGCGTGCCGCACAGTGCCTCAATCCGGTGATGGATTTGCGCCACCCGTGTCGCGTCATTCCCCAGACTTGCCCGCAGGATCGCGGCCGGTGCATCGGTGTCCAGCGGAAACAGGGGCAGGATCGCGGCCAGCAGGTCAAGCACGCCATGCCCGTCGGCCCGGATCAGACGGCGGGCGTGTTCCTGGGCGGGGTAGTTTCCATCGACGATCGCGATTTCGTCGCCGTGTCCCATCGCACGCAGGGTGGCCAGCAATTCCGGCCCCAGGATGGGCGCAATCCCGATCAGCATGATGATCCTCCGGAGGCCGGCGCCGCTGCAGGCCTTTTCCATTTGCGTCAGCTTTGAGCGGGAAGGTCTGGGCTGTCAATAATAAATCACTCTGATTTATTTATATTGACGATGACACTCGAATCGGTTTTTGTAGGTGCATTGCAGCCGGGGAACGGTTGCGATGTGATATGCAGCAGGGGGCCAAACCCCTGCATTCCTTGGGAGGAAGACAATGACGATGACAATGAAGGCCCTTTTGGGCTCGGCCGCAATTGCCCTGATGGCAACAAGCGCCTCGGCAGCAGATCTTGCCTGCCTGATCACCAAGAACAACACCAACCCGTTCTTCGTGAAGATGAAGGAAGGCGCCGAGGCTGCCGCAACCGCCGCGGGTCTGGATTTTCAGGCCTATGCCGGGGTAAAGGATGGCGACGCCGCCCCGCAGATCACCGCGATTGAAAACTGCGTGGCCGCCGGCGCCAAGGGCATTCTGATCACGCCGTCGAACGACTCGGTCGGCCCGGCCTTGAAAGACGCCCGCGCCGCAGGGATCCTTGTGATCGCACTCGACACCCCGCTGGCCGACTCAGAGGCGCAGGACATCACTTTTGCGACCGACAACTTCGAGGCAGGTCTCCTGATCGGCAAATGGGCCGCCGCCACCATGGGCGAAGGCGCCGCCACCGCCAAGATCGCAATGCTTGACATCAACAAGGACAATATCTCGGTCGACGTTCAGCGCGACACTGGCTTCCTTGTTGGCTTTGGCATCGAAGTGCCGGATCTGACCGTCCTGGGGTCTGAAACCGACCCGCGCGTTGTGGGCCACGAATCGTCAGAAGCGAACCCGGAAGGCGGTCTGCGCGCGATGGAAACGCTGCTGGCCAAGGATCCCGACATCAACGTGGTCTATACGATCAACGAGCCTGCTGCCGAAGGCGCTTATCAGGCGCTGAAGAATGCGGGCAAGGAAAATCAGGCGATCATCGTGTCGGTTGACGGCGGCTGCCCGGGTGTGGCCGGCGTCAAGTCGGGCGTCATCGGCGCGACCTCTCAGCAATATCCGCTGAAGATGGCCAGCCTTGGCATCGACGCCATCGCGGCTTTCTCCAAGGATGGCACCAGACCGGCCGTGACCGAGGGTCTGTCGTTCTTCAACACGGGTGTGAACCTGGTGACCGACAAGCCTGCCGAAGGCGTGCCCTCGATCGACACCACCGAAGGTACCGCGCTCTGCTGGGGCTGATCGTCCTGGTCGCTTAGGCCAGACTTCCCGAAGGGCGGCTTCATCAGTCGCCCTTCGTCATCGGGGGCATACGCCACCCGATACAGCCCATTTCGGAGGCAGACCGCGCGATGAGCACCCCAGAGCCACTCACCAGGACCATCTCTGACCATGAGGCGACGCTGACCAAGGCTGATACCACGGTGGCCACCTTTCAGCGCGACGACAAGACATTCGTCCATGTCTTGCGCAACTTTCTGCGCGTCTATCCGACCATGATCCCTGCGCTTGTGCTGGTCACCTCGGTGATTGCTTTTGGCCTGATCGCGCCGCGGTTTCTGGGAATCGGGGCGCTGTCGATCGTGGTCAAGCAGGTGACGGTTACCGGGTTTGTGGCCTTGGCACAGACGCTGATCATCCTGACTGCGGGCATCGACCTTTCGGTGGGTGCGATCCTCGTCGTCTCATCGCTGATCATGGGCAATCTGGCGGTGGGCGTGGGCCTGCCCACGCTGCTTGCGGTGTTCATCGGCATCTTCTTCGGCGGGTTGATGGGTCTTGTGAACGGCGTGCTGGTAGCAAAAGCCAAGCTGCCGCCCTTTATCGTGACACTGGGCACCCTGTCGGTCTTTTCGGCGCTGAAGCTGTGGTATTCGGGATCGGAGTCGATCCGCAACGTGGATATCGAGAAATCTGCGCCCGCCCTTTTGTGGTTTGGCAAAGGGTTCAATGTTTCCGGCGCCAGCGTGTCTTATGGCGGGATCATGCTGATCGTTCTGGCCGCCTTCCTGTGGTATGTTCTGAACCACACCGCATGGGGCCGCCATGTGCATGCGGTCGGCGATGATCCGGACAGCGCGCGCCTGTCGGGCATCAACGTAAGCGGGGTCCTGATCTCGGTTTATGTGGTGGCGGGGCTGATCTGCGGCTTTGCCGCGTGGATCGCGGTGGGGCGGGTGGGGTCCATCTCGCCCATCGCGTTCGAAACGATCAACCTTGGGTCCATCACCGCCGTGGTCATCGGGGGCACGTCGCTTTTTGGCGGGCGCGGGTCGATCATCGGGTCGGTTCTGGGCGCCTTCATCGTCGGCGTGTTCAACACGGGGCTCAGTCTGGCGGGGGTGGATGATTATTGGCAGATGTTCGCGGCGGGTTGCCTTGTGATCATCGCCGTCGGTCTGGATCAATGGCTGCGGAGGGCGTCACAATGAGTGTTGTTCAACCCATTCTTGCCGCGTCCGGTCTGATGAAACGCTTTGGCACTGTGGTGGCCATGAACGGCGCCGATTTCGAGTTGATGCCGGGAGAGATCCTGGCGGTTATCGGTGACAATGGTGCGGGCAAATCGACGCTGATCAAGGCACTGTCGGGCGCGGTCGTACCGGACCATGGCAGCATCACGCTGGACGGGCGCACGGTCCATTTCCGCAGCCCCGATGATGCCCGCGCGGTGGGCATTGAAACCGTCTACCAGAACCTTGCCATGTCGCCCGCGCTGTCGATTGCCGACAACATGTTTCTGGGCCGTGAATGGCGCAAACCCGGCATCATGGGCACTGTCTTTCGTCAGATGGACCGTGCCCGGATGGAGCGGTTCGCCCGCGACAAGCTGAGCGAACTTGGCCTGATGACCATCCAGAACATCAACCAGTCGGTCGAGACCCTCTCGGGTGGGCAGCGTCAGGGTGTGGCCGTGGCCCGGGCGGCGGCCTTCGGGTCCAAGGTGGTTATCCTGGATGAACCGACGGCGGCATTGGGCGTCAAGGAAAGCCGCCGGGTGCTGGAACTGATCCGCGACGTGCGCGCGCGCGGAATCCCGATCATTCTGATCAGCCACAACATGCCCCATGTGTTCGAGGTGGCAGACCGCATCCACATCCACCGCCTTGGCCGCCGGTTGTGCGTGATCAACCCCGGCGACCACAGCATGTCGGACGCCGTGTCCTACATGACTGGGGCTTCGGTGCCTCCGGGCGTGGCCGCCGAGGCATGACACCGCAGGCGCTGGCGGACCTGATCACGGCAATGGCCGAGGGGCGGCAGGACCGGTTCCTGACCGCCCTTGCCGGACCGCCCGGCGCGGGCAAATCGACGCTCGCAGCGGCGGTTGTGGCAGCGTTGGGCCCGGGCGCATCTGCGGTGCCGATGGACGGATTTCACTATGACAATGCCGTGCTGGATCATCTTGGCCTGCGCGCACGAAAAGGGGCGCCCGAAACCTTTGACGTTGGCGGCTTTGGCCATCTTCTGCACCGGCTGCAGGACGAGTCTTCGGTGGCGATCCCGATCTTTGACCGTGCGCTGGAACTGTCCCGCGCGGGGGCGCGCATTGTGGGGGCCGACGACCGCCTTCTGGTGGTCGAGGGCAACTGGTTGCTGTTGAACGAGGCGCCGTGGACCGACCTTGCGCCTGCGTTCGATCTGACCGTCTGGATCGACGTGCCCGAAGCTGAACTCGACCGCCGCTTGATGGCCCGCTGGGCGCATTTCGGCAAGTCGCCTGCGCAAGCGCGGGCATGGGTCGACGACAACGATCTACCCAACATCCGCCGTGCCATAACCGGCTCGCGCGCGGCGGACGTGGTGATCCGCTGGAGTTGATCTAGCCCGGCCCCGGTGGCATGGCCTTGCGTTGGCGCGCCCGTTGCAGGCCCAGATGCCGCTCGCGCAGGATGATCAGGATGCCTGCCGCCATCACCAGTCCCGCCCCCATCAGCATGGTCACCGTCGGCGCCTCGGCGAACACGAACCACCCGATCAGCAGCGCAAACAACATCGAGGCATAGTCGAACGGTGCCACCAGCGAGGCGTCAGCCTCGCGGTAGCTGGTGGTCAGCAGGATCTGCCCCACGCCCCCCAAAAGCCCTGCGCCAACCAGTAGCCCCAGTTCCAGCGGGGTGGGCATGACCCAGCCAAAGGGCAGCGTCACCAGCGACAGAAAAGTCGCGGTGACTGAAAACCAGAACACGATTGTGGCCGTCTGCTCGGTGTCCACCAGTCGTCGCACGAACACCTGCGCCAGCGCGGCGAACACCGCCGATGACAAGACGAGCATCGCGCCGAACGCCTGAGCATGCCCTGCGGCCTGATCGGAAAGTACGGTCAGGCGGGGTGCGACCACGATCAGCACACCGACCATCCCCAGCACGACGCACGAGATGCGGAAGGCGCGCACTTCCTCGCCCAGAAACATGGCAGCGAAGACGACTGTCAGCAGAGGGGCAGTATAGCCAATGGCTGTCACCTCGGGCAGCGGCAGAAAGGCAAGAGCCGCAAACCCCAGCCCCATGGCGCAGGTGCCCACCAGCCCGCGCCAGAAATGCGAAAGCGGTTGGGTGGTGCGCAGGCCACCAGGGAACTCCCCCCGCATCAAAAGCCAGGTCACGATGACCGGAATGGCAAAGGACGAGCGGAAGAACACCGCTTGCCCGGCAGGAACATGGGCCGAAGTTGCCTTGATCATCGACGCCATGACGATGAAGATCAGCACCGAGCCGAGTTTGAACGCAATGCCCACAAGCGGGCGTCTGACCGGCATATCCATGGGCATCAGGTGAACCACCGAACGGGCCGGTGTTCAAGCGCGGGTATGCAAAAAAAGGCGCCTTTTGTAACAAGGCGCTCTGCCACCCCGGTTCGTGGCGTGCACCGCGGAGGATTTCCAAAGCAGCAAGGACAAAGGGGGCTGGACCTTTGCGCTGCCGCACACGAACCTGACCGCAAACTGAGGAGTGTTGCCATGGATATCGCCCCCAAAGCCCCGCTTGGCGCCCGCATTGCCCAAGGGCGCGGGCTGGAACCTGCCGATCTGGTGCTGAAAGGCGGCCGCGTGTTCGATCTGATCACGGGCGATCTGGTGCAGACCGATGTGGCGATCTGCGGCGATACCATCGTGGGGGTGTTTGGCGCCTATGAGGGCCGCGAGGTGATTGACGTGGCGGGCCAGATCCTTGTGCCCGGTTTCATCGACACGCACCTGCACATCGAAAGCAGCCTTGTTACACCGCATGAATTTGACCGCTGCGTGACGCCGCGGGGGGTGACGACGGCAATCTGCGACCCGCATGAGATTGCCAACGTCTGCGGGCTGGAAGGGATCGGCTACTTCCTTGACTGTGCCCGGCAGACACTGATGGATATCCGCGTGCAACTAAGCGCGTGCGTGCCCTCGACCCACATGGAAACCGCGGGTGCGCGGCTGGGGGCGGCGGATCTGCTGCCGCTGCGCGACCATCCGCAGGGCATCGGCCTTGCCGAGTTCATGAACTTTCCCGGTGTCTTGATGCAAGAGGCGGCCTGTATGGAAAAGTTGGCGGGCTGGCAGGGCCGCCACATTGACGGTCATGCGCCCCTGCTGCGCGGCAATGATCTGAACGGCTACATCGCAGCCGGTATCCGCACCGAGCATGAGGCGACAACTCTTGAAGAGGCACTCGAAAAGCTGCGCAAGGGGATGCGGGTGCTGATCCGCGAAGGCTCGGTTTCCAAGGACATGCATGCGCTGGCGCCGCTGCTGACCGAACGCCACGCCCCCTATCTGTGCCTGTGCACCGATGACCGCAACCCGCTGGATATCGCGGAACACGGGCATCTGGATTACATGATCCGCACGTTGATTGCGCTGGGTTGTCCGCCGCTGGCGGTTTACCGGGCGGCAAGCCTGAGTGCGGCCGAGGCGTTCGGGCTGAAGGACCGGGGACTGATCGCGCCGGGCAAGCGCGCCGATATCGTGGTGATCGACGATCTGGCCACATGCCGCGCGTCGCTGGTGCTTGCGGGCGGGGTGATGGCGTCCGTGGCGGCCTTTGCTGCGCGGCCTGCGACGGCCCCTGTGGCGCGGCGTTCGGTCCGGGCGCCGGTGGTTGCCGCTGCAGATTTCCGCACGTCGGGCAACCGGGTGGAGACGCCCGTCATCGGAATCCTGCCCGGCAAGATCATCACCGAATATCTGACTTTCGACATCGCCCCCGAGGGCGGCGACAAGCACCCCGACATCGCCCGTGATCTGGTCAAGATCGCGGTGATCGAGCGGCACGGGGTCAACGGCAACCGCGCGACGGGCTTTGTAAAGGGATTTGGCCTGCAGCGCGGGGCCATCGCCTCGACCGTTTGCCATGACCATCACAACATCGCCGTCGTGGGCGCCGATTATGCCGACATGGCGCTGGCGGCCAACCGTCTGGCCGAGATCGAGGGCGGATTTGTGGTTGTTGAGGACGGCCGCGTGTTGGCGGAATTGGCGCTGCCGGTGGCGGGCCTGATGAGCCTTGAGCCGTTCGAGGTGGTGCGCGACGGCCTGACGGCTCTGCGCGTCGCGGCGCGGGGGTTGGGTGTGACGTTGGAAGAGCCGTTTTTGCAACTGGCCTTCCTGTGTCTGCCGGTGATCCCGCACCTGAAGATCACCGATATGGGCATGGTCGATGTGGACCGCTTTGAAATCATTCCCTGACAGGGCACAACGCCGGACTTTCGCTTTTGGTCGCGCGCGCTAGGGTAGCCCTGGATTGCATCTCTGGGGGACAGCCGCATGTTTGCACTGGTGACGGCGGGGCCATCGGCGATCGGGCGCGATCTGGTTCTGGCGCTTGCGCGCGCGGGCCATGACGTGGGCTTCACGCATCTGGGGGCTGCAGAGGCTGCGGCCGATCTGGTGACCGCGGTGCACGCCCTTGGCCAACGGGCGCGCGCGTGGGCGGCGGACGCAGGCGACGTGGCGGACGTGGCGGCGTTTCACGAAGCCGCCCTTGACTGGTGCGGGGCGCCTGACGTGCTGATCAACAATGCGGGCATTCAGACATGGTCCAGCCTGCTGGATCTGGATGTGGCCGATTGGGACCGGGTGATGCGCACCAACCTTCGGGGATGTTTTCTGAACACGCAAGCTGCCGCGCGCGCCATGATTGCCGCCAAAAAGGGCGGCAGTATCGTCAACATCGGGTCGGGGTGCAACAAACTCGCCTTCCCGAAACTGGTTGATTATACGGCCAGCAAGGGCGGAATCGAGCAGTTCACCAAGGTGGCGGCGGTGGAACTGGGCCCCTACGGCATTCGCGTCAACTGTGTGGCGCCGGGCGCAATCGCAACCGCGCGCACCGCCGCCGAGGCGGGTGACTATGCGGGCACCTGGGCACGGGTCACGCCCTTGCGCCGCGTCGGTGTGCCGGGCGATGTGGCGGGGCCGGTGGTGTTCTTGTGCTCGGAAGCGGCCAGTTTCATCACGGGGCAGACGCTGGGCGTGGATGGCGGGGTTTTCGTGCGCGCCACCTGGCCCTACGATGATTAGGCCGCCGCGTGAAACCGTGCATTGCAACAAGGGTCAGAGCGTCGGCTGTGAGTCTTGACGCATTTGTCACGGCGCCCAAGGTATGCGCGGGCAAGTTCCCCTTGTACGCGCCTGCCACCGCGTTACGTACCCCACAATGACACAGAACGCACCCCCCGCCGCCCTTGTCGTCTCGCACGGTCAACCGTCGGATCCGGGACCGGCCGCGGCCGATCTGGCTGCTTTGGCCGCAGCGGTAGGGCGCCATCTGCCCGGCTGGCATGTCGGCTCGGCCACCCTTGCAGAAGAAGACGGCCTGCCCCTGGCGCTGCGCCGGGCCGGGGCAGTCGGCTTCGTCTATCCTATGTTCATGGCCGGGGGCTGGTTCACCCGCACCCACTTGCCCGATCGTCTGGCCGCCGCAGGGGGCGGGGGGTGGCAGGTGCTTGATCCCTTTGGTGTCGACCCTTCGGTGCAGTCCCTCGCCCTGACCCTTGCGCGCGAGGCGGGCCTGACTGCCGGGGGCGAAATGCTGCTGGCCGCGCATGGGTCTTTTCGCAGTCCCGCCCCGTCGCAGATTGCCGATCAGGTGGCCGCAAGCATCGGTGTTAACCTTGGCCTTGCGCGGGCCGTGGCAGCGTTCATCGATCAAACCCCCCGTCTGGCCGAGGCGACGGGCTTTGGCCCCGCCGCCGTTTGCCTGCCGTTCTTTGCCGCCTCGGGCGGGCATGTGATTGACGATCTGCCCGCCGCGCTGGCCGTGGCCGGGTTTCAGGGCCGCGTGCTGCCCCCCCTTGGGCTTGATCCCCGGGTGCCTGCGCTGATTGCGGCGCGTCTGCAGGCGGCTCAGACAGCCAAGGCAAGGGTCTAGCGCGAACCACTCATAACAGCACTGTCAGGCTGCGCCGCGTCTGGCCTGCGCCATCAGCGCTGCGCGCGTGTCGGCCCAAAGCGGGAGCAGGTCCGCCGCCCGGTTGGCCGCCGCCGTCGGATCGTCTTCCAGCGCCCGCTCCAACGCCAGAAGCGTCAGCCGCAGACGTTCGGCACCAAAGGCGGCGCACGCGCCCGCCAGTTGATGCGCGGCCCGAGCGTCCAGTTCCGGGTCTGCGTGTCTGGTCGTTAATGACAGCCGGGCCACCGTGGCGTCACCCTCAGCAACAAGCCGTTGGATGAGGCGCGCAACCACCTCAGGGTCTAGCGCCGCCCCCATCTCGGCCATCGGCGCCGGGTTCATGACGGGGGCCGCAGCCGTGCGCGCGGCCAAGGACTGCACGTGGATGCCCATGGGGGGGGCCGCCACCACGCCAAGCACCTGGGCGCGCGTCACCGGCTTGGTCAGGCAGGCGTCGATCCCGGCAGTTTCCAGCCGGGCCAGTTGATCTGGCAGAACCTGTGCCGTCAACGCCACGATGCGCGCGCCTGTTGAAGCTCCTTGCGCGCGAATAAGGCGGGCCGCCTCGATCCCGTCAAGGTGCGGCATGGCGATGTCCGTCACGATCACCTCAAAGCTGCGCGCGCGTGCCTGCGCCACCCCGTCGGCGCCGTCGACAGCTTCGGCCACCTCATGGCCCGCGGCTTCGAGATAGCGGCGCAGAAGAAAGCGGTTTATATCGTTGTCTTCAATCACCAGCACCGACAGGCGTGGCCCTGCGCCACTTCCCTGCGGCGCCGCGGCCGTCGCCTGTTCGGCATTCGGCGGCGGCATCAGGCCCGAGGGCGGCACGGGCGGCAAGGGCAGACGCACCCAAAAGACGCTGCCTGCGCCAAGATCGCTTTCCACCCCGATCTGTCCGCCCATTACCTCGACCAGACGGCGCGCAATGCCAAGGCCCAGTCCCGCACCCCCGGCCGCGTGGTCAAACCCGGAATCGGCAGTCTCGAAGTCCTGAAAAACGCGGCCCTGATCTTCCGCGGCGATGCCGATGCCGGTGTCGATGACGCGCACCTCTGCCCAATCCAAGTCGGCGCCACCCGTGCACGGAAGCAGCCGTTCGGTCTCAACCGTGATGTTTCCCGCCGGAGTGAATTTGATCGCATTCCCGATCAGGTTCAGCAGCACCTGCCGAACACGCCCCACATCGCCCCATACTTGGCCGAAAGCGCCCGTCAGCGGCAGATGCCGCAGCGTTGTTCCCGCTGCACGTGCCACCCCGGTCTGGCCGGCCAGACAATCGTCGATCAACTGGTCAAGGTCGAATGCGCTCAGACTGGGCCGCGCGGCCCCGGCCTCGGCCATCGACACATCCAGCACCGAATTCACATGACCCAGCAGAATGTCGCCTGACACCTGCATCACCCGCAGCAATTCGCGCTGGTCGGCGTCAAGGCCGGTGTCCCGCAGCAGGCCCATGGATCCCAACAGCCCGTGCAACGGTGTGCGCATCTCATGGCTCATCACGGCGATGAAGCGGGCCTTGGCCTGTTCGCCCGCGCGGGCCTTGCGCAGCGCCTCTTGCAATTCGGCACCGGCAGCCCTGCGGTCCGAAATGTCGCGCATGAAAGCCACGATCAGCGCCCCCCGGCCGAGATCGCGAACCGCCATCGACAACTCCAGCGGAAACTGCGAGCCATCGGCGCGCAACCCCTCGATCTCGCGCCGCTGCGGCCCCGAGAACACTGCCTTGCCGATAGCATCTGAAATGTCCGCCTGAAAGGCCGCGCGGTTTTCGGGGGCAAAGATCTGTTGCGTGGCGACGCGCCCCAGAATTCCGTCCCGCGGGATGCCGAACATCACCTCGGCGGCCGGATTGAATTCGACAACGATACCATCGCGGTTCGTCACAACGATGGCATCGGCCGAGGTGGCGATGATCATCTGAAGCCGCGCGCCGGTGATCTGGTTTTCATGCGCCTCGCGCCGGGCGGCGTGGGACACGCGCCCCAGCATCACCACCAGAAGGCCCAGCATCAGAATGACGGCCCCTGTCGTGATGCCCAGCAAGAGCAGGGTCTCGGACAGCCCTGCGCGGGTCTTGTCGGTGCCGGCCGAGGACGTCACCAAAGCGGCCAGTGACAGCGCGCGCGCGGTTCCGTGTACCTCGGCGGCGTCGGTATCCAACTGCGGCAATGCCGCGATCAGATCGGCTTTCGGGCCATCCATCACCGGCGACCAGCGTTCGGTAAAGGCGCGAAGGTCTTGCAGATGCATCCGGTTGGAGGGCTGCTGCAGCAGCGTTGCGTACAGCGGGCTGTCGGTCAGCAAAGTGACCCGGCTGTAGAGCACATCGAACCAGCGCCGTATGTCCTCATCGCCCTCCTGCCCGCCATCTGCCCGTCCACCCAGTGCTGCGCCTACTGCAAGGCGCAGGCGCAGCACCTCGACCTCGGTCTGGACCATCACCCACTGGCCATTGTCAGAACCGGCCAGCTCCATGTGTGTCAACCGGCCACGGACATTCAGGATCAGCGACACGATCAGAATCAGCAGAAGGGCCAGCAACACCGAGGCCGCCACGACCCTGCGGGTGCGACGATCACCAATTTGTGCAAAAACAGCCGTGATAGCCATGGACACCCTTGCCGAGCGAGGATTAATTCAGCCTAAAGCATGTTGCGACGCCATTCTATCGGCAAACAGATTTCAGCACAGGGTGGTTCAGGGCCAGTGGCATCAGCTGCGCAAACATCCGTTCATGTGCTGCTGGCAGATGACCATGGCCTGTTCCGCGAGGCGGTGGCAGCAATGGTCAGTGCAGATGGCGTGACGGTTGTGGCCGTGGCGGACCTTGAGGCGGCTCTGGCGCGCCTTGGGAACGAGCGTTTCGATCTGGCCGTGATCGACTATCAGATGCCGGGAATGAACGGGCTTGAAGGGCTTGCCCGGGCCCGGGCGGTGGCAGGCAAGACGCCGGTTGCCATCATCTCGGGCACCACGCGCCGCGATCTGGCTGAAGAGGCGATGGCCGCCGGGGCGGCGGGGTTCGTGCCCAAGACACTGGGGATCAAGGCGATGATTGCGGCGGTGCGCCTGATGGCGGCGGGGGGCAGTTTTGCGCCTTTGGCAATGCTGGACCCGGCTCCAACGGCCGGGACCGGCACGGGCGCGTTGACTCGGCGAGAAATGGATGTGCTGCGTGGCCTTTGTGCGGGCAAGGCAAACAAGGAAATCGCGCGCGATCTTGATGTGCAAGAGGTCACGGTCAAGCTGCACGTCAAAACCCTGACGCGCAAGCTGGGTGCGCGAAACCGCACGCATGCGGCGATGATCGCACGGAATGCAGGCCTGATACGTGGCTGACCGATCTTGCGGCGTGCGGCACTGATGGCGCGGATGGAGTCCCGACCGCCTGCCGAGTCAGACCGTGTGCAGGTAAAGGTCGAAATCCACGTCCGAAACGGTGCGCATCACGCGGGCGTATTCGGCGGCTTTGATGGCCGTAAAAGTGCGGTGCATCTGGGGGCCAAGCGCGTCCTTCAAGAAGTCCGATGCCTTGGCCGCCTCGATGGCACCCCGCCAGTCAACCGGAATTGCAGGCGCATCCTCGGGGCTTTCATAGCCGTTGCCGGTGGTCTGCGGGCCGGGGTCGATCTTGTGGGCAAGGCCATGCCGGATACCCGCCAGCACTGTGGCGCCGACCAGATATGGGTTCGCGTCCACCCCTGCGGGCCGATGCTCGATCCGCCGCGCCTGCATCTCGCCTGCGGGAATGCGCAGCGCAACCGAGCGGTTGTTGACCCCCCAGGTGGGGCTGACGGGCGCATAGGATTGGCTGGCAAAGCGGCGCCACGAATTGGCGTGCGGCGCAAAGACCAGCATCGCTTCGCCCATCGTGGCCCGCAGGCCCCCCAGCGCGTACAGAATCGTGTCGTTGTAGTGCCCCTCGACATCTTCGACAAACACGTTGTGGCCCGCCCCGTCCATCATCGAGACATGAAAGTGCATGCCAGAGCCTGCGTAATTCTCGACCGGCTTGGCCATGAAACAGGCGGTCACCCCACGCGCGCGGGCCTGTGCACGCACGATCCGCTTCAGGCGCATCAGATCATCGGCGGCGGCTAGCACATCGGTGCGGTAGTGCAGCGTCAACTCATACTGGCCGGGGGCGTATTCGCTGATCAGCGTCTCGGCCCGGATACCCGCCAGTTCTGCACCTTTGTAGATATCGGAAAACAGGGGCAGCATGCCGTGCAGGTGATCGACAGAATACACCTCGGTCTTGGCGCTGGGGCGGCCGTCGAGCACGTCGCGCGCAGGCTGCATCTTGCCGTTTGCATCCCGCTTACTGGCCAGCAGGAAGAACTCAAGTTCGAACGCGCCCGCCGGGTGCAGGCCATCCTCGGCCAGTGCCTGCACCTGACGCGCCAGCGCGTGGCGCGGGTCAGATGGCATGGGCGTGCTGTCCAGATCATACATCGACATCAGCACCTCGCCGCGCGGCGGCTGGGTGTTGTGCAGCGCCACCAATGTGCCGGGAATGGGCCAGGCGCGCAGATCGCCGTCGCCCTCATCCCAGATCAACCCCGTCTCGTGCACATCCTCGCCGCAGATGTCGAGGCCGAGGATAGAGATCGGCATATGCCGCCCATGGTTGTAAATGGACATCAATTCGTGCCGCCGGATGATCTTGCCACGCCCAATTCCGTTCGAATCGTGCAAGACGATGTCAAACGCCTCAATCTCGGGGTGGGCATCCAGAAAGGTCTGGGCCTCGGAGGGGTCGGCGCCTGCAGGGCTGTGGGTCATGTGGGGTCTTTGGCAAAAAGAAGCGACAGGGTTTCATCGAAGGCCGCGATCAGACGGTCTATCTGACGGGTGCGTGTGGCCGGACTGACCAGCATCATGTTGTGTGCGGTCTTTGACAGGTCTTGAACCTGCCCGACAAGGCCGGGGCGGTTGACGTGCAACCCGCCTCCAAAGTGACCATCGTGTCGTCCAGGGTGCCGTGATAGCAGCCCTTGAACACCAGTACCTTCGGCCGCCCGGTTACAGCACGGGCCACGCGCAGGGCAAAGCGGTTGGCATCGGTGGCAGTGGTGGCAATCTGCCACTGAAAAGCGCCAAAGGTTTCAGTCAGGGCCACCCCGGCATCATGTGCGGCTTGCGAGGGCAGCATGTAGGTCAGCCCGCGCCGCGCCTGCTTGCGGATGGCTTTTGCCACCGGCGCGGGCGAGTGGCCGAACATCGACCCGGTGTCGCCAAGGCAGAAATCGTCGATCCGAAAGCCGTCGATATCGGTGATCACGGCGCCCTCGGCCCGCTCCACCAGTGGCAGATGCGGCATCGGCCAGTCGTGCATCCAGTGCATCGGCACGCCGTTCAGGAAGTGCCGGTTGCCCTTTGCCGCCCCAGACAACGGGCGCGCACGCACATAGCGGGCGGCCTCGGCCGCGGCAAAGGCGGCAAGGCGGTTAGACTGAATTCCGGCGATCAGGTCGGGCATGGCGTGCGCTTTCTTGCTGCCCTGTTATGGCGCGGGATTTGATCAAATGGAAGGGGTCGGTATCACAAGCGGGGCCAGGATGCCGAAGGCTGTGTCTTGAGTATTTGTGCAGGTTATAGCCAGGCACCCCGATCCGTGCCCACGGCGTCTGCTACGCAGGCAAACCCATCCCGCGCCAAGGCTGTGTCAAGTTCCTGCGCAAGGCGGGATGCAAGGCTGAGCCCCAAATAGATCATGGCGGTGTAGATTTGCAGGGCACTCGCACCGGCGCGGATCTTGGCATAGGCATGCTCGGGGGCAGAGATGCCGCCCACGCCGATCAGGGGCAATTTGCCTTCTGTCAATTTTGAAAGAAGCGCCAGCACGCGGGTGGATTTTTCGAACAGGGGCGATCCGGAAAGTCCGCCAATCTCGTCCGCAGATGTACTTTTCAAACAATCACGCGCTACAGTGGTGTTGGTTGCAATGATCCCGTGCAGGCCGGACGCAAGCGCCACCTCGGCCACCTCGGCCACCTCGTCCGGGACAAGATCGGGCGAGATCTTCAGGAAAACCGGAATTGGCCGGGCAAGTTCCGCACGGGCTTCCATCACCCCGGCCAAAAGGGCGGTCAGCGCCGCGCGGCCCTGCAACGCGCGCAACCGCTCGGTATTGGGAGAGCTGACATTGACGGTGGCAAAGTCGACATGGGCGCCGCAATGCGCCAGCACGCGCGCGAAATCGGCGGACCGGTCGGGAGAGGTCTTGTTGGCGCCAAGGTTCAGGCCCACCGGGATGGTACGGCGATGGGCAGACAGGCGCGCGGCCATCGCCTCCATCCCCTGATTGTTGAAGCCAAACCGGTTTATCGCCGCGCGATCTGCCGTCAGCCGAAACAGGCGTGGTGCGGGGTTGCCGGGCTGGGGAAGGGGGGTGGTGGCGCCAACTTCGAGAAAGCCGAAGCCCGCGCGGGACAAAGGGCCAAGGGCGACCGCATTCTTGTCATAGCCGGCCGCAAGGCCAACAGGGTTTGCCAGATCCATGCCAGCCAACCGTGTCCGCAGCCGGGGGCTGGTGACCGTGCCGCCCAGCGGGACAAGCCCTGCCCGGAGGGCACGCAGCGACAGATCGTGCGCACGTTCAGGATCAAGGCGGTGCAAGAGGGCCAGACCGGCACGCTCATACACGCTCACCAGACACCTTCGGGGAAGATGTGGCCGGTGGCGCCAAGCGGCAGGGATTTGTCCCAGACCACATCCGTCATGGTCAAGGGCCTGTAAAGATGCGGAAAGAGGTCGCCGCCGCGCGACGCCTCCCACTTGAGGGCAGGACCCAGCGCATCGGACCGGAACGCCACCAGCACCAGATCGCTTTCGGTTGCAAAATGCCGCGCGGCGGTTTCGGCCACTTGTGCTGCGGTAGAGAAATGGATGTACCCGTCGGCCAGATCCACCGGCGCGCCCGCGGTTTCGCCAGCGTCACGGAAAGCATCCCATTCGGGGCGGCGGAAGATCTTGTAAATCAGCATTGTCTTTCCATGCACATCTGCAGGGCCCGGGTCAATGGCCCCTTGCGTCACGCGGGTGTTGCGGGCGTCCTGCACTGTCTGGGCCATGGGCTTTGACAGGGGCGGCCATTCGGTTCACCCTTTGGCACATCAGACACCTGCAAGGAGATTTTGCGATGACACTTCGTATGCTGGGTTCCGTGGCGGTGGCATGCCTGATGGCTGCTGCGCCCGCCTTCGCCGAAACAGTGAAACTGACGCTGCTGGGCGTGGGTGACGTTTACAACTATTCCGAAGAGGATGGCCGCGGCGGCTTTGCCCGTCTGAACGCCGTTGCAAAAGCCGAGCGCGCGGCGAACCCCAACACGCTCTATCTCTTTGATGGCGATATGCTTTCGCCCAGCCTGCAATCGGGGTTCGATCAGGGGCAGAACACCATCGACTTCACCAATCTTGAGCCGTTCGATCTGGCCGTGCCGGGCAACCACGAGTTTGATTTCGGGCCCGAGAACTTCATGGAAAAGATGGCGGCCTCGAAATACCCATGGGCGGCCATCAACATCACGCAAGAGGACGGCTCGGCCATTCCCGGTCTGGGCGGAGTGATGGTGAAAGAGGTGGGCGGGCTGAAAGTCGCGCTGATTCCCGTGGCGCAGGACACCTCACCTTTGGTGTCGTCGACAGGGTCGCTGAAATTCCTGCCGACGGTGGAAACCGGGATCGCGGCAGCCAAGCAGGCGCGCGAGGATGGGGCCGACATCGTGGTAGGCGTCGTCCAGACCAACATGGAGAATGACCGCAAACTGATGGCGAGCCGCGCATTTGACGTGATCCTGTCGGGCGACGACCATTCCTACGCCACGGCCTATGACGGGATTACGGCTTATGTCGAAACCTCGATCGACGGGCAATTCCTGACGCCGATTGATCTGATGGTTGAAGTCACGGAAACCGACGGCAAGCGCAGCGTCAAGTGGACGCCAAACTTCCGCTTCATCGATACCGCCGATGTCACGCCCGACCCCGAGGCGCAGGCGCTGGCCGACGAATATACGGCCAAGCTGGATGATACGCTGAACGTGGAAATCGGGGTGACCGAGACCGAGATGGACAGCCGCCGCAACACGGTGCGCGCGGTGGAATCGTCCATGGGTAATCTGATCACCGATGCGATGCGCGCGCAGACCGGGGCGGATATCGCGCTGATGAACGGCGGCGGCATTCGCGGCGACCGCACCTATGACGCGGGCACGAAACTGACCCGCCGCGATATCCTGACAGAGCTGCCGTTTGGCAATCTGACGGTTCTGACCGAACTGCCCGGCGCGCAGGTGTTGCTGGCGCTGGAAAATGCCGCAAGCCAGGTGGAAAAGGGTGCAGGTCGTTTTGCCCAGGTGTCAGGCCTGACCCTTACCATTGACCCCACGGCCGAGCCCGGCGCGCGGGTGTCAGAGGTGATGGTGGCGGGCGCGCCGCTGGAGGCGGACAAGGTCTACACGGTTGCCGCCAACGACTTCCTCATTGGCGGCGGCGATGGCTATGCAGCCCTTGGCGGCGGCAAGGTGGTCACCAACGCGGGCGGTGGCAACCTTATGGCCAATGACGTCATGGCCTATGTTGAAAAAATGGGCACGGTAAAGCCGACGGTGGAGGGCCGCATCACGTTCCTTGGCCAGTGACGCCCCGGACTTGACCGCACAGGAAAGGGGGGGGGCGCTCTGCCCCCCAACGGCCATTTCACTTCTTCGGGCGCTTCGGCGGCCGCGTCGCGGCGGCGACGGGTCTGCGGCTGCCCGCGCGGCGCAACCCCAGGCTTTGCGTGTTGGCCGTATCTTCAGCCAGCAGTTTGCGCCAGCGGGCCACCCGGGCGGGGTCAACGGTGCCTGCGGCCACGGCCGCCTGAACGGCACAACCCGGCTCGGTCTCATGCCGGCAGTTGTTGAAGTGGCAGCCTTGGGCCAGATCGGTCAGATCGGCAAACACCTCGCGCACGCCCATGGCGGCATCGGTGATCTGCAATTCGCGCATGCCGGGCGTGTCCAGCACCACACAGCCCGAGGGCAGAAAATGCAACTGGCGCCGCGTGGTCGTGTGCCGCCCCTTGGCGTCATCCGCGCGGATGTCTTGCGTCGCTGCCGCCTGCCACCCCGAAAGCGCGTTGACGAGCGTGGATTTCCCAACGCCCGATGATCCCATGAACCCAACAGTCTGCCCCGTCCCGCACCACGGGGCCAGTGCCAAGGCAGCATCCGGCCCCCGCGCATCGACCGAGATCACGGCGACATCGCGGGTCACACCGCGCGCGCGGGCCATGTAGTCTTCGGGCGCATCCGCCTCATCCGCCTTGGTCAGCACGATGACCGGCACGACGCCCGCCTCGAAGGCAAGCGCCACATACCGCTCCAGCCGGGCCACGTTGAAGTCGAGGTTGCACGAGGTGACAATGAAGGCCGTGTCCAGGTTGGCCGCGATCAGTTGTGCCTGACGGTCATGCCCCGGCGCGCGGCGCTTGATCAGGCTTTTGCGCGTCAGAACCCGGCTGGTCGAGGGCAGGGCGCGGTTCAACAGCAACCAGTCGCCCACCGTCGCCGAAGGCCCCGCCGGGATCAGCAGATCCACCCCCGGCCCTACCACCGAAAAGCTGTTGCGGTGCACCGAGGCCACGCGCACCGGCGGCGCCAGCGCCATTTCGGCGGCGTCGGTCTGATCTTCAAAGAACGCCTGCCAGCCAAGGGCCTCAAGGCTGGGCAGGGGGGGGGTGGTCATGCGGTGCAAACTTTCCTTTGGGGTGCGCCCGAGGTGTAGCGGTTGCGGGCGGGCTTGGCAAAGCGGTCTGCACCTGTCGGTCACAAAAGTGATGCCACGGGCGCCGTGGGCGTACACTCTTGCATCGCGGGGGGCGAGGCCCCACCTTCCCACGATGTGCGGACGCTTCACCATCACCCATCCGAACCAGGCGCTGGCCGACCTTTTTGCGGCCACCCCCGGCAATGACCTGCCGACCACGCCCCGTTTCAACGTGTGCCCCACGCAATCCATTCCCGTGGTGACAGCCGAGGGGGGCGTCCGACGCCTGCGCGCGATGCGCTGGGGCTTTTTGCCCGTCTGGTACAAGACCCCCACCGATGGCCCCCTGATCATCAATGCCCGATCCGAAACCGTGGCCACGAAGCCGGCCTTTAAGGACGCGATCCGCACCACGCGGTGCATCGTACCCGCGAGCGGCTTTTACGAGTGGCAAACCGCCGAGGATGGCGCAAAGCTGCCGTGGTATTTCACCCGGACCGATGGCGCCCCACTTGGATTTGCAGGACTATGGCAGCAATGGGGCGAGATCGCCACTTGCGCCATTGTCAGCACCGCCGCCGGTCCGGGCATGGCGGGCCTGCATCACCGCGAGCCTGTGCTGCTGGAGCATGACGACTGGCCCCTGTGGCTGGGCGAGGCAGGGCATGGCGCGGCGGTTCTGATGCGCGCCTCGGCGGCAAGCGTCTTGCAGTGCCACCGCGTGGATCGGGCGGTCAATTCCAACCGCGCCGATGGGGCAGAGTTGATCGCGCCCCTTGCGGCCTGACCTTGCCAATGACAGGCGCGATGGCGTAAGCATAAATAACGGGTGACCGGGCCCCTCTGGCAGATCTGGCGGCAGATCTGCGATGTCGGCACCCATATGCATCACCCGCCGCCCGGACCTTCCCCATTATGACCACTTTGCCCGCTTCGGCCAAACCGACGCTGTCGTATTTCACATGGGCCTTCATCGTGACCGGGATCGGTCTGTTGCTGGGCGTGCTCCTCGGATGGCAAACGACCGGTACGGTTGGAGGTACCGCGTCGGTCTTCTTCATCGTGGCGGTTCTTGCTGTGCTGGAAATCTCGCTCTCGTTCGACAACGCGATCGTGAATGCCAACAAACTCAAGGACATGACGCCCCTGTGGCAGCGCCGGTTCCTTACATGGGGCATCCTGATTGCGGTATTCGGGATGCGCATCGTGTTTCCGCTGCTGATTGTGGTGATCGCGGCCCATATCGGCCCGTGGCAGGCGCTGGTGATGGCGGCGACCCGGCCGGAAGAATATGCAACCATCATGTCAAACGCACATCTGCCTATTGCGGCCTTCGGGGGCGCTTTTCTGATGATGGTGGCCCTGTCGTATTTCTTCGACGAAGAAAAGGAAATCCACTGGTTCCCCTGGTTGGAAAACCGGGCCGCCGCCGCTTCGACGATTCGCGGTGTCGAGGTGGGCATTGTGCTGGCGCTCGTGCTTGGATTTTCCAAACTGCAAGCACCTGCCGACGCACAACTTTTCCTGTCGTCTGCACTCTGGGGTCTGATGGCTTTTCTTGCAGTCGAGGTGATCGGTGGCCTGCTGGACAAATCGGACGAGGCGCTGCGCGGCGCCGCGCAAGGCGGGTTGGGGGCCTTCCTTTACCTCGAAGTGCTGGATGCGTCCTTCAGCTTTGATGGCGTGATCGGCGCCTTCGCCCTCAGCCAGAACCTGTTTATCATTGCCATAGGCCTTGGCATCGGGGCGATGTATGTACGGTCGATGACCATCATGCTGGTCGAGCGCGGCACGCTGGCCGAATACCGGTTTCTGGAACACGGGGCGTTTTATGCGATTCTGGTCTTGTCGCTGATCATGTTTGCCCAATCCCTGATCCATGTGCCCGAGGTGATCACAGGCCTTGGCGGCGCGGCCCTTATCGGCGTCTCGCTCTGGTCCTCGATCAGGTGGAACCGTCTGAATGTGGGATGAGTGGAGCGGGCGGCGGGAATCGAACCCGCGTCTTTAGCTTGGAAGGCTAAGGTCTTACCATTACACAACGCCCGCGCTGATGCGTGGGGTAGTCCAAACGCCCGGCGCGGTCAACCACAAGTAATAGGGGGTGCCGCCCCCTCGGCCTGCGGCCTCACCCACTCAGTATTTCAAAAGCAGCAAGTCAAAGGTACTCTTGTGTTAATTTGCTGCTTTTCAAAGCCTTCCGCAGCAGGCCTCCCCATGAGGTGACGGGCGATGCGCGTGTCCTCGGGGCGCCTTTCGTCGCGACGAAAAGCCTGCAGGGCGGCCGGAACGCCTGTGCGGGATCAGACCGGCATCAAAGATTTTCCGCCTGCGGAAAGCCGAGGATGTGGTAGCCGCCGTCGACATGGATAACCTCGCCGGTGGTGGCGACCCCGCCTGCGGAACACAGCCAGACGGCGGTGCCGCCGATGGCTTCCAACGTCGCGTTAGCACGCAAGGGGGCGTTGGCTTCGGTGTGTCGGAAGGTGGCGCGCGCGCCGCCGATGGCCGCGCCGGCAAGGGTTTTCATCGGGCCGGGCGATATGGCGTTCACCCGTACGCCTTGTGGTCCGAGGTCATTCGCAAGGTAGCGCGTGGCTGATTCGAGTGCCGCCTTGGCGACGCCCATCACATTGTAATTCGGCGCCACGCGGTTCGAGCCCTGAAACGTCAGGGTGATCAGCGACCCGCCATGTGGCATCAGATCGGCCGCACGGCGGCTGACATCCATGAAGGAAAAGCACGAAATCGTCAGCGAATTCTGAAAATTTGCGCGCGATGTGTTGATGAAACGCCCTGTCAACTCGGCCTTGTCCGAAAAGGCGATGGCGTGGATCAAGAAGTCCATCGTCCCCCACGCCTCTTTCAGCGATGCAAAGCAGGCATCAAGGCTGGCATCGTTGTTCACATCCACATCGACCAGCAGGCTTGAACCCACCGAGGCCGCGAGAGGTGCGACACGTTTGCCAAACGCCTCGCCCTGGAAGGAAAACGCAAGTTCTGCGCCCGCATCCGCAAGCGCCTTTGCGATGCCCCAGGCAATCGAGCGTTCGTTCGCGACGCCCATCACAAGGCCGCGTTTGCCGGTCATCACATCGGACATCGGATCAATCCTTGAATTTCGACATGACCAGTGTGGCATTGGTGCCGCCAAAGCCAAAGCTGTTGGACATGACCGAATCGATGTCCACCCCCTCACGCAGGGTTGTCACGATCTCGGACGCATCCAGCGCCGGGTCGAGCGTCGTCACATTGGCCGAGGCCGCGATGAAACTGCCCTGCATCATCAGCAGCGAATAAATTGCCTCGTGCACGCCCGTCGCGCCAAGGCTGTGGCCTGTCAGCGATTTGGTCGAAGCGACGGGCGGGGTGTGCCCGCGTCCGAACACGCGCCGGATGGCCTCGATCTCGGTCACGTCGCCTGCCGGGGTGCTGGTGCCGTGGCTGTTGATGTAGTCGATGGTCCGCCCCTCTGGCAGGGTTGCGATGGCCAGCTTCATCGACCGCTCGCCGCCCTCGCCCGACGGGGCGACCATGTCATGGCCATCGGATGTGGCGCCGTAGCCGGTGACCTCGCCATAGATCTTGGCGCCGCGGGCAAGAGCGTGCGACAATTCTTCAAGCACCACCACGCCACCGCCACCGGCAATGACAAAGCCATCGCGGGTGGCGTCATAGGTGCGCGAGGCGGTTTCGGGCGCATCGTTGTACTTGCTGCTCATCGCGCCCATGGCGTCGAACAGGCACGACAGTGTCCAGTCCAACTCTTCGCCGCCGCCCGCAAACACGATGTCCTGCTTGCCCCATTGGATCAGTTCGGCGCCATTGCCGATGCAATGCGCGCTGGTCGAACAGGCCGAGGTGATCGAATAGTTCACGCCCTTGATCTTGAACGGGGTGGCAAGGCAGGCCGATGTGGTCGACGACATGCCCTTGGTCACGCCGAAGGGTCCGATCCGCTTTGGGCTGCCCGTTTCGCGCACGATGTTGTGCGCCTTGAAAAACGACTTGGTCGACGGTCCGCCAGAGCCCACGATGATACCCGTCCGCTCATGCGAGACGTCCGAAGGCTCCAGACCGGAATCCTTGATGGCCTGCTCCATGGCGATGAAGTTGTACGCCGCCCCATCGCCCATGAAGCGCAGGTCGCGCTTGTCGATGTGATCTTCCAGCACAATCTGCGGCTGGCCGTGCACGCGGCTGCGAAAACCGCGCTCGGCGTATTCGGGCGCAAAGACGATGCCGGATTTTCCAGCGCGCAAAGAAGCTTCGACCTCTGCCGCCGAATTGCCGATGGACGAGACGATGCCGATGCCGGTGATGACGACGCGACGCATGGGCGCACTCCTGTCGTTTAAGGGTCAGTTGGCCGAAAGAGCCACTTTCATGTCCGTGACCTGATAGATCACTTCGCCGTCGGCTTCCACCCGGCCATCGGCCACGCCCATCGTCAGGCGGCGTGTCGACAGTGCCTTGGTGAAGTCGACGAAATAGCGCAGCATCTTGCGCTCGGGTCGGACCATGCCGGTCAGTTTCACCTCGCCCACCCCCAGCGCATAGCCGCGCCCTTGCCAGCCGCGCCAGCCGAGGTTGAAGCCGGTCAATTGCCACAACCCGTCCAGGCCAAGGCAGCCGGGCATGATCGGGTTGCCGGGGAAATGGCAGGCGAAAAACCACAGGTCAGGTGTGATATCGAACTCTGCAACCACATGGCCCTTGCCATGCGGGCCGCCGTCTTCGGAAATCTCGGTGATCCGGTCCATCATCAGCATCGGCGGTTCGGGCAACTGCGCGTTTCCCGGGCCGAACAACTCTCCCCGCGCGCAGGCCAAAAGGGCGTCCTTGTCAAAGCTGCTGGGGAAGTTGGCCATGGATCAGGGTTTTCTCATCTGGGTCGGGTCTGTTCCCTAGCATCTATCACCCGGGGGGAAGCTGTGGCAAGTGTTGGGCGTTTCGCCGGGAAGCCGACGTTGCCGGTCCTGCGAACACCCTGCACCCAAGGCACACAGCGGGATCCGAACACCGGCCCGCACACAGGGTTGTGCAGACGCGGTTCCCCCGGCTGCAGGATTTATGTTTGAATGTTTACAGGTAACGCCATTATATAAGGGGAACCGTGGCCCAAAGGACATGCCTTGACCCAACGCCTGACCCCTGATGCGACAACGCGCGGCACATCCTGGCTGGCAGGTGGCAGTCTGCGTCCAACGCGTCAGCGTGTATCGCTTGCGGCATTGTTGGTGGGGGATGGCAAGAACCGCCATGTCACCGCCGAAAGCCTGTTTGCACTGGCCGCCGGGGCGGGTGAGGGCGTCAGCCTTGCCACGGTCTACAACACCTTGCGCGCATTTTGTCAGGCGGGTCTGATGAACGAAGTGGTCGTCGATGGGTCGAAAAGCTATTTCGACACCCGGATGGACGACCATCCACACTTTTACTGGGAAGACAGCGCCGAGTTGACAGATGCGCCCTCGGACCAGTTGCAGATCACCGGATTACCGGAGGCGCCCAAGGGTACCGAGATTTTGCGTGTCGATGTGGTGATCCGTCTGCGCCGCGTCTGAGAACGCAGCCGGCGCGAAAAAGCCCCCCGGCCACGTTCTCGGGATGATCCAGGTCCGGCAGCGCAAAGGGGGAAGGTTGGCGGCCCTACGGGAACAAAAGGGCCGCCGCCGGTGATCTGTGTGCCGAAGGTTACTTGGGCACCAGCACCGCGTTTACCACATGGATCACGCCATTCGACTGATCGACGTCCGCTATGGTGATCGTGCCGATGTTGCGCGATTCGGAAAAGACCATGGCCTTGTCGCCCTTGAACTTTACCGACAGCGCGTCGCCCGACAGGGTGCGCAGGTTGGCAAAGCCGTCCTTGCCGACCTTGGCGCGCAGATCGGACAACTTCAGATCGCCCGCCACCACATGTGCGGTCAAGACCTTGGTCAGCATGTCCTTGTTCTCCGGCTTCAGCAGCGTCTCGACGGTGCCTGCGGGAAGGGCAGCAAAAGCGCCATTCACGGGCGCAAAGACGGTAAAGGGGCCCGGGCCCATCAGCGCATCCACCAATCCTGCGGCCTTGACAGCGGCGACCAGCGTGGTGTGATCGGTCGAATTGACCGCGTTCTCGATGATGTTTTTCGATTCGAACATCGGCGCACCGCCGACATTGGGGTTCGCGGCAAACGCGGGCATCGCGGCAAGGATCATTACGGCGGCAAGGCTGCGGGTTTTCATGAGGTCTCTCCTGAACTTGCGGAGCGGTCCATCCGCGCCGTCAGGGGGGATACGGGGGCAATTCGGGCGAAGTTTCAGGCGGGTCAAAGGTTCACGGTTTCGTGATTATCGCCCGTGCGCAACCACAGTCCGTGGCAACGCCGCCAAGCGGGGGCTCGATGCCCCCCGAGGCGGCATTCTGACCTGCCATACATAGTTGCCGCAAATCCATATGATCACGAGTTTGTGAACATTTAATACACTGAAAATAAACAATAAATTTAGCAAAGATTGAGTGGCGGGAAATCTCGCGCAGCAGAAACGCCGCATTTGCCATAAATACCGCCCGCAAAATCCAGACGTTTTTGGCCTGCTTTCGCCCCAAAAATGAAAAGGCCCGGTGCATGCATCGGGCCTTTTTGTCTTCTTTGTAGCTGATCAGCTATTCGTCATCAGTGTTAGCCACCGGACGCGCGCGTTTGCGAGATGCGGACGGAGGTGGATCCTTCTCGAACAATTTGCTGGCATCGATCTTCCGCCACTCGACAGAAATGAACGGCTTGAACTGATCGGTACAGCTTGCGCGGCGCTTGTAGCCCTCAGAAAAATGCTCGAGCTCAACCGACGGTGACTCGGAAAAAACCGCGCAGCGAACCGCCTCAATCAAGACCTCGATGAAGATCCCGAACCGAGCGCACGCGCCCACGATCATGCGCGGCAAAAAGTTGTCGGTCATCGAGGAATTGTCGTGCAGGCCAGCCCCATCGATATACGTCTTGACGATTTTCTCGAGGCTCTTTCGATCGGTCGCGTAGCTGAGGGGAGCAAGGTTCATGGTGTTCAATCGGCGGCCGAGCTGATAATCATCGTTCAGCACTCGCTCGAGCTGTTCGGTTCCGGACAGCACAAGGCACACAGGCCATGCGTTGTTCTGGGTGAGCGTCTTCAGGGTGTTCGGCACTGCCGTGCGCTGGAGGATGTTCGCGTTTTGATAGAGGTCTTGCGCCTCGTCGAGGTGCAGGATCTCGGTCTTCTGGATCTTAAGCTGGGCATAGATCATTTCCCAGATTTCAGCATAGGTCCCGCTGTCGCTGCGCAGGCCCTCGTTGAGGCGGTGGACACCCAAGGCTTTCAGAATGGCGATGCCGACCGATTTCAGGTTTGCAGGGGTGGACACATTCAGCCATATGGCCTTATCTGGAGAGCGCAATCATGCCCAGTGATACCGAATCGACCGCTTTGGACGGCAGCCTGAACAGCATGCTCCACGTCTCCTGTTCGTCTGGTTGGCGAAAGGGTGCAGAAAATAAATTTCTGCCACCCGGATTCACCAAATTTTTTCGCAACCAACCTGCACAGAATGGGATCGGACCAGCTGGTGCCCGCCGAGCGTTCCGGCCACCAGACCTTGTGTTTTTTCTTGCGAAAAAATGACGCATGAATAAGCATCCAACGCTTTGATTTACTTGACTAAATCGAAATTGAGCAAGCTTCGCCGTCGTGGTAGAACATACCATCGGAAAACTTGGCTCTCGCCCAAAGTCGAGCATGCACAACCAGAAGAAAGGTCACGAAATGCCCTGATCGAAAATCATAAGACCTTCGTTGCGTTACCAGCGCATCGCTCGGTCTTTGGCGCACAGCAAGGAACCGTCCATCCATATCCTATGTGTGGCTTTACAGGACTTTGTCCCGGATTCCAACCGCTGTCGCTGCCCCCATACCCCGAAATGCAAGTCCTCTGACTTCATGACAGATCACTCGTTTTCTTCAATTCGCCCGTAGGGGGATTGTTTTGGAACGAGACTGCACCTGCATGCCCAAGGCTTTCGAAACGTCTGGCTGAAATATCTAGGCAATCGATGACCACCACCGCCCAATAATGGGCGGGGGACGGCACAATAATGCGAAGAAAATGATCATGGTTCCTGTCAATAATGGCCTCGGCCTCCGCAACGTCAAATCAACGGCTGCGGCCCGAAATATCTCCAAAGCTTCGAAAAAGCACATGAGCGGCTTTTTCGTGTTTGGCGATGGAGAGGGACGTATCGTTGGCTCGGAAAGCCATCTCGAGTTCAACGTCGCCCTCTGTCTTTCAGCGCATTCAGATACATGTGACCTGCATGAGCAGGTGCCGTTTGGCTGGCAGGATGCCGACGGCAAGCAGCGCACCCACTACTTCGACTTTGTTGTCACCAAGGCAGACGGGAAACGCATCGCTTATAGCGTCAAACCGCTGGCCCTTTTCCGTGGCACCTTTGCCGAGACGATCCCCCAAATCGCAGAACAAGCCAAGAACTCGGGGCATTATGCGGACGTTGGTCTGTTTACAGAGGAAGATCTCGATCCCGCCATGCTGTTCAATGCAAATGGGTCTTCCGCCGGGGTGCCGGTCGAAACGGTCCTGGCCACAAAAACCGCGAACTCGCTGTTCGTCGTCGATGAAATCGATAAAACAGGCGCCGTCATGGAGGCCAAGGGCGGTGGGACGTCAGTAATGGTCAGTCTGCCATGCTTCAGCCTGATCGCAGTTTGGCGCGAACGATGAGTCGTTGGTACCGGCTTGGGCAAAGTGCAACCTCGGAAAACTGCGGGACCGACCTGGTGTGGCTGTCCGGCCAGGAATCTGGCAGGCGTCTGAAAGCGAAGTACGGCGGAAGATGGTAGAGTTGCGGTATAGGGTGACGGAGGCCACCGGATATCTGGTCAGGGCTGGTTTAATCGTTATGGACAATAGATGTTCTTAAAGTGCCAGCGTCAGCGCACTTGCTGTAGCGAGATGCGACCCTCCCGATGGGCAATATGCCGGCAAGCCTGCAAGCTGGAAACGCGGCATTGAGGCGAGCGCGCATCGGATCGGGAAAAACCAAGTCCGGCGCAGTTGGGCGAGATCGCCCTCGTGGAAGCGATCGCAGCATTGCGATAGTCATTCCTTACTTTTTCAGTGCGTGGCGGCTGGTTTCTGCGATGCGTAACATCAGTTCGTCATGCATCATTTTGTAGACAGCCTCGCGTTCAGAAGCAGGGGTGAACTTTGGTATCTGTGGCGGTGGCAAATTCATGCCATTCAGGCCCACTTCAGGACGGTTGCGGCAGAGGCAGGTTTGACCAAGGTCGAACAGGATCGACTTGCCGGTCGGGCCTTCCTCAATCCTTACGTCTTCGAGGGGGCGCCGGAAGAAATCGTGCGGCTCGAAGCCCCCCTATGACACCCCCCTCAATACCTTGTTCAGGAGCGATGGCGCTCTAGTCGACCATCGACGGCGTGCGGGGCATCCGCGTTGAACGTGGCCAAGCCGATGCAAACCGCTCGCTGATCTTGATGCGCCTATAGGCAAAACCTTAGGGTCTTTCTGGCGGTCCGATCGGCCGGACTTTTAATGCTTGGAGCTCTTTCCTCGTCGTGTCGCGATCCAACCGGAGCCAAGCTGCGACATGTTTGAGGGTGACAAAAATCGAACTGAAGTCGCGCAGTTGCGCCTCAGTGACGTAATACTGAGGCTTCTGGGTGATGGGGTTGGGTGCCAGTCTGGCCTTCAGGACGCCATCCCGGATCAGAGCGCGCACTTCCCCGGCTGCAAGACCAAGTGTCTCGGAAACCTGTTCGACGGTCATGCCGATCGCCGTATCGCGCAGCAGAAGGGGTTGGATTTCGCGCAGGTTCACCAGGATGGACAAGTATCCCTGGCGCCCGGTGTGTCTGCCAATCCGCTGCAGGCGCCCATCTATCGCCAAACGTGCGATATCCCTCGATGAGCACAGAAGTCGCCTTGCTGCCGTCGGAATGTCGGAAAAATCATGCTTGGCGGCAGACATTGGCGTCGCCACCGCCAGAAAAACATCGAGGAACGCCGTGATTTCGGAGGCGAGAAAAGCAGGGTAGGTGGCCGGACAGATCCGCGCGATCTGGTACACGACCGATTGGCTAGGGAGCTGATGGCCCCCACGCATGAAAGACCTCGTGCCGATCCGCCGAAAGGTCGCCTGTTCGATCAGATCGGGTGCGACCCACCCATCTGCGCCAACCACCCAGTGGTAGCCGGAGTTCCGTCGATGACATCGACGAGCCTGATGCCCAGAATGCCGGCCACCTCTGACAGGTTGGAGCCGTTTGCCATGGCAAGGCGAGACAGGAAGGACGCAGGCGCCTCCCCCTCGAGATAGTCCGGTGTTTGCGGCAGTGCTGAGGGACCGGTGTGCATGCGCTTTGATGCCTGTGACAAGCACAAGGGTAGCTGCAGTCGGATGCTTTGTTCAATAGGGCCCGCTCAACGCTGCCAACCGTCAAAAGGCATGAAATACGACGAAATCCACTGAAAACACCAAAGAATCACGTCTGCGGCGTGTGCAAATGGCAATTTTGCGGCGAAACGCTGTCAATGCGGCAACTCAGTATGGCAGAGAACAGGCATTTGCCCCTCGCGTCAGAACCACTGCCCCGGTTCCATCAGCCCCAGATCCATCAACTGCTGGCTGTGCCATGTGAACGGGGTCGAGTTGCGCCAGCGAAAATCGTGGATATCAAAGCGTGACCCCGCGTTCGACCGCAGTGCCTTGGCCGTCCGGAATGAGGCAAGAGCCATCGTGATGTTGTTGTGCCACGGGCAGGCATAGGTGTTCATCTCTTCGTCCGACAGCGTGAAATCGACGCGCAGCTTCAGCCCCGGCTTCGTCCTGAACAGACAGATCCGGTCGATCTTGCGCCGTTCAGGCGGAACATGCTCTTCAAACCGCCAGCGCAGGCCGCCAAAAAAGTCCAGCTGCCGCTCGCGCGGGTGGTTGTGGTTGGCAGGGTCGGGGCGGCCCAAAGCATAGTAGCCTGATTTGTCCAGATGCGCATCCTCAAGCGAAACTGCATCGGGAAAACGGTTCAGATCGCCTGCGTACAGATCGATCACATAGCTCAGCAAGGCCTCGCGCCGCTCTTCGCTGTGAAAGGCGATCAGTTCGCGGATATCGCGCGCCTCACAAAACGGGTGGAACAGGTATTCTGCGTTGTAGCAGTAGAACAGCCAGATGCCGGGTGCCGCCTCGATCACGCGGTTGACGGCATCGACCATCGCACCTTCGGCATGTACGTCATGGTCAATCCGCTCGATCCCGGTTTCGACCTCGGCGGGAATTTCGATTTCGGCAGGGGCCAGAAGCAAGACGCGCAAAAAGCCTGCGGCGATATGATGGCGCAGGGTGGTGCCCACCTCGGTTCCGTCCTCGGCCATGATCAAGGCGACCGGCCCTTTGCCAAGGGTCGCTGTGCCTTTGCTCAGAAACTCGGTCAACGATGGGTGGCGCATTTGGCCTCGTGCTGCAGATCTGCAGAATCCGACAAGCGCAGCCGTCATGCAAGCCCCCTTGGCCCACCGGTCGCAGAAGATTTGAATGTTGCGGGTCCGCAGGTGTGCGGCCCCCGTCGCCGCGTCGCGTTGCGAGTGCCGCGCGGGTCGTGTAGAAACGCACCTGACCAAATGGGGCGGGGCCGATGGCGGAACCTAAAAAGCTGTTTATCAAGACCTATGGCTGCCAGATGAACGTCTACGATTCTGAACGGATGGCCGAGACCCTGGTTGCCGAAGGGTATGCCCTGACCGACGCGGCCGAGGGGGCGGACATGGTCTTGCTCAACACCTGTCACATCCGCGAAAAGGCCAGCGAAAAGCTCTACTCCGACCTTGGCCGCCTGCGCCCGCTGAAACTGGCCAATCCCGACATGAAGATCGGCGTCGCAGGCTGCGTGGCGCAAGCCGAGGGCGCGGAAATTCAGCGCAGGATGCCGCTGGTCGATCTGGTCGTCGGCCCGCAGGCCTATCACCGCCTGCCGCAGATGCTGCGGGCGGGCGGGGCATCGGTGGACACCGAGTTTCCGGCCGAGGACAAGTTCGATCACCTGCCCCCCCGCAAGGCGTTGCGCGGCCCCACGGCATTTCTGACGGTGCAAGAGGGCTGCGACAAGTTCTGCGCCTTTTGCGTGGTGCCCTATACCCGCGGGGCCGAAGTCAGCCGCCCCGCCGCGCGTATTCTTGAGGAGGCGCGGGATCTGGTTTCGCGTGGCGTGCGCGACATCACGCTGCTGGGGCAGAACGTGAATGCCTATCACGGGCAGGGGCCGAAGGGGGCGTGGACCCTTGGCCGTCTGATCCGCGAGATGGCAGAGATTGATGGACTGGCGCGCATCCGCTACACTACCAGCCATCCCAACGACATGGACGATGACCTGATCGCCGCGCACGGAGACGTGCCGCACCTGATGCCCTATCTGCATCTGCCGGTACAGTCGGGCAGCGACCGCATCCTGAAGGCCATGAACCGCAAGCATACGCGCGACGATTATATCCGTGTGATCGACCGCATCCGCACGTTGCGGCCCGACATCTTGCTGAGTTCCGATTTCATCCTGGGCTTTCCGGGGGAAACCGATGCCGACTTCAACGAAACGGTGTCCCTGATCGAACAAATCCGCTTTGGTCAGGCCTACAGCTTTCGCTATTCTGCGCGCCCCGGCACCCCGGCCGCCGAAAAGGCCCCGGTCGCGGCCGCAGTGGCCGATGCCCGTTTGCAACTGGTGCAGGCACTGCTGCTCGATCAGCAGCGCGCGCTGCAATCAGCCATGGTCGGGCGCGAAGTTTCGGTGCTGTACGAAAAAGCCGGGCGCCTGCCGGGACAGATGGTGGGCAAGTCCGACCATCTGCATGCGGTCCACGTCGATGATCCTGCGGGCCTGGTGGGCGAATTGGTGCGCGTGCGCGTCTTAGCTTCGGCCGCCAACTCTCTGTCAGCGGTCAGAATTTCATAAGGCCGGCGTGCCTGTTGGGTGCCCGGAAGGGTGTTTCCTGACCCGAAACAATCTTCTGTGCAGCCCCCCGGTATTGTTTCGGAGACGGGGCACAATGCCACATAAATGCCCAAAATTGCTCAAATTTCGCTTTACATCACATATCCGCGACGGCAATCCTGTCGCCATAAGTCTGCTGGTTACACGTCACATAAAATGGGGGCTGCGGCTGTGGAGCATTTTTCCAAAGCATTGCGGATGATCCTGGGGGGTGCTGCACTTTGCGTTGGTCTGTCTGCTGCGACAGGTGCCATTGCGCAAAATGCCCCTGAGGTTACCGGAAAGATCGAATGGGGTGTCTGGGTCGATGATGACGGCTGCATGCACTGGTGGGCGGATGGTGGCCTTGAAGGCTACATGGTGCCGCGGCGCAACCCGAAAACCGGAAAGCCGGTGTGCCTGAAAAAGAACACCTGTCTGGTTGAGAATACCGACGCCATGTTCGCCACCGACAGCGCGCGGCTGACCCATGACGGGCGCCGCCGCCTGACGTCTTTCTTTCAGCAGGCGGGCGCGTTCGGATATGCGATCTACGGGCATACCGATAGCCGAGCCTCGGATGAATACAACATCCGCCTGTCCAAGAACCGCGCCCGTGCGGTGGCAGACGTCGCCCGTTCGGTCGGCGCCTCGGTCGAGCGGGAGTTGGGATTCGGCGAGCGTGAACCCGTCGCCTCGAACTCTACCGCCTCGGGCATGGCCAAGAACCGCCGTGTCGAAATCATTTGCTACAGGTGGTAACAATCATGACATATCAATCCGCAAAACTACTGATCATGCTGCCGGTGGCTGCCTTGCTTGCGGGGTGCGTGGCGGGGGATGGACTTTCTCCTTACACAGGCAATCCAAACACAGTGATCGCAACCGGCGTGGACAAAGGACGCGATACGGGTGTGCTGACAAATGGCCGTGCAGCCATCGCCTATGACCCTGATGGTTGCCAGAACTGGATCATGGATGACGGCGTCGAAGGCTATTCCACGCCTCGCTACGATCCGGCGTCGGGCCTGCCGATCTGCAACAATCGCTATCCGCCCGGAACTGTGATTCGGAACTATCAGACGGGCACGCAGGGGATTCGTGACTATGTCCCCGGCCCCGGGATCCGTACGGTCGTGCGTCGCGGTGGCGGCACCTAGGCCCGACAGCCCCTTTGATGAGAAGACAAAGGCCACAGAGCGATCTGTGACCTTTGTCGTTTTGACTCATTGTCGCGATTTTCATCAGATGTCATCAAAATGTAGGAAGCGTGCGCGCAAACTCGCGCTTACCGAAAATGGACGCTTGCCAGATGATGTGACGGCGCGCAGACTTTGCACAGTCCCTAGCTCTAAATGGCACTGTCCCTAAACATAAGGAGATCTCCTTGGGCATCAGCGCGCTGACCCCCCCGACATCGGCCGAGGACATGATCGAGACCGTCCTGGAATTTCCGGATAACCGACTGCTGATTGATCTGTGCGGCGAATTTGATCGCAATCTGGCACAGGTGGAACATCAGATGGGTGTCCACATCCTGCGGCGGGGCAATCGCCTTGCCGTGATCGGGGACAAGGGGGCGCGTGATCGGGCGGCGGCGGTGTTGCGAAGCTTGTATGCGCGCCTCGAAGCAGGCCGCACAGTGGCTGCGGGCGATATTGATGGGGCAATGCGGATGGGACAGGCGGCTGCAATCACGGGTGACCAGATCGAATTGTTCAGCGCGGGCATGGAATTGCGCACCCGCAAGAAGCCGATCGAACCGCGCACTGCCGCGCAAAAGGCCTATGTTGCCAACCTGTTTGCCCACGAGTTGGGTTTTGGCATCGGGCCCGCGGGTACCGGCAAGACCTATCTGGCCGTTGCCGTCGGGGTGACAATGTTGATCTCGGGGGCCGTAGAGAAGATCATCCTCAGCCGTCCTGCGGTCGAGGCCGGTGAGCGGCTGGGCTTTCTTCCCGGCGACATGAAGGAAAAGGTCGATCCCTACATGCAGCCGCTATACGACGCGCTGAATGATTTCCTGCCGCAAAAGCAGGTGCAGAAACTGCTTGAGGAAAAGAGAATCGAGATCGCCCCGCTTGCCTTCATGCGCGGCCGCACCTTGGCGAACGCTTTTGTGGTGCTGGATGAGGCGCAAAACGCGACGACCATGCAGATGAAGATGTTCCTGACCCGTCTGGGTGAGGGCAGCCGCATGGTGATCACCGGCGATCGAACCCAGATTGACCTGCCCCGTGGCGTGCCAAGTGGCTTGCAAGACGCCGAGCGGATCCTGAAAGGGGTCAAGGGTGTAACCTTCAACTACTTTACCGCAAAGGATGTCGTGCGCCACCCGCTTGTGGCCCGAATCATCGAAGCCTATGAGACCGACGATCCCACGGGCAGCCATCGCGGGTAATCGGGGGCGGCGGGTCGGTTGTCGGCAACCGGCTTGCCGCCCGCCGCGCTATGGGCTAGGGCGCGGGCATGGAACCTCTGGTTGATTGCATCGTCGAGGATGACAGGTGGCACACGCTGGGCCTTGAGGGGCTTTGCATGCGCGCCGCAGCCGGGGTGCTGGCCCATCTGGGTTTGCCCGGGACCGGGTTCACCCTGTGCGTGATGGCCTGCGATGATGCACGGATTGCCGCGTTGAATGCGGATTTTCGCGGCAAGCCCACGCCGACCAATGTGCTCAGCTGGCCATCCGAAGACCGCGCGCCTGCAGCGCCCGGAAAGCCACCGATGCCCCCCACCCCCGGAACCGCCGACGATCCTCAATCCCTGGGCGACATTGCCATCGCCTGGGAAACCGTTGCGCGAGAAGCCGCCGATGCAGACAAGGCGATGCCGGATCATGTGACACATCTTGTTGTTCATGGAATTTTGCATTTGCTAGGATATGATCATATCAGCGATGCGGACGCCGCCCTGATGGAGGGGCACGAGGTTGCCATCCTTGCGCGTCTGGGGGTCAGTAACCCATATTGAAACAGTATCCCGGGCAAGGGGTGCGCAGCCGGAAAAGGACCAATGGGCAGTAGCAACGACGGATCTATCGCAGCGCAACGCGCGCATGACATGGATCAACAGGAATCCGAACCTCCGCAACGGGGCCTTCTTGGACGGCTTCTCAGTGCATTCTCCGGGGCCGACAGTCCGGCAGGGTCATCGTCGGACACGACCGTAACGTCGTCCATGCAGGGTCCGCAGCCGCTGCACGGGCTGGGCAATCTGCGACGCCTGCGGGTCGATGATGTCGCCATTCCCAAGGCTGAAATTGCCGCCGTGCCCGTCGACATCGGACGAGACGAGCTGGTTGAGGTGTTTCGGGAACAAGGGTTTTCGCGCCTTCCCGTCTACAAGGGCACAATGGACCATCCGCAAGGCCTGGTGCTGTTGAAGGATCTGGCGTTGCAACACGGTTTTGGCTCGACGGGCCGGTTTTCATTGCGCAAGCTGCTTCGGCCCTTGCTCTATGCCCCACCGTCCATGCCCATCGGGGTCCTGCTGCAAAAGATGCAGCGTGAGCGGGTGCACATGGCGCTTGTGATCGACGAATATGGCGGGGTTGACGGACTTGTCACCATCGAGGATCTGATCGAGACCGTGATCGGCGAGATCGAAGACGAGCATGACGAGGCCGAAGGCGTGCTCTGGAAGGAAGAGAAGCCGGGCGTCTTTCTGGCCCAATCCCTCGCCCCCCTTGACGAGTTCGAGGCGGCAATCGGCATGCGGTTGCGCAATGGCGAGGATGATGAAGACATCGACACCCTTGGGGGCCTCGTGTTTCTGCGCATCGGCCGCGTGCCTGCGCGGGGTGAGATCGTCCCGCACGAATCGGGTGCCGAGTTCGAAGTAGTCGATGCCGATGCGCGCCGGATCAAGCGTATTCGCGTGCGGCTGCCCGACGTGGTTGCTGCCTCGGCGCTTGAACCACCGGTATCGGCGGTCGTGACACTCCGCCCGGGCGGGGCGGTTTCCGGATCGGAAACCGCGGCCCCTCTTGAGACTGTGGCCGTGACGTCCAGCACGTGACAGCCGAAAGCGTCCTTACCGATAAGGCGCGACGTGTCCGGTCTTTTCCGGGATGGCGCGCGGCTGGTCTTGACGCGTTGGCGGGCGCCAGTGTGGCGCTTGCGCAGGCACCCTTGCTTGCATGGTACGTCGCGTTTCCGGGGCTGATCTGGGCCATGTCGCGCATGATGCGGCCGGCATCCGCGCGTGGCGCGGCTTGGGCGGGGTGGTTCGTAGGTGCGGGCTATTTCGGCTTCTATCTCAACTGGATCGTGTCTCCCTTCCTGATCGACCCATGGGTCTTTGGCTGGATGGCGCCATTTGCGTTTTTCCTGACGGCGTTCGGCCTTGGGCTGTTCTGGGCGGCGGCGGCGGCTTTTGCGGCCCTGATGCCGCGGCGCCTTTTGGGACTGGTTGCCTGCGTGTCCGTGGCGGAACTGGTGCGCGGGCATGTGTTCACGGGCTTTCCCTGGGCGCAGGTGGGGCATCTGTGGCTGGGTTCATGGGCAGAGCAGACCGTCGCCTTGACCGGGGCCACAGGGTTGACGGTGGTCACGCTGCTGGCCGCCAGCCTGCCGCTGATGCACCGTGTCTGGGGTGGTGCGGCGACGGTGGTTCTGGTCCTCATGGGTTTTGGTCTGGGTTACGCCCGCCTGTCCACCCCCGACCCCGATCCCCGACCAGCCAGTCTGCGCCTGGTGCAGCCGAACGCGGAACAGCATCTGAAGTGGGATCCGGACGAGGCGTGGACATTGTTTCAACGCCAGTTGCAGTTGACAGCCGAGGGCGCCCGCGCCGATTTGACCATATGGCCGGAAACCGCTGTACCCTATCTTTTCGAGTACTCTCCCGAAGTGCCGGGAATGATTGCCGCGGCCTCGGGTGGGCGCAAGGTGGCAATCGGCATCCAGCGGGTTGAGGGCGACCGGGGCTGGAACAGTCTGCGGGTGGTGGAAGGGGGCGGCGGCGAGGTCACCGCCACCTACGACAAATTCCATCTTGTGCCTTTTGGCGAATATATGCCCTTGGGCGATGTTCTGCACGACTGGTTCGGGATCGGCGCCTTTGCGGCGCAGGTGGGCAATGGGTACTCGGCGGGCGCCGGACCCACCGTGATCGACCTTGGTCCCGGGCTTGGCAAGGTGCTTCCGTTGATCTGTTACGAAGCGGTGTTCCCGGGTATTCCACGCGCGGTGGCGTTGCGTCCCGACTGGATGCTGCAGATCACCAATGATGCGTGGTTCGGTACCCTGACCGGACCTTTTCAGCATTTTCAGCAGGCGCGCCTGCGGGCGATCGAGATGGGTCTGCCCCTGGTACGCGTGGCCAATACCGGCATCACCTCGGTGATCGACGCCAAGGGGCGCGTGGTGGCCCGCCTGCCCTTTGGCACAGCGGGCGCGCTGGATCTGGCGGCGATTCCCGGCGCACTTGCCCCGACAGCCTATGCCCTCTGGGGGGATGCGCCCGTTTGGGCGTTGCTTGCGTGCCTGTTTGTGGGGGTCATGACGCGGCGCAGGCCCAAGCCAGCTTGACGTGGCAGGATTTGGCGGCTAGCCCCCATAGTTCACACAACCGCGTTACAACGGCTTCCTGGCGTGACGCGCGAAACCCAACGGAGCACGATCCCATGAGCCGCTATAATTATATCTTCACCTCGGAATCCGTTTCCGAGGGGCATCCCGACAAGGTCTGTGACCGCGTGTCCGATGCCATTCTCGACGCATTTCTTGGCGAAGAACCGCAGGCCCGCGTGGCGTGCGAGACCTTTGCCACCACCAACCGCGTGATTGTTGGGGGTGAGGTCGGTCTGGCCGACACGCAAAACCTGACACGCATGCTGGACCGCGTCGACAGCATCGTGCGCGACTGTGTGCGCGACATCGGTTACGAACAGGACGAGTTCCACTGGAACACGCTGAACGTGCAGAACTATCTGCATCCGCAATCGGCCCATATCGCGCAAGGTGTGGACCGCGACGGCGCAGGCGACCAGGGCATCATGTTCGGCTATGCTTGCCGCGAGACGGACGCGCTGATGCCGGCGCCCATCCAGTATGCCCACGCAATCCTGCGTCGACTGGCCGAGGTGCGCAAATCCGGCGCTGAGCCGACGCTGCGCCCCGATGCAAAAAGCCAGCTTTCGTTGCGCTATGAAGACGGGAAACCGGTTGAGGTCACTTCCATCGTGCTCTCGACCCAGCACCGCGATACCAGCCAGACCAGCGATGATATCCGTGCCATCGTGGAACCCTACATCCGCGAGGTTCTGCCCCATGGCTGGATCACCGAGGCGACAGAGTGGTGGGTGAACCCCACAGGTACCTTCGTGATCGGCGGGCCGGATGGCGACGCGGGCCTGACCGGGCGCAAGATCATTGTTGACACCTATGGCGGGGCCGCCCCGCACGGCGGCGGCGCGTTTTCCGGCAAGGACCCGACCAAGGTTGACCGCTCGGCAGCCTATGCCGCGCGTTATCTGGCCAAAAACGTCGTGGCGGCAGGTCTGGCTGATCGCTGCACCCTTCAGGTCTCTTATGCCATCGGCGTGGCCAGGCCTTTGTCGATCTATGTCGATACCCACGGCACGGGCCATATTGAGGCAGATCAGATAGAGCGGGCTGTCGCGACCTGTATGGATCTGACGCCACGCGGCATCCGCACCCATCTGGGTCTGAACCGCCCCATCTATGCCCGCACCAGTGCCTATGGCCATTTCGGCCGCGCACCCGAGGCAGACGGAGGGTTTTCGTGGGAAGCCACCGACCTTGTCGAGGCGTTGAAAAAGGCGGTCTGAACGCACGTGCTGCAAACCCTCGGTGGTCAGGGCCACCGAGGGTTCACCTTCGGCGGGTTCAGTGCAGCCGCGACGTTGATGGACAAAGCCCCGGCAGAGCCAGGCGGAAAGACCCAAGGCGATGACCCACGATCCGACACCGCGACGCAACTTTTATGGTCGTGTGCATGGCAAGACGCTGCGCGCCAGCCAGAAGGACTATCTGGCCAATGATCTGGACAACCTGCGCCTGAATGGGGTTTCTGTCGAAGAAAACCCCGACCGCAGGCCGCTGGACAAGGCTGCGGTGTTCGGCCGTTCACGGCCACTTTGGGTTGAGGTGGGGTTTGGCGGCGGCGAACATCTGGTGCACATGGCCGCCCTTCGTCCCGATGTGACGATCATCGGGTGTGAGCCCTTTGTGAACGGGGTTGCCATGCTGTTGGGCAAGATCCGGGCGGCGGCCCTGACCAACCTTGCGATCCACCCCGGCGATGCGCGCGATCTGTTCGACGTGTTGCCTGCCCAAGCCGTGGACAAGGTGTTTCTGAATTACCCCGACCCCTGGCCCAAGGCCCGCCACCACCGCCGCCGCTTTGTCACCTCCGGATACCTGACACTTCTGGCGCGCGTGATGGCGCCGGGGGCCGAGTTTCGCGTGGCCACCGACATCCCCGACTATGTGCGCCAGACGCTGGAAGAGGTGCCGAAGGCGGGGTTCGATCTGGTCTCGCAGACCGGAGAGGGCGAGGCTTGGGCGGATTGGATTTCCACGCGATATGAAAAAAAGGCCCTGCGCGAAGGCCGCGCGCCGCACTACCTGACATTTCGCCGCGCCGGATGATTGGGCGGCTATGAATTTTTCCGTGCATTCCTGATCGGAATTCGGACCCTGCCTCAGGCATGGGGTATCGCCCAGGCCTCGCCAGGCGACAAGGGGCGGAAGCGGTCGTGGCCGATCCCCTTGGCCGACAATGCGCGCATCAGCGCCTGGGGCGGGGCGTTGCGCGCCTCGTTCGTCAACTGGAAGGTCCCCCAGTGATGGCCCACCGCATGGGCGGCCCCCGACAGCACGAACCCTTCAACCGCTTCCTCAGGGTTCTGGTGCTGGGCCCGCATGAACCAGCGCGGCTCGTAGGCACCGATGGGCAGGATTGCGGCCCGGATGGGCCCGTGTCGGGGGCCGAGGTCGCGGTAGGGGCGGCCCTCGTCAAACCCTGTGTCACCGACGTGCAGCACCGTCCCCGCAGGCCCCTTGATGACAAAAGCCGCCCAGAGTGCGTTTGACCGGTCCCCCATACCCCGCGCGGACCAGTGGTGGCACGGCGCGATATGCACCGTCAGCGGACCAATCGAAGCGGCATCGCCCCAGTCACCGGCGACCGTACGGATGCCCGGAACGGCGTCTTGCAGGATCGTGTCATTTCCCAGCGGCGTGATGACGAGGGGCTGGTACGCCGCATGAATGGCTCTCATCGTGGCGATGTCGAGGTGGTCATAGTGGTTGTGGCTGAGCAGCACCGCATCTATGGGCGGCAGGTCGGCAAAGGCGATGCCGGGTTCGGTCACCCGCTTTGGCCCGGCGAAGGCAAGAGGCGAAGCGCGGTCTGACCACACCGGATCGGTCAAAAGGTTAAGACCAGCCGTCTGGATCAGCAGCGTTGCGTGGCCGACCATCGTGATCGTCAGATCATCGACACGCGGCGCGGGTGTGGCCCTTTGCAGCACCGGCACAGACGCAGGCCAAGCGGCCTTGCCGCCTTCGAATTGCCACTTCAGCAGGTCGGCAAAACCTGCAGGCTGCATACCCCCGGGGTTGAAGAACCGCACCCCGTCGAAGTGGTCTGAAGCGGGCCCCGAATAATAGCGGTTCTTGCGGTTTTCGATGGCCATGGCTGCTGTTCCCCCTCCGGCCCCAAGGGCGGCGAGCACGGCAGTCCCCTTGAAAAAGCGCCTGCGATCCATCCGTCAAAGGTATGGCCCAAGTTGCGGCCTTCAACCCCTTGCGCCTGCCCCCCATGGACCGCCGCCCATGCTTGGGGTATCAGGCGCCGGAACACCCTAACCGACGGGAGAACCGAATGTCCGGCCACGGCAGCGCGCAACCGATGACTTCTGCAAAATGCGGACCCCTGACGGGTCAGGCGGCCGTGCCCGGCGACAAATCAATCTCGCACCGCGCGCTGATTTTTGGCGCGATGGCCGTGGGTGAGACCACGATCACCGGCCTGCTCGAGGGGCAGGACGTACTGGACACCGCTACGGCGATGCGGGCCTTTGGCGCAGACGTGATCCAGCACGGGCCGGGGGCCTGGTCAGTGCATGGCGTCGGTGTTGGTGGATTTCGCGAGCCCGAGGACGTGATTGATTGCGGCAATTCGGGCACCGGTGTGCGGCTGATCATGGGCACGATGGCCACGACCGCGATGACCGCCACGTTCACCGGCGACGCCTCGTTGCGCAAGCGCCCGATGGGGCGGGTGACGGACCCGCTAAGCCTGTTTGGCGCGCAAGCTTACGGTCGGCGCGGCGGGCGTCTGCCGATGACGGTTGTGGGGGCGGCACATCCGGTGCCGGTGCGCTATGCGCTGCCCGTCGCCTCGGCGCAGGTCAAGTCGGCCGTGCTGCTGGCCGGGTTGAACGCACCCGGTGAAACTGTGGTGATCGAGGCCGAGCCGACGCGCGACCATTCCGAGCGGATGCTACTGGGCTTTGGCGCCGAGATTTCGGTCGAGAAAAATGGCGATCAAGGCCACATCATCACGCTGAAGGGCAGGCCGGAGTTGCGACCGCAATCGGTGGCCGTGCCGCGCGATCCGTCGTCGGCGGCGTTTCCGGTCTGTGCAGCGCTGATCGTAGAGGGGTCCGACATCACGGTGCCCGGCGTCAGCCAGAACCTGACCCGCAACGGGCTGTACATCACCCTTGTCGAAATGGGTGCCGACATCGCCTTTCTGAACCCGCGAACCGAGGGCGGCGAGCCGGTGGCAGATCTGCGCGTGCAGTTTTCCGGCGACATGCGCGGCGTCGAGGTGCCGCCCGGGCGTGCGCCGTCAATGATCGATGAATTTCCGATCCTGTCCGTCGTCGCCTCGTTTGCCACAGGTCGCACGGTGATGCGGGGGGTCAGGGAACTGCGTGTCAAGGAATCCGACCGGATCGACGCTATGGCCCGGGGGCTTGAGGCCTGCGGGATGCGGGTCGAAGAAGATGAGGATACGCTGATCGTGCATGGCAGGGGCCCTGGCGGTATGCCCGGCGGCGCCACCTGCACCACCCATCTGGACCACCGCATCGCGATGAGCTTTCTGGTCGCCGGGATGGCGGCGAAGGCCCCGGTTTCGGTCGATGATGGCAGCCCGATCGTGACCTCATTTCCCATCTTCGAGGGTCTGATGAACGGCCTTGGTGCAGCGATTACGCGCGGCTAGGCGGGGTTGAGTGGCCGTGTCCCGAGGCGCTGGGCGACCATGATCAGATAGCCGTCGGGATCTTGCACCAGAAACTCGCGCTGTCCGCCCATGCAGTCGCCCCAGTCGCGCCACTTGTCGCGGAGCGGAACGTAGAAGGGCACGCCCCGGTCTGCAACCGCTTGCGCGGCGGCGCTTATGTCGCGGACAAACACCTGGATCACGGCGCCCCGGCCGAAGGGCGTCTCCATGGGGCCGGTCTCCCAATCGCCGTCGCGTTGATAGATCATCAACTGGGCACCGTCGGGGTGGCTGAGGCAGGCCAGCTTTTGCGTGGGCCGGGTGAAATCGGGGACAAAGCCGAGGCAGGTCCAGAACGCGAGCGCGCGGGGGTAGTCTTGCACCATCATCTCGGCAATCATGGGCTGCCATGCGGCGGGGGCGGAGCCGGTTCCCATCTGGGATATCCTTGCGTTCGGGGTTTGACGTCCGCGCTGTGGTATTGGACAAGCGGGGCAGGGGGAAGGGGGGCTCGCTCACCCCCCGCGCGTATTTGGAACGCAGCAAAGACAAAGGCGGACCGGGGATGAAGTTTACCGTGGCAATCGACGGGCCGGCGGCGGCGGGCAAGGGCACGGTGGGGCGGGCGCTCGCGCGGCGTTTCGGTTTTGCGCATCTGGACACGGGGCTGTTGTATCGGGCCGTAGGGGCGATGGGGGGCGATCCGGTAGCCGCGGCGCGGGCGCTGGTGCCGGGGGATATGGAGGTGGCGGCCTTGCGCAGCCTGGAGGCCGGGCAGGCGGCCAGCCGCGTGGCAGCGATCCCCGAGGTGCGCGCGGCCCTCGTGGCGTTTCAGCGCGAATTCGCTCGGCGTGAGGGGGGGGCCGTGCTGGACGGGCGCGACATCGGCACGGTGATATGCCCCGAAGCCGAGGTGAAGCTGTTTGTCACCGCCAGCCCGCAGGTGCGCGCGCATCGCCGCTGGCTGGAAGTGGGCGGGGATGAGACAGAGGTCTTGCGCAGTGTGATCGACCGCGATGCGCGTGACGCCGGCCGCGCCGATGCGCCGATGTGTGCAGCGGCAGATGCGGTGTGGCTGGACACCTCGGAAATGGGTGTGGACGATGCGGTGGCCCGCGCGGTGGCGAGGGTTTCGACGCGTCTGGCGCGCGGCTGATGGCTGGGGCGAACAGCGTCTGTGCGCCAGCGGCGTTGTGAATGTTCTGCGGCAGCATAGGTATCATTCAGGATTAGCGCGGCGCCGTCCCGCCCGGGGCAGGCCGCAGAAACAAGGTGAGACCCATGCTGCATGAACGTCTGAACTGGCGCTATGCCACCAAGAAAATGGACCCTTCAAAAACTGTATCGCAGGCCAAGCTCGACAAGATCCTTGAGGCCGTCCAGCTGGCGCCTACGTCCAGCGGCCTGCAGCCGTTCGAGGTGATCGTGGTCACGAACCCCGAAGTCAAGGCCAAGCTGCGCGGCGCGGCCTTTGACCAATCGCAGATCACCGACGGCAGCCATGTTCTGGTCTTTGCCGCCTGGGACAATTACACCGAAAGCCGTATCGACGCCGTGGTCGACCATCTGGTGGCCGAGCGCGACATCCCGCGCGAGGCGGTTTCGGGCTACTATGACAACCTGAAATCCATGCTGTTGCCGCGCGATGCCGAGGTAAACTTCGAGCATGCCGCGCGGCAGGCCTATATCGCGCTTGGCATCGGTCTGACAGCTGCTGCGTTCGAAGAGGTTGACGCAACCCCTATGGAGGGTTTTGTACCTGCCCAGGTGGATGAAGTTCTGGGCCTGCGCGCGCGCGGTTTGCGCTCGGCGGCAATGGTGGCACTGGGCTACCGCGCTGCGGATGGCGATTGGCTGGTGGGCATGAAGAAGGTGCGCCGCCCGATGGACACGCTGGTATCGACCGTTTCCTGATCGGGGCTCAAGGACGGGGGTGGCCATCACGCCGCCCCTGTTTTTGTTACGCCAACTGCACTTGTCAGGCGTCGCCTATGCCGCTATACGCCGCACAATCCCGATGCCACGCCCCTTTGCGGGGTGTTTTGCGTTTGGATGAACTCAAAGACCGGCGGAGCCAACCGCATGGCCAGAAAACCACGATAAAGGATCAAACTGAATGTGCGCTAAAGCATCTATGGACGAATTCGAAGCCCTTCTGAAGGAAAGCTTCGAGATTGACACGCCCGAGGAGGGCTCGGTTGTCAAAGGACGGGTCATCGCAATCGAAGCGGGACAGGCCATCATCGACGTCGGCTACAAGATGGAAGGTCGCGTCGACCTCAAGGAATTTGCAAATCCCGGCGAGACCGCTGACATCAATGTCGGCGACGAAGTCGAGGTTTATCTGGACCGCGTTGAAAACTCGCGCGGTGAGGCCCAGATCAGCCGTGAAAAGGCCAAGCGCGAAGAAGCGTGGGACCGTCTTGAAAAGGCCTATGCCGCCGAGACCCGCGTCGACGGCGCGATCTTTGGCCGCGTCAAGGGCGGCTTTACGGTTGACCTTGGCGGTGCCGTGGCCTTCCTTCCCGGCTCTCAGGTCGATGTCCGCCCGGTGCGTGACGCTGGCCCGCTGATGGGCATGAAGCAGCCGTTCCAGATTCTGAAGATGGACCGTCGCCGGGGCAACATCGTTGTCTCGCGCCGCGCAATCCTGGAAGAATCGCGTGCCGAGCAGCGCGCCGAAGTGATCGGCAACCTGACCGAAGGCCAGACGGTCGACGGCGTGGTCAAGAACATCACCGAATACGGTGCGTTCGTCGATCTGGGCGGCGTTGACGGTTTGCTGCACGTCACCGACATGGCGTGGCGCCGTGTGAACCACCCGTCGGAAATCCTTGCCATTGGTGAGACTGTCAAAGTGCAGGTCATCAAGATCAACAAGGAAACCCACCGCATCAGCCTGGGGATGAAGCAGCTTCAGGACGATCCGTGGGATGCCGTCGAGAAGATGTATGCCCTTGGCACCGTGCACAAAGGCCGCGTGACCAACATCACCGACTATGGCGCATTCGTGGAACTTGAAGCAGGCGTCGAAGGTCTGGTTCACGTCAGCGAAATGTCCTGGACCAAGAAAAACGTGCACCCCGGCAAGATCGTCTCGACCAGCCAGGAAGTCGAAGTCATGGTTCTGGAAATCGACAGCGCCAAGCGTCGGGTTTCCCTTGGTCTCAAGCAGACCATGCGCAACCCGTGGGAAGTGTTCGCCGAAACCCACCCGGTGGGTGCGGTCATCGAAGGCGAAGTCAAGAACATCACCGAATTCGGTCTGTTCGTGGGCCTCGACAACGATATCGACGGCATGGTTCACCTGTCGGATCTTTCGTGGGATCAGCGCGGCGAAGACGCCATCGCAAACTACCGCAAGGGCGATGTCGTCAAAGCCTCAGTGTCGGAAGTCGATGTCGAGAAAGAGCGTATCTCGCTGTCGGTCAAGGCTTTGGGTGAAGATCACTTCACGGATGCCGTGGACGGCGTCAAGCGTGGCGGGATCATCACCGTCGAGGTCACCGCGATCGAAGATGGTGGCGTCGAGGTTGAATACAATGGCGCCAAGTCCTTCATCCGCCGGTCTGACCTTAGCCGCGAGCGTTCGGAACAACGCCCCGAGCGTTTCGGCGTGGGCGACAAGATCGACGTGCGTGTGACCAACATCGACCCCAAGACCCGTCGTCTGGGGCTCTCGATCAAGGCGCGCGAAATCGCCGAAGAGAAGGAAGCGGTCGAGCAATACGGCTCGTCCGATTCGGGCGCGAGCCTGGGCGACATCCTCGGCGCGGCTCTGAAGGGCGACAAGAACTGAGAAAAAACCCTGCAAAGGGAAGAAAGGGCCCCGCCAATCGGCGGGGCCCTTTCATATCTGCGCCCGCCACCTGCCTTTTCGTTTGTGCGATGCCTTTGTTATTGCCTATAGTCTTGAGACAATAACACAGTGGCGGCAGCATTTTGCGAACCGACCATAAGGGGGGACACTTCGGATGATCCGTTCGGAACTGATCCAGAAAATTGCGGATGAAAATCCGCACCTGACGCAGCGCCACGTCGAGAGAATCGTCAACACCGTATTCGAAGAGATCATCGAGGCGCTGGCCAAGGGTGACCGGGTCGAGTTGCGCGGTTTTGGTGCCTTTTCGGTCAAGGCGCGCGATGCCCGCGTCGGGCGCAACCCGCGCACCGGCGAAGCGGTACAGGTCGATGACAAGAAGGTGCCGTTCTTCAAGACCGGCAAACTGCTGCGCGACCGGTTGAACGGCAAGGGCTGACCCGGCGCCCTGCGGGATCGGGTCTTGCGCCCCGGCCTTCAAGCGCCGATAATCTGCAGAGTTCCATGATCCCGGAGGCGGACCAATGATCCGTGCGCTGCGCTATATCCTCTTGCTGGTGCTGGCTTTGTGCCTGCTGACCGTGGCCCTTGCCAACCGGGCGCCCGTGACGCTCAAGGCGCTGCCCGACAACATCTCGGCCTTCGCGGGGCTTGGCTGGCAGGTGCAGTTGCCGCTTTATGCCGTGATTCTCGGCGGTATCATCGCAGGCATCCTGATCGGCTTTGTCTGGGAATGGTTCCGCGAGCACAAGCACCGCGCAACGGCCTCGGTCAAGACGAGGGAAGTAGCCAAGCTTGAGCGTGAACTGGCCGTGATGCGCGACACCAAGCCTCAGGCGCAGCAAGATGATGTGCTGGCGCTGCTTGAAGGCCCCGGCCGCAGGGCAGGCTGACAGCCATGGCGGATGCGCGGGTAAAGATCTGCGGCCTGCGGACACGAGATGACATGGCGGCTGTCGCGGCGGCAGGGGCGGCCTATGCGGGTTTTGTGTTTTATGCCAAAAGCCCGCGCCATCTGACGCTGGATCAGGCCCGCATCCTCGCGTTTGCGGCCCCCGTGGGGATGGCCAAGGTGGCGCTCGTTGTCGATGCCGATGACGACACGCTGGATGCGATCATCGAGGCTGTGCCGCTGGACATGCTGCAACTTCACGGCCATGAGACCCCTGCCCGCGTGGCCGAGGTGCGCACGCGTTACGGCCTGCCGGTGATGAAGGCGATCGGTGTGGCGGATGAGGGCGATCTGGCCGCCCTGATCGACCATTCCCTTGCCGCCGACCAGTTGCTGATCGATGCCAAACCCCCGAAGGGCGCGGATATTCCGGGCGGGAACGGCTTGTCCTTTGATTGGCGCCTGCTCGTCGGGCGCAAATGGCTGCGGCCGTGGATGCTTGCGGGCGGGCTGACGCCGGAAAACGTGACCGAGGCCATTCGCCTGACCGGCGCGCGACAGGTTGATGTCTCATCCGGCGTCGAGTCTGCACCCGGCACCAAAGACCCGGCCCGCATCGCGGCCTTTGTGTCTGCCGCCCGCTGACACAAGAGAGTTTCCTTTGCCCAACCGCTGCGCTAGATCGAACCCAAAGATGCAGGAGTGTGCGATGGCCGAGGATGGAATAAACAGCTTTATGACCGGCCCTGACGAGCAGGGACGCTTTGGCCTGTTTGGCGGGCGGTTCGTGTCGGAAACGCTGATGCCGCTGATCCTGGAGTTGCAGGACCGCTATGAGTTCGCCAAGACCGACCCCGCCTTCTGGGCCGAGATGGACTATCTGTGGAAGCATTACGTGGGCCGGCCCTCGCCGCTCTACTATGCCGAGCGGCTGACGCAGCACCTTGGTGGTGCGAAGATCTACATGAAGCGGGACGAGCTGAACCATACCGGCGCGCACAAGATCAACAACGTTCTGGGCCAGATCATTCTTGCGCGCCGCATGGGCAAAAGCCGGATCATTGCCGAGACAGGTGCCGGGCAGCATGGCGTGGCGACGGCTACGGTCTGCGCCAAGTTCGGGCTGAAATGTGTCGTCTACATGGGCGCGCATGATGTCGAGCGTCAGGCGCCGAACGTGTTTCGCATGAAGCTGCTGGGCGCCGAAGTAATCCCGGTGACTTCCGGCCGTGGCACGCTGAAGGACGCGATGAATGACGCCATGCGCGACTGGGTGACGAATGTGCGCGACACGTTCTATTGCATCGGCACCGTGGCGGGCCCGCACCCTTATCCGGCCATGGTGCGGGATTTCCAGAGCATCATCGGCAAGGAAGTGCGCTGGCAGATGGCCGAGCAGGAAGGCGAAGGCCGATTGCCCGACACCATCATCGCGGCCATTGGCGGCGGGTCGAACGCGATGGGGCTGTTTTATCCGTTCCTTGATGATCCTTCGGTAAACATCATCGGCGTCGAGGCAGGTGGCAAGGGCGTGGACGACCGGATGGAGCATTGTGCCAGTCTCACCGGGGGGCGCCCGGGCGTTTTGCACGGCAACCGCACCTATCTGCTGCAAGACCCTGATGGCCAGATTCTAGAGGGGTTCAGCATCAGCGCGGGCCTCGATTATCCCGGCATCGGGCCGGAACACGCATGGCTGCATGATGTGGGCCGCGCAAAATACGTCAGCATAACGGATGCCGAGGCGCTGGAGGCATTTCAATTGTCGTGCGCGCTGGAAGGGATCATCCCGGCACTTGAGCCGAGCCACGCGCTGGCGCATGTGATGAAGATCGCCCCGACGCTGCCCGCCTCCCATATCATCGTGATGAACATGTGTGGCCGGGGCGACAAGGACATCTTCACGGTGGCCAAGCACCTTGGCTTTGACATGAAGATCTAGGACGAAGCGGGCCCGGATCTGGGCACCACGCGGGCGGGCCGTCGGACGGTTGGGCCGCGCCGGAACACAGATCGCAGGTCTTGCAGACAGTGGCGGGGGCACTCAGGTCGCGGTCGGGGTGTCGGGCGCATCCAGTGCATGGGCCATCAGCACGTCCATAGGCACCACGTCGAGCGCGCGTATATGGGTGGAGGCAAGGCTGACCTGCGGCGCCGCGCCTTCATCATGGGCCTGCAAAAAGCGCACTGCGCACAGGCACCAGCGGTCTCCGGGGTTCAGGCCCAGAAAGCCGTATTCGGGGCGTGGTGTGCTCAGATCATTCCCGAGGTATTTCGACAGCGCCAGAAACTCGGCCGTCATCACCGCGCAGACGGTATGCTGGCCCCGGTCCATCGGGCCCGTATCGCAGCAGCCGTTACGGAAAAACCCGGTTATCGGCCGGGTGGAACAGGACGCAAGCGCCGCGCCGAGGACGTTGACCGATGGCTCTTGCATGACTACCTCCGTTGTCACCAGACATATCGCGGTGCGGCGGCAGGTCCAGCCGTAATCGCGCTGAAAGCGGGGGAATGCCGATGGAAAGCCTTGCCGAAAACCTTGCGACAATGGAGCGTCGTCCCCTGAGCGATGGCCATGTGGCCGCCCTGCGCCGGATCTCGGTCGAACGGGTGATGCACCCGGACGATGTGTTCATGCGGGCCGGTACGCCCTATACCGAGTTTCTCTACCTGCTTGAGGGCGAGTTGGAGTTGTTCGACCCTGAGACCGCCGCCCGCATTGGCAAGGCCAGTCTCGGGCCGGGCCAGTTCGTGGGGGAAATCGGGTTTTTGTCTGGCGCGGGTACGCTGTTCTCGATGCGGGCCTGCAGCGAAAGCCGCGTTCTCGCGGCGCCGCGCCAGGCAGTGCTGGACCTGATGGCCGCCACCCCCGAGATGAGCGATATCATCGTCTCGGTCTTTGCCTCGCGCCGCCGTGCGGCGCTGGAGATCGGCTTTTCCGGCGTCACCGTGATGGGGCGCGAAACCGACCGCCGGGTACGCGAGATCATGGCTTTTGCCGCACGCAACCGCATTCCGGTGCAGCGTCATGACCCTTCGTCGCCCGAGGCGGCCGAAACCGCGCTGACCTGCCATATCGACCCCGGAGAGGTGCATGTCATTCTGGGCCGCGACGATGTGCTGCCGCAAGCGACACCTGCCGCGCTTGCCGCGCGTCTTGGCCTTGCGCTGCCGCTGACCGAGGACCGGGTTTACGATGTGGCCATTGTGGGAGGCGGGCCTGCGGGCATTGCGGCGGGTGTCTATGCCGGGGCCGAAGGGCTGTCCGGCCTTGTGATCGAGAATCTGACCGTGGGGGGGCAGGCAGGAACGTCCAGCCGGATCGAGAATTACATGGGCTTTCCCACCGGCATTTCCGGCGCCGATCTGTGCTGGCGCGGCGAGGTGCAGGCGATGAAGTTTGGCACCCGCTTTGCCATGCCGCACCGGGTGGTCTCATTGGCCGATGCTGATACGGGGTTTGAACTGACGCTCGGCGATGGTGTCGTGGTCAGGGCGCGCGCGGTCGTGGTGGCGACGGGCGTGCAATACAAACGGCTTGAGGTTCCACGGCTGGAAGAGTTCGAGTCGCAGGGCGTCTATTATGCCGCCACCGAAACCGAGGCCCGCTATTGCCGCGATGCCGAGGTGATCGTGATCGGGGGCGGCAATTCGGCGGGGCAGGCGGCGATGTTCCTGTGCCGCACGGCGCGGCATGTGCATCTGTTGGTGCGGGGCGGAACGCTTGCCGACAGTATGTCGGCGTATCTGACAAACCGGCTGCAGCAGGACCCCGGCATTACCATCCATTACCACTCCGAGCTTTCGGGCCTTGAAGGCGAGAACGACCTGACCGGCGCCACCCTGCGCAACCGCGCGTCGGGTGTGCAGTCCGAAATTCCCGCACGTGCGGTTTTCGTGATGGTGGGGGCCGAACCCAATACCGGCTGGCTGAAGGATTGCGTGGCGCTGGACGCGCGCGGCTTTGTGCTGACGGGCGAGGCAGCAGGGGCCGCGCACGGCTATGAGACCAGCCGCAAGGGCGTCTTTGCGGTGGGCGATGTGCGCGCGGGGTCGGTCAAGCGGGTGGCGTCGTCGGTGGGCGAAGGATCGGTGGTGATATCGCAGGTCTGGGGCCATCTGAACCCTTGATTGGCCCGGTTTACAGCCCCCCTGCGCCGCACTATAACCCGGGACAAATGTGGATGATCCTGCCCCCCGCGCGAATTAGCCGCCCGGCGTTCTGACCCGTTCAGAACCGCCGGGACTGATTTCGCACGGGTCCGGCCGCGCGCCGGGCCGCACACATCTGCCCCTTTCCCAAGGACCAACCACCATGTGCGCCGACACCACCCAATCCGCCGAACCCGGCGCCCCCGATTACCGCGAGACCGTGTTCCTGCCCGAAACTGCCTTTCCGATGCGCGCAGGCCTGCCGCAGCGCGAACCGGGCTGGCTTGCCCGCTGGGAACAGATCGGGATCTATGACCGCCTTCGCCAGAAATCAGGCCGCACGCCCTTTACCCTTCACGACGGCCCGCCCTATGCCAACGGCCATCTGCACATCGGCCACGCGCTGAACAAGGTGCTGAAGGATATGGTCGTGCGCAGCCAGCAGATGATGGGCCGCGATGCCCGCTATGTGCCCGGCTGGGATTGCCACGGCCTGCCGATCGAATGGAAGATCGAGGAACAATACCGCGCAAAGGGTTTGAACAAGGATGACGTCGACATCATCGCCTTTCGTCAGGAATGCCGCAAATTCGCCGAAGGCTGGATCGACATCCAGCGTGAGGAATTCAAGCGCCTCGGCGTGACCGGCAACTGGGCCGACCCCTATCTGACAATGGATTACCACGCCGAAGCCGTGATCGCGGAAGAATTCATGACGTTCTTGATGAACGGCAGCTTATATCAAGGCTCCAAGCCCGTGATGTGGTCGCCGGTCGAGAAAACCGCACTGGCCGAGGCCGAGGTAGAGTATCACGACGTGACCAGCCATCAGATCTGGGTGCGGTTCCCGGTGGCCGCATCGGCGGATGCGATGTTTACAAAGACCCACACCGACGTGGTGATCTGGACGACAACCCCCTGGACCATCCCGCAAAACCGCGCCGTCAGCTTTGGCCCCGGCATCAGCTATGGTCTTTACGAGATCATCGGACGCCCCGAGGACAGCACCGCCACCATCGGCCACCGCGTTCTGGTGGCCGATGCGCTGGCCGATGCAGTCTTTGCACAAGCCAAGCTTGCTGGTCCGGACATGATCCGCCGCCTGTGCGGTGTTCCGGCCGAAGATCTGGCGTCGCTGACGCTCGCCCACCCCTTCCGCGGGATTGACGCTGGCAATGGCGAATGGGATTTCGACGTCCCCATGCTCCCCGGCGATCACGTCACCGACGATGTGGGTACCGGTTTTGTGCACACGGCCCCCAGCCATGGCGATGACGACTATCAGCTGGGCCTGAAGTTCGGCCTGCCGATGACCTACAACGTCGAGCCCGATGGCAGCTACCGCGCCGATCTTCCGGTCTTCGGCGGGCAGGCGATCCTGACGCCGGAGGGCAAGGAAGGCCCGGCCAACGTCAGCGTGATCAAGCAACTGGCTTATTCC
>JBBRBJ010000008.1:0-81465 GCA_038205925.1 Rhodobacterales bacterium | reverse complement strand
TTGAGGGCTTTGTATGCAGTCGCTCTGATGCAGGTCAAACAATTTGCGTAGAGAAGGGCAATTAAGGTGTTTGCTAGACGCGCGGCGAGGCTGGCCAATGCTGAAAGGTGTTGTGCAACCGCCAAGACCACGGGCAACCGCTGCAACGCCCCGGCACGGCGCGGCTGGCAAGTGTGCCGGATGCATGGCGCGGGCGGTGGCGCGCCAGTTGGCCCAGCAAATGGCGCGTGGGTGCATGGCGACAGGTCGCAGGCAAATGAACAAGACAGGCGCCTTCTGGTCGCATTGGCAAAGCTGACCCGCGACTGCGTAACCGCTCTAGATGACTAGGGAGGGGTATCTGGACGCCTGCGCCTCTAGGTAACGGAGTGGACTGTAAACTACGGTGATACACAATTCGGACAAGGTGGAAATTCGCCTTGCGGCAAAACGGATAAACCGGCCATCATCCGTAAGAGATGTAGTATAGGGGATATACCTTGAAACTTACGGGCTTTATTGTGCCTCTTCTATTCATCGCACCTCCCAGTTGGGGCCAAATGGTTACTGGGAATGACCTCGTGCAAGCATGTGGCGGCTCGTCGGGGGAGCATCAAGGCTTCTGTATCGGCTATATTATGGGCGTCACAGAGGGCATTCGGCTTGGTGTCGGCACCCCGTTCATGATTGAAGGAGAAATGACCGCAGAACAGATCAACGAAATATCGAATTCGTTGCTTTTGTATTGTGCGATACCTGAGGTTACAGCCGCGCAGAACGTAGCGGTTGTTAAGAAGTATCTGGATGAAAATCCCGAAAAGCTTCATTTTCCGGCTCGGGGGTTGCTTCTGCAAGCCTTCCAAGGTGCCTACAGGTGCTGATTTAGCGCTGCGACACGCCGGAAGGCTGACCCGCGATTACATGAAGGACGTGCCTACCTGACAGGGGGGGGCGGCAAAATCTCAGGGCAAAGCCACGCAGGGACCGGAGTGGGGTGCAAAATGCGCGTGTCCGCAATTTAGAGATCCGGGGCAAGGTGAGTGTTTGAGGACATGCCTGACTTATGACCCGCGCTGCTGCTGTGGAGACTTCCAAGCGTTTTTTCTATGTGGGGCGCAATGTGGGGTAAGCCCACAAAATGGCAATATTATTCAATTAAATCAATGAGTCATGGCGGAGGCGGTGGGATTCGAACCCACGGAACGGTCTCCCGTTCGCTCAGTTAGCAACCGAGTGCTTTCGGCCTCTCAGCCACGCCTCCGATGAGCGCCATTTAACAACGCTGCCAGGCGTGGGCAAGTGTGAAAAGCGAGGCCGGGGTGACATTCGCCGAAGCGGATCGACGGGCGCGCGATGGGGTGGACGCCCCCCGGCGGCATCGATGTGCCAAGGTAGCGGGTGTTGAAGCATCGTCACAAGGGTGTGCGTCCATGGGAGAGGTTAGCATCATCGGCTTGGATCCGGCCAAGAGCGTGTTTCAGGCGCATGGCGCCGGAAGTTGGCGCGGTCGTGTTCCGCCGCAAGTTATCACGTGCGCAGCCGGGGAAGTTCATGGGCGAGCTGGCCCACCAAATCAGAATCTCGGGACTCGGTAGTCCCCCACCATATTTGACCCTCGCCGTCACCCGATTGACTCGATACTTTCCGCCCGTCATGCTGATCGCAACAGACCAATAGGTCTGCTGTCTTGAAAAATTAAGGAACCCAGCATGAAAATCATATCCTTCAAAGCACTTGCAGGCGTCGCGCTCGCGGCAGGCATGATAGCGCAAGGGGCCGTGGCGCAGGACATGCAGTTCTTCCGTATCGGAACCGGCGGCACTGCGGGCACCTATTATCCGATCGGCGGCCTGATCGCGAATGCCATCTCGAACCCACCAGGATCACGCGCCTGCGACGCGGGTGGTTCATGCGGCGTTCCGGGTTTGGTCGCGACTGCGGTGGCGTCAAACGGGTCGGTCGGCAACGTGAATTCGATCAACGGCGGCACACTGGAGGCAGGTTTCAGCCAGTCTGACGTGGCCTTTTGGGCGCAAACCGGCACCGGCATATGGGAGGGCCAGCCAGCCGTCGAAAAGCTGAGGCTGATCGCCAACCTCTATCCCGAAAGCATCCATCTGGTGGCGAGCCGGGCGTCGGGCATCGCTTCGGTCGCGGATCTTCGGGGCAAGCGGGTGTCGCTGGATGAGCCGGGTTCGGGCACGCTGGTCGACGCCAAGATCATCCTCGAAGCGTTTGGCTTGACCGAAGCAGACATCACGCCGGAATATCTGAAGCCTGATCAGGCCTCTGACAGGATGCGCGACGGCGCGATGGATGCCTTCTTCTTCGTCGGCGGCTATCCGGCGGGGGCGATTGCAGAATTGTCCAGCCAGCATGACGTGGTTATGGTGCCGATCACGGGCCCCGAGATCGACAAGTTGCGCGAAGAATACACCTTCTTTGCCGCGGATTCCTTCCCCGCCGGAACGTATCAAGGTCAGGACGGAGATGTTGCGACGATTTCGGTCGGAGCGCAGATGTTAACATCTGCCGACATATCGGAAGAGCTGATCTACGGCATCACCAAGGCTCTCTACAACGATACTACCCAGAACCTGTTTGCCAATGGTCATGCCAAGGGAAAGCTGATTACTCTGGCGAATGCGGTTCAGGGGGCAGGCATCCCGTTCCATGCGGGTGCTGAAAAGTTCTACAGGGAAGCCGGCGCGATCAAGTGATCCAACCGGGCTAGTGTGTCAACAGGGACGTGGCTCTTTGGGCTGCGTCCCTTTTAAAATTTGCGAAAGCTTGCAAGGCGTCCCGGATGAGCAACGAAAAGACCGAGTTTACCGAAGCTGAGCTGAGGGAAATCGAAGAAGAATTCGATCCCGAAGCGCGTTTTCGAACCGTTACGCGCCCGGTGGCGCTGTTATCCGGAGTGATCCTGTTCGCTCTGTCGGCCTATCACTTTTACACGGCAGGCTATGGAATCCCGCGTGCGACGACCCACCGCGGTCTGCATATGGGTGTGTCGCTGTTCCTGATCTTCCTGAGCTTCTCGGCCTTCACTTCCGGGCGGCACAAGACCACCGGCCTTGTGATCCTTGGCGTCCCGTTGCTGGACTGGCTGCTGGCGATATCGGCGGCGATAAGCTCGTTTTATGTCCCGTGGATTTACAATGAGCTTGCGTTCCGGATCGGCAATCCGCTCCAGATCGACGTCGTGATGGGCACGATTTTGCTGGTGACCCTGTTCGAAGCCGTGCGGCGCTCGATGGGGTGGCCCTTGCCGGTAATCGCACTTCTGTTCATCGGTTATGCCTATTTCGGGCAGTCCATGCCGGGGATCTTCGTGCATCCGGGGGCGAGTTGGGCAGGGATCGTCAATCACCTGTATCTTTCCTCTCAGGGTGTCTACGGCACGGCCCTGGGCGTGATCGCGACATATGTGTTTCATTTTGTGCTTTTCGGCGTCATGGCGCAGAAAATCGGGCTTGGACAATTGTTCATCGACCTTGCAACTGCGTTGACCGGGCGTTTCTCGGGCGGGCCTGCCAAGGTGTCGGTCGTGTCTTCGGCTCTGCTCGGCTCTATCTCCGGCTCGTCCATCGCCAATACGGTCACCACCGGCGCGCTAACCATTCCGACCATGATCAAGATCGGTTTCAAACGCCATTTTGCGGCTGCGGTCGAGGCGGCCTCCTCCACGGGCGGGCAGATCACGCCACCTGTCATGGGGGCCGTGGCCTTTCTGATGGTGGAGTATCTGGGCATACCGCTGCGAACGATCCTGATTGCGGCAATTGTCCCGGCCTTCATGCATTTCTTCGGGGTGCTGGTGCAGGTGCATCTGGAGGCCAAGCGCCTTGGTATTCGCGGACTGCGCAAGGATGAATTGCCCAACGCCATCAAGGTGCTGCGCGAGGGTTGGATGGCCGTGCTGCCGCTGATTCTGCTGATCTGGATGCTGATGTCAGGACGCACACCGTTTCTTGCGGCATTCTGGGCAATCACCGCGTGTATCGTGGTCTATGCCATCCAGCGCATCATGGCCTCCGGCCTGACCGGCGGCGCACAGGAGTTTGCTGCAGGTATCTATGAAGGGTTCGTTTCCGGTGCGAAAAGCTCGCTCTCCGTCACGGCGGCGGCGGCGTTGGTAGGGGTGGTGATCGGCGTCGTGACCCTGACCGGGATCGGTTTCAAGATCGCCTTCATGTTGACCAGTCTGGCACAGGGCTGGGCAGTCTCCATCCATGGATTGCTTGGCTTCCTGCCGTTTGAGTTGTTCAGCATCCAGACATTGGCGCTGCTGTTCACCCTGATGATGACGGCGGTGGTCTGCATCCTGATGGGTTGCGGAATTCCGACGACGGCCAATTACATCATCATGGTGGCGGTCGCTGCACCTGTGCTGTCAATGATGAATATCGAGCCGCTGGTCGCGCATTTCTTCGTCTTCTACTACGGTGTTCTGGCGGATGTGACGCCGCCGGTAGCCCTGGCGGCCTATGCGGCCTCGGGTATCGCCGGGGCGAATGCCTTCAAAGCCGGCAATACTGCCTTCCGCTTGTCGATGGGTAAGGCGCTGGTGCCCTTCATGTTCGTTTTCTCGCCTTCGCTTTTGCTGGTGACACAGGACTTCACATGGCAGGCTTTCGCCCTCGCCTTCACCGGCGCCGTGCTGGGGATCCTGGCCCTTTCGGCAGCAATCACCAACTGGCTGATGGGCCCGCTTTTGAAGATTGAGCGAGCAGTGCTGCCCGTCGCGGCCCTTCTGATGATCGCGCCTGAATTCATTTCGACTGCCATGGGCGCGGCACTCCTCGGGGCGGTTGCGCTGCGGCAGTGGTTGGCTGACAAGAGAGCAACCCCGACGTCAGCCTGACACATGCGGATGCTCGGGTGGTGCCTAGCCCGGGCCGGGGGCGGCCCTTCGGCGCCATCAACTCGAGTTACAGGACTCGCCCATCGCAAAGCACCATCAGATCGGCAAGGCCCGCATGGACGCCCATGCCGACCAGGATCGCCTGGCGATTTGCGCCATTGACCGGCTTTCGAGAATGTTGCGCGGGATTTGCGGGGGTTGAAGTGCCGGAACGAACGTATCCGGTCGTGTTCCGCCGACGTTCGCCGGGATGTCGTCGAAGTCAGTTTGAGGAATCGATCATCACGGGTTCGTGAGTGAAGCTTCGGCGAAGCTACACCACCAAAGGTAGTATCCGAGTGGCGGCGGCAAAGGAAAGCCTACGCACACAACTTTTCAAACAACAGCGCGACGGCCTCCGCACCGGGATCGTTGTGGCCAAGCAGTTGTTCGGCGTTGATGTAGGACGCACGCCCTGCCTTGGCCTTTACGATGGTCGAGGTGCTTAGGGCACCAGAGCGCGCAGCGACTGCCGCCGGTGCTATGCCGTCTTCCAGCGCATCAAGCGCCGGTTTCAGGGCATCAACCATCGTCCGATCGCCCACCTCAGCACCGCCGACATGCTGCATCCTTTTCAAACCCGCTTTGAGGGCGTCAACAAATGGCATCCCGCTTGAAGCAGCGTCGCCTGCAGCTGTGAAGAAAATCGCGAGCAGGACACCAGAGGATCCTCCCATTGTCTGGCTGAGTTCCTGGCCGATGGCGCGGAAAAGTTGCGTATGGTCCGCAAGAGGCAAACGCTCCATCGCAAGGATCAGCGCCCTTGCTGCCGCTGCCAGCGTCGAGCCCGTATCGCCATCCCCCGATTTTGCATCAAGCGCGTTCAACCTGGCTTCGGCGGCGATAAGGATATTGCAGCATTTGGTCAAAAATGCTGCCGTGGCCGGATGTGCCGAGGGTATCGGTTGGATGGGCGACAGACCGTCGGGCAGTTCCAGAACGGTCACAGACCCGATCGTCTTGCATCCCGGCCAGCCGATGGTTTCGCAATCTGCCACAAGCAGGGCCTCATCGGCGGCGCTCAGCGGGTAAACCGATACCGAAAATCCGCGCATATCCAGCGATGTCATCAGGGACGCGGGGCCAACCATCAAGCGCAGCTTTGGGGCGATTGTTGAAATCACCAACTCATGTGCAAGGATCGACATTTCCAACACCGAAGCGCCGCCAAGATTGTTGAGCATGACCACATGGTCCCCATCCCCCATGACAGGCGCCAGTTTTGTCACCACAGCCCCGACCGCCTGTTTTGCGTTGCTGTAGTCGATCTGTTCGACACCTGCTTCGCCATGAATACCCAGACCCAACTCGGCCTTGCCAGCAGCAATCCGGTCTTCCTTGGGCGAGCCGGGCACTGTGCAGGTGTCCAACGACATGCCAAGAGATTTGGTGCCCGCAATCACCCGTTCTGCGGCCTTGGTCACCTCAGCAAGCGTCGCCCCCGCCTCTGCCATTGCACCCGCAATCTTATGCACGAAAAGCGTTCCCGCCACCCCGCGCGGGTGCGGAAGATCGGGCAAGGCGATGTCATCGTCGACAATCACCATGTTGACCTTCAACCCGAAGGCTCGCGCCCGTTCTGCCGCAAGGCCGAAATTCAACCGGTCACCCGTGTAGTTCTTGACGATCAGCAAGCAACCGGCAGGCCCGGTGACGGCCAAGACCCCTGCCAATACCGCATCCACTGAAGGCGAGGCGAAGACATCGCCGCAAACCGCGGCGGTCAGCATGCCTTTGCCCACAAAACCGGCATGCGCAGGCTCGTGCCCAGAGCCGCCGCCTGATACCAGCGCCACTTGGGATTTGGTCCAGTCGTTGCGCAAGACGACCCGAATATGCGGATAGCCATCCAATCGTGCCAACCTTCCGCCCGAGGCCTGAATGACCCCGTCTATGGCCTCGGTGACGATGTTTTCCTTAGCGTTTATGAATTGCGACATGATGACCTCATTCAAGCGACACGAGCGCCGGTGGCGTCGAAATAGAAGGGTTTGTTCGGGCGGATTTTCACGATGTCACCAGACCTCAGCTGTGTATGTGCGTCAGTGACGGTGATGAGCGCATGGGTCTTGAAGGTCAGATGCAGCCGTGTCTGATCACCCAGATGTTCGACCCGTGCGACGTAACTGTCTTCACCTTCGCCTTGTACGATCTGCTCGGGCCGCAGCCCGATTTTGGCGGCCCCAATGGGCGCCCCGCCAAAGACATCGGCTGGCAACACATTGATCCGCGGCTGTCCCAGACGGATGGCGGCATAGATGCTGACGGGGTTTTCATAGATCTCGCGCGGCGCCCCGAACTGCACCACGCGCCCGCGATCGAGGACTCCAACATGGGTGGCCATGGTCATTGCCTCGATCTGGTCATGGGTGACGTAAAGCAGGGTCGCACCTGAATTGGCCTGAATACTTTTCAACTCAACCCGCAGATCAGAGCGCAGCTTGGCATCCAGCGAGCTGAGCGGCTCGTCCATCAGATATACTGACGGGTTGCGCACCAGCGCACGACCGATCGAAACGCGCTGCATCTCGCCCCCTGACAGCGCCGTCGCCTTGTTGTCCAGCTTGTGCGAGATTTGCAGAACCTCGGCCACCTCGGCGACCTTGCGATCGATTTCGGCGCGCGGCGTGCGCAGGATCGGGGATTTCAGCGGAAACTCAAGGTTTTGTCGCACCGTCAGATGCGGGTAAAGCGAGTATTGCTGGAACACCATCGCCACATTGCGCTGCGCCGGGGTCAGCCCCGCCATAGCGTGCCCACCGATCAAAACGGTGCCGACATCCGGTGACTCCAGCCCAGCAACCATGCGCAAGGTAGTGGTCTTGCCTGCCCCTGTCGGCCCCAGCAGCACCACAAAAGACCCGTCGGGCACGGTCATGCTGACATCTTGCAACGCCTTTTGCGTGCCAAAGGCTTTCGAGACGCCGTTCAATACGACTTCAGCCATGCCGCAACACTCCCTGATTTGCGACCGACAACAGGGCGCGGCCCTTGGGGTCAAAGATCGTGACTGTGCGCGGATCGAAATTTAGCCCGGTCACGTCGCCTGCGTTGATCTTTTGGGTGCTGGCAACCCGCGCTTTGACGATCCCATTGGCGGTTTCGAACGTGACAATCTGGGTTGTCCCCAGATATTCGGTCGCAATGACCCGCCCTCGATAGGGGGCAGAATCCTCCAGCCGGATATGTTCTGGCCGGATGCCAAATGTCAGCGCGCCATTGCTGCCTGCAAGCAGCTTCGGCACCGCAAACTCCGTCCCGTTCAGCGTAACGGTGCTTCGTTCTGTGCCCACCATCCCCTGAAACGCAAGGAAGTTCATCGGTGGTGAGCCGATGAACTGGGCGACGAACCGTGTCGCGGGCCAGTCGTAGATATCTTGCGGCACGCCGAACTGCTCAACAACGCCGTGGTTCATGACCACGATCTTGTCGCCCATCTGCATGGCCTCCAGTTGGTCATGCGTGACGTAGACGGTTGTGGCCCCCATCCTGTCGTGCAAGGCGCGCAATTCTTCGGCCATATGTTCACGAAACTCGGCATCTAACGCGCCCAGGGGTTCGTCCATGAAGAACGCCTTCGGGTTGCGCACTATGGCGCGGCCCAAGGCCACGCGTTGCCTGTCGCCGCCCGAAAGGCCGCCCACGGGCTTGTTCAAAATATCAGTGATCCCCAGAATCTCGGCCACCTCGGCGACCTTCTTTTTGATCTGCGCCTTGGGCATGCCTTGGGAAATCAACGGATAGCTGATGTTCTTGCCCACATTCAGATGCGGGTAAAGCGCGAACATCTGGAACACAAAGGCGATGTCGCGCTGACTGGCGGGCTTTTGGCCCACCTCTTCGCCGTCGATATAGATCTGGCCGCTGGTGGGCAATTCCAGCCCGGCCATCATCCGCAAGGTCGTGGTTTTGCCGCAGCCCGAGGGGCCAAGCAGCATGAAGAACTCGCCGTCTTCGATCGTGAAGGTGGATGACTTCACCGCGTTGAACGACCCGAAATCCTTGCGCACGTTTTCAATTCTGATCTGTGCCATGGGTTACTCCGGGAAGTGGCTGGTGATGATGAACATCACCGTGCCTGTCAGGGTGACGATGAAGGAATAGGTGAACAGCACCATCCAGAACGGCTGCATCATCATCACCACGCCGGTTGCTATCAGGATCGAGGCCAGCATCTCCCACGGGCCACGGCGCAGACGCATCAATCCATTGATAAAGCCGGTCATTTGCGCACCGCTCCGAAGGTAATGCCGCGCAGCAGGTGTTTGCGCAGCAAGATTGTGAAGACCATCACCGGCAGGAGGAAGATGGTGGCGCCAGCGGCCACTGCGGGCCAATCTTTGCCCCCCACCCCAATGATGGTGGGGATAAAAGGCGGTGCGGTTTGGGCTGTTCCGCTCGTCAGCAGCACCGCAAACGCGTATTCGTTCCATGCAAAGATCAGGCAGAAAATCGCAGTCGAGGCGATGCCCGTGGCCGCCTGCGGTAGCACCACCTTGGTAAAGGCCTGAAACCGGGTGTATCCGTCGATCAGGGCGGCCTCTTCGTATTCAACGGGAATTTCGTCGATGAACCCCTTTAGCAGCCAGACCGATAGCGACAGGTTCACGGCCGTATAAAGCAGGATCATGCCAAGGTGGGTGTCGCTGAGCCCCAGATTGCGGAACATCAGAAATATCGGGATGGCCACGGCGATAGGCGGCATCATCCGCGTGGACAGGATGAAGAACAACAGATCATCCTTCAGCGGCACCCGAAAGCGGCTGAAAGCATAGGCCGCGGCCGTGCCCAAAATCATGCAAAGGGCGGTCGATCCGAAACCGATGATGACAGAGTTCAAGAACCGCTGGCCATAGCGCGACGGCCCGGTGATCACCATGTCTTGGCTGCGCACGATCTGCTCGTACCAGGTGGAAGGCTCACCCGCCGCCTCAAGCATTTCGGATGTGGCGCGGGTGCGTTCAGTGAACAGGTTGACGTAGCCTTCAAGCGTGGGCTGGAACACCACCTTTGGCGGATAGGCAATCGCGTCCGATGGGGATTTGAAGCCCGTGGCGATGATCCACAGCAAAGGTAGCAGCGTGACAATCGCATAGGTGACGACCAGAATGCCCGCGACCCATTTCGTGCGCTGGTTCGGTTCGGTGACGGAAAAGCTCATCTGTCTTTTACCTTGTTCAGGGCTTTGACGTAGATCGAGGCCAGACCAAAGACGGTGATGAAAAGAATGACCGCATAGGCAGACGAATAGCCGGTGCGCCATTTCTCGAACGCCTCGCGCTTGAGGTTGATCGAGGTGAGTTCTGTCACCGACCCCGGACCGCCACCAGTCAGTTGCACCACCAGGTCGAACATCTTGAAATTCTCGATGCCGCGAAACAGGATCGCCAGCATCAAAAAGGGCAGCACCATCGGGATCGTGATGGTCCAGAACTGCCGCCAGGCCGAGGCCCGGTCACATTCGGCAGCCTCATAGATGCTGTCGGGGATTGAACGCAGGCCCGCCAGACAGATCAGCATCACGAACGGCGTCCACATCCAGGTATCGGCAATGACAATCGCCCAAGGTGCCAGATGCACATCGCCAATCATCGAAAAGCTTGCCGGATCGACACCTGAGAAAAAGCTGACCGCATAGTTGAAGAGGCCGATTTGCGGCTGATAAAGGAAGGTCCAGAAGTTGCCGACCACGGCCGGCGAAAGCATCATCGGGAACACGATAATCGTGGTCCAAAGATCGTTACCCTTGAATTTCTTGTTGATCAGGAACGCCAGTGCAAAACCGATCAGAACCTGCAAAACGATGGTCCAGAACAGGAAATGTGCCGTCGCCTGCATGGTGTTCCAGATGTCACTGTCGGTAAGGATACGCTGATAGTTCTCGAACCCTACCCACTCGACCGCGTTGTTGGGGCGGTTGACCCGGAAGTTGGTGAAGCTCAGCCAGATCGTCCAGATCAACGGAAAGATGTTCACGGCCAGCAGCAAAAAGATCGTGGGGGCGACGAATATCCAGGCGATCGTGCGGTCGGATAATCCACGGATGCGCTTGGCGATTGGCCGGGGGGTCGCGGTTGCCAAGCGGGCAATCGGAGATGGAGTCATCTGTTTAAATCCTCATCACGGCGCTGAGCTTGCCTTGGGGGCAGCCTAGCCGCTGATGTGTCTTGTGACGATGGCCCCCCGACCCGGAATGCTCGGGCCGGGAGACGAAGTTAGACGCCGATGCGCCTAAACGTTGGGTTGTTCAGAGCTTGCCTTCTTCTTCGAAGACTTCCGTCCAGTCTTTGACCAGCCCGTCAAGCGCCTCTTTCGAGGTTCCTTGGCCCGCCACCACATAGTTGTGGACGCGCGACTGCATCGGCAGCAAAAGCTGGGCATAGGACGGTTCTGCCCAGAAGTCTTTCACGATTGCCATCGAATCCAGGAAGGTCTGAGCGTATGGCTGGCTTGTGGCAAAGCCGGGATCTTCGACCACGGCTTTCAGCGCCGAATAGCCACCCAAACTCCACCACTTTGCTTGCACCTCGGGTTGAGCAAACCACTTGATATAGTCCAAAGCGGCGGCCTGACTGTCAGAGTTGGCGACAACGGAAATACCTTGTCCGCCCAATTGTGCAAAATGGCCGGCTGGTCCTGTGGGGTTCGGGAAGTAGCCCGACCTGCCGCCGCCAACGTTCGGGTCTGCTTCGACGCCGGGCCAGATGAAGGCAAAATTCATCTGCATGGCAACTTGCCCGGATTTATAGGCGTCGATGTTCTCGCCCATATACCAGTTCGACGATCCCGGAGGTGTCGCAGTGTCGTAAAGACTCTTGTAGAATTCAAGGCCCGCGACGGCACCTTCAGAGTTCACAAAGCCTTCCAGATCATAGGGCTTTTCGGGGTTTTCGTACTGAAAGCCATAATTGTACAGCACGTTGGTGACACCCATGGTGATGCCTTCGGACCCTCGCTCGGTATAAATCGCGGCGCCGTATACTGTGGTGCCGTCGATGTCGCGGCCCTGGAAAAATTGCGCGATGTCGCGCAACTCGTCCAACGACGCGGGAACGCCCAAGGGGCGGCCGTACTTCTCTTGGAACGCGGCCTGAAGCTCGGGCCGCTCAAACCAATCCTTGCGGTAGGTCCAGCCAACCACGTCGCCAAAGGCGGGCAGCGCGTAATAATTTGGCGTGTTTTTCGGCCATTCGGCATAGCCGGTGACGGTTGCCGGAATGAAGTCGTCCATGCTGATGCCATTGGCTTCAAAGAAATCGTTCAGCTTCAGATACTGGTCGTTTTCAGCAGCACCGCCGATCCATTGGCTGTCACCGATCAGGAGGTCACAGAGTTTGCCGCCCGAGTTCAACTCGTTCAGCATGCGGTCGGCGAAGTTTGGCCACGGCACGAATTCGAAATTCATCTTGTTGCCGGACTGCGCTTCGAAATCCTTGCTCAGCTCGATCAGAGCATTGGCCGGGTCCCACGCGGCCCAGCACAGCGTCAGGTCGTCGGCATTAGCAGCAGAAGATAACGTGCCCGCAATCAGCGCTGACAGGGCCGTCGTCGAAAGCTTGTTCAGTTTCATCACTTGGGTCTCCTCCCGGTTCTGGCGACACAGACTCCCACTGCGACTCGCCTTGCACTATCGTTAAATGAGGTGCGCACCTCAAAGCAAGAAAATTATGAGGTGCGCACCTCAATTCTGTTGTGCCGCCCCGAAAAAGACTAGAAGATGACCCGAGCAATCACAGTCAGACGGTAAATTGCGCGAATGCGACCCACGACCAAAGACCTGGCAGTTGCCGCAGGGGTCAGCCTTGCTACAGTTGATCGCGTACTGAACGGACGCTCTGGCGTGCATCAGAAAACCGTCACGGCCGTCAATGATGCCATCAAGGAAATCGGATTTGAAAGGAACCAGCTTGCCGCAACACTCGCGCGCAAACGCGGGTATCGTTTCGGTTTTGTCCTGCCGCAGGATGGCGATGAATTCCTGGCCGAGATAATAGCCCACATCAAAGAGATCAATGACGCCGGTCGCGCCGAGATGATCGACGTCAAGGCCCTCATAGTTGACGAGCATGATCCCCACAAAGTCGCTCAATTCCTCATGCGCCTGGAGGCAGAGGACTATGACGGCGTGGCGATTATGGCCCCCGAAACGCCGCAAATTCGCGATGCAATCCGCAGAATGCGCGAGCGCAACATCCACACCATTGCCTTTGTATCCAACCAACAGAATAGCGAATCCGGCAACTTTGTCGGGATCGACAACACTGCTGCGGGGGCGACCGCAGGCCGTCTGATGGGGCGATTTACGGGCGATAGACCGGGGTCGATTGCGGTTATCACCGACACGATGCAGTCGCGCGACAGCCTGGAGAGGCGGCTTGGCTTTGATGCCCTCATAAACAGGTTATACCCTCAGCTGATCGTCCTGCCATCGCTTGAAACCCACTCGGATTCAGAGCGTGCCCTTCAGATTGTCAAAACCACTTTGGCTGCCCACACGGATCTTGTCGGCCTGTACATCATGGGATCCGAAGCGCGCTTGCCGCTTGAGGCGCTACGCTCGATTGATGACAAGACCCGCCACATCATAATAGCCCATGAACGCACGCCTGCGACCCTTGCCGCGCTAAGGACAGACAATTTGGATGCGGTCATCACACAAGATCCCGGCCATCTGGTCCGAAGCGCCGTGCGCATTCTGCGGGCAAAATGTGAAAACAGACAAACCGTTGCGTCGCAAGAAAAGATCAGGATAGAGATACTGATCTCGGAAAATCTCTAACCGTTCGTAAGCGCGACGCCGACCACCTCCTGCCATTGTCGACGTAATCGGTGCATTCTGAACTATGCCCGAAAGTTGGTGACGGTGTGATCAGGCGGCTTTGATTTCGTGCTTGATCCCGTCGCGGAATTGACCCCCTGGATGATCTCAGGCAGGCGGTTTTGACCGTCGCGTTTGCGCCATTTCTTCTTGCTGAGAGCATCATCTGGCGCGTTATGCATTGCCCGGCACAGAACATCGTCGCAGGAGAGATGCTGGGATCGCGCCCCATGCGGCTGCCGCAGGGCTAACCGACGCCCGAGCCGGACTTGCCTGACTTTCCAAGTGGAAAGTCATTGTCTTGCGATTGCACAACAGCCATGGCAGGAACCCCGAGATCACTCTTCGCGTCGGGCACGATCCGGCCGAGCAAGCCTGCCAGATTACTGGACGTGTCTCAGTGTGAAATAAGCCGCTACAAATCGGCTACCAGCGCAAGACGCGTGCCCCGATGGCCGCCGAAACCAGCGTTACTCCCAGGATCGCCACGCCATACCACGTGACATAGAACAGCGGGCTGTCTTCGGTGCAGTGAAGTGCATAAACGGCCGCCGCGGCCGCCGAACCGGCCAGCCCCACCACCGCTCCGGCGCGCGCGGGAACAGTGGTAGCGCCGCGTCGCAAGGCCCAGAGCATCCCACCGACAGGCAGCACCGACAACAGCGGGATGGTCAGCAGACAGGTCCACATCGTCTTGCCGACCATTGCCATCTGCCGCCCTCCGGGGGGCGTCGTGACATAGGCCCAGCCCAGCAAGCCCAGCGCCAACAATGCCACACCGGCCAGCGGCCAAAGGCGCGCTTGCGCGCCACCCTCGGGCCGCGCAAGTGCCAGCGCCAGCCGCATCGACACCACTGCCAGCGCGCCTGCAAGCACCCAGCGCGTCAATGCCACCGGGTTGCTCACCGCCTGCAACAGGTCTGACCGAAAGCCGAGGATCAGCCACAGCAGCAGCAGCGCCCCACCAAGGGCGGGCACCAATACCCATAGCATCGCCCCGGCCACAGGGCGCTCGGGCATCGTATCGGCGGCCAGCGCGCGTATCAGATCATCTGTTCTCATTCGACATGTCTTTCCCGCAGGACGGCCAGAGTTTTTAACGCCCGGTGCAGTGCTACCCGCACCGCCCCTTCGCTCATGCGCAGCGCCTGGCCGGTTTCGGCCATCGTTGCGCCCTCAAGACCGATCTTGCGCACTATTGTTCCCGACCGACCGTCCAGCATGCCGATCATCTTGGCCATGTCAGCAACCTCGGTCGGGTCACGCTCTGGCTCCGCTGCCAGCACTTCGACAAAATCCTCGATCGGCAGATCGATCCTTCGACCCCGGGCGCGGAACGCATCTACGACCTTGTAGCGTGCGATGGCGAACAGCCATGGCCGGACCGGCGCGTCCGCGTCCCACGTATGGCGCTTCAGGTGAATGGCCAGCAACACCTCTTGCAGCACATCCTCGCATGCGGCCTCACCCAGCCCTGCGCCCCGCGCCCGCACAATGCCGCGCAGCACCGGCGCCACGATGCCCAGAAAGCGCGCATAGGCCCGCGCATCGCCCGCGTTCGCGGCCGCCAGAAGTTGCCCCCAGTCATCAGTCTGCTCTGCCATCACTTCCCTTCAGTTCGGGCCCCGACATGGTTCTGTTACAACATGCACCAAAAAAAGGTGTGCACGCCGCCATGGATCCCCCCGCACGTAAAGTCCGTAGCACAAGACCGCCTGCGCGCAAACGCGACGAGAGGCCCACGCACTCGGCGCGCGTGCTGCGCCGGGGCGCGAAGTACATCGGACTTTGTTTTGCGACGTATCTTTCGGCAAGCGCCCCACAATCAGGCAGATCTTGCAACTTTTTCAGGCAACCCTAAACTGACACTGGCCGCATCTGCGCCCCAGACTGCGCATTGGCGGTAAAACCGCGTCACATGATCCATCCCCGGCGCCCTTCAACGACCGGGACCCGTACCACCCCAGCAGAGAGTATTGCCCATGTTCCGCCACGCCCTTGCCACCTTTACCACCGGTCTGATGTTTGCCACCGCAACCTCCGCCGCAGCCGAAACCGCGATGCCCTTTGCCCTCGACTGGAAGTTCGAGGGCCCGGCCGCCCCCTATTTCGTCGCCATCGACAACGGCCACTTCGCCGCCGAAGGGCTGAGCGTCGAAATCTCCGAAGGCGCGGGCTCGCTCGATGCCATTCCAAAGGTCGCCACTGGCGCGTTCCCGGTAGGCTTTGCCGATATCAACAGCCTGATGAAGTTCCTCGATCAGAACCCTGGCGCGCCTGTGATTGCGGTGATGATGATCTATGACAAGCCGCCCTTTGCCATGGTGGGCCGCAAATCTCTGGGCATCACAGCGCCGGGTGACATCGCAGGCAAGGTGCTGGGCGCGCCGCCGCCCGATGGCGCCTGGGCGCAGTTCCCGATCTTTGCCGCCGAAAACGGCATCGACATGTCAACGGTGACGGTAGAACCCGTGGGCTTTCCGGTGCGCGAGCCAATGCTCGCCGAAGGCAAGGTGGCTGCAGTTACCGGGTTTTCCTTCAGCGCAACACTGAACCTCAAGCGCCTTGGCGTACCTGCGGAAGATCTGACTGTCATTCTGATGGCCGACCACGGGGTGGCGCTTTACGGCAATGCGGTCATCGTGAACACCGATTTCGCGACAGCCAATCCGGCGGCCGTGACGGGCTTTCTGAAAGCCGTGGCGCTGGGGTGGAAGGATTCGGTTGCGGACCCCGCCATGGCGATAGAAAGCCTGATCGCCCGCAACCCTGCTGCGGATGCAGCCCTTGAACGGGAAAGACTGGAAATGTCGATCAAGGACAACGTAGCTACGGAATGGGTGATGGCCAACGGCTTTGGCGGCATTGATCCCGCGCGCATGGAAAAAGCCATCGAGCAGACGAAATCGGTCTACGAATTCGTCAACGCCCCCGATGCTGCACTGTATTTCACACCTGCCTATCTGCCTACGGATGGCAGCCTGATGATGAAATAAGGGGTTGGGCCGGCGGTAAATCGTCCTGATGGACTGCTGGCCCCCATTCGGATGAGAAATCTGATCGAGATCAAGGATGTCGTCCACGCCTACCGCACCAAAGCAGGCCCGCTGCCGGTGCTGGACGGGCTGAACGTCTCGGTGCCTGAAGGTACCTTTGCCGCCGTCGTCGGCCCCTCGGGCTGCGGAAAATCCACCTTGACGCGCCTGGTGGCAGGGCTGATGAAGCCTGATCAGGGCGAGGTCTGGCTGCACGGCGAACGCGTGACAGGCCCGCGCAAGACGGTGGGAATGGCGTTTCAGAACCCTGTCCTGCTGGAATGGCGCACGATCCTCGACAACGTGATCCTGCCCCTGGAAATCGTCTCGCCGCGCATGCCACGGGCCGAGCGTGAGGCCCGTGCGATGCAGCTTCTGGACATGGTGGGTCTGACGGGGTTCGAGGGCAAACGGCCGTCCGAGTTGTCGGGCGGCATGCGCCAGCGCGCCAGCCTGTGCCGGTCGATCGTACACCGGCCTGACGTTCTGATCATGGACGAACCCTTTGGTGCGCTTGACGCGTTCACGCGTGAGGATCTTTGGCAGACGATGCGCGATCTGCGCGCGGCCGAACCCTTTACCTGCGTACTTATCACCCACGATCTGCGCGAAAGCGTGTTTCTGGGGGATCAGGTGATCGTGCTGTCGGGGCGCCCGGCACACACGCAGGCGGTGCTTGATGTGACACTGCCCGCCGACCGCACGCTCGATGCGCTTTATACACAGCCCGCCCAAGACATGCTGCACTACCTGCGCGACCAGATCCGCATCGCTCAAGGTCGGGACGGGGGGGGGCACTGATGGAGACATTTCAAAAAGTGGCGGCACCCCTGATCGCTGTGCTGATCTTTCTGGGGCTGTGGGAAGGGCTGGTCTGGATCAACGACTGGCCCAACTACAAGATGGCCTCGCCCTCGGATCTGCCGCCAGCGTTCTGGAAATACCGCGCGCTGTTCTTTGAAATGGGCTGGCAGACACTGTGGCGCACGGTGGTGGGACTTGGACTGGCGGTGGTCGTGGGCACGCTGATCGGCATGGTGATGGGCTTCTCGCGCATGGCCCGCGACGGGCTTTATCCGCTGCTCGTGGGGTTCAACGCCGTGCCGAAGGCGACTTTGGTTCCGGTGATCGCACTCATCTTCATCGGCCAGCATGACTTCAACACCGTTCTGATGGCCTTCATGATCAGCTTTTTCCCCATAGCCGTGTCGGTGGGCATCGGCCTGTCTACGCTGGAACCCGAATAACGCGACATCCTGCGCAGCCTCGGCGCGTCGCGGCTGACAATCTTTCGCAAGATCGCCCTGCCCAAGACCCTGCCTGAATTCTTTGGCGCGCTGAAGGTCTCGGTCACGCTGGCGTTTATCGGCACCAATCTGGTCGAAATCGTCAGCCCTCATGGCCGCGGCCTTGGCGCGCTGTTCAAATCGGGCGAGACGAACGGCGACTACCCGTTGATGTTCGCGGTATTGATCGCGCTCGCAGTCCTTGGGATCGTCTTGTATTATGCGGTTCTGGTGCTGGAGCGTATCTTTGCAGGCTGGGCCGAACGCCCGCAATCCTGAGGGTTTGCCGAAACGTGCGGGCCATGCGTGGGCCGATCAGGACCGGAACGGATCGCTGGGATAGCCAACACCGGTCAGATACAACCCCTGCGGCGGACAAACGGGGCCGCAAGCCGCACGGTTGCGCGCTTCGAGCGCCGCACGCACCGCTGCGGGCGCCCAGGCACCAGCGCCCACCCGCTCAAGCGTGCCCACGATCGAGCGGACCTGATTGTGAAGGAAACTGCGCGCGCGCAACACGAATTGAAACTCGGTCCCGCCAGAGGCGGGATGCCGGGTGATTGTGATCTCGTCAAGCGTTTTCATCGGGCTTTGTGCCTGACACAAGGATGAACGGAACGTGGTGAAATCATGGTGTCCGATCAGATGTGCCGCACCGGCCTGCATGGCTTCAAGATCAAGGTCATGGCGCACATGCCACACAAGGCCACGGTCATGTGTGACAGGCGCGGGGCGGGCGATGAGGCGAAAGAGATAGCGCCGCTCACGCGCGGAAAAACGGGCGTGAAAATCATCGGCCACATGCGCAGCGGCCAGAACCGCGACGGGCAAGGGGCGCAGATGATGGTTCAGCGCGCCGCACAGGCGGTCCGTATCCCACACGCGCGAAAGATCCACTGTCGCCACCTGCCCCGTGGCATGCACCCCCGCATCCGTGCGTCCCGCGGCGGCAATGGTGTGGGGCCCCGGCTCCAGCCGCGCAAGCGCCGCCTCGACGGCAGCCTGAACCGAGGGCTGCCCCTCGGCCTGCCGTTGCCAGCCTTGGAACGGACCCCCGTCATAATCGATTTTCAGCGCATAACGTGGCATGGGGCGTGGTTTAACGGAAACGGCAGGCGCTTCAAGCCCGGCCTCTTGGGCTTGCGTTTTCCGCGGGTCGCTTCGTGATGAGTATTTGAAAAGCGGGCACAGGCGTGTGCGCGCGCCGCCCGGTGCCCTTTCGCCGGATCTTTCCCCTACACACTGTGCTGGCGCATGCCTATGTTGCGATCTGTAACAAGGAAGCTTCCCTTTGGTCTTTTCACACCTCACCGATGGCGTCACCCGTGGCATTGAGAGTCTTACGTCCTCGGTCACGGGCTTTTTCGAACCGACATTGCGTCTGGGTGTCACGGGGCTGTCGCGCGCGGGCAAGACTGTGTTCATCACCTCGCTGGTGGCCAACCTTCTGGACCGGGGGCGGATGCCGCAGCTTGTGGCCCAGTCGCAGGGCCGGATCGAGGCCGTGGTTCTGCGCCCCCAGCCCGACCTGACCCTTCCCCGGTTCGACTATGAGACGCATGTCGCCGCCCTGATGGGCGACGCGCCGGTCTGGCCGCAATCGACCCGGGCGATTTCGGAATTGCGTCTGTCGTTTCGCATCCGGCCGTCAGGCTTCTTCGGCGGGCTGACGGGGCCGAACCGGATGCACCTTGATATCGTCGATTATCCGGGCGAGTGGCTACTGGACCTTGCTCTAGTCGACAGACCCTATGCAGCATGGGCCGGGGCTACGCTGGAGCGTATCGCAAAACGCCCCGAGGCGGCCCTCTATCTGGCGCAGGCGCGGGCCGAGGATGGCGCCCTGACGCTGGATGAGCCCAAGGCCCAGTCGTTGGCGGCTGCATTCACCGCCTATCTGCAAGCGGCGCGGGGGAATGGTTGGTCTGATCTGACACCGGGGCGGTTCTTGTTGCCGGGCGAGCTTGCCGGTAGCCCGGTGCTGACCTTTGCCCCCCTTCCACGTCCTGCCCTGACCCCCCGGGGCAGCCTCTGGCGCGAGATGGAGCGTCGCTATGACGCCTACCGTTCCCGTGTGGTCAAGCCCTTCTTCCGCGATCATTTTGCACGTATCGACCGCCAGATCGTGCTGATGGATGTCTTGGGCGCGATCCATCAGGGGCCGCAGGCGGTGGAAGACTTGCGCGCCACCATGGCCGATATCCTGACAGCCTTTCGCCCCGGTGCGAATGGCTGGCTGACCTCGCTCTTGGGCGGCAAACGGGTAGAGCGGATCCTTTTTGCAGCAACCAAGGCCGATCATCTGCACCATCACCAGCATCCAGCGCTGACTGCTGTGACCGAAGCACTGCTGACGGATGCACGGCGGCGGGCCGATTTTGCGGGGGCGCGGACGATGGCCTTGTCACTGGCCTCGGTGCGGGCGACGGTTGAGGATACGATCCAGCGCGACGGCGCGCCGCTCGATGTGGTGCGTGGGCGGTTGGCAAGCGGCAAACAGGTGGCGCTGCATGCAGGCGATCTGCCAAGCGACCCTGCGCGCATCCTCGCGCCCGCGCGCGCGGGCGCCGATCGCTGGCTGGATGCTGAATACGGGTTGATGCAGTTTGCGCCGGCACGCATGACCCTGCGCCCGGGCGAGGGGCCGCCGCATATCCGCCTTGACCGTGCGGCCGAATTTCTGATCGGAGATCAGCTTTGACTGACACGCCCCCCCCGATACGCAAGCCGCTGATCCTTGAACTTGGCGACGATGGCCCGGAGGCCGACCCGGCACGTGCCATCCCCCTGCCCGAAGAGGTGGCCGTGGGGCGCGCGATACAGGCCGCAGCGGTCGCACCACGGCCCGGTTCTGCGCTGACGCGTCTTGCGCTGTGGGCCTTTGGCGCATTTTTCTCGTTTGCACTGTCGGTGGCGGCGTGGGATTTCGTCACCGGACTTTTCGCACGCAACGCACTGTTGGGCTGGATCGCCTTTGGCCTTCTGGCCTTTGCCGTTGCAGCGGCGCTGATGCTGGCGGCCCGGGAATGGGCGGCCTATGCCCGGCTGTCGCGCCTTGATCTGTTGCGGCGCGGGGCCGAAGCCGCGCACCTTTCGGCAGACCTGAAGGCCGCGCGTGCCACCGTGGCCGCCCTGACCCGCATCTATGCCGGGCGCGAAGACACCGCCTGGGGACGGGCCCGTCTGGCCGAGCGTGAGGCCGAGGTAATGGACGCCGATGCGCTGCTGGGCCTTGCCGAGGTGGAATTGATGGCACCGCTTGATGCCCGCGCGCGGGCCGAGGTAGAGACCGCCGCGCGGCAGGTGGCCACCGTCACGGCACTGGTGCCCCTTGCACTGGCCGATGTGGCGGCCGCTCTCTATGCTAATTTGCGCATGATCCGCAGGATTGCCGAGGTTTATGGCGGCCGTTCAGGCGCTTTGGGGTCATGGGGGTTGATGCGACGGGTGTTCACGGCGCTTGTGGCCACGGGCGCGCTGGCGCTGACTGATGACCTGATCGGATCGGTGGCAGGGGGGGGCGTGCTGTCGAAGGTTTCGCGCCGTTTTGGTGAAGGCGTGGTCAATGGCGCGCTGACGGCCCGCGTGGGCCTTGCCGCAATGGACCTGTGCCGCCCGCTTCCCTTCCGCGCCTTGCCCCGCCCGTCAACGTCAGGAACTGTTTCGCGCGCGCTGGCCGGATTGATGCCGCGCAAGGATTGAGCGGGAACGCTTCGACTTTGGCCGGGGCCTCCGGCGGGACTATTGGGAAAACAGCAATACGGTGCCCCCGTTCGTTGCCCTTGCTGCCTTGAAAATACTCCGGGGTTGGAGCGCTTGCGCCCAAGGCGGCAGCGCCCCCTGTCCGAAGGTGCCGCCGGGCCTAGCGCTCTGTTCTGGCACGCAGCCGTGCCTCAAGCCGGCGCAGGCCGAGGCTGAGCGTCACGGTCATGGTCAGATATAGCAGCGCCACGATGTTGTAGGTCTCGAAGTAGCGGAAGTTGCCCGCCGCAGTGACCTTGCCCAGTTGCGTGATGTCGCTGACCCCCAGCACCGAGACAAGCGAGCTGTCCTTGACCATTGCCACGAAATCGTTGCCGAGGGGTGGCAGTATGGTGCGAAAGGCCTGCGGAAACACGATGTGACGAAAGCGCTGCCAGCCGTTCAGACCCAGCGCGTGTGCCGCCTCGATCTGCCCCTTGTCCACCGATTGCAGTCCAGCGCGGAAAACCTCGGCCAGAAAACTGGCATAGGCAAGGATCAGTGCCACGATGGCCCGCGCGATCAGGGGAAAGTCGCGGGTACGCACCGGATCAAGGCCGAGGGGGCCGGTCAGCCAGTTCCACCCCGCCACCATGGCCGGCGCCACGACAAACGCCACGTAGAGCAGCAAAACGATGATCGGAATGCCGCGCACGACCTCGATGTACAGACGCGCTGTCTGACGCAGAACCACAAAGCGCGACAGACCCGCCAAAGCCAGCGCCAACCCCAGCACCGCCGCCCCGCTGTAGCCGATCACGGTGACATAAAGGGTGATCCAGACGCCTTTCATCAACGTGTTCAGCGCCTGGGAATAGATCTGGTTGGCGAGCACCTGCCAGAACAGCCAAACAACCGTCAGCCCGAGGATCACCAGCCACCACGGAAAATCCCCGTCGCGGTTCTGCGGGCCCATCACCTTTGGCCCGCCCGCGCAGGCCGGTCTGTCTTATTGGCCCAGCTTGTAATCAAGGAACCATTTCTTGTTCAGCGCTTCGACGGTGCCATCGGCCCGCAGCGCCGCAATCCCTGCGTTCATTGGCGCGACAAGGTCCGATTCCTTTGGGAAGATAAAGCCGAAATCCTCGGTCCCCAGCTTTTCGCCGATGATTTTCAGGCCCCCGCCCGACGCCTCGACATAACCCGCGCCCGCCGTGCCATCGGTCAGGACCAGATCCACATCGCCCGCTTTCAGCGCCGCGACCGTGGCGCCAAAGGTCTCGAACAGCTTGACGCGGGGGTTGGCCTCATCGCCGTCCAGCACGTCGTAGACGCCCACGTAAAACGGCGTCGTGCCGGGTTGCGCGGCCATCAGCAGGTCCGCATTGGCGGCAAAGCCTGCCTTGTCGGCAAAGCGCGTCTCATCGCCGCGCACCATCATCACCATCTCGGATGTCATGTAGCTGTCCGAGAAATCCACCTTTTCCTTGCGGTCCTCGCGGATCGTGATCCCGGTCATGCCCAGATCGAATTGTCCTTCAGACACCGCCGGGATCATCGCATCCCACGAGATATTCTCATACTTGACCGTGAAATTCATCCGCTTGGCCAATTCAGCCATGGCATCGTATTCCCAACCGATCGCCGTGCCCGAGGCATCCAGAAACTGCAGCGGCGGATAGGCATTTTCGGTCACCACCACGATCTCACGTCCGCCAAGGTCAGGCACATCCTGCGCTGTGGCAGCAAAGGTCGAGACGGTCAGCGCAAGCGCGCCAAGGGCAGCGGTCAGTTTCATGGTGCAGGCCTCCAATCTGATACATGCAAGTTATGAACGAGCACGGGCAGGCTGCGCAAGCCCCACGCCGCGCTGGCGCCGTTACATGGCACCGATCAGTGCGCGAGGTGCCCGCAAACCGGGCAATCGGTGCGGCGACTGACGGCGATCATCCGGGTTTGGGCGTAAAGCGCGTCGTGGATCATCAGGCGGCCCATCAGCCCCTCGCCCGCGCCGGTGATGTGCTTGACCGCCTCCATCGCCATCATCGCGCCGATGATGCCGGGCAGGGGCGCGGCAACGCCCGCCTCGGCACAGGTGGGCACAAGCCCCGGTGCGGGACGGTTGGGGAATACGCAGGCATAGCACGGGCCGCCGCGCGCGGGATCAAAAAGGCTCAATTGCCCCTCCCATTGGGTGATTGCGCCCCAGATCAACGGTTTGCCCAGCGCAGTGCAGGCGCGGTTCACCAACTCGCGCACGGGAAAGCTGTCGGTCCCGTCCAGGACCAGGTCATATTCGGCGATCAGCGCGTTGGCCGAGGATTCGTCGAGGCTGCGGTGATAGGGACGCACCTCGATAAAGGGGTTCAGCGCACGCAGGGCGATTTCGGCGGAAAACACCTTGGGCACACCGATCCGCGCATCGGCATGAATGATCTGGCGTTGCAGGTTGCTGCCCTCAACCACATCGGGATCAATCACCCCGATCAGCCCCACGCCCGCGCCCGCCAGATACATCAGCGCGGGCGAGCCAAGGCCCCCCGCACCGACCACCAGCACCCGCGCGTTCTTCAGCGCCCGCTGCCCCGGTCCGCCTATCTCTCGCAACATGATGTGGCGGGCATAGCGATCCAACTCGGCTTCGCGAAAGGCGCCCGAAGGGGCGGGCGGGGCCGCAACCGGAGCAACACGCCGGCGAAGGGCGACAACGGCCGTGCGGTAACCCGCGATCAGCACGACCACCGTGCCGACTGTCAGCCAGACGCGCAGATCACCCCCCGTGGCCACGCGCAAGGGGTTGCCATCGGGCAGAACTGCATGGGCCAGCACCACGCCCAGCCAAAGCCCGCCGATCATCATCAGCCGCAGACGCACCGGCGCGCGCGCCGCCGCCCCGATACCCCAAAGAGCACCTGCCATGATGAAAAACAGAACCATTCCGCCGTCCCTGCCGCCTGCCATGACCCTGATCACCAGGTGCCCGTTGCGCGCAACCTAACTCAACCCGGTCCCGCGGCCAGTCGTCTTGTCAGTCTTGCCCGTCAGGCCATCCCGGTCGAGCCGAAGCCATCCGCGCCGCGATCCGTCTCGGACAGCGTGTCCGCCTCAACCACCCGCACCCGGCGCACATCGGCAATCACCGCTTGCGCGATCCGGTCGCCGTGCGAAATCGTGAACCCCGCGTGCCCGAGATAGTACAAGCCGACATGAATGATACCCCGGTAATCTGCATCCACCGTGCCGGGCGCATTGGGAATAAGAAACCCCGCCTTCAGCGACAGTCCCGAGCGGGGGCGGATCTGCATTTCCGTACCGGGTGGAAGCTCCACCCGCAGTCCGGTCGAGATAATCTCCAGTTGGCCGTGCTTAAACGTGATCGGCCCGTCGGGGAGAAAGGCCCGCAGGTCCATTCCAGCGGCCCCGGCGCTTTCATAGGCGGGCAGGGGCAGCGTATTCCCAGCCTCGCGTGCAAAGCGCACCACGCTCATGCCAGCGCCTGCGCAATCCGCGCGGCCAGACGACGCGCCACGGCATCCTTGGCCATGCGCGGCCATGTTTCAGCCCCTGCGTCCGAGATCAGAACCACCGCGTTCTCGGCACCGCCCATGATGCCGCTCGCTGGCGAGACATCGTTGGCCACGATCCAGTCGCACCCCTTGCGCACCCGCTTGGCGGTGGCATGGGCTACCACGTCATGCGTCTCGGCCGCAAAGCCCACGACCAGCCGGGGCCGGGCCGTGGCCGTCGAAATCCATGCCAGAATGTCGGGATTCTCGACAAATTCCAATTCCGGCACACGCCCGGCGCCATCCTTCTTGATCTTCCGGGCGCTGGCATTCGCCACCCGCCAATCGGCCACCGCGGCCGCCATCACCGCCACATCGGCGGGCAGGGCTGCCTCGACCGCGGCGCGCATTTCGGCGGCCGTTTCCACCGCGATTACCTCCACCCCGGCGGGCGCGGGCACGATCGCGGGACCAGTGACGAAACTGACCCGCGCCCCCAGATCACGCAGCGCCACCGCCAATGCCGTTCCTTGTGCGCCCGAACTGCGGTTGGCGATGTACCGCACGGGGTCTATCGGCTCATGTGTCGGACCCGAGGTTACGATGACATGCCGTCCCGCCAAGGGACCGCCGCCCATCGCGGCCGCCACTGCGCCCACAATCTCGGCCGGTTCGGCCATCCGCCCCGGCCCAAATTCGCCACAGGCCATATCGCCCGCATTCGGGCCTACCATCATAGCGCCGTCGCCCGAAAGGCGCGCAAGATTGCGCTGCGTCGCCGGATGCTGCCACATCCGCACATTCATCGCCGGCGCCAGCAACACCCCCGTGTCGGTGGCCAGCAGCAGGGTCGAGGCCAGATCATTTGCCATCCCGCCCGCCATTTTCGCGATCAGATCGGCGGTGGCAGGGGCGACGACGATCAGATCCGCACTGCGCGATAACTGGATATGGCCCATCTCGGCCTCATCCGTCAGATCGAACAGATCCTGATGCACCCGTGCCCCCGCCAGCGCGGCAACACTGAGGGGGGTTACAAACTCGGCCCCGGCGCGCGTCAGGACGGGCGTCACCGCCGCCCCCGCCTTTTGCAAAAGCCGGATCAATTCCAAAGATTTGTAGGCCGCAATGCCGCCGCCGATGATCAGTAGTATCCGTTTGCCGGCCAGCATCCGCGCCCCCTTGCCCTTACGCGAACGTTAGGGGCGCGGGGCGCCAAACTCAACACCCGTTCAGCGCAGTGCGTCGCAAGGGTCAGCCCCCGTTCCTGTTCGTGCAGGCGAGGTGATCCACATATCAAAGGGTGCATCAGGGCCCGGGTCATCCTGAACCTGCCCCACCGACAGCACGCGCAACGCCGGAACCACTTGCGCCAGAACCGCAGGCACCCCGATGTCGCGCCGTGCATGGCCCGAGCCTGCGATCACAACCACTGGCCCGCCCGTATCGGCCATGGCCTGCACCACGGCCTGCGCCAGCGCCGCATCGCGCAAACGCTGCGCCGCGACCATTCCCGCCAGCATCTCGGCTGGCAGCAACCCGCAGTGCGCTGCGTCCTGTTCGAGTTCGCGCGCGACCTGATCCTCGGGCGCAAGCGGCACATCAAGACCATAACCGGCAATCACGATTTCGCCGTCCATCGCACGCATCAGATCGCTCCGCGGGACGTCGGCGCCGTAATGCGCAGCCTCGTCCGCCGCCACAAATATTTGGAAATACATGGAAAATTCGGGCCACCCGCTTCCCGACCAATCAAGCAGCGCATCAAGATCGGCCATCGTAGCACCGTGCACCACGCGCGCCGCCTGATCGGGCCCCAGCATCTCCCACACCAGCGCGCCCGGCCTCAGGGCCGCAACCGCGCGTGCCTGATTTTGGTGATGGTCCGCATTGTCATGGATTTCACCCAGCACATAGACATCTGCCACTGGCAGTTTGTCCAAGGCATCAGGGGTAATGGACCCGCCCCACGCAGGGCAGGCGATCACCAATGGCAACAGCCATTTCATACCAGGAAATGCTGCACTTCCCGGGATTGACCCTCAAGGCTGCGCCGCATCTTGGCAAATGCTGCGGCCTCAAGCTGGCGTACGCGCTCTTTCGAAAGACCCAGCTCTTCGCCCAGACTTTCAAGCGTGCGGGGCACCTCGCGCAGCTTGCGCTCGGTCACGATGAACCGCTCACGCGGGTTCAGTGCCTGCATCGCCCGGATCAACCACGTACGCAGTTGCGCCGCATCATGCGCCAACTCCACTTGCTCGGCGGCCTGCGTTGCGTCGTCCTCAAGCGCTTCGATCCACTCGCGTCCATCCTCATCGCTCGATTGGGTTGCATTCAGCGAAAAGTCAGAACCAGAAAGGCGGCCCTCCATCATCTCGACATCGGCGAGCGGCACCCCAACCTCGACTGCCACCAACTGGCGCAGCTGGAACTGGTCCAACGTCTCGCCTCGCTGGGCGGCCTCACGCTCAAGCTTGGCCTGCACCCGGCGCAGGTTGAAGAACAGCGACTTCTGGCTGCTGGTGCTGCCGGTGCGCACCATCGACCAGTTGCGCATCACATGATCCTGAATGCTGGCCTTGATCCACCACACCGCATAGGTCGAAAAGCGCACACCGCGATCAGGATCGAACTTGTCTGCCGCTTTCATCAGGCCAAGGCTGGCTTCCTGAATAAGATCAGGCATGGACGCGCCATAGCGGCGGAATTTCGACGCCATGCTGATCGCAAGCCGCATATAGGCCGTGATCAGCCTGTGCAGTGCCTGTTCGTCGCGCTGGTCGCGCCACGCATAGGCCAGCCGCAACTCAGTTTCCGCGTCAAGAAGTTCCGCCTTCATCGCTTGGCGGGACATGGTTTGGTCGTTATATCCGTCCAGTGCCATTTGTAACCCCCAGTTAGCAACAATCTTGCGGCGCATGCACCGCTATTGAAAGGTTCTACGCAACGTGAACGCGACTGGATCACCCGAGACCTCGACTTTTTCACTCTGCGCCTTAAGCCTGATCGTCGGCGGGGCAAGGTCGGGCAAATCACACATGGCCGAGCGTCTGATCACAGCCTCGAACCGACCCCGCGTGTATGTGGCCACCGCGCAGGCCTTCGATGATGAGATGCGCGCGCGCATTGACCGTCATATTGCAGATCGTGGGCCCGACTGGATCACGGTCGAGGCCCCCTTCGGGCTGGCCGAAACGCTCGCCGCCTGTCAGCCCGATCAGGCGGTTCTGGTGGATTGCGCAACACTCTGGTTGTCAAATCAAATGCTTGCCGGGGCTGATCTGACCGAACAATGCGCATCCCTGCTGGCAGCGTTCGTCGCCTGCCCGGCCCCGGTCGTGGTTGTATCGAATGAAGTGGGCTGGGGCATCGTGCCCGAAAACGCCCTTGCCCGTGCGTTTCGCGATGCTCAGGGGCGCCTGAATCAGGCCATTGCCGCACAGGCGGGGCTGGTGGTCGGTGTGATGGCTGGGCTGCCAATGGTGCTGAAAGGCAGATTGCCGCAGGGGGTGGCATGATCCGTTTTTGGTGGGTGCGCCACGGGCCAACCCATTCCCGCGCTCTTGCCGGCTGGCGTGACATTCCCGCCGATCTCTCGGATACCGCTGCCCTGTTGCGGCTGGGTGCGTTCCTGCCGGGGGGCGCCCTTCTGGTGTCATCCGATCTTGTGCGCGCCACCGCCACCGCCGACGCCCTTGGTGCGGGACGCACGCGCCTGCCCCACCGCCCGGACTTGCGCGAATTTCACTTCGGTGATTGGGACGGCCTGACCTTTTCCGAGGTCGCCGCCCGCTGGCCCGACCTTAGCCGCCGCTACTGGGAAGAGCCGGGCCACATCGCCCCGCCCAACGGCGAAAGCTGGATCACCGCTGCAGGCCGCATCGACGCAGGGGTGGCCGACCTTCTGACCACAACCCCGGCCGCCGACATCATCATCGTGGCACATTTCGGTACGATCCTTACACAAGTGCAGCGCGGCCTTGGCATTTCGCCCTACACGGCCCTGTCCCATGCCATCGACAACCTGTCAGTCACTCTGATCGAAGTGCAAGGCGACCAGTGGCGCGCACCGATGATCAATCACCGTCCCTGATGACGGACCCCACAAAACACTGTTTTATGCGCCCGGTCCCAAAGGGTATGCAGGATTTGCAATCACTGGACGGGCTGCATCTGTCACCCCGGTTTCACTACCGCCTTCTTAACTCCGACACTCGTTCCATCGTAACCGCTCCGTGACACTTCAAGAGGATTTTAACCATGCAGCCCTATGATCTTGTCATCGGTGACCGCGCCTATTCCAGTTGGAGCTTGCGCGGATGGCTGCTGTTTGCAGCCTTCGGCGTTCCATATGACCTTCGCCGTGTACGCCTTTACACCGACGAACTCGGCACCGTGCTGCGCGATTTTCCCCCTGCCAGAACCGTGCCCACAATCCGCACACCCGATGGCGTGGTGATCTCCGAAAGCCTTGCCATTGCCGAAGAGCTGGCCTCGCGCCACCCACAAGCAGGCATCTGGTCCGAGGCGCCAAAGTCTCGTGCCGTCGCCCGTGTTCTGGCGGCTGAAATGCACGCGGGCTTTGGCGCGCTGCGCAGCCACTGCCCGATGAACCTGCGCGTCAGTTATACGGATTGCGCGCCGCCCGAAGCTGTTTTGGCAGACCTGCTACGCCTTGAAACTGTTTGGGATTGGGCATGGGATCAGTCCGGATCTGACGGCTGGCTTTGCGGCAACTATTCGGCGGCGGATGTGTTCTTTGCGCCCGTAGCAACCCGCATAGCCACCTACAATCTGCCGGTTTCCCCCCGCGCGATGGCCTATGTAAACCGTCATCTGGCCGAGCCGAATTTCCGCCGTTGGCGCGCCATGGGCATGGTCGACGGCCCCGATCAGCCGCTTTACCGTCGCGACTATCCGACACGGCCGTGGCCCGGTCCGGTGCCTCTGGCCGCCCGCGCGACTGACGGCACACAGTCTGAAAACACCGCCTGCCCCTACTCCGGCGATCCCGTCACCCATGTGCTGGAACTGGAGGACCGCCGTTTCGGGTTTTGCAACGCCTTTTGCCGCAACAAGACCATCGCCGACCCCGAGGCATGGCCCGCCTTCATGGCCCTCGTTGAAATGCCGCGTTAACCATTCCCTAACCTTGCGCCGCGTAAACCCATTCCTGGGGATAAGGGGTGAGGACATGGTTGCAACAACCTACACCGTCGCGTTCGAAGGGGTCGACGCGCGCATTGTCGAAGTGCAATGCGCCATTTCCCCCGGCATGCCCGGGTTTTCCGTCGTAGGTCTGCCCGACAAGGCCGTGTCCGAGGCGCGTGAGCGGGTCAAATCTGCGCTGCAGGCCATGTCGATTGCGCTGCCGTCGAAACGGATCACCATCAACCTTTCCCCCGCCGACCTGCCCAAGGAAGGCTCGCATTTCGACCTGCCCATCGCACTCGCACTTCTGGCCGCGCTTGACATCATCCCGAGAGATGAGGTGGCAAACACGGTCTCGCTGGGGGAACTTTCCCTCGACGGCCGCCTGATGCCCGTCGTCGGCGCCCTGCCCGCAGCTCTGGCCGCCGCCGAACACGACCATGCACTGTTGTGCCCCCGGGCCTGTGGGGCCGAGGCCGCGTGGGTCGGTGCCGCCCAGGTGCTCGCGGCTGCATCTCTTGCCGATGTGGTGCGCCACTACACCGGCCAAACCCCGATCACCCCCGCCGAGGCAGGCGAGATCGCCCCCCCCTTTCACAGCCGCGATCTGTCCGAGGTCAAAGGTCAGGAGCGCGCCAAACGTGCGCTCGAAATTGCCGCCGCCGGGCGCCATCACATCCTGATGATCGGCTCTCCGGGGTCGGGAAAATCCATGCTTGCCGCCCGTCTGGCCGGCATTCTGCCCCCCCTGTCTGCCACCGAAGCGCTTGAAACATCGATGATACATTCGCTTTCCGGGCTTTTGTCCGAAGGCGGGATCAGCCGCGAACGCCCCTTCCGCGAGCCACACCACACTGCCTCGATGGCGGCCATCGTAGGGGGTGGCAAAGGGGCAAAGCCGGGCGAGATCTCGCTGGCCCACAACGGGGTTCTGTTTCTCGACGAATTCCCCGAGTTTCCGCGTCAGGTGCTGGAAACCCTGCGCCAGCCGATCGAAACCGGTCAGATCATGGTCGCGCGCGCAAACGCCCATATCCGCTATCCCTGCCAGTTCTTGCTGATCGCGGCGGCCAACCCGTGCAAATGTGGCTACCTTTCCGAACCCGCCCGTGCCTGCGGCAAGGCGCCAATCTGCGGCGATGATTACCTCGGCCGGATCTCGGGGCCGCTGATGGACCGCTTCGATCTGCGCGTGGATGTTCCCCCGGTGGCCTACGCCGACCTTGACCTGCCCGCGACAGGCGAGTCATCCGCCACCATCGCCCGGCGCGTGGCCCGTGCCCGGGACCGGCAGGCAAACCGATTCGCAAACGCCCCCGGCGTGCGCGTGAATGCCGATATGGAAGGACGGGTTCTTGAAGAAATGGCCACGCCCGACCCCGAGGGCCGCGCCCTGATTGCCCGCGTGGCCGAACGCTTTGGCCTGACCGCGCGGGGCTATCACCGGGTTCTGCGCGTGGCGCGCACGATTGCCGATCTCGACGAGTCACCCGACGTGCGCCAACCCCACGTGGCCGAGGCGGTCAGTTATCGGCTCAATCTCGGCACAAAATCCTGAGAGTGCGGATCAAGGTCCGCGCTTTGCCTCGATCACTTGCCAGATCTTCTCAGCAGTGTTGGTGCCATCGAACCGCTCAAGCTCTTGAATGCCGGTAGGCGAGGTAACATTGATTTCGGTCAGGTAATCGCCGATGACGTCGATCCCGACAAAAATCTGACCCTTTTCCTTGAGCAGTGGGCCGATTCGTGCACAAATTTCCAAATCACGCGGCGTAAGCCCGATCTTTTCGGGCCGGCCTCCCGCATGCATGTTCGACCGCGTCTCGCCCTCTTGTGGAACGCGGTTGATCGCTCCGACAGGCGCGCCGTCGACGAGGATAACCCGCTTGTCACCATCAGCGACCGCGGGGAGAAATTTTTGCACGATCAGGGGCTCGCGGTTCATGCCAGTGAACATCTCGTGCAGTGAGGCAAGATTGCGGTCCGCCCCGTCCAGCCGGAAAACACCCGCCCCGCCATTGCCGTAAAGCGGCTTGAGGATGATGTCGCCATGACGGGCCTTGAACGCGCGTATCGTCGCCAGGTCACGCGCGATGGCCGTGGGGGGCGTAAGATCGGGAAAACCCAGCACCAGAAGTTTTTCAGGATAGTTGCGCACCCAGAATGGATCGTTGACCACCAGAGTTCGGGGATGGATCATCTCAAGCAGATGGGTCGTTGTGATGTAGCCCATGTCGAACGGCGGATCCTGCCGCAGCCAGACCACGTCATAGTCCGCAAGATCAACCTCGGTCTCGTGCCCGAAACTGACGTGGTTTCCCTGCTCACGGCGCACTTCGATCGGCCAGCCCCGCGCAATCACTTTGCCTTCGACAAACGCCAGTCGATCAGGAGTGTAATAAAACAGGGAATGACCCCTGGCCTGTGCCTCAAGCGCAATACGAAACGTGCTGTCGGCATTTATGTTGACCGCGGCAATCGGGTCCATCTGAAAGGCAATTCTAAGCGCCATGTCCATATCCTGTTCGCGTGCCACAGCAATGGAGCAAAGTGCGGCGAGATGCAAACGTGTCAGGCTGCGAAAGCGTTTTCTACAATGTCGATGCGCCCCATGGCATCAACGAGCGCCACATCGAACCGTACTTCGGTGTTTTGGCCGCCGGGTTCACCCGCAAGAAATTCCGACGCCGAGGCATAGATACGGTCCATCTGCCGACGAGTCAGATGTTCGGCGGCAATTGCATGTGTGCGGCTATGCTTGACTTCAATAAAGATGACTCTCGCCCCGTCACGGGCGATCAAATCGATTTCACCCATGGATCCACGCCATCTTCGGGCACAGATGGCGCGCCCCGACCGCGCGTACATGCGTGCCACCTGCTCTTCGGCAGAAATGCCTGCGTGGTAGGACCGTGCCCCGCTCATCACCGCACCCGGGAAAGTGCCAGTTGGTAGACATCACGACGCGCGAGGCCAAAGGCCTCAGCCACCGCCCCGGCTGCATCCTTTACCGACATCGAGTTCATGGCTTTGTCCAACGCTGCCTCAATGGTTTCCGCTTCTGCCTGCACCGGCACCGCACGATCCAGAACCAGCACGATTTCACCCTTCACGTCCCGATCCGCATAGGCTGCCGCGAGTTCGGCCAGTGATCCCCGCGTCACGTCTTCGAACTTTTTTGTCAATTCCCGGCACACGGCGGCCTTTCGATCCTTTCCGAAAGTTTGCACCAAAGTACATAATGTTTCATGAACGCGCTTTGGCGATTCATAGATGATCACCGTCGCCTCGATCCGCGCGAGGCCTTCCAGAAACCGTCTCCGTGCCGCTTTGGCGGATGGGACGAACCCGGCAAAAAGGAATCTGTCCGAGGGCAGGCCAGAAACGGTCAGCGCGCACAGGACGGCCGATGCGCCGGGCGCTGCAAGCACAGGCAAGCCGTCAGCGATGGCCGCCCGCGCCAGACCAAAGCCTGGGTCCGAGATCAGGGGCGTTCCCGCCTCGGAGGCATAGACGACCGATTTTCCCTCGTTCAGGGCACGCATCAGGCGCGGCAGGGCGCTGGCCTCGTTATGTTCGTGGTACGCGACAAGCGGCCTTGGCCCGACAGCCAAACCATGAATTTCCATCAGATGGCGCAAGCTGCGCGTGTCTTCGGCGGCCAGCACATCGGCCCCGGCCAGCAGGTCCAGTGCCCGCAAGGTGATGTCACGGGCAGCACCAATGGGGGTGGCGATGAAATGCAGGCCCGCTTGGATCTTGCGCGCGGTGCCCTGTGACCCGGCGGGACCGGGCTGATCGGGGGCGGATGCCATATGAATTCGGTACCTCGCAAGTTTACTTTGCTCCGCCTTCCGCCTACGTTTGGTGCAGAGTAAAGACCCGCTGGGAAGAGGAAGTAACATGTTGTCTTTTTTAAGCCGTGCCCGCAAGTCGCTGGGCCGTGTTGTTGTTGTTGGCCTCGCGGCTCTTGCCCTCGCGGCCTGCCAGCCTGTGGGCGGGCCCACAGCGCGCGGCCCGTCGATCAACCCTTCGGAAGCGGTGCCTGTGGCCTTGCTGGTTCCGGCCGGATCGGGGCAGGCAAGTGACGAATTGCTGGCCCGGTCCTTGCAGAACGCCGCCCGCCTTGCGATGTCGGATCTTGGCGCGGTGAAGATCGACCTGCGCGTCTACAACACTGCCGGGCGGCCCGCGCAAGCGCAGGCCATGGCGATCAAGGCAATGGACGAGGGCGCCAAGATCATTTTGGGCCCGGTCTTCGCGCAAGAAGCCAATGCTGCTGGCCTTGCGGCGGCATCGCGGGGCATCAACGTCCTTGCCTTTTCAAACAATCCCGACATCGCCGGCGGAAATGTTTTCATCCTTGGCCCCACCTTCGGCAACACGGCCGCCCGCCTTGCAGGTTTTTCCGTGCGAAACGGCAAACGTCGCATGATGATCGTGCATGATCAGAACACCGCAGGTCTGCTGGGGCGTGACGCCATTCAGCAAGGCGTCGCACGGGCCGGAGGGTCGGTGGTCGCCGTTGACAGCTATGAATTCTCGCAAAACGGGGTGGTTCAGGCGGCGCCGCGCATCGCTGCGGCGGCAAGGGCGAATGCGGCTGATGCGCTGTTTCTGACAGCGGACACGGCGGGGGCGTTGCCCCTTGTAAGCCAGCTTCTGGCCGACAACGGACTGGGTGCCGCTGCCATCCAGTTCATCGGCCTGACCCGCTGGGACATTCCGCAAGCGACCCTTGGGCTTCCGGGGGTACAGGGGGCGTGGTTCGCGATGCCTGATCCGGCGCTTTATCAGCGGTATCAGTCGCGCTACCAGACCGCTTTCGGCGAGACACCCCATCCCATTTCCGGTCTCGCCTATGATGGCATCGCCGCCATCGGGGCGCTGGTCAAACAAGGCAAGTCGAACGCGCTTTCGGGCAACGCCCTGACCCAAGGCGCGGGCTTTGTGGGCGTGAACGGCATCTTCCGTCTGTTGAACAACGGCCAGAACGAACGCGGCCTTGCCGTCGCCCAGATCCGAAACAATCAGGTCGTGATCGTCGATCCCGCGCCGCGCAGCTTTGGTGGCGCCGGGTTCTGAGGCCCCCTTCCATGGTGCAAACGGCCACGCAATCCCAAGCCCCGGTCACGGTGGCCGCTACGATCCTTCCTCCGGCACTGGTGATCGACGCCGGGGCGATCTTGGCCGCAATCGCAGTCGAGGCAGCGGGCGAGACCGACAGCCGCGCCCTGCGCGCCCTTGCCGTACGGCACCTGACGCTGGCCCGGACCACTGGCACGTCGGCACTTCAGCACGCGTTTGCAGCCCATCCGCGCGATGCGCGCGCACTCGTCCTCAGCCAGTCACTGCTGACTGACGGCCTTGTGACAGTCGCGCTGACGGTTGCCATGCGCTACCTCCACCCGCTTTCCAACCCGACCGAGGCCGAGCGTATTGCCGTGGTGGCGGTGGGCGGGTACGGGCGCGCGGAAATGGCGCCGGCATCCGATGTAGATCTGCTGTTCCTGACGCCATGGAAAACCACGCCCTGGGCCGAAAGCGTGGTCGAATCCATGCTTTACATCCTGTGGGATCTGAAGCTGAAAGTGGGGCACGCCACCCGTACTGTGCGCGACTGTATTCGCCTTGGGCGCGAAGACATCACTATCCGCACTGCTTTGCTCGAGCATCGCTTCATCGCCGGGCACGCGCCGCTTGCGGTTGATCTCGAGGCCAGGCTCTGGTCGGATCTCTTTCGCAAAACCGGCCCCGAATTCATCGAGGCGAAACTTGCCGAACGGGCCCAGCGGCACAAACGTCAGGGCGGTCAGCGCTATGTGCTGGAGCCGAACGTCAAGGAGGGCAAGGGCGGCCTGCGCGACCTGCAGACACTTTACTGGATCGGGAAGTACCTGCACCGCGTAAACTTCGCGCGCGAACTGGTGGGCATCGGCCTGTTCCGTCCCGAGGAGTACGAGACCTTTCGCACCGCAGAAGAGTTCCTGTGGGCCGTGCGCTGCCATATGCACTACATTTCAGGCCGTGCGATGGATCAGCTGACCTTTGACATTCAGGTCGATGTGGCCACCCGCATGGGGTATCGCGACACCCAAGCCAGACGCGGCGTTGAATACTTCATGCAAGACTATTTCCGCCACGCCACCCGCGTGGGCGAGTTGACCCGCATCTTTCTGACCGAGCTTGAGGCCCGCCACGCCAAACCCGAGGCGAGCCTGTTTGGCATCTTCAAGCGCAAGAAGCGGGTCAAAGCCGGGTATCATCTGGTGCAGGGCCGGATCGAATCGGACTCGCCGGATCTGTTTCTTGCCGACAAACTGAACCTCTTGCGCGTCTTTGAAGAAGCGCTGCGCACCGGCTATCTGCTGCACCCCAACATCATGCGGCTGATCGCCTCCAACCTGCATCTGATCGACGACGAGATGCGCACCACTCCCGAGGCGGTCCGCCTCTTCTCCGACCTTTTGTTGAAACACGGCAACCCCGAACGCGCGCTGCGCCGGATGAACGAATTGGGCGTGCTGGGCGCCTTCATCCCCGAGTTCGAGGCGATCGTGGCGATGATGCAATTCAACGTCTATCACCACTACACGGTTGATGAGCACACCATCCAGACCATCTCGATTCTGGCACAGATCGAGCGGGGCGAACTGCTGGAAGAACTGCCCGTGGTCTCCGGCATCCTGACGGCCGGGGTGAACCGCAAAGTCATTTATGTGGCGCTGTTGCTGCATGACATCGGCAAAGGGCGGCCCGAGGACCATTCGATCCTGGGGGCGCAGATGGCCCGGCGGATTGCGCCGCGTCTCGGGCTGACCCCGGAAGAGACCGAGACGGTGGAATGGCTGGTGCGCTATCACCTTTTGATGTCCGACATGGCGCAAAAGCGCGATATCGGCGATCCGCGCACGGTGCGCGATTTTGCCAAGGCGGTGAAGACGCGCAGACGGCTGGATCTGCTGACTGTGCTGACGGTATGCGACATTCGCGGCGTGGGACCGGGGACGTGGAACAACTGGAAGGCCATGCTGCTGCGCCGCCTCTACGGCGATACGGCGGATGCGCTGGAAAACGGGCTGGAGAACGTCAACCGCGAGCAGCGCGAGTCCGAAGGCAAGCGTGCGTTGCGCGAGGCACTGTCGGACTGGGCGCTTACCGATATGCGCGCCGAGCTTGCGCGCCATTACCCGCCGTATTGGCAAGGTCTTTCGACCGAGACGCAAGCCGTCTTTGCCCGGCTTCTGCGCGGTCTGGGCGAGAACGAGATCCGCATCGACCTGCACCCCGAACCCGACCGCGATGCAACCCGCGCGTGCTTTGCGCTGGCCGACCATCCGGGCATATTCTCACGCCTTGCCGGGGCATTGGCGCTTGTCGGGGCCAATGTGGTCGATGCGCGGACCTATACATCGAAAGATGGCTACGCCACGGCGGTGTTCTGGGTGCAAGACGCCGATGGAACCCCCTATGACGAGGCCCGCCTGCCCCGCCTGCGCAGCATGATCGACCGCACCCTGCGCGGAGAGGTCAAGGCCCGCGATGCGCTGAAAGATCGTGATAAAGTCAAAAAGCGCGACCGTGAGTTCCGCTTTCCCACCCACATCACCTTTGATAACGAAGGCTCGGACATCTACACGATCATCGAGGTCGATACCCGCGACCGACCGGGCCTGTTGTATGATCTGACGCGCACGCTGGCCAACAACAACATCTACATCGCAAGCGCCGTCATCGCGACCTACGGCGCGCAAGTGGTGGACAGCTTTTATGTGAAAGACATGTTCGGCCTGAAACTGCATGCCAAGCCCAAGCAAGAGACGCTGGAGCGCAAGCTGCGCCAGTCGATCACCGAAGGCGCCGAGCGTGCGCGCGCATGAAGCCCATCCGCCTGATCCGGTCGATCATGGTCGTGGGCGGATGGACGCTGCTGTCGCGCGGCGCGGGCTTTGCGCGCGATGTGATGATGGCGGCCTATCTGGGTGCCGGCCCTGTGGCCGAGGCATTTCTGGTGGCGTTTTCGCTGCCCAACATGTTTCGCCGCTTTTTCGCCGAAGGCGCCTTCAACATGGCCTTCGTGCCGATGTTTGCCAAAAAGCTTGAGGGAGGCGAAGATGCGCGCGGCTTTGCCCGCGATGCGTTCAACGGCATGGCCGGGCTTCTGATCGTGTTTTCGGTGCTCGGAACGCTGGCAATGCCGTGGCTGGTCTGGGCGATGGCCGCGGGCTTTGTCGGTGACGCGCGGTTCGATCTGGCGGTGCTGTATGGGCGGATCGGGTTTTCCTATATCCTGTTCATCAGCCTGGTGGCGCTTCTGTCGGGCGTGCTGAACGCCTTTGGCCGCTTTACCGAAGCATCGTTTGTGCCTGTCCTGATGAACCTGATGTTCATCGCGGCCATGCTTTTGGGTGACCGTATGGGCTGGGATATGGGCCTGACGCTGGCGTGGACGGTGCCGCTGACTGGCATCGCGCAACTTTCTTTCACATGGTGGTCGGCCGCGCGCATGGGATTTGCACCCGGCCTTGGCTGGCCAAGACTGACCCCGGAACTGAAGCGGCTGGCCATCATCGCCGCCCCGGCCCTTCTTGCGGGCGGGGTGGTGCAGATCAATCTGCTGGTGGGCCGTCAGGTGGCCAGCTTTACCGACGGCGCGGTGGCGTGGCTGTCCTATGCGGACCGCCTGTATCAGTTGCCGCTTGGCGTGGTGGGGATTGCCATCGGGACGGTGCTGCTGCCCGATCTGGCCCGCCGCCTGCGCGCGGGCGACGCGGCGGGCGGGCGCGAAAGTTTCAACCGCGGCACCGAATTTGCCCTTGCCCTGACCTTTCCCGCTGCCGTGGCGCTGGTCGTGATCGCATTGCCGCTGTGCCACGTGCTGTTCGAACGCGGGGCATTCGGGCCGCAAGACACCGCCAACACCGCGCTGGCGCTGGCCGCTTACGGCATGGGCCTGCCGGCGTTTGTGTTTCAAAAGGTGCTGCAACCCTTGTATTTTGCGCGCGAAGACACCCGCCGCCCGTTCAACTATGCAGTGGTGTCGATGATCGTGAATGCGGTCATCGCCATCGGCCTGATGCCCGTCATCGGCTTTGTCGCCGCAGCGCTGGCGACTACCCTTTCGGCATGGGTGATGGTCTGGCAGTTGTGGCGCGGGTCGCGCAAGATGGGAGAGGAGGCCACCTTTGACACCCGTTTCCGCGCGCGCAGTTGGCGTATCCTTGTCGCGTCGGCCGCAATGGGGGCAGCACTTTATGGCGCGATGATCGGCCTGGATGAGATGCTGACCACGCCCGGCCTGCGCTACGGGGCGCTTGCACTGTTGATCGGGGCGGGAATTGGCACCTATGGCATCGCGGGCACGGCCATCGGCGCGTTCAGACTGTCAGATTTCGCCAGCCTGCGGCGCCGCAAACCGTGATCCCTGGGCTTAGCGCTGGCGCACCTTGTCCAGCACCCGGCCAAACCCACCGGGGCTGACCACGAATGACAGAAAGAACCCCGCGGCGAAGCCCGAAAGATCCGCCACCCATTCAAATCCGCCGCCAAACAGCAGACCAAACACCAACTGGATGCCCATCAGAACGCCAATCAGCGAAAAGGCCCGATACTGATTTGCGCCGGTAGCAGCGAGCTTGACCCACAGCAGGAACGTGAACGCCCCGATCAGTCCGTAATCCCCCGGATAGGCCCCGATCAGCGCCACTTGCACATCCGGCAGCACCACCGTGTAGACCAGCGCCCCTATCACCGTGGACCCGAAAAATACGATCAGAACCGCCCACCAGCGAAACACCTCGCCCACCATCTTGCCCAGCGCCAGCAAGATCACCACCGCGAACAGGGCATGGGCTGCACTGCCATGCACCAGCGGATAGGTAACCAGCCGAACCAGCGCCTCGGGCGGATAGCTTCCAAACTCGATCATCCGGCGCATCAGGTCGGGCACAAAGGCAAATCGCTCGATCGCCTGAAGCCGCCAGCCGATCCCCTCAGCCCCGCCGACCAGCCCCGCCGAGGCCGCGTTCAGCACCACCTCCATCGCGATCATCGGCAGCACCAGCACCCAGACCACCATCGGCAACGGGTTGATCGGCGGCGCGTTTCGGTCATCCATGGTGAACCCTCTGGCTAAGGGGGCATGATTGACGGCCCCGCCCCCTTGGCATAATCCACGGTCAACGCTTTTTCCAGACCCGGAGCCTGCCCATGTCCGCCCCCGCCACCACCCGCGGCTTCAAGACCCGCATATTCTCGGGCATCCAGCCATCGGGCGGACTGACGCTGGGCAATTACCTTGGCGCCCTGAAACGCTTTGTCGAAAAGCAGGATGAGGGGATCGAGACGATCTATTGCCTTGTCGACATGCACGCGATCACCGTCTGGCAGGACCCTGACAAACTGCGCGAACAAACGCGCGAAGGTGCCGCCGCCTTTATCGCGGCTGGCATCGACCCTGCGCGCTCGATCCTGTTCAACCAGTCGCAAGTGTCGGCCCATGCCGAACTTGCATGGATTTTCAACTGTGTGGCCCGGCTTGGGTGGATGAACCGGATGACCCAGTTCAAGGACAAGGCGGGCAAGAACGCCGAGGCGGCGTCGCTTGGCCTCTATGCCTACCCCGCCCTGATGGCCGCCGACATCATGGCTTACCACGCAACCCACGTGCCGGTGGGCGAGGATCAAAAGCAGCATCTGGAACTGACACGCGACATTGCCACGAAGTTCAACCACGACTTCAAGGTCGATTTCTTTCCCATCGTCGAACCTGTGATCGAAGGCGCCGCCACCCGCGTGATGTCCTTGCGCGATGGAACCAAAAAGATGTCGAAGTCCGACCCCAGTGATCAGTCCCGCATAAACCTGACCGATACGGCCGAAATCATCGCCGGCAAGATCCGCAAGGCCAAGACCGACGCAGAGCCGCTGCCCGAGGCCCTCGACGGTCTGCGTGACCGCCCCGAGGCACGCAATCTGGTGAATATCTACGCAGCCCTTGCCGGGATGACCCCCGAAGCCGTGGTGACCGAGAACGCAGGCGCGCCATTTGGTACGTTCAAGCCCAGGCTTGCCGATCTTGCCGTGTCCGTCATGGGGCCGATCACCGCCGAGATGAACCGACTGATGCAGGACAAGGCCGAGATCGACCGCATCCTTGGTGCCGGCGCCGACCGGGCCGAGGCGATTGCGCGGCCCATCGTGGACCGTGTCTATGACATTGCGGGCATGATCCGGTCGCGCCGCTAGAACCCGGCCCCAAGGGGCCCGCACCGGATTCGTCATACAGATGATTCAATCCCGCGCCAGAGTGGTTTTCGAAGGGCGGGTCTGTCCCCTCAGTTGCTGCCGCTGATGGCCATTCCCCGGCCAGATCACGCCGCACCGCCCCTTTGGCCCCCGATCTGGCCCAGTGCCGGTTCGGGGGCATTTTTCATCCACCACCTGTGCGCGCATCGGGGTATCTGTGACGCGCGCCGCGGCCTAATGTCGTGGCAGCGCATCTGCAGGAGCACGCCATGCCATCCGTTCACCCGCAAACCCGCGTGGGCCACGTTCACCTGAAGGTAGCCGATCTTGACAGGGCGATTGCGTTCTACGCAGGGATTCTCGGGTTCGGAGTCACGCAGAAATTTGGTGCGCAGGCCGCGTTTCTGGCGGCGGGCGGATATCATCATCACATCGGGCTGAACACGTGGGAAAGTGCGGGCGCCACCCCGCCGCCGCCCGGCCATACCGGACTTTATCACACCGCCTTCCTGTTTCCTGACCGCGCGTCGCTTGCCAATGTACTGCGCCGTCTGGTCGCAGCCGACTGGCCGCTGACGGGTGCCGCCGATCATGGCGTGTCCGAGGCGATCTATCTGGACGATCCCGATGGCAACGGGGTAGAACTTTACCGCGACCGGCCCGAGGCCGACTGGCCCCGCGGGTCCGATGGCGCCCTTGCCATGGTGAACAGCCGTCTTGATCTGAACGCCCTTCTGGCCGAGGCGACCGAAGTCTAGATTTTTTGCCTCCGGCCTTTGACACCGCCGGGAAAACCCCCTATCCGCCGCCTCTTGCCAAAACGGGGGCCATCATGGCGCATCTTGTCTGCGGGGTCGATTTCGGCACCTCGAACTCGACGGTATCAGTTCCTGCGGGCGACGGCGCGCGGCTTATCGCGCTGGAAGGCGCCCATGTCACCCTGCCTTCGGCGGTGTTCTGGGATGAAGATGGCGCGCCGCCAAAGTTCGGCCGCGCCGCGATCGGCGCGTATGTCGATGGTGACGAAGGCCGCCTGATGCGGGGGCTGAAAAGCACACTCGGGTCTGATCTGATCCACGAGAAAACCCGCGTGGGCAACCGCGCGGTTGCCTTTTCCGCCATCATCGGCGGCTTTTTTGCGCATCTGAAGGCGCGGCTTGACGGCGAACAGCCCGGCACCGCCCACGCCACCCTTGGCCGCCCTGTGCATTTCGTCGACGACGATCCCGCAGGCGATGCCGCAGCCGAGGCCACATTGCAAGGCATCGCGCGTGCGAACGGATTTGATCATGTCGCCTTTCAGTATGAACCCATCGCCGCCGCCCTCGATTACGAACAGCGCCTGACAGCCGAGGAGTTGGTTCTGATCGTCGACATCGGCGGCGGCACGTCCGATTTTTCGGTAGTCCGCGTCTCGCCCGCCCGTGCCCGCGCGGCAGACCGGGGGGCGGATATCCTTGGCAACCACGGCATCCGGTTGGGTGGAACCGATCTGGACCGGCTTCTCAGCCTCGATCACATCATGCCAGCGCTTGGCCTTGGCAGCCTTGTGCATGGCGGCAAAAGCCCGATGCCACAGCACTATTATCACGATCTGGCCAGCTGGCACCGAATCAACGCGTTGTATGCCCCCCAGATCGCGCGCGAGATCCGTGATCTGCGGCATTTCGCGGCCCGGCCTGATTTGCTGGACCGTCTGACAAGCGTGCTGAAATCGCGGAGCGGCCATGCAATTGCGATGGCGGCGGAAGAGGCCAAGATCGGCCTGTCTGCTGCCCCGCGCACCCTGATTCGTGCGCCTGCGGGCACCGGGTTGACCGACCGCCCCCTCGGGCATGACGCGTTCGAGGGCACCATCGCCCGCCCCATCATCCGCCTGTCTGACGCGATATTTGAGGTTTTGCGCCAATCGGACGTGGCCCCCGGCGATATCAACACAGTGTTCATGACCGGCGGCTCGGCCAGCCTGCCCGCGTTTCAGCACACGGTTGAGCGCTGCCTGCCGGGCGCGCAGCGGGCCACGGGCGACATGTTCGGCTCGGTCGGCACGGGGCTGGCGCTGGATGCGGTGCGGCGCTTTGCCTGAGGGGGTGGAGCTTGCCTTGCAGGCATGATTGATTGGGCACAATGAAAAGGGGCGGACGACATGGCATTTGGCAGCAATATCCGGACGTGGTGGCAAGGCGCGTGGCATGAGGGCGACGTGGCCGTGATGCGCGCCGCCGACCATGGCATCTGGCAGGGCAGTTCGGTGTTCGACGGCGCGCGCCACGTTGATGGCCGCTGCCCGGACCTGGATCTGCACTGCGCCCGTGTGAATGCCTCGGCCACGGCGCTGATGATCACCCCTACGGTCGACCCTGCGGATATGGAAGTGATCATTCGTGAGGGTTTGCGCGCCTATGGCACGGGCAGCGCGGTCTACGTGCGCCCGATGTATTGGGCCATAGACGGGGGTGATCTGGGCATCACGCCGCGCGAAAACTCGACTGCCTTTGCGATCAGCCTTGAGGAAATCGCCCTTCCCCCCGCCACGTTCCAGACGACTGTCACCCGCACCCGCTTTCGCCGCCCTGTGCTGGAGGACAGTGTGTGCAACGCCAAGGCCGGGTGTCTTTATCCCAACAACGCCCGCATGTTGGTCGAGGCGCAGCAAAAGGGCTTTGGCAATGCGCTCGTCGCCGATGCCATGGGCAACCTTGCAGAATCGGCTACAGCGAATGTGTTTCTGGTCAAGGATGGGGTGGTCTTCACCCCCATCCCTAACGGCACGTTTCTGGCAGGAATAACCCGCGCGCGCCATATCGCCAACCTGCGCGCCGATGGGGTCAAGGTTGTGGAAACCGTGCTGACCTTTGACGATGCCCATGCCGCGGATGAGGTTTTCTTGTCGGGCAACTTTGCCAAGGTCACATCAGTGCGCACCTTTGACAGCACCACCTATGCCAGCCGTGCCGTGACCGAGCGTGTGCGGTCGCTGTATTGGGATTGGGCTGCGACCGCCGGGTAAGGCTTGCCAGCCCCCCCCGCAATCGGCGAAGATGCCCCCGCTTGGGGAGGTGTCACATGCGCAAGTTTCTGGTCGTGCTGGATGACAGCCGCGAATGTCTGAATGCGATGCGCTTTGCCGCGCTGCGGGCCGCCCACACCGGGGCGGGGGTCACCATCCTGTCGATCATCCCGCCTGAAGAGTTTCAGCACTGGATGGGCGTGGCCGATCTGATGCGTGCCGAAGCGCGCGAGCGGATCGAGGCGCATTTCGAGGTGTTTGCCAAGTGGATGCGCGACAAGCAGGGCATCAACCCGAACCTGCTGATCCGCGAGGGCTCGGCCGTGGCCGAGATCCTGAGTGTCGTACGCGAAGATCCTGCAATCGGCGTGCTGGTTCTGGGCGCCAGCAGCGACAAGTCGGGTCCTGGGCCGCTGGTGACGCAGATGTCCAAGAACTCGGGCGCTCTGCCCATACCCATCACCATTGTGCCGGGCGACATGAGCAAGGAACGCCTGGAAAGCATCACCTGACACGCAGGCGGGACGCGTTTGCACGCATGTTCAGGCTGCCCCGGTTCTGGTGCCCGCGCTCTCATGTCCCATCGCCAGCAGACACAAACTGGTGTAAGTGCGCGGTGACGGCGGTGCGGGCATTCCTGCCGCGCCGAAACAGGACAGTATCGTGACCCTTTCCCCCATTGCCGCACCCGACAAACCCGGTTTTGCGCTGTCGCCGTTTGGCCTTACCCTTCTGGTTGGCCTGTTCATCATGGCGGCGCACAACCTGACCTTCTGGTCGCGCCTTCACACCGTTTTTCCTGAAAACATCCGCCTGTTCGCCTCGTTCGGTCTGGCGATCTTTGCGGCCCAGATGTTCCTGATCGTGCTGATCACACCCCGTTGGCTACAGCGCCCGGTTCTGGTGTTCTTGCTGATCCTCGGCGCCGTCAGCAGCTTTTATCAGGATGTCTTGGGCGCCACGGTGGACCGTGAGATGATCCAGAACGCCGTCACGACCACGGTCACAGAGTCAAAGCATCTGATAACCCTGCCGTTTGCCTTGCATGTTGCTGTGTTTGGCCTGCTGCCCGCGCTGTTTGTGCTGCTGGTGCCGCTGCGCCGCGCGGGTTTTGTGCGCGCGGGCCTAGGCTGGGTGGGGGCGCTGGTCCTGTATGGTGCCATTTTTGCAGCCACGCTGATGTCGGATTCCAAAGACCTGATGGCTGATGGACGCGAGCATCAGGAGGTGATTGTGGCCATCCAGCCCTTTACCCCTGCGCGCGCGATCTACAGATACTCAAAGATGATGCTGGCCAAACCGACCGTGGTGGCCGAACTGGGCCGCGATGCAAAACCCGGGCCGTTTTTGGCCTCGGCCGACAAACCGGTGCTGATGGTGATCTGGGTAGGCGAAACCGCGCGTGCACAGAACTGGGGCATGAACGGCTACCGGCGCGACACCTCGGCCGAACTGGAGAAACGGGGCGTCGTGAACTTTTCTGATGTCATCGCCTGCGGCTCATCTACCGCCGTCTCCATGCCGTGCATGTTTTCGCACCTGACCCACGATGATTACTCCTATGACGGTGGTCTTTCGAGCGAAAACCTTCTCGATGTGTTGGCCCACGCCGGCTTCAAGGTGGAATGGTGGGACAACAACACCGGCGACAAGGATATCGCCAAACGCCAGACGGCCCGCATGATGACCGACCGCACCGATCCCGCCTTTTGCGGGCGGGGCGAGTGCATCGATGGCATTTTCCTGAAGCTGATCGAAGAAAAAGCGACATCGATAACCGAAAACACCGTTCTTGTGCTGCACCAGATCGGCAACCACGGCCCCTCGTACTTCCTGCGGTACCCCGAAGATCAAGAGATTTATGCACCCGCCTGCACCACGCCCGAGGTCGTCACGTGCACCCCGGAAGAACTGGTCAACGCCTATGACAACGCGCTGCACTACACCGACTGGGTGATGGCGCAATCCATCGACATTCTGAACGCCGCGGATCGGGTGATTCCAGTGATGTTCTATGTCTCCGACCATGGCGAGTCGCTTGGCGAAACCGGTCTGTATCTGCACGGTGCGCCATGGTTCATGGCGCCCGAGGAACAGATCAAGGTGCCGATGGTGCTGTGGATGGCAGATCGCTATCAGACCGCTCTTGGCCTGCCACAAGATTGCGTGGCAAGATTGTCGGGGGCGCCATTGAAACATGACAACATGTTCTCCAGCATTCTTGGCCTTGCCGATGTTCAGACCGACGTGCGCCTGCCAGCATTGGACATTACTGCAGGCTGCCGCGCGGAAGGAAGCTGATACCTTGGATACACGTTTGAAAAGGCCGCCGCGCGTCACAGGCGCAGCACATTTCATTGCCGCCGTGCGCTATTCCATTGCGGGGCTGAAACGTCTGTGGCGCGAGTCCGCGTTTCGGCAAGAGGTGGCAGGCGGGCTTCTCGCCGTGACCGTGCTGCTGATCACGCGGGCCTCGCTGCCCGAACTGGTGGGCTTTGTCTGCCTGTGGCTGATCCTGGCGGCGGTCGAGTCGCTGAACACCGCACTGGAAGTGCTGGTCGACCACGCCTCGCCGGATTGGTCCGTTCTTGCGCGTGACGCCAAAGATCTCGGCTCGTTGGCCGTGGCGTTGCTGATCGGTGCGAATTTGGTCTATGTGCTGTGGGTGCTGCTGGCCTGACCAGCTTAGAACCGTTCCAAACTTGACTTGAGCGCGCGGCAGGCGCATATCTGACCAGAATTGTCGGAGATTGCGCAATGTTCATCCAGACCGAGTCGACCCCGAACCCCGCCACGCTGAAGTTCCTGCCCGGCCAAACTGTGCTGGACCTTGGCACCGCCGACTTTCCCAACGTGGAAGCGGCCGCCAAATCGCCCCTTGCCGCGCGCATCTTTGCCGCAGGGCCGGTGACGGGCGTGTTCTTCGGCACGGATTTCGTGACCGTGACCAAGGCAGGAAGCGCCGACTGGCAGCACATCAAGCCAGCCATTCTGGGCGCGATCATGGAGCATTACCAATCGGGCGCCCCCGTGATCGAGGGTGAGGCCAAGGCCGCCGGCGGTCATGCCGAGCACACCGGCGAGGACGGCGACATCGTGCGCCAGATCAAGGAATTGCTTGATACCCGGGTGCGCCCTGCGGTGGCGCAAGACGGCGGCGACATCACCTTTCACGGCTTTGACCGGGGCGTTGTTTATCTGCACATGCAAGGCGCCTGCGCGGGTTGCCCCTCCAGCACGCTGACACTGAAGATGGGGATCGAGAACCTGCTGCGCCATTACATCCCCGAGGTCACCGAGGTGCGCCCGGTTGCGGCCTGACACCCTTTTGGCGTTTGACACATCGGCGGCGCACTGCGCCGCCGCTTTGCTTTTGCCGGACGGCCGCCTCATCGCGGTGGATGAGCCTATGGCCAAAGGTCAGGCCGAACGCCTTTTGCCCATGATCGAGGCACTTCTGGCAAGTGCCGGGCTCGGCTTTAAGGATCTGACGGCCCTCGGCGTCGGCACCGGCCCGGGGAATTTTACCGGGGTGCGCATTTCAGTGGCCTTCGCGCGCGGCCTGTCCTTTTCGCTGGGCGTCCCGGCCATCGGGGTGACCAGGCTTGAAGCGCTGGCCTTTGGCCTGCCGCGCCCGGTGACGGTGGTCGATGATGCGCGCCGCGACAGCGTCTATTTTCAGACTTTCGGACAAGTTGCCGACGGGTTCGCCGACGGGTCCGCCGCCGTGGTTGCCGCACATGGCCTGCGCGTCGATGGCCCCGTGACAGGAAACGGTTCGGCCCTGATCGGGCGGGAACCCGTGCCGCAACCCGTTGCACTGATCGCGGCAATTGCCCGCATCGCGGCCGCCCGCGCGGGCACTCCCCAGGCCCCCCCAGCGCCTTTTTACCTGCGCGGCGCCGACGCGGCCCCGTCGAGTGACCCCAAGCCCGTGATCCTTGATGCCTGACCTGACGCCGGGCGTGATGGCGGCCCTGCATGCCCAGTGCTTTACGTTCACCCCGCGCCCCTGGCCCGCGGCCGAGATCGCCAGCCTTTTGCAAGACAGCCATGTCTTTGTCATTGGCGATTCGGCGGGGTTTGTGGTGGGGCGCGTGGTGCTTGACGAGGCCGAAGTGCTGACGCTGGTCATAGTGCCTGCGCAGCGCCGCATGGGCCGGGGTGCACATTTAATGGCGCGCTTTTTCGACGAGTCCCGCGCACGCGGAGCGGCCACCGCATTTCTTGAGGTGGCCGCCGACAATACGGGTGCGATTGCGCTGTATTTACAAGCCGGGTTCAGCCAATCTGGGCGCCGCAGGGGATACTACGGCACCGCAGGGGGGCATCGGACTGACGCTCTGATCATGGCCCGCCCCTTCTGACACCGGGGCAGGTCCCCGGTCACCGCCTGCATTTTGATCAAAGGTTCAAATCGACGGCCATCCCCCCCGAATGCCCCTTGACCCTTTGCACCGACCCTGACCTAAATTGGGGACGATCCTGGCCGCCCCGCGTTCGCGGGATGCGCATGGAACCAAGAAACGCAAACGTCAAAAAAGACAATCGGGAGATTCTCCATGACCATGATGAAACAGCTTTTGGGCGCAGCCGGCGCGCTGGCCCTGACGGCAGGCGTTGCCGCAGCCGACCCCGCGATCATCTTCGACCTTGGCGGCAAGTTCGACAAATCGTTCAACGAATCCGCCTTCGGCGGCGCCGAGCGTTGGGCCAAGGAAACCGGCGGCACCTATAAAGAGCTTGAGATGCAGAACGAGGCCCAGCGTGAGCAGGCCCTTCGCCGTCTTGCCGAAGCAGGTGCTAACCCCATCATCATGACCGGCTTTGCCTTTGGCGATGTGCTGAACACAGTCGCCCCCGATTTCCCCGACACCCGCTTTGGCATCATCGACATGGTGGTCGAACAGCCGAACGTGAAATCGGTGGTTTTTACCGAGCATGAGGGCAGCTATCTGGTCGGCATGATGGCGGGCCTTGCCTCCAAGACCGGCACTGTCGGCTTTGTCGGCGGCATGGACATCCCGCTGATCCGCCGCTTTGGCTGCGGCTATGCCCAGGGCGTCAAGGCTGTGAACGCCGATGCCAAGGTGATCCTGAACATGACCGGCACCACGCCCGCAGCATGGAATGACCCGGTCAAAGGCGCGGAACTCGCCAAGGGCCAGAAGTCGCAGGGCGCTGACGTGATCTACGCAGCCGCGGGCAGCACCGGGATCGGCGTTTTGCAAGCCGCCGCCGACGAGGGCATCTTGTCGATCGGCGTGGACGCTAATCAGAACTACCTTCACCCCGGCTCGGTCCTGACCTCGATGCTGAAGCGCGTCGACAACGCCGTGTATGAGGCGTTCAAGGAAGGCACCGATCTGGCCCCCGGCATCAATGTGATGAGCCTTGCCAACGAAGGTGTGGGCTACGCGATGGACGAAAACAACGCAGCCTTGGTGACCGCCGACATGCAGGCCAAGGTGGACGCCGCCGCAGCCGAGATCAAATCGGGCGCGCTGGTGGTGCATGACTACATGTCCGACAACACCTGCCCGGCCGCGGAATTCTGATGGCCGATGCGGCAAACACGACGGGGCGGCAGGCAACTGCCGCCCCCTTTGCCATCGAACTCAAAGGCATATCCAAGGCCTTCGGGCCGGTGCAGGCGAACCGAGACATCAACATCGCCGTCCCGCGCGGCACGATCCATGGCATCATTGGCGAAAATGGCGCGGGAAAATCCACGCTCATGTCCATTCTCTATGGCTTTTACAAAGCCGACGCGGGCCAGATCTTCATCAACGGCCAGCTTACACCCATTCCCGACAGCCAAAGCGCCATCCGCGCCGGCATCGGCATGGTTTTCCAGCATTTCAAGCTGGTACAGAATTTCACGGTGCTGGAAAACATCATTCTGGGCGCCGAAGAGGGCCAGTTTCTGAACACTTCGCTGTCCAAGGCGCGACGCGTGCTGAAGGATCTGGCCACGGAATACGGACTGGAGGTTGATCCCGACACCCTGATCGAGGACCTGTCGGTCGGCCATCAGCAGCGGGTCGAAATCCTCAAGGCGCTGTACCGTCAGGCCGAGATTCTCATACTGGACGAACCCACGGGCGTGTTGACACCGGACGAGGCCGACCATCTGTTTCGCATCCTGCGGGGCCTGCGCGATCAGGGCAAGACGGTGATTCTGATCACCCACAAACTGCGCGAGATCATGGAAGCCACCGACAGTGTCAGCGTCATGCGCCGCGGAACCATGGTGGGCACCGTGAAGACCGCCGAGACCAGCCCCGAGGAACTGGCCGAGTTGATGGTGGGTCGCAAGGTGCTGCTTGAGGTGCAGAAATCCCCCGCCACCCCCGGCAAAACAGTGCTGACCGTCGAGAACCTGCGGGTGCGCGATGAAAACGGGGTTGATCGGCTGAAAGGCATCAGTTTCGAGATCCGGGCGGGCGAAATTCTGGGCATTGCCGGTGTGGCCGGCAACGGCCAGTCCGAGTTGCTCGCAGCCCTTGGTGGCATGGGGCCCGCCACGGGCCGGATCACGCTCAACGGCAAAGAACTGCCGCTGGCAGGCCGAGGATCAGATGGCCAAAGCCGGCGCGCGGCGGGTATCGCCCATGTGCCCGAAGATCGCCAGCACTATGGCCTGATCATGGATTTTTCGGCCTGGGAAAACGTGGCCTTCGGCTATCACAACGCGCCCCAGTACCAGAAATCGGCGCTTTTCATGGACAATGACGCGCTGCGCGCCGATACCGAGCGCAAAATGGCAACCTTTGACGTGCGCCCGCCGATCCCCACGCTTGCGGCCAAGAGTTTCTCGGGCGGCAACCAGCAAAAAATTGTCGTCGCGCGCGAGATCGAACAAAATCCCGACCTTTTGCTGGTTGGCCAGCCCACCCGTGGCGTCGACATCGGGGCGATCGAGTTCATCCACAAGCAGATCGTGGCGTTGCGCGATCAGGGCAAGGCTATCCTTCTGGTCTCGGTGGAACTGGATGAAATCATGAGCCTGTCCGACCGCATCGCGGTGATGTTCGATGGTCAGATCATGGGGTTTCGAGACCCTGCCACCACCGATGAGCGCGCGCTTGGCCTGCTTATGGCGGGCGTCAGCGAACCCGTGAAAGGGGCCGCCTGATGGACCGCTTGCCACGCTGGGCCGATGTTGTTCTGGTGCCGATGATCAGCCTGCTGCTGGCGGCCATCATCTCGGCGCTTGTGCTGCTGGCCATCGGACAAAGCCCGGTCGAGGCGATCAACGTGATGGTTGATGGCGCATTGGGTTCGGCCTACGGCTGGGGCTACACGCTGTATTATGCCACCAGCTTCATCTTTACCGGGCTGGCGGTGACCATCGCCTTTCATGCGGGCATGTTCAACATCGGGGGCGAAGGGCAGGCCCAGTTGGGCGGGCTGGGGGTCGCGGTCGTGCTGCTGTCAGTTCCATGGCCGCACTGGACGATTGCACTGGCCGCAGCGACGCTTGGCGCGGCCACCTTCGGCGCGGCCTGGGCGGCGGTTCCGGCCTATCTGCAGGCCAAGCGCGGCAGCCACATCGTGATCACGACGATCATGTTCAATTATATCGCGGCGGCGCTGCTGGTCTATTTCCTGGTCGATGTGCTGCGCCCGCCGGGCCAGATGGACCCGGCCTCGGCACGGTTCGGAGAGACTGTGCGGCTTCCTGCATTGAATGACCTGCCCATTTTCAACCTTGTGTTTACAAAGGCGGTGCCCGCGAACGTGACCCTGTTCATCGCTCTTGCGATGGCGGTGGTGGTCTGGGCCATCCTTTGGCGCACAAGACTGGGCTATCAGATCCGCGCCTTTGGCAAGTCTGAGTCGGCGGCGCGCTACGCGGGCATCAACCCCACGAAGATCATCATGATTTCCATGCTTTTGTCAGGCGGACTGGCGGGCATGATGGCCATCAACAACGTGATGGGCGAGGCCGAGCGGCTGTTACAAAACGCCTCTGAAGGGGCTGGGTTCATCGGCATCGCTGTGGCGCTGATGGGGCGCAACCATCCTTTGGGCGTGGTTCTGGCGGCGCTGTTGTTCGGGTTCCTGTATCAGGGCGGGGCAGAGTTGGGCCTGTGGACCTCGATCCCGATCGAGATGCGGATCGTGGTGCAAGGGCTGGTGATCCTGTTCACCGGGGCGCTGGATGTGATGGTGCGCATGATGCTGATCTGGTGCTTTGGCCTTGTGCGCTCGGGACGTGCGGCCGCGGCCGCGGCGACGAAAGGGGCCGCGTGATGGACTACAACACGCTGCTGCAAATGCTGGACACCACGTTGCGACTGGCCACGCCCTTGCTGCTGGCTTGCCTTGCGGGCCTGTATTCCGAGCGTGCGGGCATTTTCGACATCGGGCTTGAGGGCAAGATGCTGGCCGCTGCCATGGCGGCGGGCACGATGGCGGCCCTGACAGGTTCGGCTTGGGCGGGGCTGTTGGCCGGGATCGCGGCCTCGATGGTGTTTGCCATGCTGCACGGGATAGCCTCGATCACGTTCCGCGGCAATCAACTGATCTCGGGTGTGGCGCTGAACTTTCTGGCCTCGGGCATCACGGTTCTGGCGGCGCAGTCCCTGTTCCGGCAAGGCGGGCGAACGCCCGCGCTGACTGGGGATGCCCGGTTCTCCCCGATTACACTGCCGTTCGCCGAGGCGCTGAGGGACGTGCCATTGATCGGGCCGCTGTATTACGAGGTGATCTCGGGCCATTCGATTCTTGTATATATCGCGCTCGCGATGGTGCCGATTACATGGTGGGTGCTGTTTCGCACCCGTTTTGGCCTGCGCCTGCGCGCCGTGGGTGAAAACCCGGCGGCGGTGGATACGGCGGGGGTGTCAGTCGTTGGTCTGCGCTTTGCGGCCGTGGCGGTCACGGGGGTTCTGTGCGGCCTTGCCGGCGCCTACATGGCCACGGCGCTTCAGGCCGGGTTCGGGCGCGAGATGACGGCAGGGCGCGGCTACATTGCGCTTGCCGCTCTGATCTTTGCCAAATGGCGCCCGGTGGCCGCCCTCTGGGCGTGCCTGCTGTTCGGCTTTTTCCAGTCGCTGGCGCTGCGGCCCGATGTCGTGCAGGCGGTTGTCCAGTTCAAGGTTCCGGTGCCCTTCCTGGACGCGCTGCCCTATATCCTGACGGTGCTCGTGCTGGCCGGATTTGTCGGCAAGGCCATTCCACCCCGCGCAGGAGGCGAGCCTTATGTCAAAGAACGCTGAGGCGCTGGCGGTCATCCGCACCGCGGCAGGCGATACCCCGGTGCGGCTGGGGCTGATCCTTGGGTCGGGGCTGGGGCATCTGGCGGGGACCGTCGATGGGGTGGCTATTCCCTATGATCAGATTCCCGGATTCCCGCACGCGGCCGTTTCGGGCCACAACCCCGTTCTGGTGATCGGCGATCTTGAGGGGGTTCGCGTGGCGATCCTTGGTGCGCGCGAGCATTACTACGAAAAGGGCAACCCCGCAGCCATGCGCCCGGCGCTTGAGGTGCTGCGTGCCCTGGGCGCCGACACGCTGCTGGCGACCAACGCTGCGGGCAGCATGCGCCCCGACATTCCGCCCGGCGATCTGATGCTGCTAAGCGATCACATCAACTACTCCGGTCTGAACCCCCTGATCGGCGAGCCGACGGATGCACGCTTTGTGCCCATGACCGATGCGCACGACGCCGGTCTGCGTGCCGCACTGACCGCCAGTGCGGCGGCTTGCGGGATCGACCTGAAGGACGGCGTTTACGCGTGGTACTCCGGCCCCTCGTTCGAAACCCCTGCCGAAATCCGGATGCTGAAGATGCTCGGCGCCGATGCGGTCGGCATGTCGACCGTGCCCGAAATCATCCTTGGGCGCTTTCTGGGCATGCGCTGTGCTGCCATTTCCACCATCACCAACATGGCCGCAGGCATGTCGGACGAGGCGATCAGCCACGCCCATACCAAGGCCATGGCGCCGTTGGGTGCGGCAAAACTGGAACGGATCCTTCGACATTTCTTAAACACCCTCCGATGAAGGGGATCGTGGTTTGACAACGCCGCCAAAGGGGTTCACCCCTTTTGGTTCCACCGCCCCTTTCCCCCCGCGGGCCTGCCCATGCAGCTGTATCTTCCCATTGCCGAGGTATCGGTCAACGCCTTCCTTCTGCTGGGGATCGGCGGCATCGTGGGGTTCTTGTCGGGCCTGTTCGGGGTGGGTGGCGGCTTTCTGATCACGCCCTTGTTGTTCTTTATCGGCATCCCGCCTGCGATTGCGGTGGCCACGGGGGCCAATCAGGTGGTCGCTTCGTCCGTGTCGGGGGTGCTTGCGCAACTGAAACGCAAGGCGGTTGATTTCCGCATGGGCTGGGTTCTGCTCGCGGGGGGGCTTGTAGGGTCGGCATCCGGCGTGTGGGTCTTTACGCGGCTGACGGCAGCGGGTCAGATCGATCTGTTCGTTCAACTGTCCTACGTGCTGTTTCTGGGGCTGGTCGGTCTGATCATGTTCTGGGAGTCTGCCCGCACCATACTTCGCACAAGAAGGCCAGGCGCCCCGATACGCCGGGCCCATACGCACAGTTGGGTACACGGCCTGCCCTTCAAGATGAAGTTTCGCGCCTCGGGCCTTTACATCTCGGTGCTGCCGCCTTTGACGGTAGGCGCGCTGGTGGGATTTCTGGCGGCGATCATGGGGGTCGGCGGTGGCTTCATCATGGTGCCCGCGATGATTTACCTGTTGGGCATGCCGACGAAGGTGGTTATCGGCACATCGCTGTTTCAGATCATCTTCGTCACCGCCTTCACCACGCTGATGCACGCCATCACGTCGAACACCGTCGACATGATGCTGGCAGTCTTACTAATTTTGGGCGGCGTCGTCGGCGCGCAATTCGGCGCCCGCGCCTCGGGCCGGCTGAAGGCCGAGCAGTTGCGCATCCTTCTGTCGCTGATTGTGATTTCAGTCGCCGGGAAAATCGCGCTCGACCTTTTGTTGCGCCCGGCCGAGCTTTACTCGGTCATGCCAGGGGTATTGCCATGATCTGCGCCCGCCTTCGCTGGATGGCCTTCGTCTCGTTGACCCTTGTCCCGCCCGCCGCTGCGAGCGAGGAGATCGTGGCCGGCCTCAGCCAGAACCGCGTGTCGATTACCGCGGATTTCGACGGCTCGGAAATTCTGATCTATGGCGCCGTCAAGCGCGAAGAAGCGATCCCGAAGGTTCCTCTGCATGTGATCATCACCATCGAAGGCCCCTCTGCCCCCACCATCGTGCGCAAGAAGGCGCGTGTCGCGGGCATGTGGATCAACAATGAGGCAGTGCAGATCGGCCGGGCACCTTCATTCTACGCCGTGGCAACTACGGGCTTCTTGCACGAAGTGCTGTCCGAGACCGAGAACCTGCGCCATCAGATCACCATTCCCCGCGCGATCCGGGCTGTCGGGATCTCGGCGCAGGCCAAGGATGCGCCGGGGTTCATCGAAGCGCTGATCCGCGTGCAGACCGAGGCCGACCAGTACCGTCTGGCCGAGCGGACGGTGCAGATGAACGAACAGACCCTGTTTCGCACCGATGTGGTGCTGCCGGCGAACCTGACCGAAGGCCCCTACCGCGTGCGGATTTTCCTGACGCGCAACGGGGCGGTGGTGGATCAGTTGGAACGCCGGATCAATGTGCGCAAAGAGGGGCTGGAGCGGTTTCTCTTCAACCTCTCGCGCGAGCATTCGCTGGTTTACGGCCTGCTGTCACTGATCATTGCGGTTGCGGCGGGCTATGGGGCCTCGGCGGCGTTCCGCCTGATGAAGGCATAAGGCGTGCGCGCAGGCGGGGCCATATCCACCAGGCCGTCAGCCCCCGCACCGCGTTCAGCACCATCAGCGCCGCCCACAGGCCATGGTTGCCAAAGGCGGGGATCAACAGGCCAAGGGCGGCGGCATAGGCCACCGTCGAGACAACGGCGCAGCCCAGCATGGCACGGGTCTGCGTGGCGCCGATGAAAATACCGTCATACATCCATGACGCAATGCCGACCACCGGGGCCGCCACGACCCAGGGCAGAAACGCGCGTGCGGCTGCGCGCACCTCGGGCGCCGTGGTCATCGTGTCGATGATCCACGGCCCCGACACGGCAAACGTCCCCGCCATCAGCACACTGCCCCCGATGCCCCAACCAAACGACAGGCGCGCGGCGCGGTCCAGATCGCGCGCCACGCGCGCGCCCACAGCCTGACCCACCAGCGTCTCGGCGGCAAAGGCAAAGCCGTCCAGCGCATAGGCTGTGATCATCACGAACTGCATCAGCACCTGACTGGCCGCCAGCGGCACATCACCCAGACCTGCGGCCAGAAACAGGAACGCCGTGAAAGCGCCCTGCAAAAGGATGGTCCGCAGCATGATGTCACCGTTCACCGACACCATGCGCATCAGCGCCAACCGGTCGCGCAAACGCGCGAGTGCGGGCCCCATCGCGGCCCCAAAGGCACCGCGGCACAGCCACAGCCCAAGGGCAAGGCCGCTGACCTCGGCCATAAGGGTTGCAACCGCCACCCCCTCGACCCCCCAGCCCAGGCCCAGCACGAACCACAGATCCAGCACAACATTGGCCCCGTTCATCCACAGTTGCAGCCCCAGCACCGCGCGGCTGCGCTCGGTCGCGATCAGCCAGCCGTTCACGGCATAAAGCGCGATGGTGGCAGGCGCGCCCCAGATGCGGATGGCAAGGTAGTCGCGCGCCAGGCCCTCGACCGCAGGGCTGGCGGGCGCCAGGGCAAAGGCCGCCCAGAAGAACCCGGCCTGAAGAACCACGATCAAAACCCCGGCCCCAAGACCAATGATCAGCGCACGGTACAAAATGGCCGCCCGCTCGGCCGCGTCGCCCGCCCCATGCGCTTGCGCGGCCAACCCCGTGGTCCCCATGCGCAAGAAGCCGAAGATCCAGTAGACCGAGGCCAGCATGATTGCACCCAGCCCCACCGCCCCGATCGGCGCCGCCGCCCCCATCTGCCCTACGACCGCCGTATCGACCGCGCCAAGGATCGGCACGGTTGCATTCGACAAGATGATGGGCCAGCTGATCGCCCAGATCCGGGCGTGGGTGATGGCCGTCATTCGGCTGCTTCACCGGGCGCGGCCGGCATCAGGAAATGCCCCGTGGCCTGTGCAAACAGCCGCGCGCGGTTGTCTTGCCACGCCTCGACATGCACCGACGCATACCGCCGCCCGGACCGGTTGATCCGCGCCCGCGCATAGGCATCGCGCGGCAAACCCGACCGCAGGTAATCAACCGTGAAATCAATCGTCTTGGGCAGGCGAATGGGTGTGGCGGCAGCAGGGTCGATGCGGCCCGCCTCCATGTCCTCCCACAGACTGCCCCAAGCCAGTTCGATGATCGAAGCCACCTCAAGAAACGCCGCCGTTACCCCCCCATGCAGCGCAGGCAGCCCCGGATTTCCGATCAGCTTTGCGTCAAAGGGCAGCACCGCCGTCAGCTCATCACCGCGCCGGTCAAACTGAATCCCCAGCCATGCAATGTAGGGCACGCCCGACAGCAGTCCGCGCAGGGCCGCGTCACGCCGCTGCTTGATGACCTGCACAGGTTCCACGGGCGCCCTCATGTCTTTGCCTTTGGCCGGTCGAGGGTGAAGGCCCCGGTCGCGGCGGCCACAGGCCGGGCCTCATCCTCATCCGTGGCGGTGACGCGCACGAACGCGACCGAGCGGGTGACATGATAACATTCCGCCCGCGCCGTAATCCGCTGCCCGGGAGTGGCCGCGCGGAAATAATCGATCCGCAGATCCAGCGTGGCGGTGGAAACCGGCGCGGTCGGGTGGCACATCACTGCGGCCCCCGACGCCGTATCCATCAGCGCCGACACCGCACCACCGTGAATAACCCCCGTTGCAGGATCGCCGATCAGCCGGGGATCGTAAGGCATGGCGATGGTGGCGCGCCCGTCGCCCAGCGCCTCAAACTCCATGCCCAGCGCGCGGGCGTGGGGAATCGCTTCGATGAACTGGCGGGCCATGCGGATCAGATCGGTCATGCCGCCCATATTCGCGTCTGGTGCGCCCGCCGCAAGGGGCGTTTGTCAGAACCGTTGCACCCACACGGCACGCCGCGCATACTCTGCCCAGAGATGAGGAGCCGCATGCCCGATACCAGCCGTCTGACCTTCAAGGAAATGTGCGCACGCTTTGACGTGACTCCACGCACCCTGCGGTACTACGAATATATCGAGCTTCTGACTCCCGAAAAGGAAGGTCGCACCCGGTTCTACACGGCGCGCGAGGTGGCACGCATGACACTGATCCTGCGCGGCCGCGGGTTCGGCTTTTCACTGGAAGAGATACGCCAATGGCTGCTGATGTACCGCGACGAGGGCACGCGCCCGCAACTGGAGCATTTTCTGGGTCTTGCCGATCGTCAGCTTCACGACCTTCTGAAACAGCGCGCCGAACTGGACACCACCATAGCCGATCTGCGTGCCTTGCGCGAAACCACTGTGAGCGCGTTGAAAAAGCTGGGCTAGGCCGGGCCGGATTGCCTGAAATTGACATCACGTCAGCCGCTTTCGTGACGTAACGTTACGCTGACGTTAACGTCAACCTCACTGGTAGGGTGGTACCAAAGCACGCATCTGCACGTCAGATGTAGTGCAGTGTGAAAGTGCCAGGCCGTGACCGAGAAACCCAAGACCGATGACGCAATGACCATCCGCCAGATGTGTGACGCCTATGCCGTCACGCCGCGGACCCTGCGGTTCTACGAATCAAAGGAACTGCTGTTCCCTATCCGCCAGGGAACGCGCCGCCTGTTCACCAAGGCAGACCGCGCCCGCCTGAAACTGATCCTGCGCGGCAAGCGCTTTGGCTTCAGCCTTGAAGATATCCGTCAGGTTCTGGATCTGTATGACCGCGACGGATCAAATCAGGCGCAGGCCCTGCGCACCTATGAGATTGCCCGCGCGCGCCTTGCCCAGATGGAATCGCAGCGCGCCGAACTGGACGTGGCCATTGCCGAACTGAAGGTTGAATTGCTGGCAGGCGAGGCGATGCTCGCCACTCTGCCCCGCGCCGCCGAATAACCGATACGCCCATACACCTACCGGAGGACACCGATGCCCAGCTACGCCGCACCCGTCAAGGACATGCAGTTCCTGCTGCACAACGTACTGCACGTTACCGCCGCCGATACCCCCGGATACAGCGATCTTGACCACGGCTTTACGGCGGCCGTGCTGGAAGAGGCGGGCAAGGTGGCATCGGGCGTGCTGGCCCCCCTGAACAGGGTGGGTGACCGCGAGGGGTGCCATCTTGAAAACGGCGTGGTGCGCACCCCGACTGGCTTCAAGGCTGCGTTCGACACGATGCGCGAAGGCGGCTGGACCGCGCTTGACTGCGACCCCGCGTACGGCGGCCAGGGCCTTCCCTACCTGATGGGCACCGCCGTGGGCGAGATTTTCGTCAGCGCCAACATGGCCTTCAACATGTATCAAGGCCTGACCCACGGCGCCTATTCCGCCATCCACACCCACGGCAGCCCCGAGCAGAAGGCCACGTACCTGCCGCGCCTCGTGTCGTGTGACTGGACCGGCACCATGAACCTGACCGAACCGCATTGCGGCACCGATCTGGGCCTGATGCGCACCAAGGCAGAGCCGCAGGCCGACGGCAGCTACAAGATTACCGGTCAGAAGATCTTCATTTCGGCGGGCGAGCATGATCTGGCCGAGAACATCATCCATCTGGTGCTGGCCAAGGCCCCGGGTGGCGGCGAGGGCACCAAAGGCATCTCGCTGTTCATCGTGCCGAAGTTTCTGGTGAACGACGATGGCACGCTCGGCGCCCGCAACGCCCTGTCGGTTGGCAAGATCGAAGAGAAAATGGGCATCCACGGCAATGCCACCTGCGTGATGAACTATGATGGTGCCACGGGCTGGCTGCTGGGCGAGCTGCACAAGGGCATGCGCGCCATGTTCACCATGATGAACGAGGCGCGGCTTGGCGTGGGACTGCAGGGCTATGCCGTGGCCGAGGCGGCGTACCAGAACGCGCTTGCCTATGCCAAGGACCGTCTGCAGGGCCGCGCGGTGACCGGCGTGGAAAACCCGCAAGGCCCCGCCGACCCGCTGATCGTGCACCCCGACATCCGCCGCAACCTGATGGAGCAGAAGTCTTTCGTCGAAGGCGCCCGGGCGCTCACGTTCTGGGGCGCCCATCTGATCGACCGTTCGGTGCGCCAGGGCGATGTCGCCGCCGAGGGGCTGGTCAGTCTGATGATCCCGGTCATCAAGGGCTTCCAGACCGACAAGGGCTTTGAGATGGCCGTGCAGGCCCAGCAGGTGTTCGGCGGACACGGCTATATCGAGGAATGGGGCATGAGCCAGTTCGCCCGAGACGCGCGCATCGCCCAGATCTATGAGGGCGCCAACGGCGTGCAGGCGCTTGACCTTGTTGGCCGCAAACTGACCCAAGACGGCGGCAAGCACGTCATGGCCTTCTTCGAGATGGTCAAGGCCGAGTGCAGGGCCCACGAAGGCGACGCCCGGATGAAGGGCTTTGCCGAACCCCTGAAAACCGCCTCCAAACAGCTTCAGACCGCTGCAATGTTCTTCATGCAGAACGGCATGAAAAGCCCCAATGCAGCCCTGTCCGGGTCTTACGACTTCATGCACCTGATGGGTCATGTCTGCCTTGGCCTGATGTGGACACGCATGGCGCACGCCGCCTATACCGCGCTGGACACGGGCGACGGGGATACCGATTTCCTGCATGCCAAGATCGCCACGGGCCGCTTTTATATGGCACGTCAGTTACCCGCTTGCGGCATGCATCTGGCACGAATCGAGTCTGGCGCCGAAACCGTGATGGCCCTTCCTGCCCACGCGTTCTAGACTGGTGGCCGGGGCCCGCCCCCGGCCAATCACCGGAGATGCCAATGCCCAAACGCTTTCGCCTGACCCGCCGCTTTCCGGTCGCCATGACCGAAGACGGCTACCGCCGCCTCAAACGTTTTGCGACCGAGGCGGGCCTGGACGAAGGTGAGGCACTTTCGTTCCTGTTCGAGCATTTCGACAGCGTCACAAACACCGAAAACCTGACCCACCGCCTTCGCCTGTTCAACTCCGAGCTTGAAGACCGAAAACGGTGACCGCTTGCTGCTTTGAAAATACTCTGCGGGGTCCGGGGGCGTGAAGCCCCAAAAGGCACCCGCAATATCCAACCCCGGGGAGGGGTCCACAATGACGATGCAACTTTACTGTTTTGGCGAAAGCGGCGCTTCGTACAAGGTCGCCCTTACCCTTGCCCTCGCTGGTGTGGAGTGGGAGCCGGTCTTTGTCGATTTCTTCAACGGCGAGGCGCGCACCCCTGCCTTCCGCGAGATCAACCCGATGGGCGAGGTGCCCGTCCTTGTCGATGGGGACATGACCCTGTCGCAATCGGGCGCGATCCTCGACTACATCTCGTCGCGCACCGGCAGCTTTGGTGGCCGCTCGGCCATCGCCCGGCGCGAGGTGCTGCGCTGGATCTTCTGGGACAATCACAAGCTTTCGGGCGTGGCGGGCAACACCCGGTTCCTGATGAACTTCCTGCCCGCGGAAAAACGCCCTGCCGAAGTCATCGCGTTTCAGCAAGGCCGCCTGAAGACGGCCTACGCGGTGCTGAACGATGCGCTTTCGAAATCCGACTGGCTGGTGGGCGATGCGCCCACGATCGCGGATTTCAGTTGCTGCGGATACCTCTATTATCCCGAACCCTTCGGCTTTGATCGCAAGGACTGGCCCCATATCGACGCCTGGCTGGACCGGATCGCAGCCCTGCCCGGCTGGAAGGCCCCGTATGACATGATGCCCGGCAATCCTTCGGACCGGGCATAAGGAGAACACCATGACCGACGCCTATATCTATGACGCCGTCCGTTCGCCCCGTGGCAAGGGCCGCCCCGACGGCGCCCTGCATGAGTTGACCTCGGTCGCCCTGTCGGCGAAGGTGCTGAACGCGGTCAAGGAACGCAACGGCCTGCACGGCCACGCGGTCGAGGATGTGATCTGGGGCAACGTCACCCAGGTGGGCGAGCAGGGTGGTTGCCTTGCGCGCAGCGCGGTTCTGCTGTCGGATCTGGACCAAAGCATCCCCGGCCTTGCCATCAACCGCTTTTGCGCCAGCGGGATGGAGGCCGTGAACCTGGCCGCCAATCAGATCAAGGGTGGCGCGGGCGAGGCCTATATTGCAGGCGGCGTCGAGATGATGGGCCGCGTGGCCATGGGCAGCGACGGCGCGGCCATCGCCGTGGATCCGACGCTTGCAATGAAAACCTATTTCGTCCCGCAAGGTATTTCGGCAGACATCATTGCTACCCAATACGGCTTTACCCGCGATCAGGCCGACGCGCTGGCCGTGGAATCGCAACGCCGCGCCGCCGAGGCGTGGCAGGACAATCGCTTTGCCAGGTCGGTTATCACCATTCACGATCAGAATGGCCTGCCTATCCTGTCTACCGACGAATACATGCGCCCCGGCACCGACATGCAGGCCCTTGGCGCGCTGAAGCCTGCCTTCAAGGACATGGGCGAGGTCATGCCCGGCTTCGACAAGATCGCCCTGATGAAATATCCGCATCTTGAACGGATCAACCACATCCATCATGCCGGAAATTCCAGCGGCATCGTTGACGGCGCGGCGGCGGTTCTGATCGGATCAAAGGAATTCGGCGTGGCCCACGGCCTGACACCCCGTGCCCGCATCCGCGCGACCGCCAAGATCGGCACCGACCCCACGATCATGCTGACCGGCCCGGTTCCGGTGACCGAAAAGATCCTGCGCGACAGCGGCATGAGCATCAGCGACATCGAGCTTTTCGAGGTGAACGAGGCCTTTGCCAGCGTCGTGCTGCGCTTCATGCAGGCGTTCGGCGTGGATCCGGCGCTGGTGAACCCCAACGGCGGGTCTATCGCGATGGGCCACCCATTGGGCGCCACCGGGGCCATCATCATCGGCACCTTGCTGGATGAACTGGAGCGCACAGGAAAAGGCGTCGGTCTGGCCACGCTGTGCATCGCCAGCGGCATGGGTGCGGCCACGATCATCGAACGGGTCTGACGCTCGGCAGCGCACAAGAAAGGGGGCGACATGCACACTGCTCACAGCCGGAATGACGTTCTCTACCGCCACGTCAACAGGGTCGGTCGTTCTTCCTTCGCGCCATCGGGATGTGAACTCCGCGCAGACAGCCGGACAATCCCGCCCAATTGCGGGGTGCAGCCATGCCGCTGATTGACCCCCGCACCGTTCCGGTCAAGACCGGATCAATCTATCCTTCACCCTATGCCGGGATGATGGCAGGCCGCAGTTCGCTGCGCCTTGGCACGGCGGGCGGGCTTACGCAGTTTGGCGTCAATCTGGTCACGCTGGAACCCGGCGCACTGTCGTCGTTGCGCCATTGGCACATGGCCGAGGATGAGTTTGTGATGGTCACGGCGGGTGCCTGCACCCTTGTGGAAGACACCGGCAAAACAGTGATGCACGCGGGCGATTGCGCGGCCTTTCCGGCGGGCGTCGCCAATGGTCACCATTTGCGCAATGACACCGATCACCCCGCCAGCTTTCTTGTGGTCGGCAGCAAGGCCAAGCGTGAAGTAGCGACCTATTCAGATGTCGATCTGATTGTGACGATAGAGGATGGCACAGCCACCTTCACCCACAAGGACGGCACGCTTTACGTGCCGCCCGAAGGGGCCCGCCCATGCCCCGTGTGACCCTTCCCGATTGGCAGGACGAAGCCGACAGCCCGCATCCGATCCTTGGGTCCGTCCCCGGCCCCTGTCGCTACCGCCTGCTGTCCGATCCCGGCGGGATCACCCAGTTCGGCAGCTTTGTCGAAGAGCTTCCACCCGGTTCCTCATCGGGGCGCCGCCATTGGCACGAGACCGAGGATGAAATGGTCCTGATGCTGGAGGGTGAGGTGGTGCTGGTCGAGGACAGCGAGACCACCTTGCGCGCGGGCGATGTGGCCTGCTGGCCTGCGGGAAGTCCGGCGGGACACCGGCTGGACAACCGGTCCGAAGCCCCTGCGCGCTACCTTGTCATCGGCACGCGCCTGCCGAACGACCGTATCCATTACACCGACCATGATCTTATCACGGAAAAGGACGGAGCCGCGCGCCGCTACCTACACCGCGACGGCACACGATGGCAGCACCCGCGATGAAGGTGATCCGCCCGCCCGCCTACCCCGTACACCCCCCCCATGCGAAGGACGGGACCTCATGACCCCCGAAAGCATCGCGCAGAGCTATCTTGACGAGATTGCCGCCGCCGTCATGGCGGGCGATTACCCGACCTACCGCACAGGCATAACCCTGCCCTTTTGCCTGATCACCCACACGTCAAACATCACCGTGAACACCGAAGAGACGTTGCGCGAAGGTTTTGACACCTTTCGTGGTCTTTTGAAAAGCCAGCGGGTTACCGACTACATCCGTCTTGTCGAGAGCGCCGAAGCGCCGGACCGCGACCTGATCAGCGCCCGCTATGTCACCCATCTGATCGCGGGCAGCCTGCGCGTGATGGACCCGTTCCATTCCCACATCACGCTGCGCCTGACCGGCAACCGCTGGACCGCTGCGTCGATCACCAATGCCCTTGCAAATTCCCGCTGGCCGCTGGACGTGCTGCGCGGGCCTGAAACCGACCCCGAGAAAGGACCGGATCTATGACCGATTTCACCTATGCGGTTGATGCCGATGGCGTCGCTACGATCACCTGGAGCGTCCCCGACAAATCCATGAACGTGATGTCGCTGGCGGGCTTTGCCCAGATGAACGGCATGATCGACCAGGCCCTTGCCGATAAGGCCGTGAAGGGCGTCATCATCACCAGCGGCAAAAAGGATTTCGCGGGCGGAATGGATCTGAACGTCATCGCCAAGATGCGCGACGACGGCGGGGCAGCAGGCATCTTCAGCGGCGTGATGGAGATGCACGCCATTCTGCGCAAGATCGAGCGTGCCGGGATGGACCCGAAAACACTCAAAGGCGGCAAGCCCATCGTGGCGGCCCTTCCGGGTACCGCCCTTGGCATCGGGCTGGAACTGCCCCTGTCGTGCCACCGCATCATAGCCGCCGACAACCCCAAGGCAAAGATCGGCCTGCCCGAGATCATGGTCGGCATCTTTCCCGGCGCGGGCGGCACAACGCGGCTTGTGCGCAAGATGGGGGCGATGATGGCGGCGCCGTTCCTGCTGGAGGGCAAGCTGTCCGACCCCAAGGCCGCCAAGGCCGCAGGGATCATTGACGAGGTTGTGGCCCCCGAAGATCTTCTGACCCGCGCCAAGGAATGGGTTCTGGGCGCGAAAGACGCCGATCTGGTCAAGCCCTGGGATGCCAAGGGCTACAAGATGCCCGGCGGCGCCCCCTATCAACCCGCTGGTTTCATGACCTTCGTGGGCGCCAGTGCGATGGTGCTGGGCAAGACGATGGGCGTCTATCCCGCCGCCCGCGCCCTGCTGGCAGCCGTCTATGAAGGTGCGCTGGTGCCCTTTGACACCGCCCTGAAGATCGAGGCGCGGCACTTTACGTCCGTGCTGATGAACCCGTCGTCAAGCGCCATGATCCGCAGCCTTTTCATCAACAAGGAGGCGCTGGAAAAGGGCGCGAACCGCCCCGACACACCGGATCAGACCGTGCGCAAGGTGGGCATCATCGGCGCGGGCATGATGGGCGCGGGCATCGCTTATGTCAGTGCCAACGCGGGGATCGAGGTTGTGCTGATCGACTCCACTCAAGACGCGGCAGACCGCGGCCGCGCCCATGCGGAAGGGCTGCTCGACAAGGGCGTTCAGCGCAAGAAGGTGACGCCCGAGAAAAAGGCCGAAACGCTGGCCCGCATCACCGCCACCACGGACTACGCGGCCCTCGCAGGCTGTGATCTGATCGTGGAGGCGGTGTTCGAGGACATGAAGATCAAGGCCGAAGTGACCGCGCAGGTCGAGGCGGCGGTAGGGGCAGCGTGCATCTTTGCCACCAACACCTCGACCCTGCCGATCAGCGATCTGGCCCGCGCCTCACGGCGTCCGACGCAGTTCATCGGCATCCACTTCTTCTCGCCCGTCGACAAGATGATGCTGGTGGAAATCATTCGCGGCCGCGAAACTGGCGACATTGCAGTGGCCAAGGCGCTGGATTTCGTCCGTCAGATCCGCAAGACGCCCATCGTCGTGAATGATGCGCGGTTCTTCTATGCCAACCGCTGCATCATCCCCTACATCAACGAAGGCATCCGCATGGTCGCCGAAGGGGTGGAACCAGCGTTGATCGAAAACGCGGCCAAGTTGGTCGGCATGCCGCTGGGGCCACTGCAACTGGTGGACGAAACCTCGATCGATCTGGGCGTGAAGATCGCCAAAGCGACAAAGCTGGCGATGGGCGACGCTTATCCTGATGGCGCCGTGGATGACGTTCTGTTCTGGATGGCCGAGAAAGGCAGGATGGGCAAAAAGGCGAGCGCTGGTTTTTATGCCTATGACGCTGCGGGCAAACGTGAAGGGCTTTGGGACGGCCTTGCCGCGCAGTATCCGGTGGCCGAAACTCAGCCCGACCTTGCCACCGTGCAGCACCGCCTGTTGATGGCACAGGTGCTGGAAGCCGTGCGCGCCCTTGACGATGGTGTGCTGACCGACATCCGCGAGGGCGATGTGGGCGCTATCCTCGGCTGGGGCTTTGCGCCGTGGTCGGGCGGGCCGTTCTCGTGGCTTGATATCATCGGCGCGGCGCGTGCGGTCGAGATTTGCGACGGGCTGACGGCAACCTTCGGCCCCCGCTTTGCAACGCCACAGTCTTTGCGCGACATGGCGGCCAAAGGGACGTCGTTCTATCAGACCGCGATAGACCGCGCCGCCTAGTCTGCGCCCACACCGAACTGGCGCTGCCCACGTTTGCGCAGGGCGGCGCCGGCCTCTTCGGCCATCAGGCAGGCAATCAGATGGCGGGCCTGCGTCAGCGAACAGGCGGCGAGGCCGGGCGCGTACCAATCACCCACGGCAAACGGATCGCCAGGGCATGAGAGCAGGACCCCACGGCTGGCGTAAATCAACTGCGGCTCGGCGAAGCCCAGCACCACCGCCGCCATGCCATCGGTCGGGCGCCAGCGGCCGATGCCGCGCCAGCCGTCCATCGCCACCGCCGGGATCAGGGCAAAAGGGTCGCCAAAAAGGGTCTCGGCCACATCTGCCTCGATCAGCAGCTTTTGCTCGGGCAACAGCACCAGATCTTCGCGGTTGTCCAGCGCCCAAGATGGCACCAGAAGCGGCCAGTGTGACGGGAAGACCCCGCTGATCGGCTGAATATGGGCTGAAACCACGGCCTGCGGCCCGTGGTCAAAGGTCAGCACCCGTGCGCCGGGCCCCAGACTGCCCGCCGCGCGCCAGCCTTCAGGCGTGGCAATCAGGGTGGCAGAAACAATGCCTTCGGCGATCACCGACGGCTCCGAAAGTTCTGCGTTTTCCGGTCCCAGCCAGACCATTCCCACTCCGCCATCGGTGACAGCAACCGGCACGGGGATGAAGCCGCACCAGACAGAGACGAACGGTGCAGAACGCGCATGGCCCTGCCACGGCAAATTCGCGGCAGACCCAAGGCAATTTCGGCAAGGTCAGGCGAACCCGTCGAAGGCATAGCCGAACCGGGCGATGTCCTCGGCACACAGATCCCCGATCAGGGCGGCGTCGGCGTCCGAATAGTAGGGCCGCCAGTCAGGCGCGCGGTCAGAGGCGTTCACAGGGCCCGGTCTCAGGGCAAAGCCCAGATGCGATTCAAAGGGCGCAAGGTCGCGCCCGAGTACTTCGAGCCTGGCATAAAGCGTGGCCCTCTCAACACCCACCCTGTCGCGCATCCACGCCGCATAGGGCCAGAGGCGAAAACCGGTGCGGGTCTGGGAATGGTTCAGAAAGCCGCTGAAATCATGCGCCTTGGCCAACCCCACCGCCGGGTGCGCAAAGGACTGCGCGCGCAGCCAATGATAGTAGCTGACGGCGCGGTCCCATGGGTTGCGCACCAAAGTGAGGGTGAAGAAATCGGCAACCTCATCATCGGTCACGAGGCCCGCGACATCGGCAAGCGTGGAATGCTTCCAGAGCCGCCCCGCAACCTTGATCCCCTTCAGTCGCCCGCGCCGTGCCCGCGCCTTTGGGGTGTCGCCGATCAGGAGATCATCCTTCATCGCGCGCGCCTCAAGTGCCATCGACAGCGCCGTGCCCCCGGTCTTTGGAATATGGACAAAAATGAACCGCCGCCTGCGCGAGATGATCATGGGGCAGCGCGCAACAGGAGGCCGTCCGCGGGGGCATCGAGCCCCCTTGGACGGCGTTTCCACGGGCAAGGATTTTTCCGCATGCACCTGGTTCGGGGCGGGGGAGCCTCTGGCAGGATTATTTGCGAAGCAGCGAGGGCCACTTGATCAGACCGGATTGGGCAGCGGACGCCCTTGGGCAAAGGCGACGAGGTTGTCCACCGCCATCATCCCCATGTTCTGGCGCACCTCAAGTGCCGCCGTGCCCAGATGTGGCAGAAGGGTCACGTTTTCCATGGCGATCAGCGCAGCAGGGACTGCGGGCTCAAACTCATAGACGTCGAGACCAGCCCCTGCGATGCGGCCATCCGTCAGGCCTGCAATCAGAGCGGCCTCATCCACTACGTCGCCACGGCTGATGTTGATGAGAAGGGCGTGAGGTTTCATCTGCCCAAGGGTTTGCGCGTTGATCAGATGGTGGGTGTCAGGACCGCCGGGCACCGCGAGCACGACCACATCTGCACCGAGCGCCTCGGCCATGTTGACCTGGCGCGCGGGCACGCCCGGATCGGGCACGGGCGAGCGGTTGAAGAACACAACCTCCATCCCGAAGCCCGCCTGCGCGCGCCGCGCGATGGCCTTGCCGATACGGCCCATACCGATGATGCCAAGGCGCTTGCCGCCAACGTGCATACCCAGCATCTGCGTCGGGTGCCAGCCGCCCCAGGTGCCGTTGCGCACCATACGCTCACCCGCGCCTGCGCGACGGGCTGTCATCAGGATCAGCATCAGCGCGATGTCGGCAGTGGCATCGGTGACGGCACCGGGCGTGTTGGAGACGTGCAATCCCGCGGCACGTGCAGCAGCCACGTCGATGTGATTGTAGCCAACACCGAAGTTGGCCAGCATCCGCGCGCGGGGCTGCGGCACATCGGCGAAGACATCGGCCTGATAGCGGTCGCCCAAGGTGGGCAGGATCAGATCATGGTCGCGCAGCGAGGCGCGCAACTCATCCGCCGACAAGGGGATTGTCGACGCACGGGCGGTGACATCAAAGGCGGCACGGGCCGCGTTCATTACCGGATCCGGCAGGGGTCGTGTGATCAAGAGTTTCATCAAAACAGTCGTCCTCCGACAGGCACCACCTGATCGGGGGCCAATAACACCACTTCGCCAGTCGCATCGGGCACGCCCAGAACCAGCACTTCGGACAGCACCCGGCCGATCTGCCGGGGCGGGAAATTTACGACCGCAAGCACCTGCCGCCCGACCAGCCGCTCGGCCGTGTAGTGCCTTGTGATTTGCGCCGATGAGCGTTTCTCGCCGATATCGCCGCCGAAATCGACCCAGAGTTTCATCGCAGGTTTGCGGGCCTCGGGGAAGGGTTCGACGCGGGTGATCCGACCCACGCGGATATCGACCTTCTGGAAATCATCGTAGGTTATGGTCATTTTCCCAGGTCCCGCCCGCGGTCCGCCGCGGCCTTGACCGCGCGCCGCAACAAAGGGGGCAAGCCGGTCCCGGGGTCCATCAGCACCGAAAGGCCCGCCGCCGTGGTGCCCCCGGGCGAAGTGACGTTCACCCGCAATTGGGCGGCCGTCTCGGTTGCGCGCCAGGCCAGTTCGCCCGCGCCGCACACCGTGGCGCGGGCCAGCGTCATGGCCATGTCGGCAGGCAGGCCCTCGGCCTCGCCCGCGGCAGCCATCGCCTCGATCAGATGGAACACATAGGCCGGGCCGGACCCCGACAGCGCAGTAACCGCATCCATCTGATGCTCGCCCTGCAGGCGCACCACCTGCCCCACCGCCGACAAAAGGGCTTCGGCCTGCGCCAAATCCGCCGCCGTGGCCGCTGCGTTGCCCACGATGGCGGTGATCCCGCGCCCCACGGCAGCGGGCGTGTTGGGCATGGCGCGCACGATGCGCGTGGCGGGGCCGAACACAGCCTCATAACTTGCAATCGTCGTGCCCGCCGCCACGGTCATGATCAGAGCAACACCGCCAAATCCGGCGATCTGACCCAGCGCCGCGCCCATCATCTGCGGCTTGACCGCGATCAGCACAACGGCGGGTGCTGCGGGCAGAGCCGCGTTCAGATGCAGCCCGCGTATCGCCAGATCCCGGACCCAATCCGACGGATGCGGGTCTATGACCCAGGTGCGGTTCAGCACCAACCCGCGGCCCAGCCAGCCCTCAAGCATCGCCGAGCCCATCTTGCCACAGCCCAAGAGCACAAGGCCCTGTCGGTTGATAGTGTCCAAGGTCTGTCCTATCCCGTCATCACGGGACAAGGTTAAGCCCGACCGTAGGCCTCGGCAATGGCTACCTGCATTGCATCGGCAGGGGATTTGCCGCCCCAGCCGACCATTTGAAACGCCGGATAGAATCTCTCGGCCGCCATCACGGCGCTTGAGATCAGCCGGTCGATCTGTTCCGGCCCTGCAAACTGCCCGCCCGCCAGCACCAGACCATAGCGCCAGACCATCAGCTTTTGTTCGACCCAATAGGTGAAGGCGCCGGTCCAGACCATGTCATTGCAACGGTTGATCACATCGTAGAGGCCCGGCATCATGCCTTCGGGTGGCTCGATCTCGAAGGTGCAGATCAAACGGAGCGTCTCGTCCTGCGCCGACCATGCAAGGGTCAGCGAATAGGTGCGCCACTGCCCCTCGACCGCCATCGCAATCTGATCATCGGTGACGCGGTCGAACTCCCACGCGTGGTGTTCGGCCAGTGTTTCCACAATGTCGATCGGGTGCAGATCGTCGCTGGAACCGTAATCTTCGCTTAGTGACATCGCCCGGCCTCATCATCTTGCCAACTGTGGGTCGTTGCCCACGAACGCTTGGGTATCTGGCAAGGTAAAGCGCTCGCCCAACACAACCCTTCTAAATATGGTGTGCGATAAGGGGAACCCTGTAAAGGAAAATCTTGGCAATTCTTCTGTGGACAACTGCCAAATCCGCAGGTGTCGCAGGAATTCTGGGGATTTCAGGTGCGGATCGTCGCATTTGCCCTAGGGCAGCGCCACCTTCCGACCGATTGTCGCAAAACAGGGTTCGCTCAGCCCTTTTTGGTCAACGCGGCTTCGAGCGCGACAATGCGCGCCTCAAGCGCCGTATTTTCTTCGCGCGCCTTGACGGCCATCGCGCGGGCAGCATCAAATTCGTCGCGCGTCACGAAGTCACGGTCGGCCATCCAGCGGTCGACAAGGCTTTTCATCGCCGTCTCGGCCTCGGTCTTGGCGCCTTGCGCCACGCCCATGGCATTTGTCATCAGCTGGCTGATGTCGTCGAAGAATTTGTTGTTGCCTTGCATGGGGGCGGTCCTTTTCACAGCGTCACCTCTTATATGGCGTTGGGGGGCGGGCTTCACAAGTCTGTCCATGGCAATTGACTTCGCCCCGGCCCTTGCCGACAAGGCTGCAACCGAAAAAGGCCACAGGCACCATGTCCTACATCCCGTTTCCCGACGTCTCGCCCGAAATTTTTTCTGTCAGCGCCTTTGGACTGACGTTTGCGCTGCGCTGGTATGCGCTGGCCTATATCGTGGGCATCTTGCTGGCATGGCGCATCGCGCGGGCCGCCGTGTCACGCGCAGACCTGTGGAGCGGTCCGGCCCCGCTGACCGCTGACCAGATCGAGCGGTTGCTGACATGGGTGATCCTTGGGGTCATTCTCGGGGGGCGCATCGGCTTTGTGCTGTTTTATCAACCGGGCTTCTACATTGAAAACCCCGGCCGCATCTTGCGTGTGTGGGAAGGCGGGATGTCGTTTCACGGTGGCTTTCTGGGTGTGGTCGGGGCCGCCCTGCTGTTTTGTCGGACCGAGCGGGTGCCCATGCTGAAGACCGCAGATGTGATGGCGCTTGCAACGCCGCCGGGCCTGTTTCTGGGGCGCATTGCCAATTTTATCAATGCGGAATTGTGGGGCCGGCCTACCAGCCTGCCCTGGGGCGTGGCCTTTCCCGGTGACGCCGCCCAGACCTGCGACGGCATCATCGGCATCTGCGCCCGCCACCCCAGCCAGCTTTACGAGGCGCTGCTGGAAGGGTTGATCCTGGGCATTCTGATGGGCTGGCTTGCCTGGCGCCGTGGGTGGCTGCGGGCGCCGGGGCGCATTGCGGGGCTGTTCTTTGCGGGCTACGGGCTGGCACGCTTTGTGGTGGAATTCGTGCGCCAGCCTGACGCACAGTTTGTCAGCCCTGGCAACCCGCTTGGCCTTGCGTTACAGGCAGGCGGCTATGGGCTGACCATGGGGCAGATCCTGTCGCTGCCGATGATCGCGGCGGGCATCTGGTTCATCGCCCGGGCCCGCGCCACGTGACGCCATTGGGTCGCCTTTTGGTGCGGCGCATCGCAGCCACGGGGCCGATCACGCTGGCCGACTACATGACCGAGTGTCTTTTGCACCCCGAGCATGGGTATTACACCACCCGCTCCCCCTTTGGTGCCGCCGGCGATTTCACCACGGCACCCGAGATCAGCCAGATGTTTGGCGAGATGCTGGGCCTGTGCCTTGCGCAAGTCTGGCTGGATCACGGTTGCCCCCCCCGAATGACCCTTGCCGAGCTTGGACCCGGCAGGGGCACCCTGATGGCCGATGTCTTGCGCGCCACGCGGGACGTGCCCGGATTTCACGCGGCGGCGGACGTAACCTTGCTCGAAGCCTCATCCGCGTTGCGCGCCCGGCAGCGGAGCACGCTCGGCACGCACCCCGTCCGCTGGATAACCACGGCAGACGAACTGCCCGATGCGCCTTTGTTCCTGCTCGCCAATGAATTTTTCGATGCCCTGCCGATCCGTCAGTTCACCCGAGAGGCGACGGGCTGGGCCGAAACGGTTGTGGGGCTGCAGGGCGACCGGTTGTGCCTTGGCCGTGCCACACCTGCACCGCTGGGAATGCTGACACATCGGCTTGCAGATACCGCCCCCGGCGATGTGGTCGAGGTGTGCCCCTCGGCTGTCCCGGTCGTGGCCCGGATAGGCTCGCTGATCGCTGACCACGGTGGGGCTGCCCTGATCGTGGACTATGGCGGCTGGATATCACACGGGGACACGTTTCAAGCCGTTCGCGCCCACGCCTTTGTCGACCCCATGGCCGAACCCGGCCACGCCGACTTGACGGCGCATGTCGATTTTGCCGCCCTCGCCCATGCCGCAGCACCCGCCGCCCATGCCTTTGCCACGCAGGGCGCGTTTCTGACTGCCTTGGGAATGGGCAGACGGGCCGAGGCACTTTCCAATCGTCTTGCAGGCGCTGCGCTTCAATCACACGTTGCAGCGCATCACCGCTTGACCGAGCCTTCGGAAATGGGTTCGCTGTTCAAAGTGCTGGCGCTGTTTGCCAACCGCACCCAACCACCATCCGGATTTGCCTGATGCCCCCCACGCTCGAAATCATCACTGCGGACACCCTCCTGCCCACCGGGCACGGTTTTTTCACGCGCAAGGGCGGGGCCTCATCAGGCATCTTCGCGGGTCTGAACTGCGGCACGGGGTCGTCTGACCTGACCGAGGCTGTGGCCATCAACCGCGCCCGCGTGGCACAGGCAATGGCTGTGGCCCCCGATGGTCTGGTGGGGGTGCATCAGGTGCATTCCGCCGACGTGATCCACGTCACTGGCCCCGTGGCCCCACGCCCGCGCGCCGATGCGATGGTGACCGCCACCGCGGGCATCGCCCTGTCGATCCTGACCGCAGATTGCCAGCCGGTCCTTTTCGCTGATCCAAAGGCTGGCGTCATCGGTGCGGCGCACGCGGGCTGGCGCGGCGCGCTGGATGGGGTGCTGGAGGCCGTCCTTGACGCGATGGAACGCCTTGGCGCGCATCGCGCCGATACCACAGCCGTCATCGGTCCCTGCATCAGCCAGAGTGCATATGAAGTGGGCCCCGAGTTCTTTGAGGCCGTGACCGATGGCGCGCCCGAGGCGACGCGATATTTTGCGGGCGGCGCAGGCGACCGGATGCTGTTCGACTTGCCTGGCTATGGCCTGCACCGCTTGCGGAGTGCCGGGGTGGGCCATGCCGAATGGACCGGTCATTGCACCTATTCCGATCCGGATCGATTCTATTCCTATCGCCGCTCCACCCATGCGGCCGAAGCGGATTACGGGCGCCTGATCTCGGTCATCCGCCTCTGATCGCGGCGCGATTTGGGCAAGGTCCGGGCCCCGTCGCCACAATTTCCGGAAACAATCACAGCGCAGATCTCTCATTTCCCTGCGGATCCTGAACACTTCACCACATCGGCAGGCCATTGCTGAACGCCACAATTGGCTTCGCCCAAACCGTGAAATGCCTCATTCCCGCACACCTTGGGCCAGATCGCCGCCCCATTGCCCTGTCAGATTGACGCCAAGGTCGAAGCAATCGACAGCAAGAGCAGAAGGACCCACCCCGATGAAAAAAGAACGCCGTTGGCTGAAATCCGTGATCGCCGCCAGCCTTGACCATGCCGTCGTGATGCCATGGCAGCGCGGAACGCGCCGCAAGCCAGAGGCACTGAAAGCCGCACCGGCCGCGAAATTCCGCGCCATGGCCGCCCGTTGATCGACTGATTCGCCGGGCAGGGCCGCACTTTGGCCCCCCGCCATGCACAACGACGCACCCGGCGTTCACCATTAATCAACAATTGCGTCCTCAATCCCCCCTCTGGCGCGCAACCGCGCGTCAATCGCACCGTATGACGGCGCCCTCAGCACTCAGTGTTTGACGGCCCGCCATTTTTCAGCCATCTTTGCCAAATGACGGTCTTCACCCTGCAAGGGGAGACGGGCCAGCGGTGTAAGACCTTGTGAAAGGCAGCGCTGATCCGCACGACCGTTGCTTTGGCAAAAACGGCCCCGGTGCTCCTCTGGCACGCGAACGGGGCCGTTTTTATTTGTGGAGCCGTTCCGGGGTGCCTGCGTCTGGCACGATCAGGGGGCTGGCGCGATCAGGCCTGCTTTGCCAGCCGATCCTCCAGCACCTCGAACGGAACCCCGGGCTGATCCTTGGCACAGCGGATCACCAGCGACGTCTTCACATTGGCCACATTCGCAGCCTTCAGCAGTTCGCCCGTCAGGAACGACTGAAACGAGGACAGATCCGGCGCGACGCATTTCAGGATGAAATCGATCTCGCCATTCAGCATGTGGCATTCACGCACAAGAGGCCAGGCGCGGCAGCGTGCCTCGAAGGTCGAGAGATCCGCCTCGGCCTGGCTTTGCAGCCGCACCATTGCGAAAACCTGCACTTCGAAACCCAGTTCGCGCGCATCAATGTCGGCGTGATAGCCCTTGATATAGCCTGCCTCCTCCAACGTCCGAACCCGGCGCAGGCAGGGCGGCGCCGAGATACCCACCCGCTTTGCCAACTCTACATTCGTCATGCGACCATCAGCCTGCAACTCGGCCAGGATATGGCGGTCAATAGGGTCGAGTTTGGATCCGGCCATGCGTGCCTCCGTTGGTGCTGACGATATCTAGGCACAGCGCCCTCGTCGCGCAACAATGTTTCAACATTGCGCAGGATTATTTCGTGAATCGCGCCTCGTTCCGCAGCTTTTGGAATGCTCGCAGCACAGCCACATCAGGGCTTTCAGCCGGGGGCCTACGCGATTATATCGAAGGCCGCACAGTTTCGGGGGCACCATGGCACAGACAAGACACACGCGCGTTCTCATCATCGGCTCGGGGCCTGCGGGCTATACCGCTGCCGTCTATTCCGCGCGCGCCATGCTGAACCCCATCCTGGTGCAAGGTCTGCAACCCGGTGGCCAACTGACCATCACCACCGAGGTGGAGAACTGGCCCGGCGACACGCACGTGCAGGGCCCGGATCTGATGATCCGGATGCAGGAGCATGCCACGGCAATGGGGGCCGAGGTGATCAGCGACTACATCTCGTCGCTCGATCTGTCGAAACGCCCTTTCACGGCGCAGGCAGACAGCGGCACCACCTTTACCGCGGATGCAGTGATCCTCGCCACGGGGGCGCAGGCCAGATGGCTGGGCCTGCCGTCAGAGGAAAAGTTCAAGGGCTTTGGCGTATCGGCCTGCGCAACCTGCGACGGGTTCTTCTACCGAGGCAAAGAGGTGGTGGTGATCGGCGGCGGCAACACGGCGGTGGAAGAGGCGCTGTTTTTGACCAATTTCGCCACACGTGTCACTTTGATCCACCGCCGCGACACACTGCGCGCCGAAAAGATCATGCAGGATCGCCTGTTCAAGCATCCCAAGATCGAGATGCTGTGGAATTCCGAAGTAACCGATGTGCTGGGCACCGACGCTCCTGCCTCGGTCACCGGCGTGCGCGCCCGCAACGTTCTGACGGGCGAGACGCAGGACATCCCTTGCCACGGTTTTTTTGTAGCCATCGGCCACGCACCCGCCACGGAACTGGTCAAGGGCCAGTTGGAACTGCACAGCGGAGGGTATGTCAAGGTTGAGCCGGGCAGCACCCGCACCGCCATTCCAGGCGTCTTTGCCGCTGGCGACCTGACCGACCACATCTACCGACAGGCGGTCACCAGTGCGGGGATGGGCTGCATGGCAGCACTGGACGCGGAAAAGTTCCTGTCCGTTCACCAGACAAGCGACGCGTCGCCGATCATGCCACGGCACGGCTTTGTCGGGCCGGCAGTTATCTAGACACGCGCACTTCAATGCGAGCACGGGACAACGGGACAACGGGACAACGGGACAACGGGACAACGGGACAACGGGACGATTTTACGCGGACGATGCGGAAATTTAACCACTTTCGGCGACCGAACCCCGACATTTGGCCCTTTTTTCACAGTCCGGGTCCGGGATTGCTTGAAACCCGGCACGACGGCGCGCTACACCCCCGCGCAACTGAACGCGCCGGGTGCAATCCCCGGTCCTTGATGTATTGAAAGGCAACTCGATGTCGCTGCAAGATTTGGCTCCGGTTCCGGAGTTGTTTGTTTCCTATGATTCCGCTCAGAAACTGAAGCATGAGGCGGGCAATCTGCTGTCATGGGACATGACCCCGCGACAGATCTGCGATCTTGAATTGTTGATGAACGGCGGGTTTAATCCGCTGAAGGGCTTCATGTCCGAGGCCGATTACACCAGCGTCGTCACTGACATGCGCACCGCTTCCGGTGCGCTGTTCCCAATTCCCATCACTCTTGACGTGTCTGAGAAGTTTGCAGACACCGTGGAACCGGGCCAGGATATCGCTCTGCGTGACCAAGAAGGTGTGATCCTTGCGATCATGTCGGTCACCGACAAATGGGTGCCGAACAAGGCGCATGAGGCCGCGCATGTGTTCGGAGCCGATGATCTGGCGCATCCGGCCGTGAATTACCTGCACAATCAGGCGGGCCCTGTTTATTTGGGCGGCCCGATCACCGGCATTCAGCCGCCTGTGCACTATGACTTCAAGGGCCGCCGCGACACGCCCAACGAGTTGCGCGCCTTTTTTCGCAAGATGGGCTGGCGCAAGATCGTGGCCTTCCAGACACGCAACCCGCTGCACCGCGCGCATCAGGAACTGACCTTCCGCGCCGCGCGCGAGGCACAGGCGAACCTGCTGATCCACCCGGTTGTCGGCATGACCAAGCCAGGCGATGTGGACCATTTCACCCGCGTTCGCTGCTATGAGGCGGTTCTGGACAAGTATCCCGCCTCGACCACCACGATGAGCCTGCTGAACCTTGCCATGCGCATGGCGGGCCCGCGTGAGGCCGTCTGGCACGGCATCATCCGCAAGAACCATGGCTGTACGCACATGATCGTCGGCCGTGATCACGCAGGCCCCGGCAAGAATTCCGCCGGGCAGGACTTTTACGGTGCCTATGACGCGCAGGAGTTGTTTGCCAAACACGCGGCCGAGATCGGCATAGGCATGGTCGATTTCAAACATATGGTCTATGTGCAGGAAAAAGCGCAGTATTTCCCGGCCAACGAAGTGCCGCAGGGTGATACCGTGCTGGATATCTCGGGCACCGAACTGCGCCGCCGCCTGCGTGAAGGGATCGACATTCCCGAATGGTTCAGCTTCCCCGAAGTGGTGACAGAACTGCGCCGCACTGCGCCTGCGCGCTCGAAACAGGGATTTACGGTGTTTTTCACCGGCCTGTCGGGGTCCGGCAAATCGACCATCGCCAATGCGCTGATGGTCAAGCTGATGGAAATGGGCGGGCGCCCGGTGACGCTGCTGGACGGCGACGTGGTACGCAAGCATCTGTCGTCGGAGTTGGGCTTTTCCAAAGAGCATCGTGACATCAACATAAAGCGCATAGGCTATGTGGCGTCCGAGATCACCAAGAATGGCGGTATCGCCATCTGCGCCCCTATCGCGCCCTATACAGCCACCCGTCGCGCTGTGCGTGAGTTCGTCGAAGCCTTTGGCGCCTTCATCGAGGTGCATGTGGCGACCTCGGTCGAGGAATGCGAACGCCGTGACCGCAAAGGCCTCTACAAGCTGGCGCGCGAAGGAAAGATCAAGGAGTTCACGGGGATTTCCGACCCCTATGAGCTTCCGACCGCTGCTGAACTGGTGCTGGATACAGAAGGGACCGAGGTGGACAATTGTGCCCATCAGGTGATTCTGAAGCTGGAATCCATGGGCCTGATAAAGGCCTGACCGATCCATGACAGACCGGAGGGGCGTCCCGGCGTACCGGGGCGCCCTTTTTGATCACTTTTGGGAACGGCATCCACATGAAAATGCCATGCTTGCGCGTGAACGTGTGAAACAGCGCCACCCGCGAATGAACGCCAGCCGCCCCCGTCAGTGCACGTTCACAGGCGCCAGATCGTTCTGCCGGGCAAGGGTAAAGGCAAGAGCGCGGTCCTTGACCAGCGCCACGCGCGCGCCATCCGGCCGGTGGATGGAAAACACCGTTTCGGCATCACCAATTTCCTCGCGCAGGGCGTCGGGCAGGTCGGACACCAGAACTTCGCGCACATAGACGATCTGGCGCTCGGCCGCAGGCAGGGTCTCAAAGGGCTTGTTCATCTCGGGCACTCCTTACTTGTTACTTGCGACCAATGCGAATGGTCTGAACCACCGTTTCGGGCACGGCACGCTTCAGGTCGATGTGCAAAAGGCCGTGCTCCATGCTGGCCCCCCCCACTTCTACCCCGTCAGCCAGGACGAAGCTGCGCTGAAAGGCGCGCGCGGCAATGCCCCGGTGAAGATAAACGCGCTCCTGCACCTCTTCACACTGCCGCCCGCGCACAACCAGTTGGCGGTCCTCGACGGTAATCGCCAGATCTTCCTCGCGAAACCCCGCAACGGCCAGCGTGATGCGATAAGCGTTTTCCGAGGTCGCCTCGATGTTGAAGGGGGGGTATCCCTCGGCCCCGGTCTTGGCCGTGCGCTCGACCAGTCGTTCAAGTTGCTCAAACCCCAGAAGGAACGGATGCGCCCCAAAGCTCAGTTTCGTCATGACACAGATGTCCTTTGCAAAGCGACATTGCTGCGGCAGGGCCCTGTAGGAAGGCGCCCTTGCCCCAAAGAAAGATATGGGGTGTGACGAAGCGGGCTGCAAGTCCGCAGCTTGGCGGTGACGTGGGTGCCCCCCAAAGTAAAAGGGCGGCGGCACCCCGTGCCGCCGCCCCAAGCGTTCTCGGCGTTTGGGCGAATTACATGCCCAGAATCGCGCGGATCCGACCAGCCGGGTTGTTACCAGAGTTCAGGTTGCCCGAGTCGGCCATAAAAGTGGTCAATTCTGCCACCTGCGCGGTGGTCAGCAGATCCAGATTGGCATCGGGTACCAACTGCATGATGGTAAGCTTGTTCGCTTCGCTCAGGTCAACCGCTGCAATCATGGGACCGCCATCGTCCATCAGGATTGCCTTCAGAGTGGCCCCCGTGGTCGATTCGGGCGTCATTCTGCCGTCGGTCGTGAACAGGCCGGTAATCTGTGCCATTTGGGCCGTCGACAGGTTGTCGAGGTCGGCCTCGGCCACTTCCGGCAGCACCAAGCGGATTTGGGTCTTCTGGGCGCCGGACAGTTGGAACTGGCTTACGGCTCGGGCGCTTGATCCGTCAAGCACCTGCATGACCGCACCCCTGGGGTTGGCACCTGACGAGGTGCTGTCGGGGCCACTGAAGATCCCCTCAAGCTCGGCAATCTGATCAGTGGACAAATTTGTCAGATCGGCATCCGGAACAAGTTGGACGATTTGAAGGCGAACGTTGTCCGACAGGACTTGCGCTGATGCGGCAAAACCGGTCGACATTGCGGCGATGGCCACGGTGGTGGCGAGAAGAAGGTTTTTCATGGCGTTTCCTTTATAGATTTACTTGGTCCGGACGGGCGCGGGGCGTTGTGCCCTGTCGGCCCGTCTGGCATTCACGGGGATACAACCCCCCCCACCCGCGCTGGTTCCAGCATGTGTCAGCGCCTCTCGCTGTCGTGATCCGGACACAATCGCGACCACTGACCAACGTGCAATACGAGGAACTTGCACCAGTTTTGGAAAAAGAATTATCGCGGGGCGGGGGAATCACTATATTAGAAGTCTGAGCACTGACAGACTCACATTCCCGGCGGGCCCCATGAACATCTCGAGCGAACTGAACTTCGAAGACATGCTCCGCATCCGGCTGGAAGTGCTTCGTCGTGAGCACC
>JBBRBJ010000007.1:0-83157 GCA_038205925.1 Rhodobacterales bacterium | reverse complement strand
GTAAGCAGGTCGTTGCGCGCCAGATCGATCACGATCTGTTCGGAACTGTACTGATAGTGCCGATTAATGGCAGAGCCTAAATACAACAGCACGACCAGCAGCGTCACACCAAAGATCGACAGAAGAATGGACAGAGTACTGCGGATGCTCATGGGCCACTTCCCGAGTCTCGTGCGCAATTTCCTGATTCGAGACCATAAATGCCCCTCAGGTTCCGATAAATTCCGCTGGCATATTGCAAAAGCATGACCGCCACCGGGCATCTGTCTCGACTTATGAAGAATTTCGGTTCAACGGATGGTATCACTCAAAAGGCCTTCCCAACTGCGCAACGAGGATTTGCGTGGCCTGATCGGCGAAATCGGCAAGTTCGGCCCTTTCGCCGTGTGTGAAACTCTGTCTTGCTTTGCCGTCCAACAGGCAGAACGCCCCGAGGCGCAGATCGGCAAGATAGGTCAGGGGCGCGCCGGCGTAGAACCGAATGAAAGGAAAATTAGTCGTGAGCGGGTTTTGGCTGAAGCGCGGGTCGCTCTGTGTGTCGAGCACAACAAAGACCGCGTCCTCAAGAATCGTATAGTTGCAGAACGCAACCTTGCGCGGAGTCTGATCCACGTCAATCCCGGCCCGCGCCTTGAGAACCTGCAACTCGTCGGTCAGCAATGTGACCGCTGCAACATCCGTCCCAAAATGGGCCTTGGCCTCAATGCACAAAGCGTCAAGTGCAGGCAGTTTCGCCATATCGGCAAAGCCCGCGTCCTTGAGTTTGCGCAGCCGACTGTACTCGCGCGCTCCGACAGGGTAATCTGACTTGCGTTCCGTGACGACTCTCCCCCGCTTTACTTGATTTTTTTGAAGCAATCCCGAAAAGTTATGAACAGTCCACCGTTCGGCGCGGACAGTCAACATATGGGTCACGACGCTTTTGGCATGTTTGCGCGACTTACCGCCCGACTGCGATGCATCTGGCTGCAGTTCAGCATGGCTGCGGTCTTGTGTGCGGCAGGTCTGGCAAGCCCGGTGATGGCGGACATGCAAGTGGGGCGCTGTGTCAACATCGGCAACGCGCTGGACGCGCCGTTCGAAGGCGCATGGGGCCCGAGCATTACCGTGCAGGATCTTGACTGGATCGCCGGTGCGGGCTTCGATGCTATCCGGCTGCCTGTACGTTTCGGCAGCCACTGGAACGGAACAATCTGGCCGGGATTTCTGGCACGGGTCGAACAAGTGGTTGTCCAGGCGCAGGAACGGGGGCTGACGGTAATCCTGGACCTGCATCATTTTGACGATCTGATGGCGGATCCCGAGACATTCGCGCCGGTGTTTGTCGCAATATGGTCCGAACTGGCGGACCGGTTCGAAGGGCACGACGACCGGCTTATCTTCGAGTTGCTGAACGAACCGCGTGACGCGGTCACGACAGCGCGCGCCGTTGAGCTTTATCAGTCCGTGCTGCCCATCATTCGGCGCAAGCATCCAGACCGCTGGATCATCCTGGGCGGTGGAAATATGTACAGCTTGGATGAAATGTTGACCCTGCCTGATCTGGGCCCACGCATCGCGCTGACGTTTCACTATTACAACCCTGTGCGGTTCACCCACCAGCAGTCGCAATGGACGGACGAGTATTTCCCGCCCGCCGGTTGGGGCCTCCCCACTGAAATTGCCACAATCACTGCCGATATAGCCCGCGCCGCGCGATCTGACGTGCCGGTCTTTCTGGGTGAATTTGGCGTCGTGCGCGAAGCTGACACCGCCAGCCGCAATGCATGGATCGAAACCGTGCGGATGGCGGCAGAGGAACACGGGATAGGCTGGTGTTACTGGGCCTATGGCGCGGGCTTCGACGTTCGGGATTTCAGTGGCTACGAATGGTACCCTGGCTTGCATCGCGCCCTGATGGAGTAGTTTGAACGCGGAAATCGGGTTCGGCCATCAGATCGCGAAAGATCGCTGCCCGGAACGGCGCGGCGGCCGAGGAGAGCGCCAGCGTCATGCGCCGTCCGGGAGATCACCAGTCTTGCGCCGGCGCGCAGCACCCGTCCGCGCTAGCGGTGCAGGCTCCAGCCTGTGCCCATCGCCTTGTCATGGCGCGGCGGGCGACAAAAGCGTAGTGCGACAGCACAATCGGCGGTCCCCGCACCCCCATGACCGCGATCATCGGATACGACCGCCCGGAAATAGCCACTCTTGGTGGCCTTTCGGCCCGGGTCCGATCTCGACCAGCGGGTCCTTCTTGGCGCCCAGGCTCGCATAACGGTCTGAAAGATCAAAGAAACCCATATGCGCCATCAATGCATAAGAGCAAATGGTGGGCGACCCTGGAATCGAACCAGGCATGGGTCTCCCCGGCGGAGTTACAGTCCGCTGCCGCACCTTGCAGCTCGTCGCCCGACGCGTCAGTCGAATACCCAAGGGCCGGGGGGGCGTCAAGGGCAGATCGCTGGCAGATCGGTGTGTGTGCAAAAAGGGCATGGCCGGCCCCGTGTGTCAGCGCGGGCCCGGTCTTGTCCACCCCCGGCAGTCTGGTATGGTCCCCACCCGACGGCAGATATTGAACCAAAGGCAGGCCCATGAAGACCGGAAGCAAGAAACCAACCTGGGTCGTGGACAAGGAGCGTGGCAAGCGGGCCGAGGCGCGCGAAACGGTCTGGCTGTTTGGCCTGCATGCAGTGCGCGACGCGCTGATGAACCCCGCGCGCGAAAAGCTGCGGCTGGTGGTCACGAAAAATGCCCTCGACAAGCTGGAAGAGGCAGTTGGCTTTGCCGGGATCGCGCCCGAGGTGACCGATCCACGCAGCTTTTCGGTGCCTATCGACGAAGGTTCGGTGCATCAGGGGGCGGCGCTTGAGGTTCGGGCGCTGAACTGGGGGCGGCTGGATGATGTGGCGATCTCGGGCACCGGCGACGCGCTTGTGGTGCTTCTCGACCGCGTGACTGACCCGCATAACGTAGGCGCGGTTCTGCGCAGCGCCGAGGTGTTCGGCGCGCGCGCGGTGATCGCCCCGCGGCATCACTCGGCCCCGGAGACCGGGGCTTTGGCGAAGACCGCCAGTGGCGCGCTGGAACGGCAGCCCTATCTGCGGGTGACCAACCTTGGCGATGCGATGGATGAGCTGAAGGCGATGGGCTACGTGCTTATCGGGCTGGATGGTGACGCCGAAATGACGCTGGAGACGGCCTTGGCATCGGTGGGCAAACGCGCGCTTGGCCTTGTGATGGGGGCCGAGGGTCCGGGCCTGCGCGACCGCACGCGCGACACCTGCGATCTGATCGCGCGGATTCCCTTTGCCGGTGCGTTCGGCAGCCTGAATGTGTCGAACGCCGCCGCTGTGTCGCTTTATGCGGCCAGCCAGCGGCTGCATCACAAACCCGCGACATGAACTTTAATCTGATCGCAACGTCTCCATATCATTGTGTACGAGGTTCGGGCCCGGAACGCCCGTCTCTCATACACTGTCCCTCGTTCCGCGACTGGCGCCCTGGCATTGCCATGGGCGCCTTTTTCTTATGGAGGTGCCTATGACCGAAGATGATCGTCTGCGCGATATCCTGACGCGGGTCCAGACCATTGCCGTGGTCGGCTGGTCGCCCAAACCCGACAGGCCAAGCCACCGCGTGGCGCAGTTCCTGGCGGCGCATGGATATCGGGTGATCCCGGTCAACCCCGGTCACGCAGGCCAGATGGCGCTGGGCGAAAGAGTGCGCGCCGGTCTGACCGAAATCGAAGAGGGCGTTGATATGGTGGATATCTTCCGCAGGTCCGAACAGGCTGGGGCGGTCATCGATTCGGCGCTGGCGGCGTTTCCAGACCTGAAAGCGGTGTGGATGCAGTTGGGCGTCGAAGACGCGGCGGCGGCAGCACGGGCCGAAGCGCGCGGCGTTGATGCGGTGGTGAACCGCTGCCCCGCCATTGAAATTCCGCGCCTGGGGTTGATACGATGACATTTCAATCGGATCTTGCGTCAAAATCCGGTAGCGCCCTCCAAAGTCAGGCGCGCCACAAACGGACGGGCGGCTTTTCTGCGCGGACGATCCGGCCCTTGGCTTCACCATCCAGTTGCACAGCCTTGACCCACCACCCCGCCTTTTCGCCGTTCGGAAAAAGCGTCTGATCCAGCAGTGGTTTCACTTTTGCAATCAGATCCTTCGGCGTCATTCCCGGTGGGCCCGGCGGCATGACCTGCAACATGACCCGACCCATTTCGCCAAACTTTGCAGCATCCACAGGGTAGGTCTTGCCCGGCTGCAAGACGTTTTCGATCTGGATCCTGGTCATCGTCCCACCTTTTCCTCAATGCCCGAGATGCCCTCGCGGCGTTCAAGTTCTGCCAGAACGTCCGCCAGCGACACATCGCGCGCGGCCAGCATGACGAGCAGATGATAGACCACATCCGCCGCTTCGGAGGTCAGTTTCGCCCGGTTCCCCTTTACCGCCTCGATGATCGCCTCAATCGCCTCTTCACCGAATTTTTCGGCACATTTCTCGGGGCCTTTGGACAACAGCCGCGCCGTCCAACTGGTTTCCGGATCTGCGTCCTTTCGTGCAGCAATAGTGGCGGCAAGTCGATCCAGCGCGCTCATGTCAGCCGCATCGCGATGCCGGCGGCGGCCATGTGGGCCTTGGCCTGCGGGATGGTGAAAGTGCCGAAGTGGAAGATCGAGGCCGCGAGCACCGCCGAGGCATGCCCCTCGGTGACGCCTTCGACCAGATGGTCGAGTGTGCCGACACCGCCGCTGGCAATTACCGGAACCGATACCGCATCGGCGATGGCGCGGGTCAGGGGCAGGTTGTAGCCGCCCTTGGTCCCGTCGCGGTCCATCGAGGTCAACAGAATCTCGCCCGCACCTTTTGCCACCACCGTGCGGGCGAAGGCCACAGCATCGATCCCGGTGGCGCGGCGCCCGCCGTGGGTAAAGATCTCCCATTTGCCCGGAGCCACGGTTTTGGCATCAATCGCCACCACGATACATTGGCTGCCAAAGCGGTCTGCGGCTTCGGACACCACATCGGGGTTGGCCACGGCAGCCGAGTTGAAGCTGACCTTGTCGGCCCCCGCAAGCAGCAATGCGCGCACATCGGCGTGGCTGCGCACGCCCCCGCCCACGGTCAGCGGCATGAAGCAGGCCTCGGCTGTGCGGGTAACAAGATCGAACAAGGTGCCGCGGTTTTCGTGGGTGGCGTGGATATCGAGAAAGCACAGCTCGTCCGCGCCCGCGGCATCATAGGCGCGCGCGGCTTCGACCGGATCGCCCGCATCGCGCAGGCCGACAAAGTTCACGCCCTTGACCACACGGCCATCAGCAACATCAAGGCAGGGGATCAGGCGGGTTTTCAGCATATGAGTCTCCTGCCCTATCCGTAGCGCCCCGGGCCGTTCGGGGAAAGGGGGCTCTTCCCCCTGCCCCACCAGTGCTTATCCGCGGTGCATTTGGGAAAGCATCAAATCAGGGGCTATGGATCAAGATCTGAGCAGAGCAAGCGCCGCCGCAAGGTCGATGGCGCCGTCATAAAGCGCGCGGCCCGATATGGCGCCTGCGATGACGCCGGTGTCGCGCAGCGCGGTCAGGTCATCCATGCGGCTGACGCCGCCGCTGGCAATGACCGGGATCGTAACGGCGCGTGCCAGTGCCTCGGTTGCCTGCAGGTTCGGGCCCTGCATCGCGCCATCGCGGTCGATGTCGGTGTAGATCAGGGCGGCCACGCCGGCATCTTCGAAGCTGCGGGCAAGATCGGTGGCCATCACCTTGGTCTCTTGGGCCCAGCCCTTGGTCGCCACGCGGCCCTTGCGCGCGTCGATGCCGACGGCAATCTGGCCCGGAAAGGCGCGGGCGGCCGCGCGCACGAGCGCGGGGTTTTCAACGGCGACCGTCCCAAGGATGACGCGGGCCAGCCCCTTTTCCAGCCAGGACGCAATTGTTGCCATGTCGCGGATCCCGCCACCAAGCTGGGCCGGAACAGTGATGCGGGCAAGAATGGCTTCGACCGCTGCTGCGTTGACCGGCGTGCCGGCAAAAGCGCCGTTCAGGTCCACGATGTGCAGCCAATCGCAGCCTGCGGCCTGAAACGCTGCCGCCTGAGCGGCGGGATCGTCGCCAAACACAGTGGCTGCCGACATCTCGCCGCGCAAGAGGCGCACGCACTGGCCATCCTTCAGGTCGATGGCGGGGAAAAGGATCATGCGCCTGCTCTTTGCTGGTGACGCCCCCCTTTGGCACGGGCGGGCGGGCTTGCCAAGCCCTTCACAAGGGGATCGGACAGCACATTGCGACCAGGCGCCATGCTTGCCAGAAAGGAAATTCGCCACAAAGGATCAGAGCTTGCCTTGGAAAGTTCGAAATGTGCTGTGACTGATGAACTTTACGCCCTGATCAAGGCTTCCATTGCAAGAAATTTGCAATCAGGCGCAGTCCGGAGGCTTGCGACTTTTCCGGGTGGAACTGTGCGCCAATCATGGTGTCGCGCCCCACTATGGCGGTGATGTCGCCTGCATAATCGCAGTGCGCAAGGCGGTGGGCCGCGTTGGCCACACGAAAATGGTAGGAATGGACGAAGTAGGCGTGGTCGCCGGTATTTATCCCTTTCAGGACGGGATGGGGGTGATCGACCACGAGATCGTTCCAGCCCATGTGTGGCACCTTCAGCGCGGGGTCGCCGGGGGTGATCCGGACCACGTCTCCGCCGATCCAGTCAAAGCCTGCCGTATCGCGGTATTCGTGGCCGCGGGTCGCCAGCATCTGCATGCCCACGCATATGCCCAGAAAGGGGCGGGCGCGGGCGGTGACGGCCTCGGAAATGGCCTCGAACAGGCCACCATAGCTGCCAAGTGCCGCGCGGCACGCCGGAAAGGCGCCATCGCCGGGCAAGACGATGCGGTCAGCGCGGGCCACATCCTCGGGGCGCGACGAGGTAAGCACGGTGCCGCCGCCCGTTTCGGCGGCCATGCGCTGAAAGGCTTTTTGCGCGGAGTGCAGATTGCCGCTGTCATAATCGACGAGGACGGTGAGCATGAGGCTGGCCTTGGCGCAAGAAGGAGGCAGGGGAGGGTCAGAGACGAAACCGGGCTTAAAGAACGCCCTTGGTGGACGGCAGGGCGCCTGCCATGCGAGGGTCACGCTCCACCGCCATGCGCAGCGCACGGGCGACGGCCTTGAACGTGGCCTCGGCGATGTGGTGGCTGTTGAAGCCGTGGATCTTGTCGATATGCAGGGTGATGCCGCCGTGGGTGGCGAGGGCCTGAAAAAACTCACGCACCAGTTCGGTATCAAAGGTGCCGATCTTTGCGGTCGGAAAGGCCACATTCCAGACAAGAAAGGGGCGGGCTGACAGGTCAAGCGCGCAGGCGATCTGCGTGTCATCCATCACAAGCGAGACGTGTCCATAGCGGCGGATGCCCGTCTTGTCACCCAGCGCTTGCGCAAGCGCCTGGCCGAGGGCAATGCCGACGTCTTCGACGGTGTGGTGATCGTCAATGTGCAGATCGCCGGTGGCGCGGGCGGTGATGTCGATCAGCGCGTGGCGCGACAACTGGTCCAGCATGTGGTCGAAAAATCCCACGCCGGTCTTGATGTCATAGCGTCCATCGCCATCCAGGGCGACGGTGACCGAGATGTCGGTTTCGGATGTCTTGCGGGTGATCGTGGCGCTGCGCATAACCGGTAACCTTTGCGGGCGGGTTTTCAGGCGCTTATAGGGGGGCCGGACGGGCTTGGGAAGGGCGCAGGGCGGCCACGGCCAGCATCAGGCCCGCAACCGTGGCGATCATGCCCGACGCCGAGACGGTGAACGAAAGGCCAAGCCATCCTGGCGCATAGCCTGCCAGAACATAGCCCGCGTTGGCCGCGATCAGCGCGAACACGCACGACAGCGCAATCTGTGCGGGCAGCGTGCGCGTCAGAAGACGGGCGGTGGCGGGCGGGCAGATCAGCATGGAAATCGTCAGGATCGACCCCACCGCCTGAAACGCCGCCACGGCGGCCAGTGCGGTTGCCGCCGTCAGGCCCGCCATCACAAGACGGGTGGGGATGCCGCTGGTGCGGGCAAAGGTGGCGTCAAAGGTGGTCGCCACCAGCGGGCGCCAGAACAGCGCGAGCGCGGTTGCGATCAGCGCTGCAATCACCGCAAGCCGGATCAGTTCATGCGGCAGGCCCGCAAGCGCCTGCGGATCGGTCAGGCTGGCAAGACCGGTCGCCTGCAGCCAGATCAGGCTTTCGAGGTTACCATAAAGCGCGTGTTCGACATCAAGATGAATGGCGCCGGTGCCCGTCACCTCAAGCAGCACCACGCCCAGCGCGAACATGGCGGTGAAAACCACGGCCATGGCGGCGCCCGGCTCCATCCGCGCGCGGGTGGTGACCACCTCGATCATCAGCGCGGACAGGCCGGCCGCGGCCAGTGCGCCTGCGCCCATCACCAGCCCCGAGGCTGATCCCGTCACGAGGAACCCCGCGACAATGCCGGGCAGGACGACGTGACTCATCGCGTCGCCCAGCATCGCGCGGCGCGACAACAGAAGGAACGTGCCGGGCAACGCACAGGCGAGGGCCGCCAGCGACGCGATCAGCATGGGGGGCAGCGACAGGGCCAAAAACTCAGCCATGATGGCCCCGCGCGGCCAGACTGACCCCAAAGGCCGAAGCCACCAGCAGCACGATCACCGGACCGGTGGGCATGTCGGGAACTGACGCCGAAACGGCCGCCCCGACGTAGCCGCAGGCCGCACCGATCATGGCCGCAAGCAGCGCCACGCCGGGCACGGTGTGCATCCAAAGCCGGGCCGTGACTGCCGGTGTGACCAGCAACGCCACAATCAGGATCAACCCGGTGACGTTCAGCCCCACCAGCACCACCGCCAGCACAAGGCCCATCAGGGCTGCGTCCATGCGCGCGGGGTGAATGCCCGACAGAACCGCGTGGCCGGGATCAAAGGCCACCATTGCCAGCGGCCTGCGCAGCGCCCAGAGCGCCACCAGCACCACCGCCCCGCCGAATGCAATGACCAGCGCATCCGCGCGCAGCATGCCTGCGGTAGAGCCCAGTAAAACCGTCTCAAGCCCCGCCGGGCGGCCCAGGCCGACCCCTTGAACCACCGTCAGAAGAACAATGCCAAAGCCGTAGAAGCTGGCCAGAACCGCCCCTGTGGCCGCATCCTCGGGCAGGCGCCGCGTCAGGCGCTGGACGCACAGCAGGCCCAGACCCGCCGACAGCGCCGCCCCCAGCATCAGACCGGGCAGAAACCGCCCCTCGCCGCCAAAGGCAACCATCACCAGAAAGCCAAGGCCGATGCCCGGCAACGTGGCATGCGCCATCGCGTCCGACATCAGCGCGCGGCGGCGCAGCGTCAGAAAGGCCCCTGCCCCACCCGCGGCGGCACCCAGAAGCGCCGCCCCGATGCTGACCAGCGCCGCGTTATACCCCGCCTGAAGCAACAGCGCCTGCAGCATCAGGCAGGCACCGCGAGCATCAGTCCGGCGCCATAGGTCTGCGACAAACGCTCACGGGTGAAGGTGCTGGCGACCGGGCCCTGGGCGATGACACGCCGGTTCATCAGCACCACCCGGTCAAAATAGGCGGGCACGGTCGACAGGTCGTGGTGCACCGCGACAACGGTAGCGCCACCGTCGCGCAAGGATTTCAGCACGCCGATGATCGCGCTTTCGGTGGCAGCATCAACCCCGGCAAAGGGTTCATCCAGCAAGAACAACTCGGCCCCCTGCGCAAGGGCGCGGGCCAGGAACACGCGCTGCTGCTGGCCGCCCGACAGCGCCCCGATCTGACGGGTGGCGAAATCCTGCATCCCCACGCGGGCAAGGCAGTCGGCGGCGCGTGCGCGCAAGGCGGGGGTAATGCGGCCCAACAGACCGGTCTCGCGATAGGTGCCCATCAGAACCACGTCGATCACGCGCACTGGAAAGCTCCAGTCCACCGCCGCGCGCTGCGGCACATAGGCGATCCGGGGCATGGCTTGTGCCACTGGCTGGCCAAAGGCACGGGCCTCACCCGTCGCAGGCTCAAGCCCCAGAATGGCTTTCAGCAGGGTGGATTTGCCCGCCCCGTTGGGGCCGACAATGGCCGTCATCGTGCCGCGCGGCACCTGCATCTCGGCGCTGTCCAGCGCCATGGCACCGTCATAGCGCACGCTGAGGCCGGTGACGAGCAGGGCGGGCGCCTCACGCAGGGGGGTGGCGCCGACCATCACCCCACCACCTTCAACAGGCCCCTGGCGCCACCTGCGGGGGCGACACCGCCCAGCGCGCGGGTGATGAGGGTGACGTTGTGATCCAGCATCCCCTCGTAGGTTCCCTCATAGGTGCCATCGGCGCCCATGGCATCCGAGAACAACTCACCCCCGATCACCACGCTGTGTCCTTGGGCCGCAGCCCCCTCGATCAGCGCGCGGACGGATCTGTCAGAGACCGAGCTTTCCACGAACACCGCCGGAATACGGCGCGCGACCAGCATGTTCACGATGTCGCCAATCCGGACAAGTCCCGCCTCGGACTCGGTCGAGATGCCCTGAATGCCCTGCACCTCGAACCCGTACGCGCGGCCAAAGTAGGAAAACGCATCGTGCGCGGTCACAAGGACCCGCGCCTCGGGCGGAACGGTGGCAAGCACAGTGGCCGCGTATGCGCCCATCGCCAGAATGGCGGCCCGGTAGCTTTCGGCCCGGGCTGCGGCTTCCGGGGCAAAGGGTGCCACTGCCGCTTCGACTGCGCGGGTGACGTCGATCCAGAGCGCGGGGTCGAACCAGACATGCGGATCGGGACGATCGGGATAAACCGGATCAGCCAAGAGCTGACCGATATCAAGAGTTTCTGCCACCGCCACCACCGGCTTTTGCGCTGAGAGTTCTGCCATCAGTCCCGTCATCTGCGCCTCAAGGTTCAGACCGTGCCACAGCACAAGATCGGCACGGCTGAGCGCCAGAATGTCGTTGCGGGTGGCACGGTGGCCGTGCGGGTCCAGCCCCGGCCCCATCAGCGTCGTCACCTGCCGGCCAGCGATATATCGCGCGGCATCGCCGATCATGCCGGTGGTGGCCACGATCAGCGGCGAGGCGGCGCGGGCGGGTACGGGAGCGATCACGCCTGCTGCAATCAGACCAAGTGCGGCGCGGCGGGTCAGTATCGGGGACGTCTGCATTGGGTTCATCATGGGGGATACATATGCGAACCAGTCGCAATGTCAATGAGATTGCGAACCATTCTCAAGATTGTGAGCGGTGCACGATCCGGCTCAGGCGGCCCCTTTCGACGCAGCGCAATTGACGCTAGGATTTGCGCATCCCTACCGATCGGATACCCCCACTTGCGCGCACCCTTCAACATCCTCGCCATCGCCCAGAAAGGCCGCCTGCAATATGAGGCTGTTTTACTGGCGGCCTCTCTCCGGCTGACCAACCCCGGGTTCGCAGGGCGCCTTCTACTGGCCGAACCTCAGCCGGGCGCACTCTGGAAAGGCGATCCGCGCATTGATGCGCCTGCGCGCGCGCTGCTTGAAGGGCTGGGGGCCGAGATCATCCCCTTTGAAAACTCCGTTTTCGGGGCCGCCTACCCTTATGGCAACAAGATCGAGGCGTTGACCTCCATTCCCGATGCTCCTTTCTTGTTCCTCGACACGGACACTCTGATCACGGGCGACCTGTCGACGCTGGCCTTTGACTTCGCCAAACCCTCGGCATCCATGCGCCGCAGCGGCACCTGGCCGCAGATCGAGCTTTACGGCCCAGACCATGACGCGATCTGGGGGGCACTGTATGCCCGCTTTGGCCTCGACTTTGCCTCAACACTGGACCGCACGCAGCCCGAAGGCTATTGGCAACGCTATCTTTATTTTAACGCAGGCTGGTTCTTTCACGCCAGTCCGCAACGTTTTGGCACGCGGTTTGTGAACTATGCGACGAGCATCCTGACCGATCCGATGCCGGAACTGGTACTGCAAGACCTTGACCCGTGGCTGGATCAGGTGGCGTTGCCGCTGGTGATCCATTCCTTTGGTGGCGGGCGACCGGGGCCGGGTCTTGCGGGGCTGGACGGCGATGTGACCTGCCATTGGCGCACCCTGCCCCTGCTTTACGCACGCGAAAGCGACCGGGTGGTCGAGGTTCTGGAAGAGGTGGCGAATGCCCAACCCAACCGCCGCGTCCTGCGCGACTACGCCCCGGTCAAGCACCTGATCTATCTAAATCAGGGCCGGCGCGCACGGGCGTTGTTTGACCGCAGCGACCTGCCCCGGCGAGAGCAGGTGATCCGCAACACGCTGAAGCGCGAAGGGCTTTGGGTGCGCTAGGCCCGCGTCACGCCAGCACAGGCCAGAGCGAGGCCACCAGCAGCACGGCCATACCCCAGTTGAACACTTGCAGTCGGCGATTCGTTGTCAGCCAGCGGCGCAATTGCTGCCCCGCCCATGCCCAGACAGAAACCGATGGCAGGTTCACGGCCGCAAACACAGCCGCCACAACAGCCATCGCCAGCAAAGTGTCGGACGCGGCATAAACCGTCACGGCGGTCAGTGCCATCGCCCAGGCCTTGGGGTTCACCCATTGAAACGCCGCCGCCTGCAAGAAGGTGAACGGCCGCCCCTTTGCCGCACCCTCACGCGGTGGGGCGGCGTGGGCGATCTTCCACGCAAGCCACAGCATATAGCCGACCGAAACAATTTTCAGCGCCAGTTCCGCCTGTGGATGGCGGTGAAACACCTGCGCCACCCCGATGCCCACGATGAATACCATGAACGCGTGCCCCAGAGAAATGCCAAGCATGTGCGGCACCGTGGCGCGAAAGCCAAAATTCGCGCCCGAGGCCAGCAGCATCATGTTGTTGGGCCCCGGCGTGACGCTGGTGGCAAAGGCAAAGCCGACAAGAGCGATGAAAAGCGATTGTTCCATACACAATTTTTGCCCGATACTGCCCCGCACAGGATTGCAATCCGACTTCTTGCCCCGCATATTTCGCAACACATGACCAAGATTGATGAGATTAACCGCAAGATATTGCGCGTGCTATCCCGCGACGGCCGCGTGTCGAATCTGGACCTTGCCGACCGCGTGGGCCTGTCACCCTCGGCCTGCCTGCGCCGTGTGCAAGAGCTTGAGCGTTCTGGCGTGATCAAGGGCTACCGCGCGGTGCTGGACCCGGTGAAACTGGGTTCGGGGTTCGTGGCCTATGTCACGGTGGGTCTGAACGCCCACACCAAGGCCGCGCAAGAGGCGTTCGAGCGCGCCGTGGCCCGCGCGCCGCAGGTGATCGAATGCCACAACATCACCGGGACCGTGGAATACCTGCTGCGGGTCGAAGCGGCCGACCTTGCCGATTACAAGCACTGGCATACCGAGGTTCTGGGCGTGCTGCCGCAAGTGCAGGCGATCACCACTTTTGTGGTGATGGACAGCCCCAAGGATTTGCGTGCCTAGTGGGCGAAGATGCCCTCGGGTGTGGGAAATCCCTTGATCTCGATAGGGTTTCCGCTGGGGTCGTGAAAAAACATGGTCCACTGCTCGCCTGGCTCGCCTTTGAACCGAACTGACGGGGGCAGCGCAAATGCCACGCCCGCCGCCGTCAGCCGTTCCGCCAGCGTGCGCCAGTCGGCCAGCAAGATTACCACGCCGAAATGCGGCATTGGCACCATATGGTCGCCCACCCGCCCCGTATCGGCATGCGCAAGGGGGGTACCCAGATGCAGGCTGAGTTGATGGCCGAAGAAATCGAAATCCACCCATGTGGGCGCCGACCGCCCTTCGTGGCACCCCAGCACGTCGCCGTAAAACGTCCGCGCCGCGTCCAGATCTGTCACGTGGATGGCCAGGTGAAACGGTGTCAGCATGGAAAGCCCCTTGTCCAGTTTGCACCAGCCTAGCCCCACCGGCACAGCCCCGCCAGCCTGCAAGACAACAGATGCTGCGCCCGGTTCACTCCGCAGGCCTCAGGCGGGGGGCATCTGGCGTTGCTTCCCATTGCCGCCCTGAGAAATCCTGCCTAATGTCAGACCGCAGATTTCCGGGAGGACCACCCATGACCGACATCAGACCCCAAGGCTTTGACACCCTGTGTATCCACGCGGGGGCCGAGCCTGATCCCGCCACCGGCGCGCGCCAGGTTCCGATCTATCAGACCACGGCTTATGTGTTCCGCGATGCCGAACACGCGGCCCGGCTGTTCAACCTGCAAGAGATCGGCTACATCTACTCGCGTCTGACCAACCCCACGGTCAGCGCGCTGGCAAACCGGGTCTGCGCACTTGAAGGCGGGGTCGGGGCGGTCTGCTGCTCATCCGGGCATGCGGCGCAGATCATGGCGCTGTTTCCGCTGATGGGGCCGGGGCGCAACATCGTGGCCTCGACCCGGCTTTACGGCGGCACGATGACCCAGTTCGGCCAGACCATCAAACGCTTTGGCTGGTCGGCCAAGTTCGTCGATTTCGACGATCTGGATGCGCTTGAGGCGGCGGTGGATGACAACACCCGAGCGATCTTTTGTGAGACCATCGCCAATCCGGGCGGCTACATCACCGATCTGGATGCGGTGGCCGCAGTGGCAAACAAGGTCGGCCTGCCGCTGATCGTCGACAACACCAGCGCCTCGCCGTATCTGTGCCGCCCGATCGAACACGGGGCCACGCTCGTCGTGCATTCGGCCACAAAGTATCTGACCGGCAATGGCACTGTCACAGGCGGTGTGGTGATCGATTCGGGCGCCTTCGACTGGTCGGCCAGCGGCAAGTTCCCCTCGCTTTCGGAACCCGAGCCCGCCTATCACGGGCTGAACTTCCACGGCGCGCTGGGGGCCATGGCGTTCACTTTCCACTCCATCGCCGTGGGCCTGCGCGATCTGGGCATGACGATGAACCCCCAAGGCGCGCATTACACGCTGATGGGGATCGAGACCCTGTCCCTGCGGATGCAGCGCCATGTGGAAAATGCGATGGCCGTGGCCAAGTGGCTGGAGGCCGATCCGCGCGTGGATTTCGTTACCTATGCGGGCCTGCCTTCAAACCCCTACAACCACCGGGTGCCCGGCATCTGCCCCAAGGGGGCTGGTGCCTTGTTTACCTTTGGGCTCAAGGGCGGCTATGACAGCTGCATCAAGCTGATCGACAGCCTGAAATTGTTCAGCCACGTGGCCAATCTGGGCGATACACGCAGCCTGATCATTCACCCCGCATCGACCACGCACCGCCAGTTGCCCGATGATCAGCTGGCAGGGGCGGGCGCGGCCAGGAACGTGGTGCGCGTCAGCATCGGGATCGAGGATGTGGACGACATCATCGCCGATCTTGATCAAGGTCTTGCCGCCGCCCATGCCTGAAGGCCTGCAGCGACACGTATCCGGGGGCCCGGCGCAGGCCGGGCCCTTTCAGTTTTCGAAAAGTGTCACTCAGCAATTTCGAACACCATAGTCACGGTCGCCACTGTTGCAATCTCGCCCCCTTCTACCGGAACAGCGGCAGATTCGGCGCTTGCCGACTTGAACATCGGGGCGGGCTGAACAAAGCCGCCGCCCTCGGTGATAGAAACGATGCGCCCAAGGCTGGCCCCGGCCGCCCCTACCAGCAACTCTGCCCGCGCACGCGCATCGGCGACCGCGGCCTGTCGCGCCTTGTCAGTCGCAGGGGCAGGATCGGACAGGCCGAATGTCAAGCCGTTCATGGTGTTTGCGCCATCCGCAATCGCCGCATCCAGCACCGCTCCCAGCCCCGCCAGATCCCGTATCCGCACGGTCAACTGGTTTGATGCGGTATAGCCTGCGATGACCGGCTGCGCCCCCTGATCGTACCCCGTCCAGTTGGGGTTCAGCGTCAGGTTCGACGTCTGCAGGTCACGTTCGGCCACGCCTGCTGCTTTCAGGCGGTCCAGTACCACTGCCAGTGCCGCCGTGTTGGCGCCCATCGCCGCCACCGCCGTCGGGGCCTGTGTCGTCACCCCCAGTGACAGAACCGCCATGTCCGGCGCGCCCTGAACCGCGCCTTCACCCGTCACCGTAATCAGGCCGGGAGGGGGGGCGCCCGGCCCCGTCTGGGCCAGGGCACCCAGCGGCATCAACAGGACCGTTGAGATCATCAGGGCTTTCAAAACACGCATCGTCCATCTCCTTGTGCGGGTATTTGCATCAGTTCACCCCATCTGACGCCGCCCGCAAGCGGATCCTTGGCGCCATGGCGGGGCTTTTTCTTTCTTTAGGCGGAAAGCTGCTATAAGAAAGGAATTGAAACTGCGGAAGAGTTTCCGCAGACCTTTTCCTTATGCTAGATCCCGGACATGAAACCAAGTTTTGCGCTTAATCTGACCGAAGAGGGTGTCACACTTCTGCACCGGACGGCGCGTGGCTGGCTGGATGTGGGCTTTGCCGCCTTCAACAACCCTGACCTGACTGCTGCGCTGGACTATCTGCGCAGCACAGCCCTTGGGCTGTCGCCAAAGGGGTTGACCACCAAAGTGGTGATCCCAAGGTCGCAAATCCTGTACACCGAGGTCGATCTGCACGGCATTGACGCCTCGGATCACGCCAGCCACATCGCGACCGCGCTTGAGGGGCGCACGCCCTATGACGTGCCCGATCTTGTCTATGACTGGCAACGTGACGGAACCGTGGCCCGTGTGGCCGTCGTTGCGCGTGAGACGCTGGCCGAGGCCGAGGGATTCGCGACCGAGCATCGCTTCAACCCGATGACGTTCGTCACCATTCCCGATCCTGAGGATCCGGTTCCCTTTGCGGGCGAGCCTTTCTTCGGCATGTCAGACGCGGCGCCCTCGCTGCTGCTGAAGAACCAGACCTTGCAGCGCGATGATGATGCAATCACCATCATCACGCGCGAGATGCCAAAGGAAACCCCGAAAGATCCGGCCGGGGCCAGACAGGCCACACCAGACATGCTCGGGAACGCACCCCAGGACGACCAACCGGCTGCTGCCCCGCAGGATCCGGCGCCCCAACCCACGCCCAACCCCGATCTGCCGCCCGAACCGATGCCCGGGCCACCGCATCAGCCGAACCCGGTTGGCGATCCGGTGCCCGAACCCGCGCCGGACCCGGACCTTCCGCCCGAACCGATCCCGGGGCCCGATCCTGTGCCTGACCCCTTTCCGGAATACCAGCCGGACCCCGGGCCCTCGCCGGAACCCGAACCGATGAACACGCCCGATGTGGCGGCTTTCTTCGAGGATGGCGACATACCGCCACCCGTGCCCGGCGTGCCTGCGCCACAACCCGCGCCCACACGTCCCGTCGCCCACGCCTTTGCCCCGCTCGTCCGTGCGCCCACACCGTTGAACGGGCGTGCGGCTGAGCCCGCCGCCTCCCTCGCATCTCCTGCCGCCGGACCCTCCGCCTCTCCGCGCACGGTTGAGTCCGACGAGGCGCCAATGGCAGTCGATGTGTCCGATGACGAAGAGGTGTCCCAGAACGCCGCAAACGCCGAAACGCCGCCGATGTCCGTGGCCGTGCGCACCGGAACGGATCCGGCGAATGCGACGGATGATGTGCCGGCCCCGTTGTCCTCGGCAGCGCTGCTCGCCTTTGCCAGCCGACGCGGTGCCGACTTGCCTCCACCGCTGGCGCGTGGGGCCGGGGTGGCCGACACGGGCCTGCGCGGCGCCGGGACAAACGCAAACGCCTCCCCGGCACTGCGTCCGGTTTCGCCGCCCGGTACGGGGACGCCTGTCGGCGGCATGGGCGGCGCCGGCGCCCGCCCGAACGCAGTGCGACCGATGGTTGACCGGCCTGCCGCAACCCGTCCGGTACCGAAGTTCAGCTACGATGATCCCGTGCCACCCCCCCCCCGCATGCCTGGGGATCCGCCGCTTGCGCAAGCCTCGGCCATGGGCAAGGCAGGGCGGGGATTGCGCAGCATCGGGGCCATGGTCTCGGCCCCATCTCTCCCCGGCAAGGTGAGAAAGAAGGTTGTGAGCGGTCCGACCTCCGGTAATTCGCCTTCGGTTGCGCCTGTGAATGAACCGTCAAACGTGGCCACCCTGCGCCCAAAGACCGCTTCATTCGCGCGGCCCTCGCAGCCGCTGGTCAAACCTGATGCGCTGGCCAAAGGGCTGGCAGCGAGGGGCATGCCGCAACGCGGCAAGCCGCGCTTTCTGGGGCTGATTCTGACCGGAGTCCTGTTGCTGATCCTGGCCGTGGTGGCAGCGTGGTCGTCCTTTTATCTGACCCAGCGTAACCAGACCGACCCCGACCCGGTGGCCGTTGCAGCAGCCGTTGCGCCCGCAACCGCAGATGAGGTGCTGGCCGATAACGAAGTCCTTGCTGATCTGGCTGCAGATGGCACTGCGACCGATGATCTGCAGGCTGCCATTGCCGCACCCGACGCGGCCGAGCCGGATCTGCCCGCCGAGGCTCTGCCAGAAGCTCTGCCAGAAGCTCTGACCGAGACCCTTGTCGTCGCAGAGCCTGCACCGCAAACCGGTGTCGACAGCGATGCCGCCGCGGTGGCCCCACCTGCAAGAGCCAGTCAGGACGAGATCTTTCTGGCCGGAATGGACACGCCCCCGGCGTTGAACGATCCGTTGGTTCTGGCGGCGCCCATGGCCGCAGGCGATGCCCTGCCTGCCGCGCAGATGCCACCGCCGCCGTTTGGCACCGTTTACAGATTTGATGAAAACGGTCTGATTGAAGCGATGCCCGGCGGCATTCAGACGCCCGAGGGCGTGATGCTGATTGCAGGCAAACCGCCGATCGTGCCACCCCAGCGCCCCGCCACAGTTGAAGCGGCTGCCGTCGCCGCCACTGCAGCAGCCGAACCTGTGCCCGCCGACACGGCAGCAGCCGAATCCGCCTCCGCCTCTGCCGCCGCGACAATCGCATCCGTTGCCGCCACAGCCGCAGCCGATGCGCCCTTGTCGCCCGAGCAGACCTTTGCCGCCGACCCGTCGCTTGCCGGCGCCCGGCCCCGCCTGCGCCCCGAGGGACTCGCACCCGCTGCGCCCGTCGTCGGGGCAGATGATGCCTCGCTCGCTCCGGCCGAGGACAGCCGCTTTGCCAGCCTGCGCCCGCGGGCCCGTCCCGGCGCCATTCTTGCCGCAGGCGAGGCCGCCCGCGTCGCCTCGCAGGCAGCGTCGCTCGCCGCAAATGCCGCCGCCGAGGCCGCTATCGTCGAGGCAAGCGCCAGTATCAGCCCTCAGGCGGTCTCTGTCTCTCGCGTGCCCGCGCCGCGGCCCCGCAGCCTGACCCGCGCGGTCGAAGCAGCCGTCGCTGCCGCCACCCGACAGCCTGATACCCGCCGTGCAGCGGCCGAACCCGAACCAAAGGCCCGGACGAACGAAGAGGCGGACGACGAACCAGAGGTCGTGGTGGCAGCGCCCCGCATTCCGACGAAGGCGAATGTGGCCAAACAGGCAACCTTCGTGAATGCGATCAACTTGTCGAAAATCAATCTGATCGGCGTCTACGGCAGCCAGTCGCGCCGCTATGCCCTGATCCGCCAATCCAACGGCCGCTACAAAAAGGTCAGTGTGGGCGACAGCATCGACGGCGGTAGGATAAAGGCGATCACGGCCACAGAAGTGCGCTACCAAAAGGGCGGCCGCCTTCTCGCGCTGGCAATGCCCAAGGGCTGATCCCGCTCGTGCCGCACAGACCGGATCCGCGCCGCAACTTCAGTGCGACCAGCCATTGCATTTTTGGATTTTTCACTGAGCGATTGCCACTGACACGCCGCTGCTGATGCTGATGCTTATGCTGACACCACCTGCAAGGAACCCGCATGGAAAGCCTGCTGCTTCAGGCAAGCATCTATCTCGGCGCCGCCGTTCTGGTGGTGCCTTTGTCGGTGCGCCTTGGGCTGGGGTCGGTGCTTGGGTATCTTGCGGCAGGCATTCTTGTCGGTCCCGTTCTGGGCATCGTCGGTGCGGAAACAGCCGATCTGCAGCATTTTGCGGAATTCGGCGTGGTATTGATGCTGTTCCTGATCGGGCTCGACCTTGAGCCCCGCGCCCTGTGGGACATGCGCCACCGCCTGATCGGACTTGGTGGCGCGCAGATCGTGCTGACGACCGGGGCCCTGGCGGCGGCACTGATGGGAATGGGCCTGGTCTGGCAGACGGCGCTGACGCTGGGGCTGCTGATGTCGCTCTCCTCTACTGCAATTGTGCTGCAAATGCTGACCGAAAAGTCGCTGATCCGCACCGGTGGCGGGCGGTCTGCGTTCTCGGTGCTGCTGACCCAAGACATCGCCATTGTGCCGATGCTGGCGCTGATCCCGCTTCTCGCGCTGCCCACCGCGTCTCTGACCGACACCGGGGATCACGGTGAAAGCAATCCGTCGAACGGCGCTGCCGAGCCGCTGCTCAGCCTTGTCCAAAGCCTGCCGGGCTGGGCCGCAACGCTGCTGACGCTTGCCATCGTGGCGTCCATCATCCTCGTCGGGCATTTTCTGACGCGGCCGGTATTCCGCTTTGTCCACGCCTCCCGCCTGCCCGAGATGTCGACCTTCATCTCGCTTCTGACGGTGCTGGGGATCGCGTTCCTGATGATGCTGGTGGGCCTGTCGCCCGCACTTGGCACCTTCCTCGCGGGCGTTGTACTTGCCAATTCCGAGTTTCGCCACCAGCTTGAGGCCGATATCAAACCCCTCAAAGGATTGCTGCTGGGACTGTTCTTCATGACCGTGGGCGTCGGCATCGACACCGCCATGCTGCGCGACCAGCCGCTGACGGTGCTGGGCCTGACGTTGGGCCTGATCGGCATCAAGGCATTGATCTTGCTGGCGCTGACCGTGCCGTTCAGGCTGCATGGGCGTGACCGGCTGCTTTTTTCACTCGGCCTTGCCCAGGCGGGCGAATTCGGATTTGTCCTTGTAAGCTTTGCCCGCGGCCAAGGCATCGTGGACGCGCCCATGGGCCAGATGACACTTCTCGTCATTTCGTTGTCCATGCTGCTGACGCCGCTTTTGTTCCTCGCGATCGCGCGTCTGTCCGCCCGCATCACCCAAAAGGCCGTCCAACCTGCCGATGAAATCGACGAAAAGGGCCGCGTCATCATTGCGGGCATCGGACGGTTCGGTCAGGTCGTCAACCGCCTCGTGCGCATGTCGGGGCTGAAAACCGTGGTGCTGGATGCCGACATGGCCACGATCGAGACCATGCGCCGCTTTGGCGTCAAAGGCTTTTTCGGGGACCCGTCGCGCCCGGAACTGCTGGCGGCCGCGGGCCTGGCCGAGGCTGCGGTGCTGGTTGTTGCCGTCGACAACCGCGAGAGCGCCATCAGGATCGTGACCCACGCCCGCGCCGCGCGACCCGATCTGCATATTGTCGCCCGCGCCCGTGACCGCGTGCATGTCTATGAACTTTATCAGGCCGGGGCCAGCGACATTGTGCGCGAAACCTTCGACAGTTCCATCCGCGCCGGCCGATATGTCCTTGAAAGCATGGGATTTACCGATTATGAAGCCGCCCAGATGTCGCGCACATACTACAAGGTGGACCGCGCCGCGATGCGCGATCTTGCGGCCCTCTGGCAGCCGGGGAAACCCGTCCAGATGAACGAAGCCTACGTCGCGCGCGCCAGGCAACTCGACCGCGATCTTGAGACCGCCCTGATCGACGAGATGGATCAGGCCCGCCCCAAAGAAACCGCCGCCGAATGATGCACCTTTCGGGATTCTCCGTCCGGGGACCATCCTGCCCCAGGCCCCTTCCCACTCAGGCGCCGCTGACCCCGGCTTCGGCAAAGGTCGCCATTCCCGCGTGGCAAGCCGCAGCCCCCTGCACGACCCCGATTGCAAGCGCAGCGCCCGAGCCTTCGCCAAGCCGCAGGCCCAAGGCCAGTAGCGGCTCTTTGCCAAGTGCGCTCAGCAGCCGCCCATGCGCGGTCTCGGCGCTGACATGGCCTGCGATGCAGTGATCGATACCCCCTTTTGCCACGCGGTCCAACACCAGTGCCGCGGCACAGCAGATGAATCCGTCAAGGATGACGGCCACCCGCGCGACACGTGCCCGCGCGATGGCCCCGGTCATCGCGGCGATCTCGCGCCCGCCAAGACAGCGCAACGCCTCAAGCGGGTCACCGATGGCGCCCGGATTGGCGGTCAGCCCGCGCGTCACCACTTGCGCTTTTCGGGCAAGGCCTGCGTCGTCCACCCCCGTGCCGCGCCCTACCCAGTCGTGCGGCGCTCCGCCCAGCAGGGCCGCCGCAAGGGCCGCCGCCGAGGTCGTGTTGCCGATACCCATTTCGCCCACGACCAGCAGATCGGCCGCCGGATCAACCGCTTCCCATCCTGCGGCAAGAGCAGCCACCACCTCGGCCTCGCTCATCGCTGGACCTTGGGTGAAATCCGCCGTGGGCCGGTCCAGATCCAGCGCGTGAACGGTCATCTGCGCCCCGAAAGTACGCGCAAGCTGGTTGATCGCAGCACCCCCTGCGTGGAAATTTCCGACCATCTGCACTGTCACCTCGGCCGGAAACGCCGACACGCCCAATTCTGCAACCCCATGATTTCCAGCGAAGATTACCACTTGTGGCGCATCTGCACGGGGTATTTCGCGCCCTTGCCAGCCTGCCAGCCAGATCGCCACATCCTCCAGCCTGCCCAAAGCCCCGGGCGGTTTGGTCAACTGGCCATTGCGCACCTGGGCCGCTGCAATGGCTTTCAGATCGGGGCCGGGCAAGCTGGCCAGCAGGCCGCGAAACTCAGCCAATGTGGTAAACGGCGTGGTCATCGTGACATCCTCTCATTGCAAGCCCAAGGCCCCTTGGCTACACAGGGCACTGGCCAAAAACCAGCCGGAAAAGACGCCATGCCCCCAGTCCGCGACACCTCAGCCCGGCTTTTCACAGACCTCTGTTCCGCCTTTGGTCTGCTCACCCGGCTGCCCGCCCCACAGACAGCAAGGCACCGCGCCAATGCCGCCTGGGGCTGGCCGCTGGTGGGGCTGGTTGTGGGCGGGCTGACGGCGGGGGCGGGCGCGGGCGCGTTGGCACTGGGGTTGCCGCTGGGGGTGGCGGCTGCCGTGACCATCTGCACCGGGACCATCGCCACAGGCGCGCTGCACGAAGACGGTCTTGCCGACAGCGCCGATGGCCTTTTTGGTGGCTGGACGACCGAGCGGCGGCTTGAGATCATGAAGGACAGTCACATCGGCAGTTATGGAACGCTGGCACTGGTGCTGGTCATGATGGCCAAAATTGCGGCGCTGTCGGTACTGCTGGGGGCGGGCACATACGGTGCCGTCATCGCCGCGGCCGTGATCAGCCGGGCGCCAATGGCCGCAATCATGGCGCTGTTGCCTGCCGCGCGGACCAACGGCCTGAGCCATGGCGTAGGTCGTCCCAGCCGTGGCGCTGCTGGGGCTGCAGTTGCCATTGCCTTTCTTCTGGCGCTGATGCTGACGCAAGGCGCGCTCATCATGATACTGGCGGCAGCACTGGCCGCGCTTGGCGTCGCGCTTGTCGCGCGGGCGCGGTTGGGCGGGCAGACGGGCGATATTCTCGGGGCGGCGCAGCAGATGGCAGAGCTTGCGGCCCTGATGGCCGCCTCGGCCATCGTTACCGGCTGATCCATGCAAATCGGCGGCCTGAGGGGACCGCCGTTCCATCATATCTTGAAACAATCAGGCTGCGCGGCTGACCAGCACGTCATCGACCTTCTTGGCCGCAGCCCCGGTATCCACACCCGACACCGCCGCCACTTCGCGGGTCAGACGCTCAAGCGCTGCTTCGTAAAGCTGACGCTCGGAATAGCTTTGCTCGCGCTGGTCATCGCTGCGGTGCAGGTCACGGACCACTTCGGCAATCGCCATCAGATCGCCCGAGTTGATCTTTTGCTCATACTCCTGCGCGCGGCGCGACCACATCGCCCGCTTGACCTTGGCCTTGCCCTTGAGCGTGTCCAGAGCCTTGGTCACCACATCCGGCGCCGAGAGCGCGCGCATGCCGATTTCGGTGGCTTTGTGCGTCGGCACACGAAGCGTCATCTTGTCTTTTTCAAAGGTGATCACGAACAGTTCCAGCTTGAAGCCCGCAATCTCTTGCTCTTCAATGGACATGATCTTGCCCACGCCATGCGCGGGGTACACCACGAACTCATTAGGACGAAAATCAGGCTTTTTGGATTTGATCATTCAGTCGTTTCCTACGATTGGGCCCGATCCGGCGACGCTTCGCCGTCCGTGAGAGGTTTACTCACAGGCGGCGTTTCAGGTATGTCACAAAATTGACCGGCTCAGGCGAGCAGCGCCGAGCAGGCGTCAGGCATCCGTGCTTGTATGTAACGATTGTATATCACAAAAAACGGCTGATTCCAAGCTTCCGCACACAGCGGGGTCGGGCAAGGCTGCCCTTGAAATCATTATGATTTTGTCAGAGATGCCGATTCAGAAGGGCTTACATTGCGAATCGGGCATTAACATGGCGTCAATTGCCCTCGCCGGGATTCTCTGAAAACAGGCTGTCCAGCTTGCCCTTTTCGCCGTCGTGGGCCTCTGCCTCTGGCATCGGGTCCTTGCGAACCGTGATCACGGGCCACATCACCGAGTATTTGCGGTTGAACGTGACCCAGGCATCCGTGTCCGGCTCGGTATCTGGGCGGATCGCATCGGCGGGGCATTCGGGTTCACACACGCCGCAGTCGATACACTCATCAGGGTGGATGACCAACATGTTCTCGCCCTCATAAAAGCAATCCACGGGGCACACCTCGACACAGTCGGTGTACTTGCAGGCAATGCAGTTGTCGGTCACCACATAGGTCATCAGGTCTGGCCTTTTCTTCGAAATCGCACCTTAGCTAGTGGAAGTGCCCGGATCATTCAAGCGGACTTGCCGCCGCATCCGGGATTTGCGGGGCAAGGTCAACATAAAGCTCCTGCGCCTCTTCTGCTGTCCCACGACGGAACCCGAGAGCGGTGAGCCGCACCACCCGGACCTGCCTGGCCTGCACGAAGGTCAGCACATCGCCCACCGAGACGCCGTGCCCCGGTTTTCCGACACGCGCCCCGTTCACCCGGCAGCGCCCCACCTGGACCATCTCGGCGGCGAGGCTGCGATTCTTGAAGAACCGCGCCTGCCACAGCCATTTGTCCAACCGCAGTTTCGGCAGGGCCAGCGGGTCTGGACGCCCACCCGGGCCCGCCAAGCGTCAGACCTTGCCCTTCAGTGCCAACAGGGCAGCAAAAGGATTGTCGGGGTCGATGGGTTTTTCCGCGCGGGGGGGGCGTGCCTCAAAGGCGCGGGGGCCTTCGTTGCGGTCAGGCTTGCCGCCCTTGCCCTGCGGCTTGCCATCCTTGCGGTCGCCATGAGGTCGGTCGCCATGTGGGCGGTCGCCTTTGGGACGCTCGCCTTGAGGACGGTCACCCTGAGGACGGTCGCTTTTGGAGCGATCGCCATGGGGACGGTCGCCTTGCGGACGGTCGCCTTGCGGACGGTCGCCTTGCGGACGGTCGCCTTGCGGTCGGTCACTTTTCGGGCGCTCGGCCCCGGCACCTTCAGCGGCCATCTTCTGCGGGCGGGGCCCGCGTTCGGCGCGTGCGCCACGCGGCTTGGGTGCCCAAGTGAACGTGTAGAATACCTCCATTTCGGGCGGCGCTGCTTCGGCTGGTTCGGGCTCCGGCGCAGGGGGTGGGGTCAGAACCGAGACTTCTTCGGGGATGGGGTTCTTCGGGCCCTCGTCTTCGGCCACAGCAACCACCGGCGCCACGTCGGCCTTGACCCTGGGGCGCTCGGCACGCTCGGACTTGTAGCCCAGACCGGCCATCAGATCGACAAACTGCTCAAGCGTCATGCCGGTAATCGACAGCATGTCGGGCGTTGCCTCGAACCCGGCGCGGCTGTCTTTCTGGCGCAAGAGATCTGCCAGACGTTCAAGCATGTCGATGCGCACCGCGCGTGCACCTGCGGGGTGATACCCCGCCAGGGTGTAGTGCTGGCGCGGCACGTCCACGACATTGGGGATCGTCACAAGGCCCGGGGGCGGGCTTTCGGGGAATTCGTCAAGCCCGTTCCAGAGGCTCCACAACACCAGCCGCAACCGGGTCGGCGCGGGTTTCAGCAACGCGGGCAAAAACACAGTGAACTGTCCAAAGCGCACGCCATGCTTGCGCAGCGCGCCGCGCGCGTCCTGATCCAGATCCTTGACCTCGGTTGTCACGCCATCGCGCGGCACAACGCCAAGCCCCTCGACCATGCGGAAGGCAAAGCCGCGGGCAAGGCCGGTCAGTGCCTCATCCCGGCTCATCGCGGTCAGCGGCTCAAACAGGGCGGCCACCTTGCGGTCGATGAAATGCTGCAAACGTCGGCGCACCTTTTCGGCAGCCTCCTCGCCAGCCTCGTCATCCACGAACGCCTCGACACCCGGACGCATCGATTCGGCACCCTTGATCAACTTGCCCACCGCCATGGCGCCCCACATCAGGCCGCCTTGCTCGGTGAAGTCCATCTCGGTGTCGGGCGCGTTGTAGAATCGGTCCGCGCGCAGATGGAATTCCGGGCGCAGGGCCTGAACGGCTGCCTGCCGCAGGGTTTTCGCCTCATCCGGTGACCCCGTGGCATCTTGCCGGAACCGAAAGCCTTCCAGTTTCCCGACAAACTCGCCTTCGACGGTCACTTCGCCCTTGTCATTCACCTCTGCCACGAGGGTCTCCTTCTGCTTCAACCGGCGAAGCAGCACAGATGTCCGCCGGTCAACAAATCTTTGCGTCAGTCGGGCATGCAGCGCATCCGACAGGCGGTCTTCTACAGCGCGCGTCTCTCCGCGCCAATGGCTTTCGTCATCAACCCAGTTTTTGCGCTGCGCCACGTAGGTCCATGTGCGGATATACGCCAATCGCTTGGAAAGTGCATCAATATCGCCATCGGTGCGGTCAATGCGCGCAATTGCGCGTGCCAGCCAGTCCGAAGGCACCCGCCCGCCCCCGATGCCGCGCCCGATCAGAAAGTCGAACATCTGGAGCAGAAGGCCGTAGTGATCGGCCTCGGAGGTGCCGCGAAAGTCGGGGATGCGGCAAACATCCCACAATAGCTGCACGCGCTTAGGTCCGGTAATCTTGTCGCGGACACCAGGCATCGCGGTCAACGCCTTCAGCGCCAGCACGTCATCGGCATCCCGTGCCCGGGTCAGCCATTCGTCGGACGTGGGCGTCTCAAGACTGCGAATCAGACGGTCGGCGGTGCCGTAGTCCATGGTGGCATGCCGCCATTGCAGCTTGCGCGCAGGGGTAAAGCGGTGCTCTTCGATGGCGTCAACGACCTCGTCGTCAAAGGGGCGGGCCTCACCCGTCACGCCAAAGGTGCCATTCTCGGTGTGGCGCCCGGCCCGACCTGCGATCTGAGCCAATTCTTGCGCGAACAGGCCGCGCATTCGCCTGCCATCAAACTTCGAGGTGGCGGAAAAGGCGACGTGCTTGATATCAAGGTTCAGGCCCATCCCGATAGCATCGGTGGCCACCAGGTAATCGACATCGCCATTTTGATAAAGATCAACCTGAGCGTTGCGCGTGCGCGGGCTTAACGCGCCCATGACAACGGCGCAGCCGCCCTTTTGGCGGCGAACCAACTCGGCAATCGCATACACATTTTCAACTGAAAAGCCGACTATGGCGCTGCGTGGCGGCATACGGCTTATCTTTTTCGAACCTGTGTAGGTCAAAGTACTAAAACGCTCACGTTTCAGGAACTGAACGCCGGGCACCAGCCCTGCGATGGCAGGGCGCATGGTCTCGGCCCCCAGAAACAGCGTCTCAAGCAGGCCGCGCGCATGCAGCAGGCGGCTGGTAAACACATGGCCGCGCTCGGGGTCGGCGCAAAGCTGGATCTCATCCACCGCCACGAAATCGGCACCGATCTCCATCGGCATCGCCTCGACCGTGCAGACCCAATACTGGGTGCGGTCGGGTACGATACGCTCTTCGCCCGTGACCAAAGCGACAACCGAAGGTCCGCGCTGCGCTACGACACGGTCATAAACCTCACGCGCGAGCAGACGCAGCGGCAAACCGATCACGCCGGTGCGGTGACCCAGCATCCGCGCGATTGCATAATGTGTCTTGCCGGTATTGGTGGGCCCCAGCACGGCTGTGACGCGCCCAAGGGACCGCTCGGATGCACCCATGCCCGTTGTCCGATCTTTCGCCCCTAAAGGTCGGTTCCTGCGACGTCTTTTTCCAGCCGCTCGATGGCACTGGATACGCCAGCCAGATGGGGATGTATAGCCAACGCCGCGCGATAGATGTCCAGCGCACGGGGCTTGTTGTTCAGCGCCTCATACATCGAGGCCAACCCCGACAGGGCGCCGAAATGCCGTGGGTTCAGGGTCAGCACCCGGGCAATATCGGCCACCGCAGGGCCGAACTCGCCCGCCTGGTAATAGGCCGTTGCCCGCGCGTTGAAGCCTTCGGCAAAATCGGGGGCGTGGTCGGTCAGCGCGGTCAGATGCTCGATCGCCTCTTGCGTCTTGCCCGCGCCCAACGCGTCGCGCCCGCGCTGCAGCAAAAGATCCATGGTGGGCGACCCGCTTTTCGACCATTCATTCCAGATTTCGCGCTCGATCCGGCCCGCAGACGCCTCATCGGCGCTTTTCAGCCGATCGAACAGGTCATCCAGTGCCGCCGTTTGCGCGAAAACCACAGACGACAGCAAAAAAACCGCCACAAGTGCCGCAACGATACGATTGAGAAACAGAAGCAAGACTTTCATATCTTGCATGGTAGCGCATTGGCGGTGGAAAACCATATCCACCGCGTCACGGTTCAGAGAGAAGGACAACGACATGAGCGAAGTGATCACCGAGGCCGTCAGGGCCTTGTCGGCCAAGATGCCCGATGGTTTCGACGGTTCGGCCAAATTCGTGATCGAGGGCGAAGGCGCGATCATGCTCGATAGCTCGGGCGTGCGCGCCGGAGATGATGAGGCAGAGGTCACCATGACCGCCAGCGCCGACGTGTTCAGGGCGATCCTCGACGGAGACATGAACCCAACGATGGCCTTCATGCAGGGCAAGCTGTCGGTCGATGGCAGCATGGGCATGGCAATGAAACTTGGGTCGGCTCTGGGGTGAACGATGTGTCCCTCAACCCCGCGCCGTTCTTTGGCGATATAGCGGACGGTCCAGAGGGTGGGGCCGCCTATTGGCTGACTGCCGCAGACGGCGTGCGCATTCGCGCCGCAGTATGGCCCGATGGCGCAGCGGGCACGGTCCTGCTGTTTACCGGTCGAACCGAATATGCCGAGAAATACGGGCAGTCCGCCACTGACCTGCGCCAGCGCGGCTATGCCACGGTGGCGATAGATTGGCGCGGGCAGGGTCTGGCCGACCGTGCGCTGTCTGACCGGATGGTGGGGCACGTCGAGGGTTTTGCCGAGTATCAGGCCGATCTGCAGGCCGTTCTGGTGCTGGTGGCGCGGCTTGGCCTGCCGCAGCCCCTGTATATGCTGGGCCATTCCATGGGTGCGTGCATCGGGTTGCGGGCGCTGATGGGCGGTCTGTCCGTGCGGGCGGCGGTGTTCTCGGCGCCGATGTGGGGCATTGCGATGGCTGCATGGATGCGGCCTATGGCAATGGCAGTCAGCCAGTTGTCGGCATGGTTGGGCCAGTCGCACCGCTTTGCGCCCGGCACCGCGCAGCAAACGTATGTGGCCGAGACCGGGTTTGGCGGCAACGTGCTGACCACCGACCCCGACATGTGGATGTACATGAAGGCGCAGGTCACTGCGCGCCCGGAACTGGCGCTTGGCGGCCCCAGCGTTGGCTGGGTCCACGCGGCGCTGACGGAATGTCGGGCGCTTTCGCTGATGCCTGCGCCGGGGGTGCCATGCGTCACCTGGCTGGGTTCGTCCGAGCAGGTGGTGGACCCGGGCCCGGTGCATCTGCGCATGGCAGGATGGCGCGGCGGGCGACTCGAGATCGTGCCGGGCGCCGAGCATGAGATCATGATGGAAACCCCCGCGCGACGGGCAATGTTTTTCGACGGGGCTGCCACGCTGTTTCGCGCAAACCCCTGAGGCGTCAGATCGTTATCTGTGTGAACCCGTCGCGCAGGGCACGCGACCACGCCTCGGACATCAGCCGGAAGCTTTCATCCCCCGCTTCGATCCGGCGCTGGGTGGTCACCCTGCAGGCATCCCGCTCGATCACGCTCAGATCCAGCGGCATCCCGACTGACAGGTTCGACCGCAGAGTCGAATCCATCGACAAAAGCACTGCCTTTTGCGCATCGGTCAGCGTTGTGCCGGGCGTTATTACCCTGTCCAGCAGCGGTTTGCCGTATTTGTGCTCGCCGATCTGCAAGAACGGTGTGTCCTCGGTCGCCTCGATGAAATTGCCCTCGGGATAGATCAGGAACATGCGCATTGTGCCCCCCTTTCGCTGCCCCGCCACGATCAGCGCGGCGCTGGCACCCTGTGCCATCGACAGCTTTTCATCAATCTCGCGCCGCACATGCGCCAACTGGTTTCCCACCATCTCGGCTACTTTGAGCATCGTGGGCGCCAGCATGATCGAAGTGTCCGGCGTCGCGGCGTCGTCCTCGATCGCATCGCGCAGGCGTGCGATCGTGGTCTGCGTGACTGACAGGCTGCCCGCTGTCAGGATGACGATCACCCGCTCGCCCGGCGCCTCAAAATGGAACATCTTGCGATAGGTGGAAATGTTGTCCAACCCCGCATTGGTGCGGGTGTCAGACAGCAGCACCATGCCATCATTCAAAAGCAGGCCGACACAATAGGTCATTCGCGGATCCCCCGGGCAGGCGCCAAGTGCTAGCGGTCCGCCGGGCCGTTGAAAAGGGCGATTTGCCGCGAATTGCCCGGTTTACAGGCTGGCAAGGTTGACGACACCGAAAGATGCCGAAATTTGCAGCACCAGTACGGTTATGCCCACGCCGACAGCGGCCAGAAAGAAGCGGCCCTGCCAGAACTTGCGCCGGGTGGCGGGCACGGGCAGCGGCGTTGTGTAAAAGGTCGGCGGCATGCGCGACGGGGTGGGCGCGGCCAGCGGGATCAGATCGGGATGCGGCGGGCGCGTCTCATCGTCACCCGAAGTCTCGGGGACGGTGGCCCCGGCCACATCTGGCGTGGCCTCGGCAAGATCGGCCAGAAAGGCGCCCAGTCTGAACACGGGGCCACCCTCGGGGTAGTCGCCGGGCGCAGGCAGCAAATAAGACGGGGCAAGCTCGGTCAACCGTTCGATGATCTCAAGCCGGGCCGCCTCATCCGCCGCCGGATAGCGGTGGCGCGCGACACCCGAGGTGTAGGTGTTCAGCCCGAATCCCGCGGCCAGAAAGTAGTCGCGCAAGGACGCGGGTGCGGCGCGCAGGGCATCGGCGGTTTCCTGATCGCGGAACAACGCGATGCGGTTGGGGCCGGTAGTGGCGCGGGTCCGTGCCTGCGCAAGGCCCAGACGCGCCAGAAACCCGGACGCTTCCGCGTCGATACCTGCTTGTTGCGGAATCAGATCAAAAATGTCGAAGTCATAGTTCAAAGACATGCCTTACCCTCTGCGCCATGAACGCCCAAGGAAGGACCCTGACGGTGGCTTGTGGCAAGAGGGGGGCAGAAACAAGGAAAATGCGCGCACTTGCACATAAATGGGTGCTGGCAAGCTACTGCGACTGGCTTTGTTGCTGGCCGGTCTGTTCGGTCACCGCGACGCTGACTTCAAGGCTTTCTGTCCCCTGCCCGCGTGCGGTGCCGCGAATCGGGGCAGCGTCCTGCGCATCAAGGCCTGATCCGAGGCGAATATAGCGCGCATCCGGGCAGCAGCGGTTGGCCGGATCAAAGCCCACCCAGCCAAGGCCTGCAATGTGCACCTCGGCCCATGCGTGGGCTGCCTCTTCGGTCACCACATCGCCCGACACATACAGATACCCCGAGACATAGCGCGCCGGCACACCAATGTGGCGCGCAACGGCGATCATGGCATGGGCCTGATCCTGACACACGCCTTCGCCCTGTGCCATCGCCTCGGACGCGGTGGTGCCCGAATGGGTGGTGCCCGACCGGTAAACGATGGCGTCGGACACCCGTTCCGACAGCGTATGCGCGGCACCCAGCAGGTTTTGGACCACATCCAGCCCATCCGCCAGCGTGGCAAGGGCCGCATCTACCCGCGTGGGCATGGTGTCGCGCAAATAAGCCTCGGGCGGAGCCAGTTCGCGGTGGCCGCGCAGCAGACCCGCAAGATCGGTCGTCTCGACCGAACCCGCCACATGCACCGTGATCTCGGCTACCGGGCCCAGAATGGACCAGCTTTGAAGCACATCGCCCGCACCATCGCGAAAAGTGCCGCCGCGCAGACCGTCACTGACCGAGACATCCCAGTTCAGCACCTTTTGCCCGTCAAACACCGACGGACGCAGCCGGTGGCTTTGCACCACTGCGCGGACGGGCTGGTCGTAGAAATACCGGGTGACGTGATCAACCTTCAGCAGCATCAGCGCACATCCCCACTCAGATAACTGTCATGCACAACCCCGGCGAGGCCTGCCACCTCGACGATAAAGCGGCTCAGAAACTCGTGCAGGCCCTCTTCAAAGATCTCGTCCACACCCTGTTCGGCCATCCCTGCCAGCATGTTGCGGGCCGCAGTCTGCGCGCCGTTGCGGCGCTGGTAGGCGCGGCTCAGCCGGTCCATGTGCAAGACAAGACATTCGACACAGTTGATCAGCGACCGGGGGCACTGAGGGTTCAGGATCAGGAAATGCGCGATCTTCTTGGCCGTCACCTCGCCGCCATAGGCCCAGTGAAACGCCCGGTGTGACGACATGGCGCGCAACAGCGTGGTCCATTGATAGTTGTCGAGGCCCGAGCCCACGTACTCTACCCGCGGCAACAGCACATAGTATTTCACATCCAGCAGCCGCGCGGTGTTGTCTGCGCGTTCCAGATTGTAGCCGATGTTCATGAAGTCCCACGAATCGCGCCGCAGTTGCGTGGCGTCAATTGCGCCGCGCAGCATGGCCGTATGGCGCATGGTCCATTCGGTCAGGCGGCCCAGTTCCAGCTGGCTGCGCGGTGTACGTTCAAGCTCACGCATCTCCTGAAACGCGGTGTTCAGCGCGTCCCACACCTGGCTGGTCAGCGCGGTGCGCACGATGCGCCCGTTCTCACGCGCCTGCGTGATGCAGTTGGCCACCGACGACGGGTTGTCGCGGTCAAAGAACAGATAGCTTTCAATGTTGCGCTGCACCGGGTCGCCATATTTCTTGGCGAACCCGTCGCCGGTGCCGCTGGCGCGCAGCAAGCTGTCCCATTCGCTGCGATAGCCCGAGGTGGAGGGCAGCAACGAGATGCGGGCCCCCACCTCGAGGAAACGGGCGGTGGTCTCGGCCCGCTCCATATAGCGGGTCATCCAATACAGGTTGGAGGCGGTTCTGCTCAGCATGCCATCACTCCGCCAACACCCATGTGTCCTTGACCCCCCCGCCCTGGGACGAATTCACGACCAACGAGCCTTCGGTCAGCGCAACCCGGGTCAGGCCGCCCGGAACCAGTTCGATCCGCTCGCCCACAAGGCAATAGGGGCGCAAATCCACATGGCGCGGCGCGATGCCTTCGTTGACAAAGGTGGGTGTGGTTGAAAGCGCAAGGGTGGGTTGGGCGATGTAGTTGCCGGGGTTGGCGACGATGCGGGCACGAAAGCTCTCAACCTGTTCTCGCGTCGATTTCGGGCCCACCAGCATGCCGTAGCCGCCCGAGCCGTGCACTTCCTTGACCACCAGTTCGGCCAGATGCTCCAGCACATATTTCAGATCGTCAGATTTGCCACATTGCCAGGTGGGCACGTTCTTCAGGATCGGCTCTTCGCCAAGGTAAAAGCGGATCATTTCGGGCACATAGGTGTAGACCGCCTTGTCGTCAGCGACACCGGCGCCGGGTGCCGAACAGATCGCCACCCCGCCCGAGCGGTAGACATCCATCAGCCCAGGTATGCCCAGCATGCTGTCGGGACGAAAGCACAAGGGATCGATGAACGCATCATCAATACGGCGGTAGATCACATCCACGCGCTTTGGCCCTTCGGTCGTGCGCATGAACAGGTATTCGCCCTCGACAAACAGATCCTGCCCTTCGACCAGTTCCACACCCATCAGATCGGCCAGGAACGAGTGTTCGTAATAGGCCGAATTGAAAGGGCCCGGCGTCAGGATGACCACCGTCGGCTCGCCCCCACATTTTTGCGGCGCAACGCTGGCAAGGGTGCGGCGCAGCACCTCGGGGTAATGCTCGACCGGCTCGATCCGGTTGCCCCGGAACAGATCGGGAAACATCCGCATCATGATCTCGCGGTTTTCCAGCATGTAGGACACACCGCTGGGGGTGCGGCAGTTGTCCTCCAGCACGAAAAAGTCATCCGGCCCGGTGCGCACCAGATCAATGCCGACGATGTGGGAATAGACGCCTTTGGGGGGGACGATGCCGATGACGGCATTTTCATAGGCGGCGTTCTGATAGACGAGGCGCCCCGGGATGCGGCCCGCCCGCACGATTTCGCCCCGGCCATAGACATCGACCAGAAACGCATTCAGCGCCCGGGCGCGCTGCTTGATGCCACGCTCCAGCCGGGCCCATTCCAGCGCCGAAAAGACGCGGGGGAACATGTCGAAAGGGATAAGGCGGTCGGGGTCGCCGCCCTCGCCATAGACCGCAAAGGTGATGCCGATGCGACGAAACAGGGTTTCCGCCTCGGCTTGCTTCATCTGGCGCAACGCGTCGGGCATGGACTGCATCCAGTCCTGAAGCCGGGCGTAGGGCACACGGACGCCGTCGCCGTGATACATCTCGTTGAAATAGCTCGTCACCACCGCCCCCCCCGTTTGCCGGTCTGGTAAAGCGCAGTTAATCAGGACGTTGCGCAGATTGAAAGCCCCATGCCCGATGGCGCCGCATGGGCGTGCTGATGTGCCCAAGTTTTGGGCGCGCCGTTCGATGCAGACCGGGTGCCCCCTCGGGGGGCATCGAGCCCCCTCTCGGCGGCGTTGCCACGGACCTCACGCAGCGGCAGATCAGGATCGGAACGGGCAGGGGACCGTTTACATCTCGGCGGAACCAAAGCCGCCTCATGCGCGTCACAACAGGCGTGAAGGCCCGGAGTTACGGGCGACGACGCCCCGCACCCGCCCTTTCATACCGCCCAACCCGTGCTATCCTCAGACCGCATGACCGCACCTCTTCTCACTTTCACCGACCGCGGCATCCTGTGCCCCGATGGCGGTTTTTACATCGACCCGTGGCGCCCTGTCGACCGCGCGCTGATCACCCATGGCCATTCTGACCATGCCCGCCCCGGCCATGGCGCCTATCTGGCCACGCATCAGGCCCTGCCCGTGATGCGCCACCGGCTTGGTCCCATCGTCGCGGATGGCATCGCCTATGGGGAGACCCGCAGGATCGGCGGCGTCACCGTCAGCTTTCATCCCGCTGGCCACGTTCCCGGCTCGGCCCAGATCAGGGTCGCGCGCGCGGGCGAGGTCTGGGTTGTCTCGGGCGATTACAAGGTCGAGAGTGACGGGCTGTCCGAGGCCTTTGCGCCCGTGAACTGCCACTGCTTCATCACCGAATGCACCTTTGGTCTGCCCTTGTTCCGATGGGAACCGCAAAGCGCCATTGCGGCCCGCATCGCCGACTGGTGGGCGCGTTGTGCCGATCAGGGCATTACCCCGATACTTGCGGCGTATGGATTGGGCAAGGCGCAGCGCCTGATGACCCTGTTGCCACAGGCGGGCCCGATCCTGACCCATGGCGCGGTCGAGGAGACGACGCAGATCCTGCGCGCGCAAGGCTATGCCCTGCCGCCCACCATCCGCGTGACCCCCCAGACCAACCCCAAGGATCACCCCGGCGCCATTGTCATTGCGCCGCCCTCGGCGCTTGGCAGCAAATGGGCCGCCCGCTTTGGCGCGGTGGACGAGGCCTTCGCTTCGGGCTGGATGGCGCTGCGCGGCATCCGCCGCCGCCGCGCGCTTGGCACCGGATTTGTCATCTCGGACCATGCCGATTGGCCGGGTCTGAACGCGGCGATCAAGGCCACGGGCGCCACCCGCGTCTTTGCCACGCACGGCTACACCACCCCGTTTCGCCGCTGGCTGGAAGAACAGGGCTATGAGGCCGGTATCGTCGCCACCGACTATGGCGGAGATGACACGGACGACCCCGCCGCCCCCGACCCCCTGCCCGCAACATGACCCGCAATTTCCCTGAGACATCCCCGCCGGTGCACGGCCGAGCCAGAGGAGGGCACACAGCGCCCCTGCCCCGCCATGCCGTGCGATCCGCGCCATGAACCGATTTGCCGCCCTGTTCAACGCGCTGGACGCGACCACAAAGACGGCTGCAAAAACTGCGGCACTTGCCGCGTATTTTGGGGATGCGCCGCAGGCCGACCGCGTCTGGACCATTGCCCTGCTGTCAGGCCGCCGCCCGAAACGGGTGGTGAATGCCACCGAATTGCGCACATGGGCGGCCGAGGCTGCGGGCATTCCGTTGTGGCTGTTCGAGGAAAGCTACGCAGTCGCGGGCGATCTGGCCGAAACCATCGCGCGCCTCTTGCCGCCTGCAAACCGCCCGCGCGATCCCTCGCTTGATGAAACGGTGCGCGCACTGATCGCGCTGACAGGTCGCCCCGAGGCCGAACGCCGGGCGTTTGTTCTGGCCGCGTGGGACGGTCTGGGCCCGGACGCGCGGTTCTTGTTCAACAAGCTTTTGACCGGGGGCTTTCGCATGGGCGTGGCCCAAGGGCTGATGACGCGGGCATTGGCGCAGGCGACGGGGGTAGAGGAAACCACCCTCGCCCACCGCCTGATGGGCGCGTGGAACCCCGCGACCACAGCCTTTGCGGCGCTGACCCAAGGCGGCAGCGGCGCAGACCCCGCCCGGCCCTTTCCCTTTGCCCTCGCCAGCCCGCTGGAAGCGGCACCCGAGACGCTTGGCCCCGTAACGGACTGGCTGGCCGAATGGAAATGGGACGGTATCCGCGGCCAGTTGATCGCGCGCCCCGGTGCCTTTGCGATCTGGAGCCGCGGCGAAGAGTTGATCACCGACCGCTTCCCCGAATTCGCCCCGCTGGCGGACTACCTGCCCCGGGGCACCGTCATCGATGGCGAGATACTTGCCTTTCGCGACGGCGCGCCGCTGCCCTTTGCCGCTCTGCAAAAGCGGATCGCGCGAAAGTCGGTGCCAAGGAAACTGCTGTCCGAGGCGCCGGCACACATGCTGGCCTACGACCTGCTGGAAGATGGCGGCGCTGACCTGCGCGAGGCCCCTTTGGCGCACCGCAGGGCCCGGCTTGAGGCGATCATCGCGGCTCTGCCGCCGGGCATGGCGCTGTCGATCTCGCCCGAGGTGACCGGGGCGGACTGGCCCGCCCTGGCGGCCATGCGCGAAACATCGCGCGCACGGCTGGCCGAGGGGTTGATGCTGAAACGCCGGGACGCAGCCTATCAGGGCGGACGCAAGCGCGGGGCATGGTGGAAGTGGAAGGTAGACCCCTATACCGTCGATGCCGTCATGCTCTATGCGCAGGCAGGCCATGGGCGCCGCGCCAACCTGTTCACCGATTTTACCTTTGCCGTGCGCGATGGCAACGATCTTGTGCCCTTTGCCAAGGCCTATTCCGGCCTGTCGGATGCCGAGTTTGCCCGCATCACGTCATGGGTGCAGAAAAACACGCTGGAACGTTTCGGCCCTGTGCGCCGCGTGCCCCCCGAACTGGTGTTCGAACTGGCGTTCGAGGGCATTCAGGAAAGCACCCGACACAAATCCGGCATCGCGCTGCGCTTTCCGCGCATGATCCGCTGGCGCCATGACAAACCGGTGGATGAGATCGACACGATCGAAACCCTGCGGGCGCTTTTGCGGCAGGCCACGGGGGCCTTGCCCGCAGATCCCCCGGATATTTGACCACCAGAAAATGCCCGTGGGTTGCAGTCCCGCCCCTGCCCGCCCTACATGGGTGGCAACCGGAATATCAAGGATGTTGCCATGACCCTGCCCCTGCCCCGCCCCGTTTTTGATGCCAATGCCGCCTCGGGCGGGCTTGGCAAGCTGCCCGACTGGGATCTGACCGATCTCTATGCCGCCCCCGATGCGCCGGCGCTGAAGGCCGACCTGGCATGGCTGGAAACCGCCTGCGCCGATTTCGCGGCGCAGTATGAAGACAAGCTGGCCGATCTGGATGCAGACGCGCTTTTGGCCTGTGTGCTGACCTATGAAAATATCGACATCGTCGCCGGGCGCATCATGTCCTTTGCGGGCCTGCGCTATTATCAGAACACGATGGACAGTGACCGCGCCAAGTTCATGGCCGACATGCAGGACAAGATCACCACCTTCACCACCCCGCTGGTGTTCTTCAGCCTGGAATTCAACCGTCTGGACGACGCGCATCTGGCGGCCCTTCTGGACGCCAACACGGAACTTGCCCGCTACAGCCCGGTGTTCGACCGGATGCGGGCGATGCGCCCCTATCAGTTGTCGGACGAGATGGAGCGTTTCTTGCACGACACCTCTGTTGTCGGCGCATCGGCCTGGAACAAGCTGTTCGATGAGACGATGGCCGGCCTGATGTTCGACGTGGCGGGCGAGGATGAGGCACTGAGCCTTGAGGCGACGCTGAACCTGTTGACCGACACCGACCGCGCCCGGCGCGAGGCGGCAGCGCGCGCGCTTGCGGTGGTGTTTGACAAGAACATCAAGTTGTTCGCCCGCGTACACAACACACTCGCCAAGGAAAAAGAGGTCCATGACCGCTGGCGCAAGATGCCGACCCCGCAGACCGGGCGGCACCTGTCGAACCATGTCGAGCCCGAGGTGGTCGAGGCGCTGCGCAATGCGGTTGTCGCGGCCTATCCCAAACTGTCGCACCGCTATTACCGGCTGAAAGCCAAGTGGATGGGGCTGGAAAGGCTGCAGGTCTGGGATCGCAACGCGCCCCTGCCGATCGAGCCCCCCCGCACCGTGGGTTGGGATCAGGCGACGCAGACGGTGCTGGATGCCTACGGCGCCTTTGCGCCCGAAATGGCCGAACTGGCCAAGCCGTTTTTTGAAAAAGGCTGGATTGACGCGGGCGTAAAGCCGGGCAAGGCGCCAGGGGCCTTTGCGCACCCCACTGTCACCACTGTGCACCCGTACGTCATGCTCAACTACCTCGGCAAACCGCGCGACGTGATGACGCTGGCGCATGAGTTGGGGCACGGTGTGCATCAGGTTCTGGCAGCGGGTCAGGGGGAACTGCTGTCGTCGACCCCGCTGACGCTGGCCGAAACGGCATCCGTGTTCGGCGAAATGCTGACCTTCCGCGCGCTGCTGGAGGGTGCGCAGACCAAGGCCGAGCGCAAGACCCTGCTTGCGGGCAAGGTCGAGGACATGATCAACACGGTCGTGCGCCAGATCGCGTTCTACGATTTCGAATGCAAGCTGCACGCCGCCCGCGCCGAGGGCGAGCTGACCCCCGACGACATCAACGCCCTTTGGATGAGCGTTCAGGCACAGTCGCTGGGTGACGTGTTCGATTTCATGGACGGGTATGAAACCTTCTGGGCCTATATCCCGCACTTCGTCCATTCGCCATTCTACGTCTATGCGTATGCCTTTGGTGATGGTCTGGTGAATGCGCTTTATGCGGCCTACGAAGGGGGCTTGCCGGATTTTCAAACCAAGTATTTCGACATGCTGAAGGCCGGCGGGTCCAAGCACCACAAGGCGTTGCTGGCCCCCTTTGGCCTTGATGCGTCCGATCCGAAATTCTGGGATCAGGGTCTGAATATGATCGCGGGCTTTATCGACGAGTTGGAGGCGATGGAGGACTAGACCGGGACATCCGGAAACAGCGCAACCCAAGGCACCGTCAAAACGGCGCCTTGGGCACGTGACAGATCAAAGCCAAGAAAACTTGGCGCCGACATGACGGGCGCGCCGTCAGATCACAAGCTCGACTGCTTCGGCGTAGGCCATATCCATCATCGCTTGTGTGCCGCGCACAAATTCAAGCGTCGGAAAATAGGCGCCACCGTCGCGCACGGCACGGCTGAAAGCCTGAACCTGCAGGACATAATGGTTCGCAGTGGGAAAACGCTCGGTGATCACGCTGTTGCCGTTCTGGTGCAACTCGACCTCGGCCAGATCGTTGACGTTGGCGTTGAACGGTCCGCCCTCCAGCCTGATCATGCCGCGGTCGCCCTGAAAGGTGACCACCTGCCGGTTGTACATGCGCATCGACGTGGTCGATCCATAGGTGAAGCGTCCGTTTGGGTTCTCCATCGTGGCGGCGACCTGGGCGAACACCTCGACCCCGCGGTCACGGATGATGCGCGATGTCACGTCGACGGGTTCGGCCCCGGTGACAAAGCGGCACGAGCCAAAGGTGTAAACACCAATGTCGCGCAAGGATCCGCCTCCCGTCTCGGGGCGGTTGCGGATGTTGTTTGCATCGGGATTGTTGAACGAGAACGCGGCATCGACGTGCCGCAGGGTGCCTATTTCGCCCGATGCCACCCAGTCACGGGCGCGCTGCCATTGCGGGTGGTGGACGATCATGTAGGCCTCGGCCGCCAGAAGGCCGGTCGCATCACGGGCCGCGATGATCTGGTCGATCTCGTCCGCGTGCATCGCGATGGGCTTTTCGACCAGCACATGCTTGCCCGCCGCCAGCACCTTCAGCGCCCAGTCGACATGCAGGTGATTGGGCAGCGGAATATAGACAACCTCGACCTCGGGGTCGGCCAGCAGCGCCTCATAGCCTGCATGCACGCGAATGCCGGGGGCAAAGGCCTGAAACCCCGCGGCCTTGGCCGGGTCGGATGTGGCCAGCGCCACCAATTCGGCGCCATGGGCCGCGTGTATGGCCGGGCCCATGTGTTCGCGCGCAAAATTCGCGGCCCCCAGAATACCCCATTTTACTGCGGCCATGACGCCCCCCCCTTTGTCTGATTTCAGGTGACACGCTAGCGCGGGGCTTTGCTCAGGGAAAGGGGCGTTCACAAAGCTTTCTTGCCACCGGGTATGGCACAGTTTCGCAAATCCCTACGGCGTTCCCGGTTCTGCGGGGCCGCCACCCGCCGTGGCCCCTTCAGACCACGCTGCGCAGCGACCGCGCGCTTTTGCGCCACAATATCACGATGCTTCCCAGATACACGATGTCCATCAACAACAGTGTGACCCACGGATAGGTCAGCAGCGCCGCCACCAGTGCGACCGAACCGACAAGGATGAACCGCGCGTTTTCCGTATAGATGCGCACGCCCTTGAACGACGGGGTCGGCATCCGGCTGATCATCAGCGCACCCACGAACACCATCCACAGCGCCACGGCCCATGGCGCGTGGGGCACGGCCGCATCCAGCGTGAAGGCCAGATACATCGGCCCCAGCGCCAGCATCGCGCCCGCAGGGGCGGGCACCCCGACAAAGCCCTTGGGCTTGCCCTCACCCTCGGGCATGCGGTTGCCGACGTTGAAGCGCGCCAGACGCAGCATGCAGCACACCGCATAGATCAGGACGGCTATCCACCCCAGCGAGGTGTCCATCCGCAGCCCCCAGAAATACAGCACCAACGCCGGAGTAACGCCGAAGTTGACCAGATCACACAGGCTGTCGAGTTCCGCCCCGATCTCGCTTTCGGATTTCAGCATCCGCGCAAGCCGCCCGTCGATCCCGTCCAGCGCCGCTGCAAGCCCGATCAACGCCACCGCCCAGCCAAACCGCCCTTCGACGGCCATCCGGATTGCGGTCAGCCCCGCGCACAGCGCAAGAATAGAGATCAGGTTCGGCAGCAATTGCAGGATATGCATGCGTCTGCGCGACGTCAAAGGCGCAGGCGCGGGGTCCGTCGCAGGATCTGGCGGATGATCAGGGGCGGACGGGGTTTCTGTCATTCGATGCGGCCCACCGTGGCGGGCAGATCACGCCCCAGAACAGCCATGACCGTTTCGCCTGCCACCATGTTCTGTCCCAGTGCAACCTGCGGCGTCACACCTTCGGGCAGATATACATCCACCCGGCTGCCAAAGCGGATCAGGCCGAACCGCTCGCCCGTGCGCAGGCCCTGACCTTCGTCCACCCACCACATGATGCGCCGCGCCACCAGACCTGCGATCTGCACCACCGCAATCTGGCGCCCGTCGGCCAGATCGAGACGCAGCGAATTGCGCTCATTATCGGAACTGGCCTTGTCGAGAGAGGCATTGAAGAACTTGCCCGGACGATAGGACATGGCCCCCACCGTGCCCTGAACGGGCGCGCGGTTCACATGGCAGTTGAACACGTTCATGAACACCGACACACGCAGCAGCGCCTCGGTTCCCATGCCAAGCTCGGCCGGGGGGACGGCCCGCTCGATCAACGAGATCACGCCATCTGCGGGCGACACGATCAGGCCGGCACCTTGCGGCACCACGCGCTTGGGGTCGCGGAAGAAGTAGTAACACCAGACGGTCAGGCCCACCCCGATCCAGCCCAAAGGCTCCCAGATCAGAAACAGGACCAGCGTGATCGCGGCAAAGATGCCCACGAACTTGTAGCCCTCGGGGTGCATCGGTTTGATGAATGTGCCCAGCATGGTCATGGTTGGTCGGATCCTTTGCCTTTGGGGCCGGTCAGGGTGGCAACGGGCAGCCTGCGGCACCAGACCGCGTGGTAACCGGATGCACCGCGCCGGGCAACCGGAAACGGCGCGCAGCATTGTCGCGAAGGGCGCGGACAGCCCCGCGCCGGATCTGCGGTTGGCGTCCGCCCGTCAGGCAGGCACCTCCATGCCCTTGCCCTTGGCCAGTTCGCGCATCTTGTCTTGCAGCTTTTCGAACGCCCGCACTTCGATCTGGCGGATACGCTCGCGGCTGACGCCATAGCTTTCGGACAATTCTTCAAGCGTCACCGGTGTCTCCGCCAGACGGCGCTGCATCAGGATGTCACGCTCGCGCTCATTCAACACCGCCATCGCCTTGACCAGCAACGTGCGGCGGATCGACATCTCATCCTGCTCGGCGTAGGCGGCGGCCTGATCGCTGTCCTCATCTTCAAGCCAGTCCTGCCACTGGCTGCCGCCATCTTCGGAGCCCACGGTCGCGTTCAACGACGCGTCCGACCCCGCAAGGCGCCGGTTCATCGAGATGACTTCGGCTTCCGTCACCGACAGATCCTTGGCAATCTGCGCCACGTTTTCAGGCCGCAGATCCCCCTCTTCCAGCGCGCCGACCTTGGCCTTGGCCTTGCGCAGATTGAAAAACAGCTTTTTCTGGGCGCTGGTGGTGCCCAGCTTTACCAAAGACCACGACCGCAGGATGTATTCCTGAATGCTGGCCCGGATCCACCACATCGCATAGGTCGCCAGACGGAACCCCTTCTCGGGGTCAAACCGCTTGACCGCCTGCATAAGGCCCACGTTCGCCTCGGAAATCACCTCGGCCTGTGGCAAGCCATAGCCGCGATAGCCCATGGCGATCTTGGCGGCCAGCCGCAGGTGGCTGGTGACAAGGCGGTGCGCCGAGGGGCTGTCCTGACGGTCAACCCAGGCCTTGGCCAGCATGTATTCCTCTTCCGGCTCCAGCAGGGGGAACTTGCGGATTTCCTGCATGTAGCGGTTCAGCCCCTGTTCCGGGCTGGGTGCGGGTAGATTGGTATAGGTGCTCATCTCGTTGCCCCCTTATCTGTTTTCGGTGCCATCAGCCCCCGAAGCGCGCCTATGTATGGCTGCCGTAGCCCCTTCACAAGGGCGGAACACACCTTTTGGCGGCTTGTTCTGAATAAAGAAATACTGTGTGCGGGGTAAGGTCTGTGTCACCCGCCTCACGCAGAGGTGTCAGTTGACCGCAGCCTGCCACCGCCGGAAATGTTCGGCCAAGACCGGATCTGGCGCGAATGCCCGCGTGACGGCACGCCCTGCGGCACCGGGGGCGGCCAGCAGGGCAGCACCAATCGCCGTCCCGGTTTTTGAGGCCGAGGCCTCAGCCACCCGACGGGTGGCCGAAGCGAGCATCGCCATATAGGCATCGTTGCGCGCAAACGGGCCTTCCACCACCGTCGGGCCATCGGCGCCAATCAGGTCCAGGCAAGTCGCCGTCATCATCGCCAGATACTGGCCCACGGCCACGGCGCGCTTGCCCCCCGCAGGCTCAGATCCCACCCATCCCCCCACGCGGTCAGGCCAGGGGCCACTGCCCGGATGGACCTCAGGCAGATACATCACGCCCCGGGCCAGAACCTCTGCCACATCTGCATTCGTCCATTCAACCGCGTGGCCCGCCATCAGCGTCTCATAGGCGCGCCCCCCCATGAACTTGGCCGAGGGCGTGGGCGCCCCAAGCGCATTCACGTTCACGAGCGTGTCACGCGCAGGGTCAAGGCGCACCTGCCCGCCACCCACCGCCATGCACACCACCCAAGTGCCGGTGGACACCACCGAAAACGCCCCCGTGCGGGTCAGAAGATGCGGGTAAAGCGAGGCGTTGCTGTCATGAATGCCCGACGTCACGACAGTATCAGACGCAAGCCCCGTCGCGCCTGCAAGGACCGCAAGAACCGCACCCGCCACATCAGCGGACCGCACCGGCGGCGCCATTCTGCCTGTCAGCCCCAACGCATCAACCAGCGGCGAAAACCGTCCCTCCCAGGGGTTCCACAGATCGGTATGGCACCCCAGCGACGTCAGATCATACCCCACCCGCCCTGTCAGGCGCGCGACGAAATACCCCGGATATGAGGTGACATGCGCCACACGGTCGCGCAGCCCCGGATCGCGCGCCAGTTGCCAATGCACCTGCGCCCCCACGTTCAGCCCCGCCCGCATCCGCGCCGACCCGGTCTGCGCGAAATCCGGGCGCAGCCGGTCATAGGCGGCGGCAAGATCATCAGGGCCCGGATGTTCATAGTCCAGCACCGGGGCAGCAAGCCCGCCATCCGGGCCAAGAAGCGCCGCCGAGGCGCCATGCGTGGTCACGGAAATCGCATCCACCCTGTGCGCGCCGTGCAGATCGCGCAGCCCGGTCAGGAAAAAGTCCCATATTCCGTCGACATCATAGTGCGGATAGGGCGGCCCCGGCTGCACCCGGTTCGGGCGGGTCAGAACGGCCACCTCGGCCCCTGCCGCCACATCGACCAGCGCCAGTTTGACGTTGGTCTTGCCGATATCCAGCACGGCGACATGCCCGGTCTTTGGGGCAACGGCTGCGGTCATGGCATGTGAAAGACAGGGATAAGCGGTGTCGCAACAGGGGCGTTGTCGGGGGCCACCTCCATGATGTCGGCCATGTGTGCCCACCAGCGCCGCATCAGCGGCGATCCCGGCAGATCATCCATTCCGTGCCCCGCGCGCCGTTTCAGGACGCCGAACAGGATGCAGGTTTCGGGGTCGAGAAAGATGGAGTAGTCGCTGATGCCCGCCTGATGCAACAGGTCCACCAACTCGGGCCAGATGGCATCGTGGCGGCGGGTATATTCCGCCTGCATGCCTGCGTTCAGACGCATCCGGAAGGCATAGGTCTCCATCATCTTCCTTTCGCGCGGCCCCGCACCAGGCGGGGCAAGGCGATCACCCCGATCAACAGCAGACCCATGAAAATGCTCATCACGATGCCCGGCACATTCAAAAGCCCAAAGCCGAAGGTGACAAGCCCCATGATGAACGCGGCCAGCACCACGCCCAGGATCGACCCTGCGCCGCCCAGAATGTTCACACCGCCCAGCACCACCATCGTCACCACATCCAGCTCCCATCCCGTGGCAATCGAAGGGCGGGTCGAGCCGAGGCGCGAGGTCAGACACACGGCCGCAAGGCCGCTCATCACGCCTGTCAACAAGAACAGGATGAACCGCACGCGCGCTACGCGGATCCCTGAAAAAAGCGCCGCCGTGGGGTTGTTGCCGATGGCAAAGACGGTGCGGCCAAAGCTGGTCCGGTGCAACAGCAGTGTGTAGCCAAGCGCACAAACGGCAAAGAGCGCCAGTTCGAAGCTGATCACCCAAAAGACATATCCCTGCCCAAAATAGGCAAAATCCGCCGGATAGCCGTTGAAGGCCTTGTCGCCCAGAACGATGAAGCTGATGCCACGAAACAAACTCATCGTGCCGATGGTCACCACGATTGACGGCAGACCCAGCCCCGCCACCAGTGCGCCATTGACGGCCCCGCAGACCAGCCCGGTCGCCAGCCCCGCAGCCACGATTACCGGCGTGCCGAAACCCGCCATCATCACCAGCCCCATTGCGGTTGACGCAAGGGCGATGATCGAGGCGACCGACAGATCAATCTCGCCCGCGACGATCAGCATCGCCATGGCAAAGGCGATCAGCGCCTTTTCGGTGAAGTTGAAGGTGGCATCGCTGAGGTTCCATGCGTTCAGGAAATAGGGCGAGGCAAACGAATTGGCGATGAACACCACGATGAACACCGCCAGCAGCAACGCCTCCCAACTGCGCCATACGCGGGCCATACGCGATTGCAGGCGATCAGGAATTTCGCGGCTCATGTCCTCTGTTCCTCGCGCAGGATCAGGCGGCCTGCCGCGCGGCCCCGCCCCGCGTTGAAGGCCACCGCAAGCAGGATGGCGCTGCCCGAAATCGCCATCTGCCAGAAGGGTGAGATGCCGATCACCGGCAGCGCGTTCTTGATGACGCCCAGAAACAGCGCGCCCAGGACGGCGCCGACAACAGTTCCCGCCCCACCCGCAATCGAGATACCGCCGATCACGCAGGCGGCCACTACATCCAGCTCGAACCCGCCGGCGATATCGACATAGGCCACCGCATACCGCGCCACCCAAAGATAGCCCACCAACCCCGCCAGCGCGCCAGAGATCACAAAGGCCGCCGCTTGCGTGCGGCCCACGTCCAGCCCGGCATACACGGCCGCATGCGGATTGCCCCCCACCGCATAGAAGGCCCGACCCAGGGGCGTGCGCGTCAGGACCACCGCAAAGGCGCCAATCAGCGCAAGGGCGATCCAACTCATCACCGGCAGGCCAAGGATCACCCCACGCGGCAGCGCCTTGAAGGCGGGCGTCATCTCATGCGCGTTGATCCACTTGCCGTTGGTCAGAAGGAACACGGTGCCGCGGTAAATCGTCATCGTGCCCAGAGTCACCACGATGGACGGGATGCCGACCTTCCACACCAAAAGCCCGTTGATCGCGCCCAAGGCCGCTCCCAGCGCCACCGCCGCTGCCAGGATCAGGGCAAGGGGCACCCCCGCCCCGTTCAAAAGCGCCGCCACCATGCCACACAGGGCCAGCGTTGCGGCCATGCTCAGGTCGATGCACTTGGTCAGGATCACGATCATCTGACCGATGACAAGGATCATGAGCGGCGCCGTATCGTTAAACACATTGGCAAGGTTATTCGGCGCCACAAAGCCCGGAAACCGGCCGGCGATGCCGAGTGTCATCAAGACGATGGCAAGCGCCAGCAGCGTTTCGCGCTGTTTGAAAACGCGCATCATGCCGCGCCACCCCTGAAGTTGTGCGCGCAGGCGCTTTTTCCGATATCTGAGCGATTCTTGTTCAAAAATAGGTACCCGGCCATCATGCGGCCTCGGCGATGCCGGCGGCGGCGCGCACCAGCGTCTCGGGTGTCATCGCCTCCCCCGACACCTCGGCCACGATCCGCCCTTCGCGCATCACGATCACACGGTCGGACATGCCCAACACCTCGGGCAGTTCCGAACTGACCATGATCACCGCCAGACCCTCGGCTGCGAGATCAGCCATGAACGCATGCACAGCAGCCTTGGACCCGATGTCGATGCCCTTGGTCGGCTCGTCCAGAATGATCACGCGAGGACGGGTCGCCAGCCATTTGGCGATCACCACCTTTTGCTGGTTGCCGCCTGACAACAGGCCCACATCCTGATCGAGGCTGGCCGCCCGCAGATCCAGCCGCCCGGTGTAGGCGCGGGTCAGCGCCAGTTCCTCAGCCATGCGCAGAAATCCCGCCCGGCTGGTGCGCGCAAGGCTGGGCAGCGTCACGTTCTGAAACACCGCCATGCCCTTGACCGCCCCCTGACGGCCACGGTCCTCGGGCACGTAGACGATGCCTGCCGCTATCGCGTCGGCGGTCGAGCGCAGAACCCGCACCTCGCCGTCAATCCGGCACGCGCCGCGCGATGGCTGGGTGATGCCGAACAGGGCCTGCATCACTTCGGACCGGCCAGCGCCGACAAGGCCGTAGAACCCGAGGATTTCGCCGCGATGCAAGGTGAAGCTGATGTCCGCAAACTCGGTCGGATGGCTGTAGCCGGCGACTGTCAGAACCGGCTCGCCCACGGAATGGACGCGTTCGGGAAAGATCTGATCCACACTGCGGCCGACCATCAGCTGCACAAGCTGACCTTCGGTCGCTTCGGCCACGCGGCCCTGGCCCACAAAGGCACCATCTCGAAATACGGTGTAGCGGTCGGCGATGCGAAAGATCTCGTCGAACTTGTGGCTGATGAACAAGATCGCCTTGCCTTGCGCCTTCAACGTCTCGATCAGGGCATAAAGCTCGTGGATTTCCTTGTGGCTGAGTGCAGCCGTCGGTTCGTCCATGATCACCACCCGCGCCTCGACCGACAGCGCCCGTGCGATGGCCACCATGTGACGCTGTGCGATGCCAAGATTGCGCAAGCGCTGATCGGGGTTCAGGGTGGACCCGATGCTGTCCAGCAGACGAACCGCCCCCGCCCGCATCGCGGCCCGGTCGATCAGGCCAAAACGCCCGCGCGGCGCATGGCCCAGCCAGATGTTTTCGGCCACGCTCAGATCATCGAAAAGGACGGTTTCCTGATGGATCGCCGTCACTCCGGCCCCTGCCGCCGCATCCGCACTGGCAAATTGCACCGGCGCGCCGCCCAGCAGAATCTGGCCCGCATCAGGTTGGTAGATGCCCGTCAACACCTTGACGATGGTCGATTTTCCCGCGCCATTCTCACCAATCAAGGCCGTCACCTGGCCTGGGTAAAGGTCAAGTTGCACGTCCGAAAGGGCCTTGACCCCCGGGAATGACTTGGAAATGCCGCGCAGCGACAATACGGGGTGCATGGGGGAATTCCTGGGAAAGACAAAAGCGCCCGGCGGGGGGGTGTCCCCGCCGGGCAATCACATCAGAAAATCGACTTGAATTCTTCGATGTTCGATTTGTCGTACGTAAACGGGTCCGACATGGCGGCCTCATTGTTGTCGTCCAACGTGGCTGTGCCGATGCGGCCCATGCCAATCCCGGCGCCGGGTTTGGCCTCGGCACCCTTGTTGATGTTATAGGCCAGCATGGTTGCGGCATATCCCAGATCAATAGGGTTCCAGATCGCAAAGCTTATCGTGGCCCCGGACGCGACAGCGGCGGCCATTTCGGACGGCAAGCCCAGACCCGTCACATTGACTGACCCGATCTTGCCCGCGTCCGTCACCGCCTGGGATGCTGCCAGAATACCCACCGTCGTCGGCGCAATGATCGCCTTGAGGTCAGGATAGGTGGCCATCAGGCCTTGTGCCTCACGGTAGGATTTGTCAGCAAGATCGTCGCCATAAACCGTGGCCACCAGATTGATGCCCGGATAGTTTGGCAGCACCTTTGTCGCCTCATCAATCCAGATATTCTGATTGGTCGAGGTTGAGGTTGCAGACAATATCGCCACATCGCCACCGTCCGGCATGTGATCAGCTGCCAGTTTGATGATCGTGTTGCCGATCAGCGCCGATGAGGACGGGTTCAGGTGCATCTGGCGGCCCGCAGGGGCCACGCCGCTGTCCCACGAGATGACCGTGATGCCGCGCTGCATCGCTTTTTCCAGCGCAGGCACGACAGCATCGGGATCATTTGCCGAAATTGCAATCGCATCAACACCTTGGGCGATCAGGCTGTTGATCACCTCGATCTGACCCTCGGCGGTGGTGTCGGTCGGACCGGTGTAGATGATTTCTACATCGCCCAATTCCGCGGCTGCCTCTTGCGCGCCCTTGTTTGCGGCCTCGAAGAACCCGATGCCCAGCGCCTTGACCAGGATGGCTATGCGGGTCTTTTCTTGTGCGTAGGCCCCCGTCGTGGTCAGCGCAACCACGGCGACGGTCGCCAATGCTTTCTTCCAGATGCTCATGTCGTTCCTCCCTTATGAGCGATGTGCCGCCTCAGCCGTGCTGGACGGTGTCTTTCCGTTCGGCTGTCGCGGTCTTTGCCACGATCAGCCGGATGTCTGCCGCCTGCAGCATGGCTGCATCGCGGTCGGTGATGCCATCATCGGTGATGACGGTGTGAATCCGTGACAGCGGGCACAGCAGAAGGCTTGAGCGCCGCCCGAACTTGGTGCTGTCGGCCAGCACCACCAACTCGTCTGCCTGCCCGATCAGCTTTTGCTCGGCCTGGATCAGCAGCGGGTCGCCCTCCATCAGGCCAAGCGCCGCCAGACCCTGACACCCCATGAACATCCGCCGCGCATAGAAATGGCGGCTGCCGTCGTCGTCAAACGGCGACAGGATGATGTTTTGCTCGCGGTAGATGGCACCGCCGGGCAACAGCACCGTATTCTTGGAATGCTTCAGCAGGTGTTCGGCGATCGGAAAGCTGTTGGTAAACACCTGCAGCCGCTTGGCGGACAAGGGGTGTACCATCTGAAAGGTGGTTGTGCCGCCATTGATGATGATCGCCTCTCCGTCTTCGCACAGATCCACCGCAGACCGCGCAATCGCGCGCTTTTGGGCAATACGGATCGTCTCATTCACGCTGAAGGGGCGTCCTGCGAGGCCCACGAACTGCGGGGGTGCGACCGATTCTGCCCCGCCCCGAACGCGGCGCAGCTTTTTCTGGACATGCAGCGTCGCGATATCGCGGCGAATCGTGGCCTCGGACACGCCGGTCAGCGTGACCAGATCAGGCACCGTCGCCATGGGCCGGTCCTGTACCGCAGACAGTATAAGCCGGTGACGCTCGCTTTCGTGCATTGCAGTCCTCCACACCCCATACGCTTCCATCCGAACCAATCATTGTCAATCAATTTCAATCACGACAATCGTTTTGCAGGTGCAGCATGATCGAAGTTGCGGCTTTATGATTGACTTGGCGGATGGTTTGGGCTCATTTTGCCACAGCACTTACAGGAGGACAGCATGACCAACGCGCCGGCTAACCGATTGGAAAACCTGTGGGATGACACTCGCGCCGGGGACATGACCGAATCACAAAAGTTGTTGTATCGCTCAAACCTGCTGGGTTCGGACAAGCGGATCACCAATTACGGCGGCGGCAACACCTCGGCCAAGGTAGACGAGCGCGACCCACTGACCGGCGAGATGGTTGAGGTGCTATGGGTAAAAGGGTCGGGCGGCGACGTGGGCTCGATGATGATCGACGGATTTTCCACGCTTTACATGAACAAGCTGCGCGCGCTGAAGGGCCTTTACCGGGGGCTTTCGTTCGAGGATGAGATGGTGGCCTACCTGCCCCATTGCACTTTCAACCTCAATCCGCGCGCCGCCAGCATCGACACGCCGCTGCACGCCTATGTACCGCGCAAGCACGTCGATCACATGCACCCCGATGCGATCATCGCCATCGCGGCATCTGCCAATTCGCGCGAATTGACGGCGCTGATCTTTGGAGATGACATCGGCTGGCTGCCGTGGCGGCGCCCGGGCTTTGAACTTGGCCTGTGGCTTGAGGACTTTTGCCTGAAGAACCCGGATGCCAAGGGCGTGGTGCTGGAAAGCCATGGCCTGTTCACCTGGGACGATGAGGCGCAGGCGTGTTACGATCTGACGCTGGCCACCGTTCAAAAGGCGATGGACTGGTTTGCGGCGGAAACGGCGGGCAAGCCTGCCTTTGGCGGCCCGGTCCACCCCCCACTGCCCGAAGCCGAACGCCGCACCATCGCCGCCCGTCTGATGCCCGTCATTCGCGGCATGATCAGCGACGGGCACCCGATGGTGGGTCACTTCGACGATTCGGACACGGTGCTGGCGTTCGTCACGTCGGCAAAACTCGGGCCCCTTGCCGCGCTTGGCACCTCATGCCCCGACCATTTTCTGCGCACCAAGATCTGTCCGCTTGTGATCGATTTAGATCCTGCGCACCCCGATCTTGACACAACTATGGCACAGCTTGGCACCCAGATTGCCCACTACCGCGAGGGCTACACAGCCTATTATGACCGCTGCAAGCACCCCGACAGCCCGCCCATGCGCGACCCCAATGCAGTGGTCTATCTTGTCCCCGGCGTCGGCATGATCACTTTTGCCCGCGACCGCGCCACCGCGCGCATTTCGGCCGAGTTTTATATCAATGCAATCAATGTGATGCGCGGCGCCGATGCGGTGTCCACCTACTGCGGACTGCCCGAGCAAGAGGCCTTCGACATCGAATACTGGTTGTTGGAAGAGGCCAAGCTGCAACGGATGCCGCGCCCCAGATCGCTTGCGGGGCGTGTGGCCTTTGTCACCGGGGGGGCGGGCGGTATCGGCTCGGCCACCGCCGCGCGCCTGATGGTTGAGGGTGCTTGCGTGATGCTGGCCGATATTGACGAGCCCGCCCTCGCCGCCGCGCATCAGGCCCTTGCGGGGCAGTTCGGCCGCGACGTGATCCGATCGGTTCCGATGGATGTGACGAATGAAGCGCAGGTGATTGCGGCGCTTGCCCATACGGCGGTGGAATTCGGCGGGGTTGATATCCTAGTCTCGAACGCCGGCATCGCCAGTTCGGCACCCATCGAGGACACCAGCCTTGCGCTGTGGAACAAGAACATGGACATCCTGTCCACCGGCTATTTCCTTGTCAGCCGTGAAGCGTTCCGCATGTTTCGCGCGCAGGGAATGGGCGGATCGGTGGTGTTCGTCGCATCGAAGAACGGCCTTGCCGCCAGCCCCAATGCCGCGGCCTATTGCACGGCCAAGGCTGCCGAGATTCACCTTGCGCGCTGTCTGGCGCTTGAGGGTGCCGAGGGTGGCATCCGCGTCAACGTCGTCAATCCCGATGCCGTCTTGCGCGGATCAAAGATCTGGTCGGGCGAATGGCTGGATCAGCGCGCCAGCACCTACAAGACCGACAAGGACGGGCTGGAGGAGATGTACCGCCAGCGCAGCCTGCTCAAGCGCGCGGTTCTGCCCGAGGATATCGCCGAAGGCATCTGTTTCTTCGCCTCCGATCTTTCGGCCAAATCGACGGGGAATATCCTTAACGTCGATGCGGGCAATGTTCAGGCCTTTACGAGGTAGACGCAATGATCGACACCGCGACCCATCCCTTGATCGACCCCGCCCTGATCGCGGCGGAAAACGCGCGTGTCGAGAGAGCCTTGCGCGAGGATTACGAAGCGCTGGGCGCGCATCTTGCCCGTCGCGGCATCAACATCGACGCGATCAAGACCAGCGTGGCTGCTTACGGCGTGGCGATCCCAAGCTGGGGCGTAGGCACCGGCGGCACCCGCTTTGCCCGTTTTCCGGGGGCAGGCGAGCCGCGCCATATCTTTGACAAGCTGGAAGATTGCAGCGTAATCCAGCACCTTACCCGCGCCACGCCCACTGTCAGTCTGCACATCCCATGGGACCGCGCACCCGTGGCGGACCTGCTGGCCGCTGCCGAAAAGGCGGGCCTTGGGTTCGATGCGATGAACTCGAACACCTTTCAGGACCAACCCCAGCAGCGCCAAAGCTATAAATACGGCTCGGTCAGCCACCCCGACCCTGCCACGCGGATGCAAGCCATCGCGCATAACCTTGAATGTATCGAAATCGGCGCGGCGCTGGGTTCAAAGGCGCTGACGGTGTGGGTTGGTGATGGCACCAACTTTCCCGGCCAGCAGGATTTCAGCCGTCAATTCGAACGGTATATGGAAAGCCTGTCGACCATCTATGCGGGCCTGCCCCCTGACTGGCGCCTGTTCACCGAACACAAGATGTATGAGCCTGCGTTCTATTCCACCGTGGTGCAGGACTGGGGCAGCAACCTGATGATCGCCCAGGCCCTTGGGCCGCAGGCGTTTTGTCTGGTGGATCTGGGCCACCATGCACCGAATGTAAACATCGAAATGATCGTGGCGCGGCTGGTGCATGCGGGCAAGCTGGGCGGGTTTCACTTTAATGACAGCAAATATGGCGACGATGATCTGGATACCGGCAGCATTGATCCCTACCGGCTGTTTCTGGTCTTCAACGAACTGGTCGCAGCGTCGGGCAAACCCGGCTTTGCCCCCGCCCACATGCTCGATCAAAGCCACAATGTGACCGATCCCATCGAGAGCCTGATGGTTTCGGCCTGCGAGGTGCGCCGCGCCTATGCGCAAGCGCTGCTGATCGACCGCGCAGCCTTGGCCGGGCATCAGGATGCCAATGACGCGCTGATGGCTACCGGGGCGCTGAAAACAGCGTTTCGCACCGATGTCGAGCCTATCCTCGCGATGGCGCGGCTGGAGGGGGGGGGCGCCATTGACCCTGTCGCCGCCTACCGTGCCAGCGGCTACCGCGCGCGCGTGGCCGGGGTGCGGCCCGCGGTGACCGGCGGCGGGGGCGGCATCGTCTGACCCCTCCCGTAAGAAAGCCCTATCCGATTGTGGAAATCGCAAGCGAAAAAAGATTCTTCGACGCGCCCTAGCGGGCCAAACGCAGCGCATCCAGCAGGGACTGCATGTCCTGCGGGGTCGGGCTTGCAAACTCCATCGGGTCGCGCGTCACCGGATGCGCAAAGCCCAAGGTTGCCGCGTGGAGGGCTTGACGGGGAAAGCCGTTGCCCATGGCCGCCGCCGCTTCGCCCACAGCCTTGATCGAAAGCCGCCGCTTGCCACCGTAGGTGTCATCGCCGAGCAGTCCGTGCCCGGCATAGGCCATGTGCACCCGGATCTGGTGGGTGCGCCCGGTTTCCAGCCAGCATTCGACCAGCGCCGCCTGATCTGCGAACGCCTCAAGCACCCGCACCCGGGTCACCGCGTGGCGGCCATCATGCCAGACCACGGCCTGGCGCTGCCGATCGGTCTTGTGGCGCGCAAGCAGGGTGGCGATCCGGATGATGCCGCCCGCCTCGAACGAAACACCCTTGATCCCGCGCAGACGCGGATCAGCCGCATCGGGCACGCCATGCACCAGTGCAAGGTAGCGCCGGTTCACCGTGTGTTTCTCGAACTGTGCGGCCAGTCCGTGATGCGCGCGGTCGGACTTCGCGACCACCAGAAGGCCCGTGGTGTCCTTGTCGATGCGGTGCACGATTCCGGGGCGCCGAGCACCGCCGATACCCGACAGCGTATCCCCGCAATGATGCAAGAGCGCGTTTACCAGCGTGCCGCGCGGCGTGCCCGGTGCCGGATGCACCACCATCCCCGCCGGCTTGTCGATCACGATCAGATCGGCATCGTCATGCACCACCGACAGCGCAATATCCTCGGCCAGCGTCTCGAGCACCTCTGGCGGGTCGAGCACCAGCGTCACCACATCGCCGGGGCTGACACGGGCCTTGACGTCGGTCACCTGCACCCCCCCGATCCAGACCGCCCCCGCCCCGATCATCCGCATCAGCCGTGTGCGCGACAGCGACGCTTGCTCTGGCACCGAGCGGGCCAGTGCCTTATCAATCCGGTCAACAGGGCCGTCCGCGATGGTCACGGTCAACAGGTCGGGCGCCTCATCGTCCGGCGCATCTTCTGCAAAGGGTTCCGCCATGGACAAGTCTCCCGCGCCCGAGGGGCTGCCGCCCAGCCTGACGCTGCTGAAATGGTTGGTGATCGTGCTGATGATCACGATGATTGTGGGCGTCATAACCGTGGTTGGGCTGCTTGTCACCCGGATGCCGAAAAGTGCAGCCCCCATTGCGGTGCCCGAGGGGTTGCAACTGCCCCAAGGCGTGCGCCCCAGTGCCGTGACCATGGGGCCGGACTGGATTGCGGTGGTGACCGAGGACGGTCGCATCCTGATCTACGGGCGGGACGGCGTGCTCCGCCAAGAGGTGGCGCTGCAAAGCCAGCCGTAGGCCGGCCTCCGCCACCCCCGTCCGGATACAAGTCTCGCCCGTTTCTTTGGCAAGACCACGAATGCAGCCACCGCTCAAGTCTTTCCCGCCATGGCACCCGCATGCCAAACCTTCCATGCCGCCGCACCTTGGACCACGGCCGCCTTCACCACCGCTCCGACGGCTTCCCCCACCGGCGTGTGCAGGCCCGCATGGCGCACCAGCCCGGGCAGGCAGGCAAGGGCCAGACAATCAGTGCCTGTTCCCGTGGCCACGCCCGTGGGCAGGTGCAGATCGGCCCCGACCACGGCCGCCGTGCGCGCCTGCACAGCGATGGACAGCACTTCAAGCTGGGCCGCCTCGGTCAGGCCCGCATCGGTGGCCACGCACAGATTGATAGTGCCGAAATCGCCCGGGCCCCAGGCGCGTCGGCGGCCCACCGCCTCGGCATTGGTCAGGCCGACCGTGGCCACGCACTGCGCGCTGACCCCTTCGACCGTGGCGCGCGCTTGCGAATAAGTGCCGACATCGCGTGAGGTCAGCATGCCCACGGCGCCGGGGTGCTGTGCCATTTCGGCTGCAAACCAACTGTCGACATCAAAATCAATCGGCAGATCGGCGTTGCGCACCTCGCGCCAGACCACGCGGCGGGCGACCACATACCCCCCTCCGTGCGGCGCCCAACTGAGCACGCGCATGGGTGCGGCCAGATCCGCGATCAGCCACGGCCTTGCCAGCCGGACCCTGATCATCTGATCACGTCGAGGGGCTGGAACACCGGTCCCATGTCCGTTTCCGCATGAAAGCCGCGCACACCAAAAACCTCGGCCAGATTCGCCTCGGACAACACCGCGCGCGGCGGGCCATCGGCCACCACGCGCCCCTGTGCCATCAGCACCAGCCGGGTGCAGTGCCGCGCCGCCAGCCCCAGATCATGCAGCGAGGCGATGACCGCCCGCCCCTCGGCCGCAAGTTCACGAAAAACCCGCGCGCAGCGGATCTGCGCCTCGGGGTCAAGACCCGCGGCAGGTTCATCGGCGAGCAGAAGGGGCGTGTCTTGCGCAAGTGCGCGCGCGATCAGCACGCGCGCCTGCTCGCCCCCCGACAGGGCGGTGGCGGGACGGGCGCGGTACGCATCAAGGCCCATCCGGTTCAACGCGCGCGCCTGAGCCGCGGCCGAGCCTTGGGCCAGACCCACCAGATCGGCCACGGGAATAGGCCAGGCGATCTCGCGCCCCTGCGGCAGAAACGCCACCGCACGGGCACGCGCTGGGGCGGGCATTGCCGACAGGTTCGACCGCCCCTCATGCGGCAAAAGCCCGAGTGCGGCCCGCAACAGCGTGGTCTTGCCCGCGCCATTGGGGCCCAGCAGGCCCACGAACTCGCCTGCGCGCACCGCCAGCGTGACATGGTCCACCACAGGACAAGTCCCGCGCCGGACGGTCAGGTTTTCCAGATGCAGCAAGGTCATGCCTCCAGCCTCCGCATCCGCCAGATAAGATGCAAGAAGAAAGGTGCCCCCACGAGTGCTGTCAGCACCCCAAGCTTCAGGTCGGTATCGGGCGCAATCACCCGCACTGCAATGTCCGAGGTCAGCAGCATCGCCGCCCCCCCAAGGGCCGAGGCAGGTAACAGACGCGAGGGGCGCGCGCCCACAAGGGGCCGCATCAGATGCGGCACCACAAGGCCCACGAACCCCACCGCCCCCGCCACGGCCACCGCCGCCCCGATGGCCAGCGCCGTGCCCGTGATGATCCGCAGCCGCAGGCCGCGCAGCGACAGGCCCATGCTCTGGGCCGCATCCTCGCCCAGCGTCAGCGCGTCAAGGCCCCGCCCTGTGGTCATCAGCAGCGCCATCCCCGCCAGCATCAGCGGCACCGACAGCCAGACATGCACCATGGACCGGTCAGCGAGGCTGCCCATCATCCAAAAGACGATCTCCATCGCCGCAAACGGGTTTGGGGACAGGTTCAGCACCAGCGAGGTCGCCGCCCCCGACAGCGCCGAAATCGCAATGCCCGCTAGGATCAGTGCCAGCGCCCCGCCACGCGGGCCCGCAAGCATCACGATCAGCACAACCGACAGCCCCGCACCCGTCAGTGCCGCCATTGGCAGGGCCAGCGTGAACGCCGCCGCAGCCCCGGTCTGCAACGCCAGCACCGCCCCGAGGGCCGCCGTGGACGACACCCCGATCAGCCCCGGTTCGGCCAACGGGTTGCGCAAGAACCCCTGCATTGCCGCCCCGCTCAGGCCCAGCGCCGCCCCCACCATCAGCCCCAGAATGGCGCGCGGCAGGCGGATGTCACGCATGACCAGCACGACGGCTTCACCCTCGCCTGCAAAAAGAGCGCGCAACGACTGGCCCAAACCCAGACCCGCCGGGCCGATCAGCAGCGAGGCCATGAACAGCGCCGCCACCAAAAGCCCCATGGCGGGAAACAGGGCGCGGCTCATTTTTCCACCCCGGGCCCCGCTCTGGCCCCCAGATCTGCGCGCGCCGCAGCCATCGACCGGATTGCCCGCATCAGATATGGCGTGCCGCAGACCCAATCGGAATCGGTAACCCGCGCCTGCCCCGCGCCCGCGCGCACCGCCACCAGCGCCGGGTGCACCAATATCTCTTCAGACCGCGATGCGCCGGGGTATGGCGTTGACGTCACGATGATATCGGGTGCTGCCATCACCAGACGCTCAAGCGGCAGTATGCCCCCCCCTGTCATGCCCGCCGCCGCGCCGATATTGGCAAAGCCCGTCACCTCCAGCACCTCGTTGCCCAGGGTGCCTGCTCCCGTGGTGTATCCATTGGGATAATACATCGCCGCCGTTGCCCGCGTGGCGACCTTTGGCAAGGCGGCCAGATCGGCCTCGAAAGTCCGCGCCATGGCCTCGGCCTGCGCTTCGCGCCCCAGTGCTGTCCCTACCGCCCGCATCTGTGCAGTTACATCAGCCAGTGAGGTTGCAGGTGCCACTTGCACCACCGTCACGCCGAGGCCGCGCAGCAAATCGACCGAGGCTTGCGCCGTATAGGTGCCCGCCAGCACCAGATCGGGGCGCATCAGGAACACCTGCTCGGCCGCACCCCGGTTGGCAGGATAGGCCGCGGCCTGATCCACCATCGACGAGGACAAGGGATCAGACGCGAGGTGGCTGACGCTGACCAACTGCCCGGGGGCGGCCAGCAGCATTGCCAGCTGATCGGTGCACAGGTTCATCGAGACCACCCGCTGAGGTGGCCCCGCTTGCGCCGCCCCCGCCCAAAGGGCAAGGGCGAGCGTTCCAAGATCAGAACTTCGCAGAGACGCCGACATAGACCGCCCGCCGCGATGCTGCATAGCCGTTCACCGTCTGATATACAGTGTCTGCCACATTCTCGACCCGCAGATAGGCCTGCGCGCTGTCGGTCAGGTCATAGGAAAAGGCCGCGTTCAATACTGTGTAATCGGGCATCTGTCCCAGCGCAAAAGTGTTGGGGTCGTTGTCGACCCGCCCAGCCACATACTTGATCTGCACCCCAGCCGACAGCCTGTCTGCCAGATCAGCGTCGAACGACAGGGTCAGATCATGGCGCGGCACCTGCGCCAGCCGCGTGCCATCGGGGCGGGTGCCTTCGGTGTAGGTGTAGCCGAGGCCGAGCGTCCCACGGTCACCCAAAGGCAGACCTGCCGCCAGTTCCAGCCCCTTGCGCGTGCTTTCTCCGGGGACGTTGGCGAGGGTCGAGGGGAAGCCGAATTGATAGGTGATCAGATTGTCGATCCCAAGGTGAAAAAAGGTTGCCGAGACCGTGGCGCCGCCCGCATAGGCGTGTTCCACGCCCAACTCATAGCTGACGCTTTCCTCGGGGGCGAGGGCCGGGTTGCCGACAAAAGGGAACGCGCCCGGGTAATCACCAAAACGTTCGTCCACTGACGGCGCGCGAAAACCGGTGGCATAGGCCGCGCGGATGGTCGTGCCCTCGGTCGGGCGCCACGCCAGCGCCAGACGTCCGGTGGTAAAGGTGCCAAAGCCTGAATTGCGGTCCTGACGCAGCGTGGCCGCCACGTCGAGGCTGTCGGTCGGCGCCCAAAGCACCTGACCAAAGGCGCCAAACGTCCGCGTATCGGCTACGCCCGCAGGCAGGTTGGAATAGCGCGCCTGCTCACGGTTCCAGTCAAGTCCGTAGACAAGACCAAGGCTGTCTGACACCTGCGTGGTGCCCTGATAGCCAAAGGTCAGCCGCTGGCCCCTGAAGCTGCTGCTGTCACCGGACTGGTCATAACTGCGGTTCACATCGAACAGCGACACCTCAAACAAGTGATCTGTTGCGCCGGTGCCAAGCTCGGCAAAGACCCGCGCGCCTGCTTCGCGCCGGGACTGGCTGTTGTCGACATCGGCCAGACTGAAGGCGACATAGCCATCATATTCCTGATCGGTCTGCTGTACGAATAGTGCACCCCCCAGCGTCAGCGCATCGCTGAGCGCATAGCGGGCGGAAAACGACAAGCGGCTGGCGATGGCGCCGTCACTTTCGGTTCCCCCGGCAAAGGCGGAATAGCCTTCGGTGCGCAGATGGGTGGCGGAAAAGGCGATTTCGCCGCGCGCGTCCTTTTGGGTGATCGCATAGGCAAGGCGCGCGGTGCCAAAGCTGCCGGCCTCGGCCGACGCGGTCTGGTGGATGCCCTCCTCGGCGGCAGCCGTGGTGGTGATGTTGATCACGCCACCGACCGCCGAGCCGCCCCAAAGCGCAGATTGCGAACCGCGCAAAACCTCGATTCGTCCGATGTCTGATGTCATCAGGCTGCCGAAATCAAAACTGACGGTCGTGCCCGAGGGGTCTGACACGCGGATCCCGTCAACATACACCGCCAGATAGCGGCCGTCCGCACCGCGAATGCGCAAGTTGCCGGTATTGCCAAATGGCCCTTGCGAGGACAGCGAAACGCCCGGCAGCGTGGCCAGATAGGCGGCGACCGTCGGCGCGCGGCTACGTGCAAGGTCTTCGGCCGAAACGGTCGATACTGATACGCCCGTGCGGCTGGCAGTCGTGGCCGCACGGTTGGCAGAGATGATGATATCATCCAGCACAAAATCTTGCGCAGATGCCGGAAGGGCTGCGGACAGCCCCGTTACGAAAATGGAAAGAGCAAGCCGTTGCATGGCCTTGGACCCCGATGTGGTGCAACGGACACGCCGTTGCGATTGCGACTGGTCTTGGGGAAGAAGGCCAAAGACGCCCCCCCCGCAGACGGTGAGTTCGTCACCTCTGGCGGAAGGACCGCCTGCCGCGGCGCGCCCCGCGCCCCGGTAAGGGTGATCTCCTCGGCAGGTCTCCTGGCTTGCGGGTCATCGCTCGGGCGGGCCTTCCCGGTGCATCCTTGGGCACCAGTGGCATTGTCCACCGTCACTCGCCGCTTACAGTTGCGGGGGCAGCCGCGGAATTGGGGCTTTGCGCCCCGCACCGCGTTCCATTTTCATCCGGGCGCGAACCCGGAACCGAAGGCCCCCCTTGGATATCGCATGCGGGCCGCGTGTCAAGCGACGGATCGGGGGGCACGCACTTGCTGAAATGATCACGGCGCATCTGGCACGCATTTCGCGGCAAACGGGCGGGTGAACGCGGTGGTCAGCTTGGCGGACCGCGATGAGCTGATGGCCGAGACGCGGGTGCGGGATGATGCGCCGCGTGGCGCGGCCCAATCCTTGTCGCCGGCGTTTGGTATCGGCGGCAAAGGTGTTTGAAGAAATCAATGGTGGGAGTTTCCGCGCTGGCCTAGCGGCGGGCAAGCGTTGCGAGGCGGTTGCGGATTTCGGGGCGCACGGGGCCGGGACGCGGTTTGTCGCGCAGGGTGGTCAGAAGGGACGGATCAGGCGGGGGGCGGTGGCCGCCGTTCCATGAAAGCGCACGCAGGATCTCTTGCGCGTCCGGGGGCAGGATGTCGGGAATCTCATGCCCTGCCAGCGTGGCCCAGAGCGCCGACCAGCAGCGCCCAACCGACCATGGATTGTAGCCGCCGCCGCCCAGAAGCAGAAAGCGGGGCGCAAGCGGCAAGAGGGCTTGAAGCACGGCGATATGGGCATTGTTTGACAGCGCCAGTCGTGAAAGGGGATCTTCGGTCAACGCGTCGGCCCCACATTGCAAGATGATCACCTCGGGCGCGAAGGCGGCGGTACGGGGCGCGATCAGGCCACCCGTCACCGCCTGCATTTCCGTATCGTTGAAACCGCGCGGAACGGGCAGATTGAAGCAGTTTCCGCCTCCGGTGTCGTCCAGCAGACCGGTAAAGGGCCAGCGATTTTCTTCATGCGTCGAGATCAGCAGGGCGTCTTCGTCGCCTGCAAACCCATGCTGGACGCCATCGCAGTGGTGCGCGTCAATGTCGATATAGGCTATGCGGCGCATGCCGAGACGGCGAAAACAGAGCATCGCAAGCACGGGATCGTTCAGATAGCAAAAGCCATTGGCGCGGTCGGGCAGGCCGTGGTGGGTGCCGCCACCCGGTACATGGACGGCTCCGCCCCGCGCCACCAACAGATCGGCCGCCAGCATCACCCCGCCCGCGCCGGTCGCGGGGCGGGAATAGATCTCGGGGAAGAGTGGGTTCGACAAGGTGCCGAGGTGGTGCCGCGCGCGCGTGGCGGCGGGCAGATCCACGCCGGCTTCGGCAGCGACAAGCGCGTCCACATAGGCGGGCGTGTGCCATACAGTCAGCGCGGCGGGCCGCGCGCGCGGGCTGGTGCGAAAGCGGTCCTTGGGCAGCCAGCCAAGGGCGCGGCACAGATCCATCACGGTTGACACCCGCGGCACCCGCAGCGGGTGGCCGGACCCGTAGGATGAGCCACGATACACTTCGGACCCGATGAAAAGGGGGGCGGGCGGCGTCAGTTCAACAGCGCCTCGATCTGCGACACGATCGGGCGTGACGTCGGCCTGACCGCCGAACCCCAGGTGCCAACGACCTCGCCCCCGGGTCCGATGAGAACCTTGTTGAAGTTCCACCCGGGCGTGAACCCATTGTCGGACGCAAGCCATTTGTAGAACGGATGCGCGGCTGCACCCGTGACATGGGTGATGTCGGTCATCGGCAGGGTCAGGTCGAAATTGATGGCGCAAAAGTCCTTGATCGCCGTGGCATCGGACAGTTCTTGCCGGAAGTCATCGGATGGTACGGCAAGCACGGTCAGGCCACGGTCGGAATATGTGTCGTGAAGCGCCTGAAGGTCGTCGTATTGGGGGGTAAAGCCGCACAACGACGCTGTGTTCACCACGAGGACCGGGTGACCGCGAAAGGCGTTCATGTCAATCGTGCCCCCGTCGATCGAGGCAAAACTGAACCCTTCACCCGACCCTGCTGCGGCGGCCGTGGTGGCGGCGACAAAGACGACCGCGGCAAGATGATAGCGGGACATGGGGACGCTCCGGTTGAACCTGTGATTACAGATAATGCAACGCCGCCAAACGGCAAAAGTTTCGTGAAATGTCAGGGTGCCTGTCGCTTTGCGCACATCTGTGCCATAATGGAAGGGTGCACAGGGTTCCGGCAGGTCAAGCCGGGACTGACAATCGGGCGCATCAGGCAGGCAGGCCCATGAAACGAAGCGCTACAGATCAGTTCCACGCCGATTGCGGCGGCGTGCCGCGCAGCCAACATGCTGCGCTCTGCTGGCGTATGCATCGTGGGCATGTCGAGGTGATGCTGATCACCAGCCGCGATACCGGCCGCTGGATCATTCCCAAAGGCTGGCCGATGGAGGGCAAGACCGCGTCCGAGGCAGCCGCGCAAGAAGCCTGGGAAGAGGCGGGCGTGAAGGGTCTGATAGGCGAAATCGCCCTTGGTCTATACGCCTATGACAAGCTGCGCACGCCATTGGACGCCCTGCCCTGTGCGGTGACAGTTTTTCCGTTGCGGGTCGTGCGGGTGGCAGACAAGTTCCCCGAGCGCAAGGAGCGTCGGCGCAAATGGTTTTCCGCGGCGCGCGCCGCCCGCAAGGTGGACGAACCCGAATTGCGGGCCCTTTTGGCCGCCATCGCCGAGGATCCGGGCTTGGTTCAGGCGCCGTCCTCCGCGGATACACCCGCTATGTCCCAAGACGGCGCTTGAAATGCGCGCGGCGATGGTTAGCTGTCAGGGTCTGAAACATCCCTTGTCCATACGCAGAAGGCCATGATCCGCTTTTCCCTCAGATGCCCAGAGGCCCATGATTTTGAAAGCTGGTTCCAATCGGGAGCGGCGTTCGAGGCCTTGGTGCAGGCGGGGCACGTAACCTGCCCGATGTGTGGTGCAACGCGTATCGAAAAGTCTCTGATGGCACCCATGGTGTGCCCCGCGCGTGATGCGGCGGCGGGCCCGTTGTCCGCGCCTGTTGCACCGGCGGGTGATCCGCGGCCTGCGGCGATTGCCCGGCTGAAGGCGGAAATTGAGGCGAAGTCTGACTATGTTGGCATGAATTTCGTCTCCGAGGCGCGAAAGATGCACGCAGGCGAAGCGCCTGAGCGCGCGATCTATGGCGAGGCCCGGCCAGAAGATGCCCAAAAGCTGATTGAGGACGGCGTTCCCGTCGCCCCGCTGCCGTTCATGCCAAGCCGCAAGGTGAACTGAACCGCACGTACCCCCCCTCGGGCCATGGTGGAAGCCGCCGGCGAAAGTATTCAAACGCAGCAACAGCAAGCGTGCGGTTTTTCCTTATTTTTGCTGCTTTGAAATTCCTCCGGGCAGTCGGAGGCGAAACCGCAGACTTGGGCAGCGCCCCCACCTTTGCATCGTCAGCGGGGGAACTTGCCTTTCAGCGCATCGGCAAAGGGGTTGGCGGCGCTTTCCTTCGGAGCGGCGGCCATGGACCGGGGCTTTGGCTGTTGGGGCGGCTTGGTGCCATGATCGGCGGCGCGGTCGCGGGCTGCGTCACGCGCATCGCTGCTGTCGCGGCGCATGGTCAGGCCGATGCGTTTGCGGGCCGGGTCCACCTCGACCACGCAGACAGTGACGATATCGCCCGCCTTGACCACCTCATGCGGGTCTTTGACAAAGCGGTCGGCCAGTTGGCTGACATGCACAAGGCCGTCCTGATGCACCCCGATATCGACAAAAGCACCAAAGGCGGCCACATTCGTAACCGTGCCTTCCAGCATCATGCCGGGGCGCAGATCCTTGATCTCGTTGATACCGTCGGCAAAGGTGGCGGTCTTGAAGCCGGGGCGCGGGTCGCGGCCAGGTTTTTCCAGTTCTGCCAGAATGTCTTGCACCGTGGGCAGGCCAAAGCGCGCGTCGGTGAATATGCGCGGGTCCAGCGCCCTCAGCGCAGCGCCGTCGCCCATCAGGCTTTTCAGATCGCGCCCGCACGCAGCCACGATCTTGCGCGCGACGTCATAGGCTTCGGGGTGAACCGCACTTGCGTCCAGCGGTTCCCTCCCCCCCGTGATGCGCAGGAAACCGGCGGCCTGCTCAAACGCCTTGGGGCCGAGGCGCGCGACCTTCAAAAGGTCGCGGCGGGTGGTGAACGGGCCGTTGGCATCGCGGTGGGCCACGATGGCATCGGCGAGCGTGGGGCCAAGGCCCGAGACGCGGGCCAGCAGCGGACCGGAGGCGGTGTTCAGATCCACCCCTACCGCGTTCACCGCGTCTTCCACCACCGCCTCAAGGCTGCGGCCAAGGCGCGACTGATCGACATCGTGCTGGTACTGTCCGACGCCGATGCTTTTGGGTTCGATCTTGACCAGTTCGGCCAGCGGGTCTTGCAGGCGCCGCGCGATGCTGACCGCGCCGCGCAGGGATACGTCCAGATCGGGAAACTCGCGCGCGGCCAGTTCCGAGGCGGAATAGACCGATGCCCCGGCCTCGGACACGATCACCTTCAGCGGCTTTTCCGTACCTGCGGGCAGGTGTGACAACAGGTCCGCGACCAGCTTTTCCGTCTCGCGGCTGGCGGTTCCATTGCCGATGGCGATCAGTTTCACGCCATGCTGGCCCACCAGACGTGCAAGGCTGATTTGTGCGCCGCGCAGATCCATGCGGGGTTGGAACGGATAGACGGTATCGGTGGCCAGTACCTTGCCTGTGCCATCGACCACCGCCACCTTCACCCCGGTGCGGATGCCCGGATCAAGCCCCATCGTGGCGCGGCCGCCAGCAGGTGCCGCCAGCAGCAGATCGCGCAGGTTGCGGGCAAAGACGTTGATCGCCCCGACCTCTGCCCTTTCGCGCACTTCACCCATCAGATCAAGGGTCAGCGAGGTTTTCAGCTTGATCCGCCACGCCCAGGCGGCAGCCTCGCGCAACCAACGGTCGCCTGCACCCGCAGTGCCCGCGTTCAGCGTCGCGGCGGTGGCGCGCTCGGCCGGGCTGTCGCCACGCGGGGCGTCGGGGTCAATCTCCAGATCAACGGTCAGAAAACCTTCGTTACGGCCACGCAGCATGGCGAGAACCCGGTGGCTGGGGGCGGTAGACCAATCCTCGGTATGGGCGAAGTAGTCCGAGAACTTGGCGCCTTCGGTTTCCTTTCCCGCAACACCCTTGGCGGATAGTCGTCCCACACGCTTCATATGGTCGCGCAGGCGGCCCAGCAGGGTTGCGTTCTCTGAAAGCCCCTCGGCGATGATGTCACGCGCACCTTCAAGGGCCGTCTTCGTGTCGGGCACCGCCTCAGACAGATACCCGGCGGCGAGAGTAACGGGATCGGCGGCGCGATTCGCAAGAACCGCATCGACCAGCGGCCCGAGGCCGTTTTCGCGCGCGATCATGGCCTTGGTTCGGCGCTTTGGCTTGTAGGGCAGGTAGATATCTTCAAGCGCGGCCTTGGTGGTGGCGCGGGCGATGGAGTGTCCCAACACATCGGTCATCTTGCCCTGTTCGGTGATCGAGGATGAAATGGTGGCGCGACGCCCCTCCATCTCGCGCAGATAGGTCAGCCGCTCGGCCAGGGTTCGCAGTTGCGTGTCATCAAGGCCCCCCGTCACCTCTTTGCGATACCGCGCGATGAAAGGCACGGTGGCGCCTTCGTCCAGTAGGGCCACGGCGGCGGTCACCTGACCCGCCTGCGCGGCGATGTCGGCGGCGATGGTCTGGGCTATGCGGCGGGTGGTATCGGGGGAAAGTGCGGGGGTCATGGCTGGTCCGTCATGGGGATGGACCGTGACCATACCCAGATGCGCGCCCGAGGGAAAGGCATCGCGGGGGCCCAAGTGCAGGGGAGTGGTACCGACGGCCCGGCTCGAACGGGCGACCCCTAGATCCACAATCTAGTGCTCTAACCAACTGAGCTACGTCGGCACTTGCCGCGCCGTTTAGCCCCCCTGCAGGGCCAATGCAAGGGACTTTGGCAACCCGGTGCGCACGCTTGCGGATCAGGACGCCCGGACCGGCCCCGGTGATCGCCAGGATCCGGCGCGCCCTGTGCCTTGCGCGGTGCCCAAATAGGCGATACGCGAGGGGAAATTGGCAAGAGGGCGCAAGCATGGGCATCGACAAGCAAAGCGACATCGCCGCAAACATCCAGATCGGGCCCACGGATGAGGGCAGGGTGCGGATCTATATCGAGGCCGATGGCGGGATTGAACTGCCGCTGGATTTCGACCCTGAAGAGGCCGAGGAAATCGCGGAAGAACTGCGCGCGGCGGCCGAGGCGGCCCGTGCAATGGCGGCGGGCGGAAAGCCTAAGCCCAGACGGAAATAAGCGCGCCGGGGTCGCGCAGGCCTTGCAGGCGCAAGGCAGCATGGCGGGCAAATTTCTGCACCATCACCTTGCGACGCGCGGGCGCAAGCGGGGTGCTTGCGGGCATGCGCACCACTTCGCCGTCATAGGCATCGGCAAGGATCAGCCCGGTGTAGGGCGGCAAAAGGTCGGTCGGAAACGCAGCGTCCACCGCCCAGAAGAACCTGTCACACCACTCCAGATAGCTTTGCCATTTCCGATCAGTCAGATAATCGGCGCGGCCTGATTTACATTCGATCACCCAGACTTCGCCCTTTGGGCCCAGCGCCATCAGATCGACGCGCAGGCCGGGGGCGGGCATCAATTCTTCGACTGTGACAAAGTCAAGCGTCCGCAGCGCGCGCGCCACCCCACGCGCAAGGCGCTGGCCGGGCATGGGGGGAAGCGGTTCTCCTGCAACGATCATGTTCAAATACATGAACCAAGAGTGAACATCTGTCCAGTCCCTTGTGCCCGGATGCCCCTTGCAGGGCGCACGTACTGCGCCTATGTTTGTTGGTGGCGGGTGCTGCTCTTCGCGTGTTGGGGCTTTTTTCCAGTGGCCGATAAGCAACCGAACGGGTGCTGGCTCTGGCAGGATCCTGGTCTTGCTACCTGGTGCCCACCTGAGACCTCTGGCTCTCGGGAAACCACGCCACCCACGGCTGCTGCGGGCCCGCCACCCTTGCCGTTCCGAAATCCGTGCGTGGTATGCCCGCGATCACCGGCGGCGACGCGTGACGGGCGCCCCGGCATGCACGGGAATCGGGATCAGGCCGTGACGCAGGCCACCGCGTGGGGTGTCATCGGTTTCGGCCAGCCGCATCACGGCGATGGCAAACTGCGCGCCCGCAAACACCACACCGTTCATTACGACCAGCATGATCGCGGCCACCCAGCCCATGTCAGACCCAAGGACAAGGCGCCCGACGCCCGCCACGTCGAAGCAAACCAGCATCGCCACGAACACGGCAGAGATGCCAAAGCCGATGGCGGTGTGGGTGATATAAAGACGAATGAGTTTCGGCATGACGCTCCCCTTGATGTGTGCTTCAAAGGGTAAGCGTTCGTGTGGCAAAGAAAAGGCCCGAATTGCCGCAGGCGCAGGCTCAATCTGCCAAAAGCCGCGTAAAACGCAGGCGACGGCCATCGGGCGCCATCAAAAGCAGCGTTCCGTCGGGCTGAACCTCGGCGCGGGTCATGCCTGCCAGTGCTGCGAAAAGTGCCGTTTCGGCAGCCAGATCGGCGCAGCCAATTTCCGTGGCGGTGATCGCCCCAAGGTTCAGCGCCGGCAAGACCGCTGTCTGCGCAGCCGACCAACGGTTGCACGGGCCCTGCCCCGCAAAGCGCGCAAGGTCCGAACTGTCGAGCGTGAGAAAGGCCGGAGCATCGGCGCCGTTCATCTGAAACAACATCCATTGTCCCGCAATGCCGTTTTCCACTGGACGGCTCAGGGCACAGGCAGAAAGGGGACCTGCGGCAAGAAAGGCAGCAAGAACGAAGTGGCGCATGGCAAGTCTCCGGGTTCTGGGACCATTGGTCACAAGGCCCAACGGCCTTGAGGTCAGAGGTCAGACGCGGGCGCGGCAACAGTTCCTGGCACAGCGGGCCGGTTTATTTGAAGGCGTCGGGCTTTGCATCATGCGCCATGTGGTCCAGCACCGCATTCACGAACTTGGCTTCCTTGCCCTCAGGGAAAAATGCCTTGGCGACGTCAACGTATTCGGTGATTACAACCTTCGGCGGGGTCGGCATCTCGACCATCTCGGCCCCGGCCGCACGAAACAGGGCGCGCAACACCGGATCAATGCGGTCAATGGGCCATTTGGCCACCAGCGCACGGTCGGTCAGCTGGTCGATCTTCGCCTGCCAGTTGACCGCATGATCGACCACGGCGCGAAAGTGGTCCACATCGCCCTCGGCAAACTCGCCCTCGTCATAGGTGGCGCCAAAGCGGTGCGTTTCGAATTCGGCGCAAACCGAGGCGATGGTCTGGCCCGAGCTTTCCATCTGAAACAGCGCCTGCACGGCATACAGCCGGGCGGCCGATTTCATCTGGCGCTTTTCAGCCTGGCTTGGTTTTGGCAACGTGGTCATGCGCGGAACCCGATCCCCTTGGTCTGGCCCGCCCACTTGCGCGAAAGCGCGATGAGGTGCAAGGCTGCCATTGCGGCCCCGCCCCCCTTGTTCTGCCCCTTTGGGTCGGCACGGACCGCGGCCTGAGCGTGGTTTTCCACCGTAAGGATGCCGTTGCCGACGCACGCCCCCTGCAAGCCCAGCAACGACAGGGCACGGCTGCTGTCATTGCACACCGTGTCGTAATGCGTCGTCTCGCCCCGGATCACACAGCCAAGGGCGACATAACCATGAAACCCTGCTTGCCGTTCGGCCAGCGCGATGGCACTGGGCACTTCCAGGGCGCCGGGCACTTCGATCACCTCGACTTCGGCCCCGCAGGCGATGGCGGCGGCGGTGGCGCCGTCTACCAACGCATCGGCGATGTCGCGGTAATAGGGGGCGACGACAATCAGCAGGCGCACCGGCCTGTCGAAGATCGGCGCGGGCAAGGTATAGTGCGGTTCGGACGAGGCCATGGCTTACTCCGTGATCCGGCGCGTGCCGGTGATCGTCAGGCCATAGGCGTCAAGGCCGACCACTTTGGGCTTCGGCGAATTGGTCAGGAGCACGATCTCGGTCAGGCCCAGCGACACAAGGATCTGCGCGCCCAGCCCGTATTGTCGCAAGGTCTGTGGCGAGCTTTCGTTTTCATTGACCATCTTGGAATGCAAATCGCGCAGCAGCACCAGCACACCCCGCCCTTCGGCAGAGATCAGGCGCATGGCATCGGCAAATTCGTCCGTCCGCCCTGCCCCGCCAAGGCCAACCACATCCAGCAGCGGGTCAAGCGTGTGCATCCGTGTCAACACCGGACCGCCCGAGGCGACGTCGCCCTTGATCAGCACCACATGCTCGGCGCCTTCGGTGACGTCCTGATAGATGCGCATGGTAAAGGTATCGCCGTGTTCGGACGTAACCTCACGCTCGGAGGCCACACGGACAAGATTGTCATTGCGGCGACGGTAGCCGATCAGATCCGAGATCGTGCCGATTTTCATTCCGTGCCGTTGCGCAAATGCGATCAGATCGGGCAGGCGCGCCATCGTGCCATCGTCATTCATTACCTCGCAGATCACACCTGACGGGTCGAGACCGGCAAGACGGCTGACATCGACCACCGCCTCGGTATGGCCCGCGCGCACCAGCACGCCGCCATCCCTCGCGCGCAGGGGAAACACATGGCCGGGCGTCGCAATGTCGGCGGCGCCTTTGACGGGATCAATCGCGACCTGCACCGTCAGCGCGCGGTCGGCGGCCGAAATGCCGGTAGACACGCCTTCGCGCGCTTCGATCGACATGGTGAAGGCCGTTTCGTGACGTGATGAATTCTTCGGGCTCATCAGTGGCAGGCCAAGCGCATCGATTCGCTGTCCCGTCAGGGCAAGACAGACCAACCCGCGGCAGTGCGTGGCCATGAAGTTGATAACCTGCGGCGTGCACATCTGAGCGGGAATGCAGACATCGCCCTCATTCTCGCGGTCTTCATGATCGACCAGAATATACATCCGGCCATTGCGGGCGTCTTCGATGATGTCCTCGATCGAGGAAATGGCATCGGTGTAGGCGGTCAGTCTTTGGGTCATCGCGCGTTCCTGTCAGGCTTTGTCTGCCCATATCGCGGGCAAGCCGGAAATGCCAGAGGCGGGGTGACGCGCAGGGTCGCTCGGGGTGGGCCGGTGCGGAGGGTCGGTGCGGGGGGCCGTCAGAGAATATGAAGGCCAGCGGCGGGCGTCAGTCCCATTCGCGCAACCGCGCGACATAGCGCGCCATCGTATCGACCTCGAGATTGACCAGATCACCCTCCTTTACCGCGCCCCAGGTGGTGGCGTTCTGCGTATGGGGGATGAAGTTGATGCCGAAATCGGCTCCCTCCACCTCATTCACCGTCAGTGACGTGCCATTGAGGCAGATCGACCCCTTTGGCGCAATGAACCGGGCCAAAGCCTCGGGCGCGCGAAACGTCACGCGCAGGCTGCCACCGTCGGGCACGACGCGGACCACCGTCGCCGCGCCGTCTACATGGCCCGACACGATGTGGCCGCCCAACTCATCCCCTACCTTCAGCGCCCGTTCCAGATTGACACGGGCGCCCGGGGCCCAGCCGCCCAGGTTGGTCCTGGCCACAGTCTCGGCCGAGATCTGAACCTCGTACCAGTTGCGCGGCGTTGTGCCCTTGGCCACAACGGTCAGACACACGCCGTCAGATGCAATCGAGGCGCCGATATCAATGCCGTCCACGTCATAGCGCGTGGCGATGCGGGCGCGCAGATCACCCTCCATTCTCACAGCCAGCACTTCGCCGATGTCGGTGACGATCCCTGTAAACATGGCATACTCCCTTTGACCCGATAGCTAGCTTGGCATCCCCCCGGCTGCAAGTCGCCCCAATGCCTCAAATCCGCCCGAGTTCGGGCATATGCGGGTAACGATTGCACAGCTTTTCGCTTGCTACACTTCGGGGCAAACGGAATATGCTCGCCAACACGACCAACCGAACGGACGCCATGCGCATCACGGGCGAAAACCGCCGCTTTCTCTTCCTGCAAGGGCCTCACGGGCCCTTTTTCCACCGGCTTGGCCAGATGCTGACCGCGGCGGGGGCCGAGGTCTGGCGCGTAGGCTTCAACCGGGGCGACCGGGCGTTCTGGCCATCGTCCACCAGTTTCATTCCCTACCGTGGCACGCCCGAGGGGTGGGCCGACCATGTTGGCGTCCTGTTGGTCAACCGCCGGATCACCGATCTTGTGCTTTATGGCGACACGCGGCCCATCCACGCCGAGGCCATTAGCGCCGCCCGCGCCGCAGGGATCATGGTACATGTGTTCGAGGAAGGTTATCTGCGCCCGCACTGGGTGACCTATGAACGCGGCGGATCGAACGGCCACTCGCGCCTGATGCAGACAACGGTAGAGCAGATGCAGACCGCCCTTGCACGCGCCGAAATGGACCAGCCCGAGGCCGCGGCCCGCTGGGGCGACATGCGCCAGCATATCTTCTGGGGTGCGTTGTATCATTGGTTCGTTCTGTCAGGCTTTTGGGATTTCCGAACTTTTCGCCCACATCGCCGCCTGACCGTGGGCCAGGAGTTCCTGTTGCATTGCCGCCGCCTGATCTTGCTGCCCTTTCACCGCTGGGAACGGATGCTGGCAGAGTTTCGCATCCGCCGTGGCGGCTTTCCCTACCATCTGGTTTTGCTGCAGCTGGAACATGACGCCAGCTTTCAGGCGCATTCACCGTTTCGCACCCTGGCCGAGTTTATGGCGGTTGTGATCGACGGTTTCGCCAAGGGGGCCGCCCCGCACCACCACCTTGTGTTCAAGGCGCACCCGCTGGAAGACGGCCGTGCGCCCCTTGCGCGCGAGATCCGACGGCTGGCCGGCTTGCAGGGCGTCGCGGCACGTGTTCATTTCGTTCGGGGCGGAAAGCTGGCCCAACTTCTCAACCACGCGCGCAGTGCGGTCACGGTGAATTCCACTGCCGGCCAGCAGGTGTTGTGGCGCGGCATGCCGTTGAAAACCTTTGGCGCTGCGGTCTATGCAAAGCCCGAGTTCGTCTCGACCCAGCCCCTCCCTGAATTCTTTTCGCACCCGATCCGCCCCGACGCACGCGCCTACCGTGATTATCGCCATTATCTGTTGGAGACGAGCCAGATTGCGGGCGGCTTCTACAGCTTGCGTGGCAGGCGTGAATTGCTGCGACAAGTGGTCGACATGATGCTGTCCCCCGAAGACCCGTATGACGCGCTGACGTCGGGAAGCGCGGCACCAAGGCAACAGTTGCGCCTTGTCACCTGACCGCCGCACAGTCGTCTGGCATTTTGTTCTGAATTTATGTAGCGTTGCAGGCAAAACTTGAGGCAAAGCCCGCTAAAGGAGCCCGAGCAGTGCAGTTCAGAAATTCAAGGGCGGCGAAAGCCGTGGCCCTTGCAGCCTTGGTCGCGACCGTGGCTGCCTGTGGGCTGCCGCGTTCAGGCCCGAACAAGTCCGAGATCTTCAAGGGCTCGGTCCTGAAAGAAGGCGACGCCTTCATTGTGTCGGTCAACGCGCGGGTGACGCGCGCCACATCGGTGATCCCGGCCCTGGGGTTCTCTTCGGCCTTCCTGAATGCAGGGGTTCTCGGGTCCGATACACTTAATCCCGGCGACACGCTGGGCCTGACCGTGTTCGAAAACGTCCGCGATGACCCGCTTTTGGGCAATACGGGCCAGCGGGTCAGCGCCTTGTCCGAGGTTCAGGTTGATGGTCAGGGCTTCATCTTTGTGCCCTATGCCGGGCGGATCAAGGCGGCAGGCCAGACGCCCGATGGCCTGCGACAGGCGATCACCCGCAAACTTGACACTCAGACGCCAGATCCGCAGGTCTTGGTCCAGCGGGTGGCGGGGGATGGGGCGACGGTTTCGGTTCAGGGGGCAGCGACTGCCAATGGTGTCTACGCAATCGAGCGGCCCTCGCGCACCCTGTCTGCCATGCTCGCGCGCGCGGGCGGCGTCTCTATCGAACCCGAGATTGCCATCGTTCGGGTGACGCGCGGCAACCATTCCGGCAAGGTCTGGTTGCAAGACCTCTATTCCAACCCGCGTCTCGACATCGCGTTGCGCAACGGCGATAAGATTGTTGTGGAAAGGGACACACGGGCCTTTGTGGCGCTGGGTGCCACCGGCACGCAAAACCGTGTGCCGTTTGAAACCCAGACCCTGTCAGCAATCGAAGCGATTGCCATCGTCGGCGGCCTGAACACCAATCTGGCCGATCCCACGGGGGTCTTTGTATTCCGCAATGAACCCGCCGAGATTGCAAACGCGGTTCTCGGCCGCAAGGATTTGCAGGGTGACCAACGGCTGGTCTATGTGCTGGACCTGACCCAGCCCACGGGCATGTTCGAGGCCCGCGATTTCATCGTGCGCGACGGCGATACGGTCTATGTGACCGAAGCACCCTTTGTGCAGTGGCAAAAAACGCTGTCGGCCATCACCGGAACTGCTGGCGCCGCGGACTCGATTGCCTCGGTTGGTTCATCCGGCGACTGATCGGCCGTGGCGCCGCAGCCAGAAAAACCGCCTTTCGCCGCCGGGGAAGCCCCCCGGCGGCTGTTTTACTACAACGCCGGTTTTCTGCAGCAACGTCAGATCCGGCGGATCCTGACACTCGCAGGGCATGAGATGCGCCTTGGGATTCCCGCGCCCGGCGATGGCGTGGCCGTCTGGGGACGCAGTCCCTATGCCCACCGGGGAGAGATTATGGCCGCACGTGCGGGGGTGCCGGTGGTGCGGATCGAAGATGCGTTCCTGCGATCCTTGCGCCCCGGCCGGATGGGTGACGCGCCGCTTGGCCTGATCATCGATCCCCTGGGCGTGCATTTCGATGCCAGTGCCCCGTCGCGCATCGAACAGTTTGCCTCAGGCCATCTTTTGGACGATTCGCATCTTTTGATGCGTGCCAAGGAAGGAATCGAGCGACTTCGGCTGCTGAATTTGTCAAAATACAACCTTCATGACCCTGATCTGCCCCCTCCCGACCCCGGATATGTGCTGGTGGTCGACCAGACGCGGGACGATGCCTCGATCCGTCACGGAGGGGCGAATGCCGAGACATTTGCTGCGATGTTGCAGATGGCACTCGATGACCACCCCGGTACGCGGGTTGTGATCAAGACGCATCCTGAAACGGTGCTGGGCTTACGTAAGGGGCATTTCGGGCCCGCTGATCTCACGGACCGCGTCAGCCTGCTCGCGGCGCCGGTATCTCCATGGGCGCTGTTGGACGGTGCGATAGCTGTCTATACCGTCACCTCTCAGCTGGGTTTCGAGGCGGTGCTCGCCGGGCACAGGCCGCGGGTTTTTGGTCAACCCTTCTACGCTGGCTGGGGTCTGACGCAAGACGAGAACCCGGTGCCAAGACGCCGCCGCGCCCTCAGCCGTGCCCAGCTTTTTGCCGCCGCGATGCTGTTGGCCCCTGTTTGGTACGACCCGTGCCGCGACCGGCTTTGCAGCTTCGAAGAGGCCGTAGACCAACTTGAGGCCGAGGTCCGCACTTGGCGCGAGGACCGGTCGGGCCATGTGGCCATCGGCATGCGGCTGTGGAAACGAAGGCCCCTTCAGGCGGTGTTCGGGCGCTACAAACCCCTGATCTTTCAGAATGATCCGACAAAAGGTGTGGCCCGCGCACACGGGCGCGGCCTGCTGATCTGGGCTGGAAAAGCGCCAGATGGACTGAACTCCGGCGCCACCCCCTTGCGGCGGGTCGAGGATGGCTTCTTGCGCTCACGCGGGCTGGGGGCCGATCTGGTGGCACCAATGTCGCTGGTGACGGACGATATTGGCATCTACTATGACCCCACGCGCCCCAGCCGGCTGGAAGCGCTGATCTTGTCACCTCCGCCCCCCGGTGGCGTCGCGCGGGCCCAGCGTTTGCGCGCCCGTCTGGTAGCGGGGAATGTCAGCAAATACAACCTGCCCGGCGCCCTGCCAGAACTTCCCACTGGGCACCGCATTCTTGTGCCTGGACAAGTGGAAAACGACGCGTCGATCCTGAAAGGCGCTGGTGCGGTGCGCACGAACCTGGGGCTGTTGCAGGCGGTGCGGGCGGCCAATCCAGAGGCAAGGATCATCTACAAACCACACCCTGATGTTGAGGCAGGCCTACGCCCCGGCGTCGTTCCCGAGGTTGATCTGGCGGGGTTGGCGGACGTCGTGGCCACACGGGCTGACCCGCTGGCGCTGATTGCGGCCTGTGATGCGGTCTGGACGATGACCAGCCTACTGGGGTTTGAGGCGCTGATCCGTGGCACGCCTGTCACGTGCCTCGGTGTGCCCTTTTACGCGGGCTGGGGCCTGACGCAGGATCTGGCGCCGGTGCCGGAACGGCGGCAAAGGCGGCCCGACGGCAGCCTTCTGCCCCGGCCCACGCTTGATGCGCTGATCCACGCCGCACTGATCGCCTATCCGCGCTATTTCGACCCCATCAGCCACCGGCCTTGCCCGCCCGAAGTGGTGGTGGAGCGGCTTGCATCCGGGCACGTCCCGCCACGCGGCCCCATCAATCGACTTTTGGCAAAGGCGCAAGGCGCGCTGGCTGGTCAGGCATGGATCTGGCGCCGTTGAGACACGTGGCACCCAACGGTCAAGACGCCCGGCGCAAAGCACGTTTAGTAGATATAGCGGATCTGATCGGTCCAGAATCGCTCAAGCCGCTTGAGCGACCGGTTTACATCTTCCATTCCCGCGGCGTCGATCACGGCCTTTTTCAACAGCACCTCGGCATGCCGCGAAAACAACTCATTCAGCACGGTCCGCACGCGCCGCCCCTTTTCAGTCAGCCGCACCCGCACCGAGCGACGGTCAAGTTCCGAGCGCTGATGGTGCATGTATCCCAGTTCCACCAGCTTTTTCAGATTGTAGCTGACGTTGCTGCCCTGGTAGTAGCCACGGCTTTTCAACTCACCTGCCGTCACCTCGTTCTCGCCGACGTTGAACAGCAAAAGCGCCTGCACCGAGTTGATCTCGAGCAGTCCCAGCCGTTCGAATTCGTCCTTGATCACGTCCAACAGCAGGCGGTGCAACCGCTCAACCATGGCGAGGTTTTCCAGATAGCTGACCGTCAGAACCTTGTGCGATCCGTCGAGGACCGGTGCTAGTAGCGTCATTGTGTGCTCCGCCTTCCCAATGCAGAGACAGAATCAGTACAAACCACAAACATTCCGTAAACTCGACCCGGTTTTGCCCTAAACCTTACGCATTCTCTGGCGGGCATGGGTGCCAATCTCGGCCAAAAGGTCCGCAATCGGCGCCGGAGCGTCGGATTGGCCCAGGATCCACGACATCAGGTCCTGATCGTTCTCTTCCAGCAGCACCTCATAAACCTCTAGCCGTGCCGTATCCAACGACGACAGAGTCTCATCCGCCCAGGGGCCCAGAATCAGGTCCATTTCCTTTGTTCCCCGCCGCCAGGACCGCATCGTCATACGCTTCCGCCGCGCTTCGGCCGTCTCATTCATGCCTTGCCCCTTTTGCAATCGGGCTTGCCCGACGGTCAGGCGGACCCTATGAGAAACCAGTGAAAATGACAAACCCCCCATCCCCGGATGCCCCCATGTTCCTCTCGCACTCGCTTGCCCGCGTGAAACCCTCGCCCACCATCGCCGTCACCACCCGCGCGCACGAGTTGAAGGCCGCAGGGCGCGATGTGATCGGCCTCGGCGCAGGCGAGCCGGATTTCGACACGCCGCAGAACATCAAGGACGCGGCTGTGCGTGCCATAGCGGCAGGACGCACGAAGTATACGGCCGTGGATGGCATCCCCGAACTGAAGGCCGCGATCTGCGCGAAGTTCCTGCGTGAAAACGGTCTGACCTATGTGCCGTCTCAGGTGACCGTGGGCACCGGGGGCAAGCAGACGCTCTACAACGCGCTGATGGCCACCTGCAATCCGGGGGACGAGGTGATCATCCCAGCGCCCTATTGGGTCAGCTATCCCGATATGGTGCTGCTGGCTGGTGGCACGCCGGTGCCGGTCGTGGCCGGTCTCGACACCGGGTTCAAACTGACGCCCACACAGCTTGAGGCGGCGATCACCCCCAGAACCAAGTGGTTCATCTTCAACAGTCCGTCCAACCCCACCGGGGCGGGCTATTCGTGGGACGAGGTGCGCGCGCTGTGCGACGTTCTCTTGCGCCACCCGCAGGTCTGGATTCTCTCGGACGACATGTACGAACATCTGGTGTTCGGTGATTTCGAATTCTGCACGCCCGCGCAAGTGGAACCGGCGCTTTACGACCGCACGCTGACCTGTAACGGCGTGTCGAAATCCTATGCGATGACCGGCTGGCGCATCGGCTATGCGGCGGGCCCGGCACATCTGATCAGGGCCATGGGCACGATCCAGAGCCAATCCACCTCGAACCCTTGCTCGATCAGCCAGTATGCGGCGGTCGAGGCGTTGAGCGGCCCGCAAGATTTCCTGCCCGAAAACCGCAAGACGTTTCAGCGGCGCCGCGATCTGGTGGTCGCCATGTTGAATTCGGCCTCCGGCATCACGTGCCCGACGCCCGACGGCGCCTTCTACGTCTATCCCGATATTGCCGGCTGTATCGGCAAGACCACGCCCGCCGGCACCACAATCACCGATGACGAAGCCTTTGCCACCGCCTTGCTGGATGAGACCGGGGTTGCCGTGGTGTTCGGCGCCGCCTTCGGCCTTTCGCCCAACTTCCGCGTCAGCTACGCTACGTCAGATGCAGTCCTGCACGACGCCTGCACCCGGATCCAGACCTTCTGCGCATCCTTGACCTGAAGGAGAACACATGTCGGGCGATCTGCCGGAATATTATTTCCGCATCCGTGACAACGGGGCGGCCGTGTTCAAGGTCGACACCGAAAACCGGAACCGTCGGATCGAGATGGAAGAGATCGCCGTCGTCAACGTGCGCAACGGCAATATAAAGGCACATGGCGACCGCAAGCTTACATCCGACGATGCGCGCGTTATCTCTGAATGGCTTGAAAAACGCCTGGCCCTTCTGTCCGCGCGCGATGTGGATGACATTCACCGCGCTGTCGACCACATGAACCTGACCACCCACTGGGTGCAGTCCCGCGCCACCGATGCCCAGTTGGACGACGTAACCGATGCGCTGCTGCTGGCCATGCATGACCTGCGTTCGGTTCTTGTCCGTAAAAAGGCCGACCGCCTGATGAAACCCGAAGGCGAAACGGCCGAATAGCGGAACCAAACCCCGTTTTCTGCCGTCAGATATTTTTTGCCGAAGGTTCCCCGGCCTGCCCCACCGGCAGCGTGTCATCTGCGCCGTGATCCGGCACCTTGCCCGACATCGCGCGGTAGGGCCGCGTCACATCTTCCAGCCGAATATCCAGCGTCTCGACCTGCAACGCAATTGCACCCCCCCCCGCGAGCGTCAGGGTCAGCATACCCACCCCCTCAGGCTCTGGCACAAACCCAAGACTCAGGATCGAGAGAACCAGATCCGGGTCGCGACGGTCGATACCCGCAGATTTCACCGATAACACGCCCTCGATCACCAACAGGCTGCGTACCCGCTCATAAGGACGCTTGGTCGCCTCGGCGGCAGCACGGTCTTCCCAGCGAAAGCGGTTCAGCAAGACTGCAAAACGCCGAGCTCTCGCATCCAGACGCATCTCGGGCGCGGGCACCACCGCATCTTGCAGCAGCGCCGACAGAACAGGGATGTCGCCTGCGTTCTGCGCAATCAGGCGGATCGGTGCCTCGCCCCCATCTTCGAACCTTGCATCAGCCATCCACTCAACCCCTTACTAACTGCCGCGTACACGCTCGATTTTTGCACCCACTGCCGACAACTTTTCCACCACCCGCTCATAGCCGCGATCCAGATGATAGACGCGACTGACGACCGTCTCGCCCTCGGCCGCCAGACCCGCAAGGATCAGGCTTACGCTCGCCCGCAGATCGGTGGCCATCACCGGCGCGCCGCGCAGCCGGTCCACGCCCGTCACTGTGGCGGTGCCGCCGTGCACCTCGATCTTGGCACCCATCCGGATCAATTCGGGCGCATGCATGAAGCGGTTCTCGAAGATCTTCTCTTCCAGCACCGAGATACCGTCGGCAGTGCAGAGCAGTGCCATCATCTGCGCCTGCAGGTCGGTGGGAAAACCGGGGAAAGGCTCGGTCGTCACGTTGACCGCGTGCACCCGCCCGTTCTTTCGGGCGACGGTCAGCCCACGCTCGGTTTCAGTCACCGAAACGCCTGCCTTTTCCAACCGTTCGGCAAAGGCGCCGACCAACTCCATCTTGCCGCCCACACACTCAATCTCGCCGCCGCAGATCGCGGGTAGCAGCATGTAGGTGCCCAACTCAATCCTGTCGGTGACCACCGGATGCGTCGCGCCATGCAGACGGTCCACACCTTGAATGGTGATTGTGCCCGTTCCCTCACCCTCGATCTGCGCGCCCATCCTCCTCAGACATCGCGCAAGATCGACAATCTCTGGCTCGCGCGCGGCATTCTGGATCACGGTTGTGCCTTTGGCCAGCGTGGCCGCCATCAGTGCGTTTTCCGTCGCCCCGACCGAGACGAACGGAAACACCACCACCGCGCCCTTCAGCCGCCCGCCGGGCGCGCGGGCATGCACATAGCCATCGCGCAGATCCAGTTCCGCCCCCATCGCCTCCAGCGCCTTCAGGTGCAGATCGACAGGCCGCGCCCCGATGGCGCAACCGCCGGGAAGCGACACGATTGCATGCCCGTCACGCGCGAGCATCGGCCCAAGAACCAGAATAGACGCGCGCATCTTGCGCACGATGTCGTAATCGGCCGTGTGGTTGGTGATCGCATGGCTGGACATCGCCAAAACCAGCCCGTCTTGCAGGCTTGCCACCTCGGCCCCCAAAGACTGCAACAGCTGCGTCATGGTCGCGATGTCCGACAGTCGCGGCGCGTTGGTCAGCGTCAGCGGCTCATCGCTCAGCAAGGTGGCAGGCATCAGCGTCAGGCAGGCGTTTTTGGCCCCCGCAATCGGGATTGCCCCGTTCAGCGGACCTCCACCCTTGACCAAGATCGAATCCATATCCTACTCACCTTCCGGGCCGGGCACATTGCCCTCGCCCTCTGCCATGTCCGCACCCGTTTGACCGCCCCGCGCCCGCGTCTGCGCCTTGCGCCGTGCCATGTTCGCCTTCAGCGCAGCCTTGCGCCGCGCCTCGCGCAGATCACGCGCGCATGGTGCGGGTTTCAAAGTTGGTTCGGGTTTCAAAGCCGGGGGCGGGCCAACATCTTGCGTCATGGCGCGTCTCATAGCGCAGGCAAATGCCATGGTCCAGTGCGGGCCGGAAAAGGGGGCTTGCACGGGCCACCATTTGCGACTAATCAGCCGCCACGAGGTGAAAGCACCCGCTTTGCCCCCCCGAAGATGCTGTGGTAGCTCAGTGGTAGAGCACACCCTTGGTAAGGGTGAGGTCGAGAGTTCAATCCTCTCTCACAGCACCATTTATCACTTCAATATCACAGGGGCATGGAACCATTGGCTGGCACGTCACGGCTTCCCTTCACTGTGGCAGATTGCACTGAAGAACCTTTTTGGTAAATTCGGGATGCCTTTCCTGATGCCCCCCTACAACGACGATCCGACCATGGAAAACACGATTGCCCGGAATTGGGTTCAGGTGTTCAGCCGCAACGCGAAGGAACGGGCAACTGTCTGACCACGAACGCCAAGAACGCATCGAAGCGAAAGAGGCGGCGGCGGAACAGGCAGCGTCCTGCATCCGTGAGTGCATGGCGCTGATGCGCGAAAGCGGGATGCCTTGGGATAGCATCATCGCTAATGCCCATGACGAGGTGATCAGTGCCATGACGCTGACTTTTGGCGGGCAGATGGCAGCGCAGTGATGCACCAGCGCCGCCGAACGTGTCTGCACCCTGCCTTCGGCGGCGGGCCATGCCCTTGCCTGCGCCAGACCAGTAAGCAGTGCATGACGATCACGGGTCCTTCCCGACCCTGACCTAAAGGGGGGCAGAGGCGCGATACTTGAAGCTATGCTATATTTTACAACGGCTTAAAAGATGAGGATCATGTCGGAACTGCTGGGGCTTGGGGGCGACAAGCCTGTCCATCGCATTGGCGGTTCCGACCTTTGCGACCTGTCCGGCATCACGCCGGGGATGCTGACTACCCTTGGCAAGCGCGATATCGTGGTTCGTCTTGGCCACGATGCCTATGACCTTGAAGAAAGCGCGCGCCGCTATATCGCCAGCCTGCGCGAAACCGCCAGCGGGCGTGGCGGCGAAGAACAGGTGCTGGACCTGACCAGCGAACGGGCGCAGCTGGCACGGGAACAGACCGACGCGCAGGCCCTGAAGAACGCGGTGCTGCGCGGTGAATACGTCCCGGCAGGCGAGTTTGAAAGGGCTTGGGCCGATACGCGCCACGCCGGCCACAATCGTGCGACACTGGCAAACCGTGCCATTCTCTATGAAAATGCGCGCCTGCAAAAACCGGAACGATGGTCAGGCAAAACCCGCAACCAGAGTTTCAAAGGGCAGGAGGTTCCCCGAAAACCTCACAATACGCCCCGAAGACCTCACAGTAGACCAGCTGCCATGGTCCACTGTCGCGCGTGATCTCGGTCAGCGCATTGCAAGACTGATAGGTATCGCATTCCGCTTCGGTGCATACCCAGAACCACAATCGCACGAGACGGATTGATACCAGCCAAAAACCGCTCCCGAGCCCTTTGCGCACCCACTTCGGCAGACCCTGCGGTCTGAGCAGCCGAAGTCAAATGCCCCGGCAGAGGCTGCGGGTCGCGCCCCGACCCTAGCGCCGACAGCGCAGAGGGATTGCGCGCAGCCGGGTCAGTCTGGTGCGTGGAACCCGCTCACCTCGGCCTGCAGGGCGCAAGCCGCAGACAGCACATCGGGCGGAAACCCGGCCAGATCATGCGCGTGGCTGCGGCCGATGCTGGTGGGGCGCACCAGGTCGTCGGGCAGGGCCGTGGTCGCCGGAAGCCCGAGGAAATCGCGCATTCGGGGCCAGTGCCAGTCCGGCCTTGCGCAGTAATCCTCATAGGGGATGACCAGAAAACGA
>JBBRBJ010000006.1:0-88018 GCA_038205925.1 Rhodobacterales bacterium | reverse complement strand
TGGACGTGCTTTTTCTGGGCGTGGGCCGGGTGGCCGCAGTTCCTCCATCATAGCGGCGACCCTTGTTGTAGGCGCCCGGATCACGGCCTGTATCCCCGTTTGACGGGGCGTGCGCCCCCTCGGCCTGAGCGGCCGCGTCTGCCGCCTGTGCCGCGCGGGCGCGCAGGCGCTCATAGGCGCTTTCGCGGTCAATCGGCGTGTCGTACTTGCCTGCCAGCGGCGATGTGGTGATGATTGTCGCCCGGACCGCCGCATCGATCGGGCCAAGCTGGCTGGCGGGCGGGCGGACCAGCGTGCGCTCGACGATCCCGGGGATTCCCTTGGGTTCAAGGAAGGAGGTCACCGCTTCACCCGTGCCGACATCGCGGATGGCCTCTTCGGTCTTGAAACGCGGGTTGTCGCGGTAGGTGTCCGAGGCCATGCGCAAATCCTTTTGGTCGCGCGCGGTAAAAGCGCGCAGGGCATGTTGGACCCGGTTGCCGAGCTGTCCCAGAATGTTCTCGGGCACATCGCCCGGATTCTGGGTGATGAAATAGATCCCCACGCCTTTGGACCGGATCAGTCGGGCAACCTGTTCCACCTTTTGCACCAAGGCCTTGGGGGCGTCGTCGAACAACAGGTGCGCTTCGTCAAAAAAGAAGACGAGCTTGGGTTTGTCGGGGTCGCCCACCTCGGGCAGGGTTTCGAACAGCTCGGACAACAGCCACAACAAGAAGGTCGCATACATGCGCGGCGCGTTCATCAGCCGGTCGGCGGCCAGGATGTTGATGCGGCCAAAGCCCTGTGCATCGGTCAGCATCAGATCAGCAAGCTCCAGCGCAGGCTCGCCGAACAGCTTGCTGCCGCCTTCATTCTCAAGCACCAGAAGCCGGCGCTGGATGGCCCCGATCGACGCCGTGGCCACGAGGCCGTAGCGGGTCGAGATCGCATCGGCATTCTCGCCCACATAGACCAGCAACGCCTGCAGATCCTTCAGGTCCAGCAGCGGCAACGCTTCCTCATCCGCCAGGCGGAAAGCCACGTTGAGAACCCCTTCCTGCGGTTCGGTCAGTTCCAGCAGGCGCGAAAGCAAAAGGGGCCCCATTTCAGCCACCGTGGCGCGGACAGGGTGGCCCGACTCGCCAAACAGATCCCAGAAGGTGACGGGAAAGGCGCGGTAGGTCAGGTCAAGCCCGATGGTGGCGCTGCGCTTTGTGAACGCTTCGTGCAGCTTGTGGTTGACCGACCCGCTGGCGCCAAGACCCGACAGATCACCCTTCACATCGGACAGGAACACAGGCACGCCGGCGGCCGAAAATCCTTCAGCCAGGATTTGCAGCGTAACCGTCTTGCCGGTGCCCGTGGCGCCCGCGATCAGCCCGTGGCGGTTGCCGTATTTCAACAAAAGCGATTGCGGCGCGCCGTAGCCGTCGCCGCCTCCGCCGACAAAGATGCCTGGCTGCTCCGTCACGTCTGTCCCCTTTTGATCCTGTTGCAATCGACGCTGCGTGCACGGCCCCGTCGCGGCAACATACAATGTTACCGCCATCATTCCAGCAAGGATCGCGCACAACGGCGGCGGGCCGGAAAGCCGGACCGATGTCCGCGCCGCTTTGACGCCGGGGACGTTGAAAAGGTGACGTTATTTTGCACTTTTTCCTTGTCCAAATGGTCTAAAATTCCTAGTTGACGCATCTTCCAATCCGCCTTAGTTTTTGCGCCATGACGTCGGCCAGTCCGACAGGGAGCAAAAAAAAGAATTGGAAAAGGGCCGGTTTCTCTGGCCCTTTTTATTTTGCCGCAGCGCCGGTGTTTCAGACGGCGGTGGCCGGCCTCTGCCTGCCCGAGGGTCACGTTTTTGCCACCTGACAGGGACGCTCTGGCGTGATAGGGATCTGACGTTACCGACTGCCCTGTAATGGCGAAATGGACCTGACATGACCCGTGCGATCCCGACCCACACCCTTATCTTGCCGATGACGCTGGCCTTTGCCATGGCCTTCGCTCCGTTGGCGTTTGCGCAAGAGACCCCCGCACCCGTGACAGAAACAACACCGGCGGCGCCTGCGGATGCGGCAGCGCCCGAGAACCTGTCGATGGGCAGCGAACTGGGCGCCGATGGTGTGGGCAAGCCCTATGTCGCGGCGACCTTCGAGGTTTGGGAACAGCGTTGCGTGCGCACCGAGGATGGCGCGGATCCCTGCCAGTTGTACCAGTTGCTGAAGGATGCCCAAGGCAACGCGGTTGCCGAGTTCAGTATGTTCAATCTGACCGATGCCGGTCAGGCCGTGGCCGGCGCCACCATAATTGTGCCGCTGGAAACGCTGCTGACCGAGAACCTGGTGATGAGCATCGATAGCGCAAAAGCAAAGGTCTACCCCTTTACTTTTTGCTCGACCATCGGCTGCGTGGCCCGCGTCGGCTTTACCGCCGCAGAGGTCGAGCAGTTCAAGAAGGGCGCCAAGGGCGTGTTGACGATTGTGCCTGTGGTGGCGCCCGAGGAAAAGGTGACGGTCGAATTGTCGCTGAAAGGCTTCACGGCGGGCTTCGCAGCCGTTTCCGCGACCAACAGATAGGACCTACTGCCGACAGACTTGGGGGCCGCGACCGGCAAGGGGCGCGGCCTTTGTCATGGCGCGCGCAAGGCCAGTACCGCATTCAGGCCGCCAAAGGCAAAAGCGTTCGACAGGGCCAGCGTCACCGGCGCACGGCGCGCCTGATTGGGCACGACGTCAAGGCCACAGTCGGGATCAAAGGCGCGGTGCCCTGCGGTGGGTGCGACCACCCCTTCGCCCAGTGCCAAAAGACAGGCCAACAGTTCAACCGCCCCTGTCCCGCCGATCAGATGCCCGTGCATGGATTTGGTGGATGACACCAGAAGACGCGCTGCATGGGCGCCAAAGACACCGTGGATGGCCGCACTTTCAACCTTGTCGTTTGCCTGGGTGCCGGTGCCATGCGCGTTGATGTAGTCGACGGCCCCTGCACCCAGCCCCGCATCGGCAAGCGCGCCCGCCATTGCCCGTTCGGCCCCGTCCTTGCTTGGCAGCACAATGTTGTGCGCGTCGGCAGTCATGGCAAAGCCAACCACCTCGGCCAGTACCGCCGCACCGCGGGCGCGGGCGTGCGCCAGATCCTCGAACACAAAGACCGCTGCCCCCTCGCCCTGCGCCATGCCAGAGCGGTCGGCGGAAAACGGACGGACGGCATCGGATGTCATGACGCGCAACCCCTCCCATGCCTTGATGCCGCCAAAACACAGCATTGCCTCAGCGCCACCCGTCAGCATGACTGGCGCCGCCCCGCTGCGGATCATCTGAAACGCAAGACCCATGGCATGGTTGGAACTGGCACAGGCGGTGGACACGGTGAAGGTGGGGCCAAGCAGCCCATGCGCCATCCCGATGTGGCTGGCAGCGGCCGAGGTCATCAGCCGTGGCACGGTGAACGGATGCACCCGGTTTTTACCCAGCGCATAAACGTCTCGGTAGGTCTCATCGACGGTGGTCAGCCCGCCGCCTGCATTGCCCATTATCACCCCTGCCCGCGCGGCGAGCGTACTGCCCGCAAGGTCAAGCCCCGCCTGCAGGACCGCCTGACATGCGGCCACCAGCGCGAACTGGGTGAATCGGTCGTAGAGCGGCAGGGATCGGGCGTCAAAGTGCGCGGAAGGGTCCCATCCCTGTACCTGCGCGCCCAAAGGCGACGACAAGCGATCGACATCGCGCAGGTTCAGCGGCGCAATCGCCACACGTCCGTCGCGAAAGGCCTGAAAGGTGCCCGCGACATCACCGGCCAGCGCGTTTACGGTGCCCGCCCCGGTGATGACAACCCGGTTCATGCCGCGCGTTGCGCAAGCAGTCCTTCGACCCCGGCGATGATGGCCCCAATGGTCGAGATGTCGAACCCCTGTCCGGGGCTCTCGGCGCCCGTGTCCTGGGCGCTGAACGGAATTGAGATGTCGAACGCTTCTTCCAACGCAAAAATTGCCTCGACCATGCCAAGGCTGTCAATGCCAAGCCCGGACAGCGTGCTGTCGGGCGTCAGCGTCTCGGGCAACACCATCGCTTTGTCGGCGATGATCCGAATGACGGTTTCAGCAACAAATGACATGAGTGTCCCCCGGACAGTGTCAACTATATCTCGTGTATGATCATGACTTTTGAAGGGCCTTTTCAATGGCCGCCACCCGTGTCGCGAGACGGGGCAAGCGACGCAGGGCCTTTTGCATCTCGACATGGGTCTCCATCTTGACCGCAGGATAACCCAGCAGTATCCGCCCGGCAGGCGCGTTGGTGAAAATCTTCGTGGCCCCACCGCAGATCACGTCATCCCCCACGAAGATGTTGTCGTTCACGCCGCATTGCCCGGCCAGCACAACCCGGTCACCGATGCGCGCACTGCCGGCGATGCCGACCAGCCCGCACAACATGCAATCGCGCCCCACCTGCACATTGTGCCCGATCTGAACAAGATTATCGATCTTGGTCCCGCTGCCGATCACGGTATCGCGGATGGTTCCCCGGTCGATGCAGGCATTGGCGCCGATCTCGACATCATCCCCGATGCGCACAGATCCCAGCGAATGGATGCGCGTCCAGCTTTGGTTAAGGATTTCAACACGCCCACCCAGAGTTTCGCGGATCTCCTCGACCCCCGACTTTTCAGGCGTCACGAACGAGAATCCATCAGCGCCGATCACGGCACCCGGCTGGCAGATCAGGCGGTCCCCGACGCGCACCCGCGCCCCGATGCGCGCGCCTTGCAGTATCAGGGCGTTCTCACCGATCACGGCGCCTTCGGCGATCGAGACGTGGCTGGCAATCCGTGCGCCCTGCCCCAGAACCACCCCGGCGCCGATGGTGACGAAAGGTCCGATGGCCGCACCTGCGCCGATCCGGGCCGAGGGGTCTACGATGGCCATCGGATGCACGCCCGGCGCGATGGCAGGCCCCTGATCCAGAAGGGCCGACAACCCGGCCATCGCCAGACGCCCACGCGGGGCAAAGATCACGGCCTTCAATCCCAGCGCCTGCCATTCTGCCCCGGGCCAGAGCATCGCGGCCAGCGCATTGCCTTTGGCCAGCCCCTCGGCATACGCAGGGGTCATCGCCAGCGCCAGATCCTGTGGACCCGCACTTTGCGGCTCGGCGGCACCCGCGATGACAAGCCCGGTGTCGCCTGCACACTCTGCCCCCAGGGCCAGGGCAATCTGGGCAATGGTATGGGGCATCGGCAAAGGCGCTCCGGCAGGGGTGGCTGTCACGCCCGCAGGTTTACCCCCGAACGTCCGGCAATGCTACCCCGGCAGACATAAGAGCATCAAACAGCATGGCATCACGGCCATAGACATCGCGCCGATACGTCATCTGGCCCTTGGCGCCCGGAAACGCGGTGAAATACACCAGGTGCACCGGCACATTTTCAATCAACTTTACCGTGGTTTCGCGGTCTGTGTTCAGATGGCTTGCGAACTCGGCCTCGGGGTTATCCGACTGTCGGGACAACAGCGCATAGGCGAAATCGAAGGGGTCGGCCAGCCGGATGCAGCCGTGGCTGTAGGCGCGCACCTCATTTGCGAACAGGTTCTTGGCGGGCGTGTCGTGCAGATATATGTTGTGGGTGTTGGGGAACATGAACTTGACCTTGCCAAGCGCATTGTTGTCCGACGGTGGCTGGCGCAGTCCGAAGGGAAAAGTGCGCGAAGAATAGGCTGCGAAATTCACCGCCCCGCGCGGCACCACCCGCCCCCTGTTGTCAACCACCTGCAAATGGCTGACCGCGTTGGAGTTGCGTTGCAAAAGGGGCAGATACTCTTTCACGATGATCGAGCGCGGCACGCCCCAGCTGGGGTTGATCACCATATGCTCCATCACGTCGGAAAACTCGGGCGTATGCTGGTCGGGGACGTTCTTGCCGATCACGGCGCGGGTCTCGAACGTGACCTTGCCATGGTCGATGATCTTGGCGGTGAAGTCAGGCAAGTTGACCCAGACGTGACGATCGCCCAATGACGCGTCGCCCATCCATCGCATCCGCTCCATCGCGACGATGATGCTGCGCATCCGCACGTCGGGGGCGATGTTGATCTCTTGCAAAGTGCCCGCATAGGCGCTGCCATCGGCTATCAATCCGTGATCGACCTGAAACCGCTGCACCGCAGACTGCAACGCAGGGTCAAGGGTCTGGCTGGCGGTGGGAGCCAGATAGCCCATTGCGATCAGTCGATTGCGCAGTACCACGACCTGCGCGCCGCTGTCGCCTGGAACCAATGCCTGCGCCTGCACGACAGGTCCCCAGCCACCCGCCGCGATTTTAGCCGACAATGCCAGCCGGGCCCGCATCAGTTGTGCGTATTGCGGTGACTTGGGCGCAAGGTCGCGCAGCACCCGGACGGGATCACCGGTCGTGATGGCCGACAAAAGCACCGCCGGGTCCGGGCGCGCAATGTCGCGCACGATACCGGGGTCCAGCTTCTTGGGCGTAAGCACACCTGATGTCACATCCGACGCATAGGCAAGATAGGCGCGCGTCAACGCCACCTCGGCCCGGGCGCGGTCGCCTTCGGTGCGCGCACCCGTCAGCAACGCCTCAAGTTCTGCCACATCATAGCGCGCGGTGGGCAACCCGTGGTCGCCCGCCCGCGACAGGGTGTTGAACAGTGCAGACCGGCGCGCAGCCCCGGTCTGATCCGTCCAGATCGGGGCATAGCCGTGGGTACGGTAATAGCCCGCCACCGCATCGTCGTCCGACGCCTGGGCCGCGACCACCTGAGCGAAGGGGCTGGGGAACCCTTGCGCGGCCAGCGGAGACGAAAACACCGCCATCATCGCCGCCACCGAACAGACAGATGCAGCAACGCGGCAGCCACGCTTGAAAGTCGCCATAGGTCCCCCAAAATGTCATCATTACGAACACTTGGGCCAACTCTTAGACAAGCAGGCGGGCGTGTCTATTCACAACCAATTCAGAAGCCGCAGTTAAACGGCAAAAGCGTGACAAACCGGCAACAATCATTTGAGAAAAATGCCGCGCAGTTCATCAGCCACTTTCAGCAAGTTTTTGCCGACGCAAGGCATGGTGGGCCTCAGCGGAGAATCTGCGCTTGGGTTGAGAATTGTGCTGTGGCATACCCTGACCACGCTCGATGATGACACGGCGGACGAACCGTTTCGGATCAGGCGACACAGGACGCTATGGGGACAGGCGCAAAACATGACAGATGTATCGACTTTCGGGATCACTCGGCGTGGCTTGCTGGGCGCATTTTCTGCGACCATGGCCGTGGCCGCGCCCACCTATTCGAACGCGTTCGGTTTGCTGCGGGGCGCGGGTGACATTCGCCGGATCCGAATGTATTCCGGCCGCACCGGAGAAAGCCTTGACTCGATTTATTGGGTAGAAGGCGAATACATTCCGGAAGTCTTGAAGGAAATAAACATCTTCATGCGGGACTGGCGGTCAAACGACGCCATCAAGATTGATCCGCGCACGGTTGATATCATGGCCGCGTCGCACCGTCTGATGGATGTGTCAGAGCCCTACATGCTGCTGTCGGGCTATCGCAGCCCCAAGACGAACGCCATGCTGCGTTCAAAGTCGGGCGGTGTTGCGCGCAACTCGCTGCACATGAAGGGCCAGGCGGCCGACCTGCGGCTGAAGTCGCGGTCTACGGGCCAGATGGCCAAGGCTGCGGCGGCCTGCGCATCGGGCGGCGTCGGGCGCTATTCGCGGTCAAACTTCGTCCACATGGATTGCGGCCCGGTACGCAGCTGGGGCGGCTGACCGTTTTCACATCCATCGAACTGACGTGAAAGAGGCGCCCATCGGGCGCCTTTTCTCGATCCGTCCGTGACGGGTCGACTGTTTCGAGCAGGGTGTCAATCCCCGGGCGAACCCTCAAGGCTGCGGCCACGGAACCCCATCGCCACCACAAATTTTTCCGAACTGTCAGACCGGCTGGCGGGGGGTTTGACGTTCGCGACCTTCTTGAAATTCTTCTTCAGGATCGTCTGCATTTCATTTTCGGCGCCGCCGGCAAGTACCTTGGCAACAAAGGTGCCGTCATCTTCCAGCACGTCAAAGGCAAAGGCCAACGCCGCCTCGACAAGCGCCACGATGCGCAAATGGTCGGTCGCCTTGTGTCCGGATGACGCGGCGGCCATGTCCGACAGCACCACATCGGCCCGGCCCCCCAGCCATTCCTTGACCTGCTCTTCGGCGCCATCTTCCAGAAAGTCCAGCTGATGCAGCTCGACCCCCGAAATCGGCTCTATCTCTTGCAGATCAATGCCCAGAATCGTGCCCACTGGCTTCTTGGGGTTCTGTCCCAGCGCGTTGACCCGCGGCACCGCCACCTGACACCACCCACCCGGCGCACAACCCAGATCGACCACCCGCGCGCCGGGTTTGAAAAACCCGTAGCGGTCATCCAATTCGAGTATCTTGAAGGCCGCGCGGCCGCGGTAGCCGTCTTTGCGGGCGCGTACCACATAGGGGTCGTTCAACTGCCGCTCAAGCCACAGGGTGGACGACAGTTTGCGTCCTTTGGCCGTCTTTACCCGCACCCGCAATTCGCGCAGGCCCCGACCTGAGGATTTGGGCCCGGAGGCGTTCTTTTCGGTCATGTATACGGTCCTTCGGTCAGCACGCCATCGGCGGTCATCTGGGCATACAGCAGCCCTTCGCGCAGCCCCCGGTCCGCGACCGAGAGGCGATCGGTTGGCCATATCCGCATCAGCGCCTGAAGGATAGCCGCACCGGACATGATCAGCGCGTGCCGGTCGCGACCGATCCGCGGATCGGTGCGCCGCCCTTCGGGGCCGAGGGACAGATAATCGCGAATCACGAAATCAATCTGGTCAGAGGTCATCTGCAAACCGTCCACTTTGGTTCGGTCATAGCGCCGCAGGCCCAGATAGCTGGCCGCCACCGTGGTCACCGTGCCAGAGGTGCCGATGATCTGAAAACCTTCGCGCTTTTGCTGACTGTTGTAGGGCGAGAAGCTGGACAGTTGTTCTTCGAAAAACCAGCTCATCAGTGCAAAACGCGCGCCGTCGTCTTCGACATCGCCAAACTGGTCGCGCAATGTGGCCACGCCCAGCGGCACCGAAATCCAGTCCACCACCCGTGCGCCGCCCGCGCCCTGAGCGTCGAAGCCCGAATGCAGGCGCATGATGGCGCGGGGACGGTGTTCGGGGGCCACGCCCGACAGGTCGATCCACACAAGTTCGGTCGAGCCACCGCCGATATCGACCACGAGTAGCTGCTCGGTTCGGACATTCACCAACGGAGCGCAGGAAATCACAGCCAGCCGGGCCTCTTCCTCGGGGCTGATGATTTCCAGTTGCAGCCCGGTTTCACGCCGCACCTGACGGATGAAATCGCGTGCGTTGCGGGCGCGGCGGCAGGCTTCTGTCGCCACAAGGCGCATGCGGCCGACGTTATGCCGCTCGATCTTCTTCTGGCAAATGCGCAGCGCCTGAATCGTGCGCCCCATCGAGCCACGCGAAAGTCGGCCCGAAGCCTCAAGCCCCACGCCAAGCTGAACAGTCTTTGAAAAACTGTCAACAACCGTGAATTGACTGCCCTTTGGCTGGGCAATCAGCATCCGGCAACTGTTCGTTCCAAGGTCAAGCGCCGCGTAAAGCGTGCCTGGCCCCGGTGCGAGGGGGGGAGACGACTCGACTTCGCGGGAGCCTTCATCAGGCTCGACCGGAACTGGCGACGCGTCCCCCCCTCGGGGACGCTCGGGCGTCATGGCCGCCCTCCATTTGTGGTTGATCGTCAAGGTAGCGCTGTTACCCCCATGTCGCAAGCGCCGATGCGCTAGGGTTGGCGTCATGCTGGGCGTCACATGATCTGCATGAGAATTTTTGGACACAGAGCCAGTCGCCATGCGGGTTGGACTGCGGTATTTTGCCCCCGTCGGTGGGCAAAGTCGCATCTGCGACGTGCCATGTCGAAAACGCACCGTTCCGGCTGGGGGCGGTGGATAGAACGGTGAGATTGGCAGGGGGATTCGGGCGCATGGTTGAAGTGACGGTGGTCTATTGGCGCGACATTCCGGCCCAGGTGATTGTGGGCAAGGGGCGGCGCGGATCCAAGGTGCAACTGACCGAACGGTTCGAGCAGGCGATTGATCGCTGCGCCATGAAAAGCGGGGCCAAGGATGCTGACGCCTATCTTGCAGAATGGCGCAAAGCCCCGGCCTATGAGGTTGAGGGCGACCAGGATGCCGTTGCCCGCGCCGAGGCTGATCGACTTGAAACCGAATTCGACACCGCGCGCCTGAAGGCGCTGATTGACGCCGAGGGCTGGGCGAACGCCTGACCGATCATGCTGAGGGAGACACTGATGGCCTTGTTCAACTTTCGCTCGAAAGCGCAAGAACCCACCCCGGATACGGGCGCCGTTGCGGCGTTCCTGAAAGGCTATTCGATCGAGGTCATGCCCCGCACCGCCGAGAAGATCGAAGACTTCGGCACGCTGCTGCCGGTGGGTACACGCACATACATTGCCCATATCGAGGGCACGCCGATCGAGGACATGGTGTCGACCGCTGCACGCATGGTGCGCGAAGGCTATACCGCCATGCCGCATTTTCCCGCGCGAATCATCAAGGACCGCGCCACCCTGACCGATTGGGTCAGCCGCTACCGTGATGTCGGCGTGCATCAGGCGCTGTTGCTGGCGGGTGGCGTAGCCGTGCCGTATGGCGACTTCCAGACCTCGATGCAGCTTCTGGAGTCGGGCGCCTTTGACGGCTTTGACCGCCTGCATGTGGCCGGACACCCCGAGGGCAACCGCGACATCGACCCCGACGGATCGGACCGCATGGTGATGGAAGCCGCGCGCTGGAAATCCGCCTTTGCCGCGCGCACCGATGCCAGGATCGCCATGGCAACCCAGTTCTGCTTTGACGCGGCCCCGGTGATTGCCTGGGTGGACCGCCTGGCGGCCGAAGGCGTGAACCTGCCCGTTCACATCGGCGTGGCGGGCCCGGCCAAGCTGCAAACACTGATCAAGTTCGCCATTGCCTGCGGGGTTGGTCCCTCGCTGCGGGTGTTGCAAAAACGGGCGATGGACGTGACCAAGTTGCTGATGCCTTACGAGCCGACCGATGTGATTGCGGCCCTTGCCGCGCACAAGGCCGCGAACCCCGGCTTTGGTATCGAACGCGTGCATTTTTTCCCGCTGGGCGGCATCAAGACCAATGCGACGTGGGTGACAGAACATGGCGGCGCATCTGGCAAACCTGCCAAAGCTGCCTGAGAAAAAGGTTTAAGAATGACACGTACCGTTTTGGAATCAAAAACAAAGACTGTTATCATTGGCTTTGACGAACCGTTTTGTGTCATCGGTGAACGGATCAACCCCACGGGGCGCAAGAAGCTGGCGGCTGAACTTGAGGCCGGCAATTTCGACACGGTCCTGCGGGACGCGCTGGAACAGGTCGCCTGCGGTGCCACGGTGCTGGATGTGAACTCGGGTGCTGTGTTCACCAACAAGATGGCGCTGGACCCGCGCTATGCCGACAACAACTTTGTCGAACCGCCCCTGATGAAGCTGATGATCGAGATGATTCAAGGGGTTGTCGACGTGCCTTTGTGCATCGACAGTTCAGTCCCCGCGGCGCTTGAGGCCGGTCTTGCCGCTTGTGAAGGCCGCCCGCTGCTGAACTCGGTCACGGGCGAGGAAGAGCGGATGGAATTGGTCCTGCCGCTGGTCAAAAAATACAACGTGCCGGTGGTGGCAATCTCGAACGACGATACCGGCATCTCGCCCGACCCCGATGTGCGCTTTGCCGTGGCGAAAAAGATCGTGGAACGAGCCGCCGATTTCGGCATTCCTGCACATGACATCGTGGTGGACCCGCTGGTGATGCCGGTTGGTGCCATGGGGTCTGCCGGACAGCAGGTGTTCACCCTCGTGCGCCGCTTGCGCGAAGAGTTGGGCGTAAACACGACCTGTGGCGCGTCGAACATCAGCTTTGGCCTGCCCCAGCGCCATGGCATCAACGCAGCCTTCCTGCCGATGGCCATTGGTGCGGGCATGACATCCGCCATCATGAACCCCGTGCGTCAGGTCGAGATGGAGGCCATCCGCGCCGCCAACTTCCTGATGAACCATGATGCCAACGGGGGCGAGTGGATCCGCTTTGCCAAGGTGATTGAGGCGGTTGAGGCAGGCATGACCTTCGCCGAAGCGTCGGCCTCGCAAAGTCAGGCGGCGTCGGGCCGTCGGGGCGGGCGCCGCGCACGCGCCTGAACCCATGCACTGAGCCAAAGGCCCGTGGCCGTGCGCGCGGGCCTTTTCCTGTTGTCGCGCAACGCTATCTGCCGTCCACCCCACGGAGTCCCCCGATGCCCAAAGACTATCCCACCGACGCGCTGGTGATCTTTACCCCCTCGGGCAAGCGGGGTCGGTTTGCACTGGGAACGCCCGTGCTGACGGCGGCGCGGCAGTTGGGGGTGGATCTGGACTCCGTCTGTGGCGGGCGCGGCATTTGTTCACGCTGCCAGATCACCCCCGGATACGGCGCGTTTTCCAAGCATGGCGTGACGGTGGACGACGATGCGCTGTCGGAATGGAACACGGTGGAAGAGCGTTACAAATCCAAGCGCGGCATGATGGATGGCCGCCGTCTGGGCTGTCAGGCGCAGGTGATGGGCGATGTGGTGATCGATGTGCCGCCCGAAAGTCAGGTGCACAAGCAGGTGATCCGCAAATCCGCGACCGAGCGCACCATGGTCATGGACCCCGCTACGCGTGCGGTGCTGGTCGAGGTCGCAGAACCCGACATGCACGAACCGTCGGGCGATTTCGAACGGCTGGAAACGGCGCTGCGCGATCAATGGGGGGTGGATGCGGTGACGGCCGGCCTGCCGCTGCTGCGCCGTTTGCAGCCTGCCCTGCGCAAGGGCGGCTGGAAGGTGACCGTGGCGCTGCACAAGGGCAACCATGACACCGCGCACCGTATCCTTGATATCTGGCCGGGTTTCCACGAAGGCGCGCTATACGGTCTGGCCATCGACCTTGGCTCGACCACAATCGCCGCGCATCTGTGCGATCTGCGCGACGGGCGGGTTCTGGCCTCGGCGGGGGTGATGAACCCCCAGATCCGCTTTGGCGAAGATCTGATGAGCCGGGTCAGCTATGCGATGATGAACCCCGGCGGCGATGTCGAGATGACGCGCGCGGTGCGCGAGGCGATCAACGCACTGGCGGCATCCATTGCAGCCGAGGCAGCGGTGTCGCCCACGGCGATCTACGAGGTGGTTTTTGTCTGCAACCCGGTGATGCATCATCTTTTACTGGGAGTTGATCCGGTGGAACTGGGTCAGGCGCCCTTTGCGCTGGCGACCAGCGGCAGCCTCAGCCTTGATGCGCGCGAGTTGGACCTGAACCAGATCAACGCGGCAGCGCGGGTTTATATCCTGCCCTGCATCGCGGGCCATGTGGGGGCCGATTGCGCCGCCGTTGCCTTGTCGGAAGAGCCGGGAAAATCCGAGGACATGGTGCTGATCGTGGATGTCGGCACCAATGCCGAGATCCTGCTGGGCAACAAAAGCCGGGTTCTGGCCTGTTCTTCGCCCACAGGGCCTGCGTTCGAGGGGGCGCAGATCAGTGCGGGGCAGCGCGCGGCGCCGGGTGCGATCGAGCGCGTCGAAATCGACCCCATCACCAAAGAGCCGCGTTTCCGCGTGATCGGGTCTGATATCTGGTCCGATCAGCCGGGCTTTGCCGAAGTGACGGCCACCACCGGCATCACCGGCATCTGCGGGTCAGGCATCATCGAGGCCGTGGCCGAGATGCGCATGGCGGGGCTGGTCGATCCGGGCGGCCTGATCGGCAGCGCGGCGCAGACAGGCACCTGGCGCAACACGCCCGAGGGGCGGACCCATTCCTACATCCTGCACGATGGCACACCCGAGGGCGGGCCGAGGATCCTGGTCACCCAAGGCGACATCCGCGCTATCCAGCTGGCGAAATCGGCGCTTTATGCAGGTGCACGGCTGTTGATGGACGAGATGGGCGTGGACCGCGTGGACCGCATCACCCTTGCCGGCGCCTTTGGCGCCCATATCAGCCCCAAGCACGCGATGGTGCTGGGCATGATCCCTGATGCGCCACTGTCGGCTGTCACCAGTGCGGGCAACGCCGCAGGCACCGGTGCGCGAATTGCGTTGTGCAGCGTGGCCGCGCGCGCCCAGATCGAGGCCACGGTGCATGACATCCACAAGGTTGAAACCGCCATCGAGCCGCGCTTTCAAGAGCATTTCGTGAACGCCAACGCCATTCCCCATGCCACCGACCCCTTCCCCGAGCTTTCGGCCATCGTCACCCTGCCCCGTGTGTCGTTCAACACATCAGGTGCCGGATCCGAGGGTCGGCGGAGGCGAAAGGGTTGATCGCCCCGGCGCCTTCGGCTAACGCTGGCGAAATGAACGATCCTGTCGCCGACCTTCTCATACGCGTAGCCGCACAGGACCGTGCGGCCTTTCGCCTCATTTATTCCGACACATCTTCGAAACTCATGGGGGTTCTGCTTCGTATCCTTGGGACACGAGCAGAAGCGGAGGATGCGTTGCAAGAGGTTTACACAAGGGTCTGGCTGCGGGCGGGTCGCTATGACGCCGCGAAAGGCGCGGGCATGACATGGCTTGTGGCCCTTGCGCGCAACCATGCCATCGACAGGATCCGGGCACGCAAGCCCGAGCAGTCCGATGATGATGCGGTGGCGCTGGTCGTGGATCAGGCGCCGCACGCCGAAACCCGGCTGATCGCGGCGGGCGAAGCGCGGCGCGTCACCCAATGCTTTGACACGCTGGAGCCGGACCGGGCCGAAGCGGTGCGGGGGGCCTATCTGAACGGACAGTCGTATCAGGATCTGGCAGACCGCTACGGCGTGCCGATCAACACGATGCGGACATGGCTGCGGCGTGCCTTGCTGAAACTGAAGGAGTGTCTGGACCAATGACCGACACATCCGATCAGACACCCGACGAGATGACCCCTGCCCAGGCTGATGACATGCTGGCTGCCGAATATGTACTGGGCGTACTTGACCTGCCCGCGCGGATGGTCGTGGAAAAACGGCTGAAATCCGATACCGCCTTTGCAGGACTGGTGACGGCGTGGGAAAACCACATGGCCGGGCTGAACGACGAATTCACCGAGACCGCGGCGCCGATGAACCTGCTGGAGGGGTTAGAGGCGCGCCTGTTCCCTGTCGCCCCCAAAAAGCGGCGCAGCTGGCTTGGGTGGGTTGGTGGTGCGGTGGCCGCGGGGGTCGTGGCCTTTGCCGTCGGCGTGAACCTGCCGCAACCGGGCCCACCGGCGCAGGTTGTGGCCCAGCTTGCCGCAGCAGATCAGGCACTGGTCTATGAGGCCGCCTATGAGCGGGGCGCGTTGGTCGTATCGCGACTGGCCGGTTCCCGCCCGGTCGCAGGGCAGGACCATGAATTGTGGGTCATCGCACCCGGTGCGGCGCCGGTGTCGCTGGGGGTGCTTGGGGACGACACGCTGCGCGTGACCACTCCGCGCCCCTCTGCGGGCTGGGTTCTGGCCGTTTCGGTAGAGCCTGCGGGCGGATCGACCACAGGCGCCCCAACGGGCCCGATCATCCTGACGGCGGAAATCAGCGCCTGAATTGGACATCTGGCGTGGAATGAAAAAGGCCGGTGCGCTGCACCGGCCTTTTTCTATCAAAACGCAATGTGTTCAGCACCTTGCAGCCATACCTCCGCCCCTACCCGGTCCTTCGAATTCAGAAAATGTCTGAACTTTGGCAAATAATCTGCGGTCGCTGAAACTCTGGCGGTGCGGCTTGCGTAACTCAACACGAAGGCAGGATGGTCCTGCCTAACGACAAATCCGGAGACGACCCATGAAATTTACCCTTGCCGCTTCGATCCTTGCCCTTTCCGCCGCAACAGCCTTTGCCGAAAACCCGATGGTGGGTGGTGCCGCAATGTTTGAGGACAAGAACATTGTTGAAAACGCCGTCAACTCGGCAGATCACACCACGCTGGTTGCAGCCGTTCAGGCCGCTGGTCTGGTCGAAACGCTGTCGGGCGCTGGTCCGTTCACCGTGTTCGCACCGACCAATGACGCCTTTGCCAAACTGCCCGCAGGCACCGTCGAGACCCTTGTCATGCCCGAAAACAAGGACCAATTGACCAAGATCCTGACCTGCCACGTTGTCGGTCAGGAAGTGATGGCAGACGCGCTGAACAAGATGATCGCCGATGACGGCGGCATGCACCCTGTTCCAACCCTTGGCGGCTGCACCCTTCAGGCCTCGATGGTTGACGGCAAGATGATGCTGACGGACGAAGGCGGCAACGTCGCAACCGTGACCATCGCCGACGTCAAACAGTCGAACGGCGTGATCCACGTGATCGACACGGTCATGCTGCCCGCGATGTAAGGCTCAGGGTTTCGGGGCAGGCGTCACTCCTGTCCCGATCCCGGTCGCGCGGCGCACCCGGCCGGTCATGTCCCCAGCATGGAAGGGCGCGTCGAACGGCCCACAGGCGGCCCCCCGGTGTTCTTGCACCGGGGGGTTTGCGTTTGGGGGCCAGTGAATTTTTTGGGGGCCAGTGAATTTCATGCGCGCTGCTTGGGCGTGGCGGCAATCAAAAGACTTTTTTCATCCTCACCGCTGTTGTGGTGCCAATGGTATGAACGACGCGTTGATATTTTCGACACCCGCAACCTTCTCAGAAAACCACCCTTTCCCGCGCGCCGCAGCCACGCGCGGTGCTGCTTGACTGCGGCGCGCGGTCAGCTTATTTCAGAGTTGTCGCGGGTGTAGCTCAATGGCAGAGCTTTTGCTTCCCAAGCAAGTGACGAGGGTTCGATTCCCTTCACCCGCTCCATTTTTTCCAAACCCGATGATCGTTTTACGCAGGCCGTCGTTTGCCTCGGGTGATGGTATGATCTGCGGGGCCTGAACTCTGATCTTTTCATTGCGTCCGCAGGCCGCTAGTCACTGGCCAAAGACAATTTGCGCAAAAGGATATCGCATGAACGACGACATCTCCCGCATCGAAACAGGCCCCCGCATGAGCGAGGGCGTGTGCTACAACGGTACCATATGGCTGGCTGGTCAGGTCGGTGAGCCGGACACGTCGGTGGCCGATCAGACCCGCGCCTGTCTGGCCGAGGTGGACCGCATTCTTGCCGCATCGGGCACCGACAAGACACGCATTCTGTCGGTTCAGATCTGGCTGGCCGACATGGCCGATTTTGCCGAAATGAACACCGTCTGGGATTCCTGGGTGCCGCAGGGTCATACGCCAGCCCGGGCTACGGGTGAGGCGAGGTTGGCCACCCCCGGATACCGTGTCGAAGTGATCGTGACGGCTGCTCTGCGCTGAGGGCTCGCGCATTACGGCCAGACGGATATAGACGGGTCCACGACACCTGCGTAAGAGAACGCCAGCATATTCCCGATCCGTCGAGGGATGTCCGGCCCGGCCTTTCTGACGCGTGACCATCGAGCACAAGCCTGCGATGATCATCGACAAAGCTGTCGCTTTCGGCGCGGTCCTAGCCGCGAAACCACGCGGCAAGGGCAGCGGTCGAACCATCCGCATCCGACGCTTCTGCGCGTCCCTCAAGCACGGGTTGCAGCGCCAGAGCCAACTCCTTGCCCAATTCCACACCCCACTGATCGAACGAATTGATCCCGAGGATCACACCCTCGACAAATACCCGGTGTTCGTAGAGCGCGATCATCTGGCCCAAGGTGAAGGGGGTCAGCATTTCATAACCAAGGGTCGTAGAGGGGCGGTTGCCCGGAAAAACGCGGTGACGCGCCTGCCGTTCACATTCATCCCCCGTCAGGCCCTTTTTGGCCATCAGGGCGCGCGCTTCGTCCAGCGAACGTCCGCGCATCAGTGCCTGCGACTGCGCCAGACAGTTCGAGACGAGCAGCAGGTGCTGATGGGCCAGATCGGCCTCGTGTCCGCGCCGGGCCACCAGAAACTCGCACGGCACCACGCGTGTGCCTTGATGGATCAATTGATAGAAGGCATGCTGGCCGTTCGTCCCCGGTTCCCCCCAGACGACGGGGCCGGAATGAACGGTCAGATCCGATCCGTCCATCACCACCCGCTTGCCGTTGCTTTCCATCTCAAGCTGTTGCAGGTAGGCGGGAAGACGGGACAGCCTCTGGTCATAGGGCAGAACTGCGCGGGTCGCATGACCGCAGATCTGGTTGTGCCAGATACCGACGAGGGCCAGCAGAACGGGCAGGTTCTGGTCAAAGGGTGCGGTGCGGAAATGCGCGTCCATCGCCGCGCCTCCGGCCAGAAACCGGTCGAAAGCGTCGGGCCCAACCGCCAGCATCAGCGAAAGGCCGATCGGCCCCCACAACGAATAGCGCCCGCCTACCCAGTCCTCAAAACCGAAGACCCTGTCCGCATCAATGCCAAAGGCGGCCGTCTTGTCGGCGGCGGTGGACACGGCGGCAAACTGCGCGCCGGGGTTCGTGACAGACCGTTCCATCCACCTGCGCGCCGTCTCTGCATTGGTCATCGTCTCGATGGTGGTGAAGGTCTTTGACGCCACGATCACCAGAGTGGTCGCCGGGTCAAGCCGCCGAAGCGTATCGGCCACATGCGCCCCGTCTATGTTCGACACGAAATGGCAGCGCGGCCCGTCGTGACAGGGAGCAAGCGCCAGCACCGCCATTGCTGGCCCAAGGTCGGACCCGCCGATCCCGATGTTGACCACGTCTGTGATCTGTCCGCCCTGCCCGGCAAAGCGCCCGGCTCGCACATCATCGGCAAAGGCTTTCATCCGTGCGTGAATTGCACGAATCGCAGGCGTCACATCGGCGCCATCGACCATCACAGAGGTGTCCATGTTGCGCAAGGCCGTGTGCAGAACCGCGCGACCCTCGGTCTCGTTGATCTTTGCGCCCGTAAACATCGCCTCGCGTTTGGTCGCCAGCCCCGACGCCTCGGCAAGTGTCAAAAGCAGATCGCGCGCGGTGGTGTCGATGCCTGTCTTGGCGTAATCGAACAACATCCCGTCGGCGTGGGCCGTGAAATCTGCCGCGCGGCCGGCATCGAACAGATCCACGATGCGGCGCGTGTTGGTAGCGGCGTGATGGTCACGCAGGGCGGTCCAATGCGGGGTCATGTCACGCTGCCCAATGAACGGTTGCGGTGTCGAGCACAGCGCGCACCGGCGCCTCGCTGGGGGAAAGGGTGCGCGCGCGCTCCAACGCCGCGCGTTTCTCAGCGCCAATGATCACGATATGCGTGTGATACGCGGCCTTCAGGATAGGGGCGGTCAGAGTGATCCGCGGCTCACCCGCCGCGTCGGCACGCAGGGCCATCAGGGGCGGCGCGTCGGTTGCCAGCGCCTCGGCCAGACGGTCTGCGCCGGGAAACAGGCTTGCCGTGTGCATGTCAGCGCCCATGCCCAGCATCAGCACCGAAATCGGAAAATGCGGGCGCAGGCCATCGGCCAGCACGTCAAGCATATCCTCGGGGCGGTCAGCGGGGGCGTATAGCGGGATCAGTTGCGCCGCCGCCGCCGGACCCACCAGAAGACGCTCGCGCACGAGGCGGGTATTCGAGCGGGGGTTGTCCTCGCCCACCCAGCGTTCGTCATTCAAAAATATGCTGACATTGGCCCAGTCCAGCTCTACCCCCGACAGGGTGTCGAACACCGGACCCGGCGTGGTTCCCCCTGGCACGCACAGTGAGGCACGGCCATCGCGGCGCAGGAATTCGCCCAGCTGGCTGGCGATCTTGTCGGCCACGCGCAGATACATGAAATCGCAGTCGGGATATTCGACAAAGTCCATCAGCGGATCTCCCTCCAGCGGCGGCCATCGCGGTGCATCAGCATCAACGCATCTTCCGGGCCAGAGGATCCCGGGTCATAGGCCTGCGGACGGTTGCCCTTGCCCTCCCAGCCCGCAATGATCGGATCGGTCCAGGCCCAGGCGGCCTCGACCTCGTCGCCGCGCATGAACAGGGTCTGATTGCCACGGATCACATCCATGATCAGGCGTTCATAGGCGTCGGGAATATCTTCGGCCTCTTCGCCCAGAACCCCCGCAAAGGACATGTCCAGCGGCACCTGCATCAGGCGCATGCCGCCCGGCCCCGGTTCCTTGATCATGACCATCAGGTTCATGCCTTCATCCGGTTGCAGCCGGATCACAAGTACGTTTTCGCGCCAACCCTCGGCATCATCGAAGATCGAGTGGGGTGGCTCGCGAAAGGTGATGGCGATTTCGGACGTGCGCGCACGCAGCCGCTTGCCCGTACGCAAATAGAATGGCGTGCCCTTCCAGCGCCAGTTCGACACATGCACCTTCAGCGCGATGTAGCTTTCGGTTCTGGATGCCGGATTGTCGCTGTGCGCCACATAGCCGCCCTGCCCCCCGCCGGCCAGATACTGGCCGCGCACGATATCATCGGGCGCAACGGGATCGAGCGCGCGGATCACCTTCAGCTTTTCATCGCGCACAGCATCGGGGTCAAAATGATAGGGCGGTTCCATCGCGATCAGGCAGAGCAGTTGCATCAGATGGTTTTGCACCATGTCGCGCATCGCCCCCGACGTGTCGTAATAAGCGCCGCGCCCATCTACACCCACGGTCTCTGCCACCGTGATCTGTACGTGGTCGATGTATTCCGATTTCCACAGCGGCTCGAACAGGATGTTGGCAAAGCGCACCGCCATCAGATTCTGCACCGTTTCCTTGCCAAGATAATGGTCAATCCGGTAAATCTGCGCCTCGCGGAAATGGCGCGCCAGGATCTCGTTCAGCGCACGGGCCGATGCAAGGTCGCGGCCAAATGGCTTTTCCACCACGATCCGGCTGTCGTCACCCGCCACGGCATGCAGCTTCAGACGCTCGGCTATATCGCCAAAAAGGCTGGGTGCGACCGAGAAATAGAAGGCCCGCACCACGCCGTCCCGCATCAGATTCTTCAGCGCGGACCAGCCGCCCTCGCCTTTGGCATCGATGGCGATATAGTGGATCTGATCCAGAAACTGCGCGATGACGCCCGCATCACGCCGGTCTTTTGGCACGAATTCGTCGATGGCATCCGAAACGGTCTTGCGAAAATCGGTATCCGTCAGCGGCGCTCGTGCCGCGCCTATGATACGGCTGTCTGCCGGCATCTGACCGGCCAGAAAACGCCGGTACAGTCCCGGCAAGATTTTGCGTCGGGCAAGATCCCCCGTGGCACCGAACACCACAAGGTCAAACACTTCGACCGGAATGACGCGTGAAACCATGATCTATCCCCAGTCTTTGGTGCCGTTAGCGCTAACGAGGCCCTTTTAGCCCGCGCTTCCGGCCAAGTCTAGCATCCACGCCGCGCGCACCGGAAACGGCTTGGACCTAGCTTTCGTCAAGCGCTTCCCAAGCCACCCGGCTCAGGCCCGGCTCAGCGGCAAGACGCTGCACAGCTTGTTCGACGACCAGATCCGGCAAACCATCGGACGCCACCGTGGCTGACAGCAGGATCGTCCCGCTGCCATCAACCACCGTTAACGCGATGTCTGACAGATGCAGCCCCCCAAGGGCAAGGGTGCGCAGCATCAGACTGCGGGTATCCGCCTCTTGACCAGATGTGCAGGTGACCGAGACGCGAAAGGCCCGGCCTATCGGCACGCCGGCCTTTGTGTGGCGTTTAAGGAATTTCACGACAGGCCGCAGCCCGAGGTTCACGAACGCCACCATCGCGGTCAGCATCAGCGCGTGCAGCCATGCGCCTGCGCCCGCCATCATCCCCACGCCCGCCGAGCACCACAATGTGGCCGCCGTGTTCAGACCGTGCACGTTGAACCCGTCGCGGAAAATGATGCCAGCGCCCAGAAATCCAATCCCCGACACAATCTGCGCCGCCACCCGCGTGGGGCTGACCTCGGTTGGGTAAAGTGCTGCAAACGTGACAAAACTTGCAGCCCCAAGCGCCACCAGCGCATTGGTCCGCAGCCCGGCCATCCGCTGACGCACCTGTCGTTCCGACCCGATCAGCGCCCCGCACGACAGCGCCACAAGCAAATTCAGGGTCGAGACGTCAAGCGATGGGACCATGGCGCCCTCCTGGGCAATTCTGGTCCCAACCTACCGGTTTCAGCGCGAAATGCGATGGAAATGTGGTGCTGTCACCGCCATCTCAGGCGTCAAGCTCGGCATCCCAATAGAGGTAGTCCATCCAGCTGTCGTGCAGGTGGTTTGGCGGAAAGCGGCGGCCATGGGCCTGCATTTCTTCGGTTGTGGGTTGACGCGCCGGGCGGGACAGATGCAGGCCCGACTGGCGCAGCGTCTTGGACCCCTTGCGCAGGTTGCACGGGCTGCAAGCCGCCACCACGTTTTCCCAACTGGTGATACCGCCGCGCGATCTGGGCAGGACATGGTCGAAAGTCAACTCGCCACGCGCCCCGCAATACTGGCAGCAAAACCCGTCGCGCAAGAAAAGATTGAAGCGCGTGAAAGCGACGCGCTTCTGGGGTTTTACGAATTCTTTCAGCACCACAACGGAAGGTATCTTGAATTCGGCCCTCTGGCTGCGCACAACTTCGTCGTATTCGGCCACGATCTGCACACGGTCAAGAAACGCGGCCTTGATCGCCTCTTGCCAGGGCCAGAGCGACAGGGGGTAATAGGACAGCGGGCGATAGTCCGCATTCAGCACAAGTGCCGGAAAGTGCCGCAACGCCGCCGGATCGCGGACAAACTGTGTTCTGAAATCGCCGTCCATCACGCTGCTACACCACCCCTGCCCCGTTGCCACCCATGGCATCACGGCGGGCAGGCCCCGCCCCGACACTTTAAACTATATCTGGCGCATTTGGTCTTGCAAGCCCCCCAAAGCAAGTAGGGCAAGACGGCGCCGGACTGCCGCATGGGTTGCACAGAAAAGTGACAGGGCGATGACGTTTCCCTTTGTTCAGCGCCCCAGACGCCGGGTGATCTTGGCAGCCTGGCGCGCGCGTTTGGCGACATCCCGGACGCCCGCCGACTGCGACGGCCCGACAGGCTTGCCGGGGCTGCGCTGCGCAACGGCATCGACCCCCTTATTGATGCCCCAGTTCACACCTTTGCGCACAAAGATCCGCATCACCATGTTCACGATCTGGTTCAGGTTCATCTCAATCCTCGAAAAGTTCGGACTGGCCGGTGGTGGCCTCGTCCGCTTCATTATCGGTCTTTTGCACGGCGCCGGGAAGGGGGCGATTGTCCAAAAGGCCAGCGGCGCGCAATTCCTTGATGCCGGGCAGATCGCGTGCCGATTCAAGGCCGAAATGGTCAAGGAAGTGTTCCGTGACCACGAAAGTGACCGGGCGCCCCGGTGTCATGCGGCGGCGGCCCAGACGAATCCAGTCCAGTTCCATCAACTGGTCCACCGTGCCGCGTGATACGGCCACGCCGCGGATCTCTTCGATCTCGGTCCGCGTGACGGGCTGGTGATAGGCGACGATTGCCAGCGTCTCTATGGCCGCGCGGCTGAGTTTGCGCTGCTCGGCCGTTTCCTTGCGCATCAGATGCCCAAGGTCGGGCGCGGTGCGAAACGCCCAGGCATCGCCGACGCGGACCAGATGCACGCCGCGCCCCTCATACCGCTTGCGAAGATGCACCAGCGCCTCGGCCGGGTCGCAGGCAAGCGGCATGCGGGCGCAAAGTTCAGCCAGCGTGACAGGCTCGGCGGCGGCGAAAAGGATGGCTTCGACCATGCGCTGCTGCTCGGCGGCGACGGGCGCCTCGAACAGGGTTTTCTCGATAGGCTCTGGGGGCGGGGAATCGGTCATGGGTCTTTGCGCCGGATCTGCAGGGGCGCGAACACCTCTCCCTGCCGCAGAACGACCTGCCCGCCCTTGGCCATTTCCAGCACGGCGGCAAAATGGGCTGCCGTGGCCGAACGCCTGCGCGCGGGGTTCACCTCCCACCCCTCGGGCAGGAAACTGGTCAGATCGGCCCAGTCGCCGACATGGCCGATCAACCCGCGCATCCGGTCAAGCGCCTGTTCCATCGTGTAGACATGGTCCCGGTCCATCACGAAGGGGCGAAAATCGTCGCGGGTGCGGATGCGGGCATAGGCGCGCATCAGATCGAGCAAGGTGGCCGAATAGCTGACGTGGCGCAGGCGCGTCACATCCTCGGGGATGCCACGTACAAAGAAGTCGCGACCCCGCTGATCGCGCGCCATCAGGCGGGCTGCCGCCTCGCGCATCGCCTGCAGGCGTTCCAGTTGATAGGCGAGGTGAGCGGCCAGATCTTCGGCGCTGGGGCCATCCTCACCCACCTCGGGCGGCAACAGAAGGCGCGACTTCAAAAACGCCAACCACGCCGCCATCACCAGATAATCCGCCGCCAACTCGATCCGCAGCGCGCGCGCCCGTTCCACAAATCCAAGATACTGGTTTGCCAGATCCAGGACCGAGATCTTGCGCAAATCCACCTTTTGCGTGCGCGACAACATCAACAAAAGGTCAAGCGGCCCCTCAAAGCCGTCCACATCCACAATCAACGCCTCGGCCGCCAAGCGGTCGGCGGGGGCAAGGCGGTCATCGCCCCAGTCATCGGCAAGAGGGTGCGGTATGGGTGCGTCAGCCATTCGGATCCCCGGACATCAGGCCCCGAAATTCGGCGTCGAGGGCATCAATGTCAACGGGGTCGGGTGTGCGGCGCATGGCAAGGGCAGATTTTGCCCGCGCAACCGTGGCGGGGGATTGGTCGCCTGCATGGGCGGCAACCTGCTGCATTTCGGCCATGTCGCCCTTGCAGTGCAAGGCAATGTCACAGCCCGCCGACATGCTGGCAGCGGTCCGGGCGCCAAGGCTTCCCGACAGTGCCTGCATGTTCAGATCGTCCGTCATCAAGAGGCCGTCGAACCCGATCTCGTCCCGAATGGCGCGGATCATCACGGGCGACTGGGTAGCCGGGCGGCTGTCATAGGCCGAAAAAATCACATGCGCCGTCATCGCCATGGGCAGATGCGCCAGCGCCTTGAAGGGCGCAAAATCGGTGCGGTGCAAAACGTCGCGCGGGGCATCGACCGATGGCAGGTCGTGGTGCGTGTCGGCAGCGGCGCGGCCATGGCCGGGCAAATGCTTCATCACCGGCAACACACCACCCGCGAGATGCCCCGCCGCCACGGCGAGCGAAATGGCAGAAACCACAGCAGGATCAGTGCCATAGCACCGGTTCTTCAGAAAAGGATGGGTCTGGTCGGTCGCCACATCGGCGCAGGGCGCACAATTGGCGTCCACCCCCACGCCGCGCAATTCATGCGCAATGATGCGCGAGCGCAGCCACATCGCGCGCGCCGGATCGCGGGCGCGCGAAACGGTATCGAAGGGCGGCGCCCATTCGTGCCACTGCGGCGCGCGCAGACGCTGTACCCGCCCGCCTTCCTGATCAATCAGGACGGGCGCATCCCGCCCAACTGCCGCGCGCAGGTCCGCCGTCAGCGCCCGCAGTTGCACCGGGCTTTCCACGTTGCGCGCGAAAAGGATAAATCCGAACGGATCGGCATCGCGAAAAAACGCGGCCTCGTCGTCTGACAGGACCGGACCCAGGCAGCCAAAAATCGCGGCCAGCCGTCCCGTCGCCAGCCGTCCCGTCGCCGGCCTTCCCGTCATCGAACAGTCGCGGGGATGCAGGCCGCATTCTCGGCGACAAGGGCCGCACAAAAGCGACGCACGTCGTCCTCGCCCGCAAAGCCGTGCGCGCGCAGCCGGTAGAACGTGCGCCCGCCGGATTCGGCTGCCTGCACCACCGGCGCCTTGCCCGTCATCAGATCGCCAAAGCGGGCGGCCACCTTTGACCATTCGGCGCGGGCCAGATCGGCGGAATCAAAAGCGCCCAGTTGCACAAGGCGCGTGCCACGGGTCAGCGACACCGCATCGATTTCGGTGGCGAGGGGGGCGGTTTGCGGGTCCGGTTCTGCCGATGTCTGCGCATCCGTCACGCGCGTGCCTTCGGGCCGCGCCCTCGGGCGGAGCGACCGGGCCATCCCTGCTCCGCCGTCATTGGTGGTGGTCACCCCATCAGGAACGACGTCTCCATCCGGCAGCGGGTCGGACACAATGGCAGTATCACCGGCGTCTGACAGCGGCTCGACGTCGAGCGACAAAGCTTCAGCCAGCGCCGTGGCCACAGCCACATCCGTGCTGTCCGCAGCGGGCGCCGGCAAGGGGGCGGGATCCATCGCACCACTTGAGGGTCGGGTGTCGGTGCCGGTCGGCACCTCGACTGGGGTCAGTGCTGCAGCCTCGAGCGGCATCGGCCCGGGCCTGAGTGACGCAGGCGCCACAGGCTGCGCCAGAACCGCAAGCCCGGCGGTGTCTTCTTCACTGAGAACCGCGGGCGCCGGCGCGAGGACAATCTCGTCAGGCAGCGCGTCGGTGGTGCCGACTGCGGCAATCACGTTTATGGCCAGACCCATATGGGCGGCAATCGCGCCACCGGGATTTGCGGGCGCTATCCGCATCGGGCCTTCGCCTGCGCGGATTACGGGAATGCCCTCGACATCGCGGACCGCGAGCCGGTAGCCCCAAATGCCAAGGCCAATGATCAGCGCGGCCGAACATGCCGCACCAACGAAGGTGACCATCCCACGCGCGTGACCGCCGCTGATGGAGGGACTGCCCCCGTAGTCGTCAAAGTCGATATCCGCCATGCTCTGCCTCGATAGGCCGGGTTGGTCCCTGCCTTTTTGCCTGTTGTCCCGGCGGGCGCTGTTCAGATCAGCGCATTTCCTCGACCGGCGTCACGCCCAAGATACCCAAACCCGAGCAAATGACAACGCCCACGGCCCGCACAAGGGCGATTTTTGCCAACGACGTGGCCGCATCGTCCTGAATGAAGCGCAGGCTCGTGTCATCATTGCCGCGGTTCCACAGGCCGTGCAGATCGGCGGCGAGTTCATAAAGATAGAAGGCCACGCGGTGCGGCTCATTCCCGCGTGCGGCAATGTCCACCAGACGCGGCCATTCGGCGATCTTCTTGGCCAGCGCCAGTTCGGCCGGGTGCGCCAGATGCCCCAGATCGGCGCCACAAAGGGCCGCGTCCGACACATCCATGCCGCCTTCGGCCGCGCGGCGCAGAACCGAGTTCACGCGGGCATTGGCGTATTGCACATAAAAGACCGGGTTGTCCTTGGACTGTTCCAGCACCTTGTCGAAATCGAAATCCAGCGCCACGTCATTCTTGCGCGTCAGCATGATGAAGCGCGTGACATCCGCTCCCGCCCTTTCGACCACATCGCGCAAGGTCACGAACGTGCCCGCACGTTTCGACATCTTGAAGGGCTCGCCGTTCTTCCACAGCTTGACCAGTTGGACGAGTTTGATGTCCAGCGGGACGCGGCCATCCGACAACGCCGAAACCGCCGCCTTCATGCGCTTGACATAGCCGCCGTGATCAGCGCCGAAGATGTTGATCAACTGGTGGAACCCGCGCTGCACCTTGTCATAATGATAGGCGATATCGGGGGCAAAATAGGTCCACGAGCCATCCGATTTCATCACCGGGCGGTCCACGTCATCGCCAAAGGCGGTGCTGCGAAACAGTGTCTGCATGCGCGGCTCCCAATCTTCGGGTTCTTTGCCCTTGGGGGGGGCCAGCGTGCCCTCATAGATCAGGTCCATGCCGCGCAGGGTGTTGATCGCGGCCTCGATCTTGCCCGTACCATAGAGCGCCTTTTCAGACGAATAGACGTCCATCGACACGCCAAGGGCCGCCAGATCGCCCCGGATCATCTGCATCATCATCTGCGTTGCAAATTCGCGCACATCCGCCAGCCAGACCTCTTCGCCCTTGTCCAGCAGGCTGTCGCCATATTTCTCTTTCAACGCTTCGCCCACCGGGATCAGGTAATCCCCCGGATACAGCCCCTCGCGGATCTCCGGCTCCAGCCCATGGGCTTCGCGGTAACGCTCAAATGCTGACCGTGCCAGCACATCGACCTGTGCGCCGCCGTCATTGATGTAATATTCGCGCGTCACCTCAAAGCCGGTATAGGCCAGAAGATTGGCCAGTGCATCGCCCACCACGGCGCCGCGCACGTGGCCCACATGCATGGGGCCCGTGGGATTGGCACTCACAAACTCGACATTGACCCGTGCGCCCGCGCCATAATGGCTGCGCCCGAAATCCTGGCCCTGCACCAGCGCGGCTGCAACCACGTCGCGCCAGACGCCTGGCACGAGCCGCAGGTTCAGAAAACCGGGGCCGGCAACATCCGCCGCCTCGACCCGTGGATCGGCCAGCAGACGCGCGGCCAGCGCTTCGGCAATCGCGCGCGGAGCCTTGCCCGTGGGCTTGGCCAGCACCATGGCCGCGTTTGTGGCCATGTCGCCGTGACCTGCATCACGGGGCGGCTCGACCGTGACGGCGGCAAAATCGAGGCCCTGCGGCAGCGTGCCCTCGGCTTGAAGGGCAGACAGCGCGTCGACCACAAGGGCGCGGATATCGGCGAAGATATTCATTTGATCATTTTCCTGACTTGCGCCCCCCGGCCATGCCAGAGGGCGCAGGTCAGGTCAAGTTCAGGCCCCGCCGCGCCAATCGGAAAGTGCGGGATTGTCAGCGCTGATTTCGGTGGCCGTACCGGGATCGGGCACCAACCGGCTGCGGAAGTAATGGGTTTCGCGCGCCCCGAAATAGAATGCGACAATGGCCCCCAACAGCCACCACAGCGGCTCGGGCACCGCGTTCAGCCCCACCATGCGGCGCGCAAACTGCACCGGATCGACCATGGCATAGATGAACAGCCCCAACGTGCCAAAAGCCAGAAGGGGGCGCGGCAGCCGGTTCAGACCGCTGACCATCCGGTCAAACCACCCCATCGCCGGATGGCCGTATTCGTCGCCCAACTGCTGAAGGGCAGCCATCTGCGCCTCGGCCGACAACTCCATCCGCCGCGTGGCCGAAGGCGTGAACACCTCGGCCAGCCCCTTGGCCGCCGACCCGAGCGCTGAAACTGCTCCCGGCCCGCCCAGGACCTGATCAATCACCCCCATTTTGCCACCCGTGCCTTATGCTGCGCCGCCGTCAGATGATAGCGCGGGCTGATGAACTCTTCGGCGCGCAAGATCCAGCCGCCCTTTGTGCCATTGGTGCGACGGGCGTATTTGCGGCTTTTCGGGCGCGCATCGGCCAGCGCGTAATAGTAGTTCCGCCGCTCGATGCCGTAAGCATCAGCGAAATGCGCAGGCGCCGCGTCATGCGACGATTGCGCGGCGCGGATGGTCTGCGGCCCGATCTGGCCATCAGGATCGCATGGAAACCCCATGTAGCCGCACAGCCGTTGCAGAATTTTCACCGCGTTCATGCCGGCGTTCACATACATGTCGAACACCGAAGGCTGAATGGCCTCGGGCAGCGCGCCCAGACCGGGACGTTTGAAGTAGTGCGTGACGTAGATCTCTACCGCCTGCGCACGCGTCAGCGCGCGCACGTCGCCCGTATCTGTCCGCGCATCGCCATTCACGTCGATGCCCAGCCGGCGCAGGGTGTGGATGGTCACCCCATGATTTGTGGCCCCACCCGGATCATCTGGATCGTTCACGAAGCCGCCCTCGCGGGCGACGATTTCCTCGGCAATTTCCCTGACAGATTTCATAAGCTTCCCCGGAGTGTGTGATCACTCCCCCCGGGTTGCAGCCTGCCGCCGTGCGGTTAACGGATACGAAAAAGGGCGCGCGGTCAGCTGCCCTGTCCGGCGTCCTGATAGACGCCCTGATCTTTCAGCGCGTCGATCACTTCCTTGGGCATGTAACTCTCGTCATGCTTGGCAAGGATTTCCGTTGCCACGAAGGTGTCGCCTTGCATGCTGCCCGTGCCGACCATGCCCGAGCCTTCGGAAAACAGATCGGGCAAGATACCTGTGTACCTGACGGGAATGGTCTGGTTGGTGTCCGTCACACGAAAGCTGACGGTCTCGCTTTGCCCGCGGATGATCGAGCCTTCCTCGACCAGACCGCCGATGCGAAACACTTCGCCCGCGCCCGGCGGATCGGTCATCACCTGACTGGGGCTGCGGAAAAAGTTGATCCCGTCGCGCATGGCATACCCGATCAGGCCGGTAGACAGGACCAGCGCCCCAAAGGCCAGCAGAATGATCTGCACCCGCCGCTGCTTTTTCAGCCCCTTCATGCCCGCCATGCGACCCTCCCTGTATCGCCCCTATGTGGGGCGGTTCGGACGATTTGTCGAGTGGGGCATCACGCCGCCTCAAACACGATCTGGCGACGCATGAACTGCGTGGCCTTGCTGGATACGGCCCTTGGGTCACCTGTCGTCAGATATTTAGACTGCAGGCCCGGGCCTGCGAATTCCGGACGGCGCGTCAGGTAGTCGGCCAGTGCCTCGGCCACCAGATTGGCCTGACTGTAAACGCGGACCCCCTGCCCCAGTGCCTCTTGAAACGCAGTCTGCATCAGCGGGTAATGCGTGCAACCCAGCACGGCCGCCTCGGGGTGCGGCATCCGGCGCATCAGCGCCTCGACATGGCTGCGCACCAGTGCCTCGGCCAGAATCTCATCGCCTTGTTCGATGGCATCGACCACCCCGCCACAGGGTTGCGCCTCGACGTCGACGCCGATGGCGCGGAACGCGAGTTCACGCTGAAACGCACGGCTGGCCACGGTGGCGGGGGTGGCAAACAGCGCCACATGCTTGATCGCCACCTCGCGCGGGGGGGAATTGTCGCCCCACTGGCGTTCGGTCAGCGCCTCGATCAGCGGCACGAACACGCCCAGAACCCGCTTGTCGCGCGGCACCCAGGTTTCCTGCATCCGCTTCAGCGCCGCTGCGCTGGCGGTATTACAGGCAAGGATCACCAGATCGCAACCCTCGGCCCACAACCGTTCTACCGCGGCACAGGTCAGACTGAAGATGTCGTCATGCGTGCGCACGCCGTAAGGCGCATGGGCATTGTCGCCCAGATAAACGAATGGCACGTCCGGCAGCCGCTTTTGCAGCGCGTCCAGAACCGTCAATCCGCCAAGTCCAGAGTCGAACACCCCCACCGCCATACCTGCCCCTTTCGCGTTTCACACGCTTTTTCATCGGGTTCAAAGGCGGTCTTGACGCAACTTGTATTTCGCCTCGAACTCATACCCCAGATCATAGGATCGTTGCGGGTTTGGCGAAAGATCATATGTAGCGCGGCGCAGCATATCCATCATTGCGCGGGGGTCGGATTTCAGCGGCGCCAATGTGGTCGCCGCAATCGGGTTGCCGATGACCACCTGAACAGGCTCATCCATCCGGGCGCGAAACTCTTTGATCAAGAGACCAAGGCGCAGGTTGGAATGCACGTGGCTTGCAATCTGAAAAAGGCGCGAGTTGTGACCTGTAAAGAACACCGGCACCACGGTCGCATCCGATTTTGCAATCATCTTGGCGGTAAAATTGCGCCAGCCTGGGTCCATGGGCTGCGAAAACGGCTTCAGGCTGGTCGACACCGTCCCCCCCGGGAACACGCCGATCGCTCCGTCATCCCCCAGATAGCGCAATGCTTCGGCGCGGGTTCCAAGGTTCAGCCTGACCGCCTCTTTCGTCTCGTCGAACGAGATCGGCAGTACCACACGGTTCAGCGCTTCGGCCCTTTGGAACACCGAATTGGCCAGAATCCGAAAGTCGCCGCGCACGCGGTCCAGCAGATGCCCCATCATCAGGCCGTCCAGAATGCCGTAAGGGTGGTTCGCGATCAGAACGAGGGGGCCGTTTGCCGGGATATTGGCCAGACTGCCGCCGATGATATCAAGGCTCAGACCATAGCGCTCGGGGATCACCTGCCAGAAGCTGCGCCCTTTCGCTACTTCCTGCTCATATCCCGCTGCGCGCCGGATCAGCGACAGGCGCCCGGTCGCATTCTCCAACATGCGGATCATGGCGGCACCGGCCCGCGTGGCCGCCGATGACGCATACGAGATATCCTGTGTCAGATCACTAAACGTCATGCTTGCCCCGTCACCCTGCGCGATTTGTCCATTTTCACAAGTTCCCGTGACGGCAAGATGACAGGTTTGCAGATCATATTTCGCCCCTGCGATCAGGGATTTCGCATCCTTGAACGCCTTGTCGGCATGGGCACCATTTACATGCAAATGATTCTCCCCACATCAGGCGGGCCGTGTTAGCTTCTGCGCGGTCATTTTGTCAGGGGATTTGGGAATGGATTGGGACAAGCTGCGAATTTTTCATGCGGTGGCAGAAAAGGGCAGTCTGACCCATGCCGGCGACGTGCTGCACCTGTCGCAATCGGCCGTCAGCCGCCAGATCCGCGCGCTGGAAGAGCAGTTGTCCGTCACCCTGTTCCACCGCCACGCGCGTGGTCTGATCCTGACCGAACAGGGCGAGTTGCTGTTTGACGCGACGCAAGCCATGGCCAAACGCCTGGAAACCACCGCTGCACGTATCCGCGACAGCGAAGATGAGGTGTTCGGCGAATTGCGCGTGACCACGACCACGGGCTTTGGAACCCTGTGGCTGGCGCCGCGTCTGGCCAATCTCTACAAGAAGTTTCCCGCGCTGAAGATCGATCTGATGCTGGAAGAGCGGGTACTGGATCTGCCCATGCGCGAGGCGGACGTGGCGATTCGCATGAAGGAACCCAGTCAGGCCGATCTGATCCGCAAGCGCCTGATGCAGATCCGGATGCGCCTTTATGCCTCGCCCGAGTATCTGGAGCAGAACGGCACGCCGCATACGATGGACGATTTCGCCCAGCACCGCCTGATCTGCCAGCATGCTGGCGTTGCGCAAGTGGCCGCCGGGGCACTGCTGGTAGCCGAGTTGATGAGCCATGACATCCCCTCGACCCTGACGGTGAACAACTATTTCGGGGTCCTGCAGGGTGTCTTGAACCACCTCGGCATCGGCGTTCTGCCCGACTACATTACAGAAGATTTTCCTCATCTTGTCAGGGTATTGTCCGATACGGAAAGCGCCGAGGTTCCGGTGTTCCTGGCCTACCCCGAGGAATTGCGCCATTCCAAGCGGGTGGCAGCGTTTCGCGATTTCGTGACGGAAGAGATCTTTTCCTATCGCAAGCGTCAGCAGCCAAACGCCTGAGCCATGCGCGAAACGCATAGCGGCCATGCCACATCAGTGGCACGTCCCGTATTGCAGACGGTCGCTTGCGCACATAAATCTGCGTTGTGGTGGGAACAATCGAGGGGTTCCTCTTGTTGTCATTACACCTCCCTGTTGGACTTGGCCGAGCGAAAGCTCGGCCTTTTTTTTCGCGCCCGGTGCATTCCAGGCCCGGTGCCCAAAGATACGGCAACCCTGCACAGCCCTTCATCAGCGCGCAAAGCCTGCGCCGTCAACCCTTCCCCTTTCGCATGAGGTATCCTAAACCCGATGGAGATCCCAAAGCCGTGCAAGGGCCTGCCCATGACCGTATCCGCGACCGAACCCGCAATTACCCCGGACCTTATCGCCGCGCACGGGATCAAGCCCGATGAATACGACCGGATCTTGCAGATCATCGGGCGCGATCCGACCTTTACGGAACTCGGCATTTTTTCGGCCATGTGGAATGAACATTGTTCCTACAAATCGTCGAAAAAATGGCTGCGCACCCTGCCCACAACCGGGCCGCAGGTAATCTGCGGGCCGGGCGAAAACGCGGGCGTGGTCGACATCGGTGACGGGCAGGCCGTTATCTTCAAGATGGAAAGCCACAACCACCCCAGCTACATCGAGCCACATCAGGGCGCCGCCACCGGCGTAGGCGGCATCCTGCGCGATGTGTTCACCATGGGGGCGCGTCCCATTGCCGCGATGAATGCCCTGTCCTTCGGTCTGCCCTCGCATCCCAAGACCGCATATCTGGTGAAAGGCGTGGTCGAGGGCGTGGGCAGCTATGGCAATGCTTTCGGCGTGCCCACCGTGGGCGGCGAGGTGCGCTTTCATGCCAGTTACAACGGCAACTGCCTTGTGAACGCCTTTGCCGCCGGATTGGCCGACACCGACAAGATCTTTTATTCCGTCGCCTCGGGCGTGGGCATGCCGGTTGTCTATCTTGGCGCCAAGACAGGCCGCGATGGCGTGGGCGGCGCCACGATGGCCTCGGCCGAATTCGATGACACGATCGAGGAAAAGCGCCCCACGGTTCAGGTCGGCGACCCCTTCACCGAAAAGCGTCTGCTTGAGGCGTGTCTGGAACTGATGGCGTCGGGGGCCGTGATTTCGATTCAGGACATGGGGGCTGCGGGCCTTACCTGTTCGGCCGTCGAAATGGGCGACAAAGGCGGGCTTGGCATCCGTCTCGATCTGGATGCCGTGCCCCAGCGCGAAACCCGGATGACCGCCTATGAAATGATGTTGTCGGAATCGCAGGAACGCATGCTGATGGTCCTGAAGCCCGAGATGGAGGCCGAGGCCCGCGCGATCTTTGTCAAATGGGATCTTGATTTTGCCATCGTGGGCGAGACGATTGCCGAAGACCGCTTCGTGATCCGGCACCGGGGAGAGGTCAAGGCCGACCTGCCGTTGTCAAAACTGTCGTCCTCGGCGCCCGAATATGACCGCCCCTGGCTGGAAACAGCGCCCGCCACCCCTTTGGGCGATGTCCCTCACATTGACGCGCTGGCGGGTCTGATTGCCCTTATCTCCAGCCCAAACTATGCTCACAAGGCGTGGGTGTGGGAACAGTATGACGCCCAGGTGGGCGCCGACACGGTTGTCCCCCCCGGCCTGCCCGCGGGCGTCGTGCGTATCCATGGCACACAAAAGGCGCTCGCGTTCACCTCGGATGTGACGCCGCGATACGTGATGGCCAACCCGTTCGAGGGCGGCAAGCAGGCCGTGGCCGAAGCTTACCGCAACCTGACCGCCATGGGCGCGACACCCATTGCCTCAACCGACAATCTGAATTTCGGCAACCCTGAAAAGCCCTTGATCATGGGCCAGTTGGTGTGTGCGATCAAAGGGATAGCCGAGGCTGTGACGGCGTTGGACATGCCCATCGTGTCGGGCAACGTCTCGCTTTACAACGAGACCGATGGCAAGGGCATTGCGCCCACGCCCACCATCGGCGCCGTCGGCCTTTTGGCCCGTCTGGAAGATCTGATCGCAGGTCCGCCGCAATCTGGCGACCTTGCCATTCTGATCGGGGTCACGCGCGGGCATCTGGGGCAGTCCGCCCTTCTGGCCGAGGCGTTCGCGGTCGAGGCGGGCGACGCCCCCCTTGTCGATCTGGAGGCGGAACGGCGGCATGGCGATTTCGTCCGCGCCAATGCCCGCCGCATCCGCGCCTGCACCGATCTGGGCGATGGCGGCCTCGCGCTCGCGGCCTTCGAGATGGCCGAGGGTGCCGGGATTGGCATCACGCTTGAGGCAGGGGACATCCCCACCCTTTTTGGCGAAGATCAGGCGCGCTACCTTATGGCGGTCGATCCCACCGACCTCAAGGCCCTGCAGGGGGCGGCGGCGGCGGCAGAGGTGCCGCTGTCCGTCGCGGGCCATTTCGGCGGTTCGGTCGTGCGGTTTGGCGACGAAGAGGCGCCCTTGGCTGAACTTTCAGACACCTATCGCGGCGCGTTCGCCCTGTCGTTGGGAGTATAGGCTGTGACAGGCGGTGCAATCACCGCCTTGCAGCCGCCCGTCTGCGCGCCTAGATTTACCAAAAGCGACCAAGGAGCGTCCCATGGCCATCAACGCCAGCGAAATCGAAGCCCTGATCCGGGCCAGTTTTCCCGATGCACGCGTGACCGTGCAAGGCGATGACGGCCAGCATTTCGCAGCCGAGGTCATCGACGCCAGCTTCAAGGGCATGAACCGCGTTCAACAGCAACGCGCGGTCTATGCCGCCCTGAAAGGCAAGATGGATGGGGCGCAGGGTGAACTGCATGCCCTTGCCCTGACCACCAAAGCCCCTGATTGAAAGAGAGACAAGCCATGAGCGCAGCTGACAAGATCCGCGAAACAGTTGAAAAGAACGACGTCGTCCTGTTCATGAAGGGCACCAAGATGATGCCGCAGTGCGGGTTCTCCAGCCGCGTGGCGGGGGTGCTCAATTTCATGGGGGTCACGTTTGCGGATGTGAACGTGCTGGCCGATCAGGACATCCGCCAGGGCATCAAGGACTTTTCCGACTGGCCCACGATTCCTCAACTATATGTGAAGGGCGAATTTGTCGGCGGCTGCGACATCGTGACCGAAATGACCCTGTCGGGGGAACTGGACCAGCTTTTCGCCGCCAAGGGGGTGACCTTTGACAAGGCCGCTGCCGACAAGATCCGCGAAGCCAACGGTTAAGGCAAACATCGGCGTAGCACCCTGACGTGTCGTGATCGCCGCTCTACGGGGCAATCACATCTTCAGGGTGCATGTTGGCAGGGCCGCCTCGGCGCCACCCCGGAAACGCTGCAGCCATGTGGCGTATCCCTCAGCCCCCGCGCTTTTCCGCCATGCGGTCCGCCAATGCCTCGGCCCGTGCGGCGATTTCGGCCATCGTCTCGCGCAGTTGTGGCGGGATCACGGGCACTTCGACCTTTTCTGCCACAGGCACGGGCCGCGCCTCAAGCGTCGCCACCTTGGCCTTCAACTGGCGGTTTTCATCCTCGACGGCTGCCGTCTTGTCGGCCAGCATCAGCCCCGCCATCAGCAGCATCCGTGCCTCTGGCAGGCGGCCCATCTGCTGCACCAGCGGTTCGGCCTCGGCGTTCAGAAGACCCGACGCCGCGCGCAGGAAATGCTCCTCGCCCGGCTGGCAGGCGACCTGAAAATCGCGCCCGCCGATGGAAATGGTCACGTCAGGCATCTGATCTCATCCCCTCAACGGTCGCGGCCAGCGGATCCAGTGCCGCAATGATTTCGTCCAGTTCGGCAGCTTCGGCAGACCGCAACGCGCGCAGCGCCTCAAGTTCGGTCAACATGGCCTTGTTGATCAGATGCGGCTCGATCTGGCCGGTCTGCTGCGCCTCGGTCAGAGTGCGGACCAGTTCGCGCAAAGCACTGACGGTTTTTTTCAGGCGCTGCATCTCAAGCCCCTGCACATCCAGCAACTTCATCAGCCGGTCGCCTTCGGTCTGCAAGGCGATGCGTTCGACGGACTCTCTGTCGCGCACGGTGCGCAGGCGCTCGTTCAACTGGGCTGCAAGCATCCGCTCTTCATCCAGGGCCTCGTTCAAGCGGGCAATCTCGGCCTCTGCCACGCCATCTGCCAGTGTGGCCACGGGCGCCGGCGGTGGATGCGCCGGTTCCGGGACGGGTGCCGGGGCCTCGGTCATGCCGATCTCTTCGACCGCCTGACCGATGCGCATCAATGCCGTCGTTATCCGACGTTCCAACTCTGCGATATCGTCCATGCCCCCTCTTTCCCGGATTTCCCGGTGATTGCCGCGCTGACCAGCCCATATGGCCGAATCGTCAAGCATGTCGTCAAGCGCCATCTTAGCCCAAAGCATCGGCAAGGGCCGCCCCATATCGGTCAAAGGGTTGGCGGCTGTGCTTGATCTTGCCTGTGAGGGTGGTATTGAACCCCCCGACCCATGGTTTTCTGCCCCATCTTCCCAGCACAAGGACCGCCCGCGTGGATATCCAGACCCTCCGCAAGACCTATCCTGATCACTGGATGCGCGCGACCGCAATCCGCACGCTGACGCTTGATGCCGTGGCGGCCGCCAATTCGGGCCATTCGGGCATGCCGATGGGAATGGCCGATGTGGCGACGGTGCTGTTCTCGCGCCATCTGACGTTCGATGCCGCCGCCCCGCGCTGGCCCGACCGTGACCGTTTCATTCTGTCGGCGGGCCATGGCTCGATGCTGATCTACAGTATCATGTATCTGACCGGCTACGCCGACATGACGCTGGACCAGATCCGGAACTTCCGCCAATGGGGCGCCATCACCGCGGGCCACCCCGAATACGGCCATGCAGCAGGGATCGAGACGACAACCGGGCCCTTGGGCCAGGGCATCGCGAACGCGGTGGGTTTTGCCATGGCTGAAGAATCGCTGCGGGCCCGCTGGGGGGCAAAGGTGCAGGACCATTACACCTATGTCATCGCCGGTGATGGCTGCCTGATGGAGGGTGTCAGCCAAGAGGCCATCGGTCTGGCGGGCAAGCAGCAGCTTTCGCGCCTGATCGTGCTGTGGGACAATAATGGCATCACCATTGACGGCAAGGTCTCGCTTTCCGATGTGACCGACCAGATGGCCCGCTTTGCCGCCAGCGGCTGGGATGTTTTTGCCTGCGATGGGCATGACCCCGACGATATCGACCGTGCCCTGACCGCCGCCAAGGCAAGCCCGCGCCCTGCCCTGATCGCGTGCAAGACGCACATCGCCTTTGGCCACGCTGCACAGGATACGTCCAAAGGGCACGGCGCGCTGACCGATGCCGCCCAGTTGAAGGCCGCCAAAGAGGTCTATGGCTGGACCGCTGCCCCGTTCGAGGTGCCGTCCGATGTCAAGACGTGGTGGGAAGCTGTCGGCCGCCAGGGTGCGCAGGCCCGGACCGCATGGGAGGGCCGTCTGGCCAGCCTCTCGGCCCAGAAACAGGCCGAGTTTGCCCGCATCTTTGCCGGTGACGCGCCTGCGAAGCTGGGTGCCACCATTCGCGCCCTGAAAAAGCAGGCCGTGGCCGACATGCCAAAACTCGCCACCCGCGCGGCGTCGGAAAAGGTGCTGGCGGCGGTGAACCCCGTGGCCACCGAAACCATCGGCGGCTCAGCCGATCTGACCGGCTCGAACAACACCAAGACCGCCGATCTGGGGGTGTTCACCCCCGAAGATCGCACGGGCCGCTATGTCTATTATGGCATCCGTGAGCATGGAATGGCCGCGGCCATGAACGGCCTTGCGCTGCACGGCGGGGTGCGGGCCTATGGCGGCACCTTCATGTGTTTCACCGATTACGCCCGTCCCGCGATGCGCCTGTCGGCGTTGATGGGCGTGCCCGTCGTCTATGTGATGACGCACGATTCCATCGGTCTGGGCGAGGATGGCCCCACCCACCAGCCGGTCGAACATCTGGCGATCAGCCGCGCTACGCCCAACACTTATGTGATCCGCCCCGCCGACATGGTAGAGACGGCCGAGGCGTGGGAGATTGCGCTGTCGACCAAGACCACCCCAACGGTGCTGGCGCTCAGCCGCCAGAACCTGGCCGCGGTGCGCACCACCCACACCAACCAGAACATGGTCGCCAAGGGCGGCTATGTGCTGGCCGAGGCCACCGGCAAGCGTCAGGTGATCCTGATGGCCACCGGGTCCGAGGTCGAGATTGCCGTGAACGCCCGTGACCTGCTGGAAGCCGAAGGCATCGGCACCCGCGTGGTCTCGCTGCCGTGCTGGGAGTTGTTCGAGGAACAGGATCAGGCTTATCGGCGCAAGGTTCTCCCGCCCGGCGCTGTGCGCGTGGCGGTTGAGGCAGGCATCCGCTTTGGCTGGGATCGCTGGCTGTTCGGTGAGGGTGGCAAGCGCGAGAAATCGGGCTTTGTCGGGATGCACGGCTTTGGCGCCTCGGCCCCGGCAGAGCGGCTTTACCAGGAGTTCGGCATCACCGCCGAGGCGACGGCGGCCAAGGCAAAATCCTTGCTGTAATCAGGCGTGGGGGGCTCAGGCCCCCCATGTCCGGCGCAAAACACCCATCCAGTTGCCCCATGCCAGCTTGGCCATCAGGGCCGCGTCCACCCCATGCTCTGACAAGGTGTGAATCAGGTGCGGCAATCCCATGACGTCTCCGATCGGTTCGGGCACGGTCGCGCCATCAAAATCCGATCCGAAACCCACATGATCTTCGCCCAGATGGGCAATCAGATGATCCAGATGGCGCAAGAGCGGATCGAGCGTCATCTGCGGCGAACGCCGTCCATCCTCGCGCAGGAACACGGTGGCAAAATTGATCCCCACCATGCCGCCCGTATCACGAATCATCGCCAGTTGCCTGTCCGTCAGGTTGCGCGTGCTGGGACAGATCGCCCAGGCGTTGGAATGCGTGGCCACAAGCGGCGCATCGCTGATCCGCGCCACATCCTCGACCCCCTTGGCGTTCAGGTGGCTCAGGTCTATCAGCACCCGCAGACTGTTGCATTCGCGGATCAGCCGCTGTCCCGCCTGCGTCAGGCCCGGACCGGTATCAGGATCACCCGGAAAGCGGAACGGCACCCCGTGGCCAAAGATCGTGGGCCGGCTCCAGACCGGGCCAAGGCTGCGCAGGCCCATAGCGTAAAAGCTGTGGAGACCGTCGCAACCCTCATCAATCGCCTCGGCCCCCTCCATGTGCATGACACCCGCAATCACCGAAGCGGCCCGGGCCGCCTCGATCTCGGCTACCGAGGTGCACAGACGAAATGCACCCCCGCTCGACCGCTCCATCCACATCAGATGCGAGGCCATCGCCTGCGCAACCGCCATCGCATCAACATGCGGCACCGTATCGGGCAGCGGCAGATCATAGGGCGGCGCGTTCATCGCGGCATCCAGATCCAGAGCCGGCGCCGACTTGCCGGGTGAGGGGACGTAAATCGCGAACATCCCCCCCGCAAAGCCCGCAGCCTTCATGCGCGGCAGATCCAGATGTCCCTTGCCTTCGCCCAGCAGCCAAATGTCTTCGCGCCGATCGGGCGCGTTGAAAATGCGCAGCAAAATGTCGTTGTGGCCATCAAAAACAGGCACGCGCGCCGGATCCTGCATCGGTTTTTCCCCTTCATGCAGCCGCCCGGGCGACGTGTCACATGTAACGCGCAGAATAAAGCATCGGCCGGGCAAGGCAAGGGCCGCCGCCCGCTTGCCGCACCTTTGATCCCGGCTCCATCGCACCGGCGCCGTTCCGCCGATGTTTGGCCGTCATGTGAAAACGACCCCACCCAACCTGTTGCCGACGCCCCACACAGGCGCTATGCATCGTCAAATTGTCATGTTTCGGGCTTGTCGCAGCCGTATCCCGCGCCAATCTGAGAAATACGGCACAAGCAGCGGTCAGATGGAGCAGATAATGACCTCGCAACAGAACACGGCCCCCGAGAAACCGGGCACCACACAGCAGCAGCATGGCGGCCAGCCATCCGCACCGCAGCAACAACAGCAGCAGCAGCAGCAGCAGCAGGGAACAGCCCCCGTCATCCGCGACTGGGCGTCTATCTGAGACTTGAAGAAGGTCAGACGTCGAAAGATCGGGCTTGATCCAGGCAGAGACGGCTACCACCGTTAGACGGTATGATTCGTCTCGCAAGGCTCTCGTTATGGCAGACCCTGTCTCTTCCATCCCCAATCTCGGACCCGCGTCCGAAGCGGCCTTTGCCAAGGCAGGTATCCACACGGCCGACGATCTGCGCGCCCTTGGCGCGGATGAGGGCTATCGCCGTCTGCTTCTGTCAGGCACGCAAGCCCATTTCATCGGCTACTATGTTCTGGTCATGGGCCTGCAAGGCCGTCGGTGGAACGACTGCAAGGGCGATGAGAAAAAGGCCCTGCGCAATCGCTTCGACATCCTGAGGGCCGAGATGGCAGGCACCAAGGAAAAGGGCCGCTCCGATCTGGAAGCAGCCCTGCAATTCTTCGGTGTGGTCGAGCGCGGTTAGCCGCGCACCGTGAAAGAACCGGCAAAACCCTGCAATGGATCTTGCCGTTTGTACTTTCAGCCGACCAGTTCAAGACCAGCAAAGAAATAGGCGATCTCTTCGGCAGCCGTGTCCGGAGCGTCCGATCCGTGGACCGAATTCTCGCCCACGGACAGGGCAAACTCTTTGCGGATCGTGCCGTCGGCGGCATTGGCAGGGTTGGTGGCGCCCATCACTTCGCGGTTCTTTGCAATTGCGCCCTCGCCTTCCAGCACCTGAACGACCACCGGCTCGGACGCCATGAACTCGGTCAGCTCGCCAAAGAACGGGCGGTCCTTGTGAACCTCGTAGAACTTGCCCGCCTGTGCCAGCGACAGATGGACGCGCTTTTGCGCGACGATGCGCAGACCCGCTTCTTCGAACTTGGCATTGATCTTGCCGGTCAGATTGCGGCGGGTGGCGTCGGGTTTGATGATGGAAAGCGTGCGTTCGATGGCCATTTCGGCGTCTCCTGTATGTATGGTGCGGGTGCTAGCATGGCGTTGGATCGATGAAAAGCCTGTGACGGGCGGTTCTAGTCTCCGACGTTCTTCGCCATATGCTTGCGCAAACGGCTGGGGGTGTGGAACTTGCGTTCCTTCCACGGATTGTCATTCGCCTGACTGCGAAAGAACAACCGGATTGGTGTTCCGGGCATGTCAAAGTGTTCGCGCAACCCGTTCACAAGATAGCGTTTATAGCTTTCGGCCAGCTCATCCGGGCGCGAGCATTTGATGACAAAACCCGGGGGTCGCGTCTTTACCTGCGTGATATAGCGCAGCTTGATGCGGTGTCCGCCAGGGGCTGGTGGCGGGTGCGCCTCGACCATGGCACCCAGCCATGTGTTCAGCCGGTTCGTCGCAATCCTGCGATTCCACGTGTCATGCGCGGCCCGGATCGCATCGTGCAACCGGTCAAGCCCCCGGCCCGTCTTGGCCGAGACGGTAACCAGCGGTGCCCCGCGCAATTGCGGCAAAAGACGCTCGAACATCTCTTTCAGTTCGGCCAGCTTTTCCTGCTTTTCGCCCTCAAGATCCCACTTGTTGACAGCCAGTACCACCGCGCGGCCTTCGGTCTCGGCATAGTCTGCGATGCGCAGATCCTGCGTCTCGAACGGAATGTCCACATCGAGCAGGACCACGACCACTTCGGCAAAGCGGACCGCGCGCAAGCCATCGGCCACGCTGAGTTTTTCCAGCTTTTCAACGACTTTCGCGCGTTTCCGCATCCCAGCCGTGTCAAAGATGCGCACCGGCGTGCCCATCCAGTCGGACTTGACCGAAATGGCGTCGCGGGTGATCCCGGCCTCGGGGCCTGTCAGCAGCCGGTCTTCGCCGATGATCTTGTTGATAAGGGTCGATTTTCCGGCATTCGGCCGTCCGATCACCGCAATCTGCAACGGCTTTTTCACGGTCGGCCAATGGGCGTTCTCGGTGCCTTCGGTCTCGGCCTCTTCCTCGGACAGATCAACGTCCACCAGCGGCATGTTCTCGGCCTCACGCTCGGCAAACTCGCCCTCAAGCGGTTTGAGCATCCGGTAGAGGTCATCCATGCCTTCGCCATGCTCGGCCGACAGTCGCAGCGGCTCACCCAGACCAAGGCTCCACGCCTCAAGCGCGCCATCGTCGCCCGCCTTGCCCTCGGCCTTGTTCACGCCCAGGATCACGCGCGCGGCCTTCTTGCGCAGGATGTCGGCAAAAACCTCGTCCGACGGATTTACCCCCGCCCGCCCGTCGATCAGGAACAGGCAGATGTCGGCCATATCAACGGCCCGCTCGGTCAGGCGCCGCATCCGCCCCTGCAAACTGTCGTCGGTAACCTCCTCCAGCCCTGCCGTGTCGATCACCGTAAAGCGCAGGTCATAAAGTTTGGCATCCCCCTCACGCAGGTCACGCGTGACACCGGGTTGGTCATCGACCAGCGCCAGCTTGCGTCCCACAAGGCGGTTGAAAAGCGTGGATTTGCCCACATTGGGGCGCCCTACGATGGCGAGGGTAAAGCTCATGTCACTGATCCGATGTCCGTCAAGAGGTTCCCTTACAGGGGATTGCCCTTAGCGGAAAGCGTGAAGTTGCCCGTTGCGGCCCACCACATAGAGAACCCCGCCCGCAAGGGCCGGGGCTGCCGCAGCACCGCCGGGAATATCGGCTGTCGCCAGCAACCTGCCGTCGGCAGGGTTGAACACCCGCAGCACCCCGTCGGACGAGGCGACGACGATGCGCCCGCCCGCGAGAACCGGCCCGAAATGGGCATAGATGGCCTTGCGCCGCTTGGGCTTTTCGTTGACGAAATAGGGCATGTCGGCCTGCCAGATCACAGTTCCGCTGCCTGCGTCCATGCGCACCAGCATGCCTTGATCATTGACCACGAAGACCGATCCCCCGACGACAAGCGGCGCACTCAGCGCGCCTTCCACGGCGGTCCAGATCCGCGCGCCGGTACCTGCGTCAATCGCGGCTGTACGCCCTGCGGCGGTTCCCGCGTATATCGTGCCGCCGATCAACACAGGATCCCCCGTGATGTCGGACTGGTTCTGGTAGCCGACGCCGAGACGCTGCCCTGTCACCGGCGCGCCCCAGACACGGGTTCCGTTGAGTTTCAGGGCCGACACAAGTTCGCCGCTGTTGAACGGAAAGATCACCGTGCGGTCCGAAATTGCAGGCGAGGCCGACCCGACGAGCGATGTCGCCCCCGGCGCGCCCTCAACCGTCCAGCGCACCTTGCCATCGGCTGCGTTCACGGCATAGCCCGCGCCATCGTTTGTCGTGACGTACACAGTGCCGCCGTCCACCGAAGGCGCGCCCGAAACCGGACTGCCCAGCCGCTGGCGCCAGATCACGGCGCCGGATACGGCATTCATCGCCACCAACTCGCCATAGCCAGTCGCTGCAAAAAGAGTGTTGCCGCCCACTGCAAGACCGCCGCCAGAAATATTGCCCCCCCGGTCAAAGCCTGCCGTAAGGTCGGTCTGCCAGGCGGTTGCGCCATTGGTCGCCGTTGCCACTACCAGCGCACGCGCGTCGATCGTGAACACCCGCCCACCTGCAACGACGGGCGAAGTCGATATGCGATTCTTGCGGCTGGACCCGCTGCCGATGTTGGCACTCCACACCCGTTGCGGGACCGCCGACAGCACGCCATGCGGCGAGGTGTGGCGCGCATTGCCGCCACGGTGCGTCCACTCGGGATTGGCCGAAGCTGCGGGAAGCGAGATCGGCACGCTTTGGTTTTCGGGGCGGTCTGCGGGGGCCCTGGGGGCGGCCTCGCCCTCTTTCGGGATCGAGGCGTCAAGGTCGGTGCGTACGGCAAACCGCTCGCCCGGCAAGATCAACGGGCGCTCACATCCCGCCAGCAGCAGCGCCGCAGCAAGGGCGGTCAGACCGACGTTCAGCTTCAGCTTTCCCAGCGTGTTCACCCGAAAAGGCCCCCTGCCCCTAAGTTTTTCCCGACCACCAGAAAAGGCGGCCTTATCCGGCATCGGCTGGCGCGACAGGCGTCCCGCCCAGGGCCGTGATCATTTGTTCAGCCCGGCGCCGCAGTCCTGCGGGCGCTTCCTGATCGGTGGTCAGGGCCTGCAGAGCGGTGATCGCCGCATCGGTCTTGCCTTCTTCGACCAGCAGATAGGCAAGTTGTTCGTGTGCCAGCGTGCGAAAGGCACGGCCCGGTGTGGCCATCACCTCAAGCGCCGCGCGCCGGTCGGCCAGCGGCATTTCGGCCCCGGCAAGGATCGTGCGACGCAAACTGGCAAGATCGCGGTAACTTTGGGGCTGGGTTGAATCCGCCGCCAGCGCGTCCAGTGCAGCAAGTGTCCCCGCGCGGTCTTCACCCGGGTCTGAGGCCAGCAGCAACTGCAACAGCGCCACCTGCCCGCCATCTGCTGGCAATGCCGCAATGGCCGCGCGCCGGTCATCGGGCGCGCCTTGCTCCAGCGCGCTCATCACCCCGTCGCCAAAGGTTTGCGCGCGCGCAGCCTCACTCGCGCGGGACCATTCGCGCCAGGCTGTGCCGCCCACAACCCCCAACACAATGACAGCGCCTATCCAGCCATACTTGCGAAAGACGGCAAACAGCCGGTCGCGGCGCACTTCTTCCGTGACTTCGTCGATGAAACTCTCAGGGTTGCTCACGTCGGTCGGGCTTTCACTGCAACTTTTGCTCTTGGCTTGTCTTACACGCAAGCACAAGCACTTGCCAAGCCCCGGGACCGTGACCGGCGCAATCGTCGACGCGCAAGGTAGGGAATAGCCTGCCTTGCCGCCCCTGAACTTACGCCGTAAATGTCGGATGACCGGGTAACGCGCCACCTGCGCCACGCCCGTACGGGGCAGCAATGTCTTGTGGTCTGCCCGCAATACATTATCTTTCAAGACTGCACCCCGTCTTTTTCGCCGCACAAGGATCCGCGATGCGCCTGCTTCCCCCTTTGACCGCGCTGGCCGTGGGTGCCGTGCTTTATGTCGCCGTTTTCGAACGCGACCGGCTGATGGCTCTGACCGCAGACCAGACCTCGGTTGAGAACACCGACAACGAAATGGACGCCACAGCCGACAACGGCACAGACACGGCGGTGGCTTCGGGCGCGGCGTCGGTGGTGGTTCTGCGCTCGACGGCGGCGGCGGTTCAGAATGCCGTTCTTGCCCGTGGCCGCACCGAGGCCGCGCGTCAGGTCGAGGTGCGGGCCGAGGTGACGGGCCGGGTGATTTCGGACCCGCTGCGAAAGGGTGCGTTCGTGCCCGCAGGCCAGTTGCTGTGCCAGCTTGATCCCGGCACCCTTGCCGCCGAGGCAAGCGAGGCCGAAGCCCGTCTTGCCGGGGCCGAGGCTGCACTGCGCGAGGCCACGATAAATGCCGAAACCGCCGAGCGGCTGACCGAAGGCGGCTTTGCCTCGCAGACCCGGCGCGTTGCCAGCGTCTCGGCGCTGGAAACCGCGCGTGCGGGGCTTGAGGCTGCCGCAGCGGGTGTGGCCCGCAGTAAGGCGGACCGCGACAAACTGACCATATCCGCCCCGTTTGAGGGTCTTCTGGAAACCGACACGGCGGAACTGGGCGCGCTTTTGCAAACCGGCAGTCCTTGTGCCACCGTGATCCAGCTGGACCCCATCAAGATCGTCGGCTTTGTCGCCGAGGCCGATGTCGACCGCATATCCGTGGGTGCCGTTGCGGGGGCGAGGCTAGTGTCGGGCCGCGAGGTGGCGGGGCGCGTGACGTTTCTGTCGCGCTCGGCCGATCTGGCCACGCGCACCTTCCGGGTCGAGGTAACGGTGCCCAATGCCGATCTTGCACTCCGTGACGGGCAGACGGCCGAGATGCTTGTCTCGGCAGAAAGCGTGATGGCCCATCTGATCCCGGGCTCGGCGCTGACGCTGAATGATACGGGCGATATGGGCCTGCGCCTTGCGGTTCAGGGCCGCGCCGCGTTTGCCCCGGTTACGCTGCTGCGCGACACGGTTGACGGCGTGCTCGTTACCGGCTTGCCGCCCGAAGCGGACGTGATCGTCGTTGGTCAGGATTATGTCACCGACGGCTCGCTGGTGAGCGTGACCATTCAGGGAGACACGCCATGATCGGCATCATCGACTGGGCCGCCGCCCGGGCCCGCATGGTTGTGGCCTTCATCCTGCTGTCGCTTGCTGCCGGCGTGCTGGCCTACTCCACCCTGCCCAAAGAGGGCGAGCCCGACATCGACATCCCCGCCCTGTTCGTGTCCGTGCCCTTTCCCGGCATCTCGGCAGCCGACAGCGAAACCTTGCTTGTCAAAGTCATGGAGCAAGAGTTGTCGGGGCTTGACGGCCTGAAAACCGTAACCGGCACCGCGTCCGAAGGCTATGGCGGTGTGGCGCTGGAATTCGCGTTCGGTTGGGACAAGACCAAGATCATCGCCGATGTGCGCGACCGCATGAACACTGCCGAGGCCAAGTTTCCCGCAGGCGCCGACAAGTATTCGGTCAACGAGATCAATTTCAGCGAGTTTCCCATTCTGGTGATCGCGCTGTCTGGCAGCATCCCCGAGCGCACGCTGTTGCGGGCCGCCAAGGATCTGCAATCAAAGATCGGTGCACTGGAGCCGGTGCTGAAGGCGGAACTTTCGGGCGCCCGCAACGAAATGCTCGAAGTGCAGATAGATCCCTTGCGGCTTGAGGCGTACAACGTGACGGCGGGTGAGTTGATTTCGGTCGTGACGCGCAACAACCAGTTGATCGCCGCGGGCGAAGTGGAAACCCCCAGCAGCGCTTTTGCCGTAAAACTGCCCGCCAGTTTCACCAAACCCGCCGATGTCTACAGCCTGCCTGTCAAGGTGAACGGTGACCGTCAGATCACCCTTGGCGATCTGGCCGACATCCGCCTGACGTTCGAGGACCCGCAAGGCACCGCGCGTTACAATGGCGAGCCGACGCTCGCCATTCAGGTGGTCAAGCGCAAGGGGTTCAACCTGATCGACACGGTCACCCTGGTACGCAGTCTGGTCGACAGCGAAGTGGCCAAATGGCCCGACGAATTGCGCCGGGGCGTGACGGTATCGGCGTCACTGGACCGCTCGACCAGTGTCGAGGGCATGGTCCAGCAGCTTGAAGGGGCAGTTCTGACTGCCATCGCGCTGGTGATGGTTGTGGTGCTGGCGGCCCTTGGCACACGCTCGGCGCTGCTTGTGGGGTTTTCAATCCCCACGACGTTTCTTTTGACCTTTGCATTCTTTGCCGTGCTGGGCATATCGGTGTCCAACATCGTGATGTTCGGCCTGATCCTTGCCGTGGGGATGCTGGTCGATGGCGGGATCGTGGTGGTGGAATATGCCGACAAGCGCATTTCCGAAGGGTCAGGCCCGATGGCCGCCTATACCGAGGCCGCAAAGCGGATGTTCTGGCCCATCGTCTCGTCCACCGCGACCACGCTCTGCGCATTCCTTCCGATGCTGTTCTGGCCCGGTGTTGCGGGTGAATTCATGGGAATGCTGCCCATCACGCTGATCTTCGTGCTGTCGGCCTCCTTGCTGGTGGCGCTCGTCTATGTGCCGGTGATGGGCGGGGTCGCGGGCCGCGTGACGCGGATGCTTGAACGGATCGCAGACCGGCTTCTACCGCTGCCGTGGGGTGTGCGCGCAGGTCTGGTTCTGATAGCACTTGCGCTGCTGTTCTCGGGCGTGTTCCTGCTGCTGGCGCCGCCTGCGCCGGGAATTTCGGGCCTGGCACCGGGGCTGGCGCTGGCGATTGCCGGGGGGCTTGCTGCCTCGATCACACTTGAGGCGGCCAAACCACGCCGCCGCGCCCCGGTCGTGTCGGGTTATCGCCCCAGCCCCTTTGGCCGCCTGACCCGGATGCTGACCGGAAACCCGGTGATGCCGCTGGTCACTATCGGCGCGGTGATCGCCTTTGTGGTCGTGGTCTTTGGCTATTATTCCACCCATGGCAAGGGCGTCGAATTCTTCGTCAAGACCGAACCCGAGCAGGCGATTGTCTATGTGCAGGCGCGCGGCAACCTGTCTTTGATTGAAAAGGACGCGTTGTTGCGGCAGGCCGAGTTGCGCGTGATCGGCACCCCCGGCATCGCCTCGACCTTTGCGTTTGCGGGCGCGGGCGGGCTGAACAGCAACACCGGTGGCGCACAGGCCCCGCGCGACACCGTGGGCCAGATCCAGTTGGAACTGACCCCTTGGGAAGACCGCAGCGGAAACCCCGCTCTTGGCGGTGACCGGATCATCGCGGACGTGACGGCCAAGCTGCAATCCCTGCCCGGCATCAAAATCGAAGTGCTGTCCGAAGCCTCGGGCCCGGCCTCGGGCAAGCCCATTCAACTGCGCCTGTCGGGCAATGATTTCGATGCAATGGGCCGCGCGGTGGAACAGGTCCGCACGCGGCTGGAGGGCATGACCGGCATCACGGGCATCGAGGACACGCGCCCCCTGCCCGGAATCGACTGGCAGATTACCGTCGACACCGCGGCTGCGGGCCGCTTTGGCGCCGATGTGGCCACCGTGGGCGGCATGGTGCAACTGGTCACGCGCGGCGTGATGCTGGACACCATGCGCGTGCCCAGTTCGGATGAAGAAATCGAGATCCGCGTGCGCCTGCCCGAAAAGGACCGGGTTCTGTCCACGCTCGACACACTGAAAGTCCGCACCGAAACCGGCCTTGTGCCGTTGTCAAACTTCGTGACGCGCACGCCCGTACCCAAACTGGGCCAGATCGACCGCGTCAACGAAGAGCGCGTGTATACCATTCAGGCGGGCGTGACCGAAGGTCTTGTGCGCGATGATGGCACCCCCATCACCGCTACCGAACGGATCGAGGATCTGACCGCATGGCTGAGCGCCACCCCCTTGCCCGCAGGCGTGACCTGGGCGTTTACCGGCGATCAGGAGGATCAGGCCGAAAGCGGCGCCTTTCTTGCCAAGGCCTTTGCTGGCGCGCTGGGGTTGATGTTCATCATCCTGCTTGCGCAATTCAACTCGGTCTACAACGCAGTGCTGGTGTTGCTCGCAGTGATCTTGTCGACCGCTGGCGTGCTGGTGGGGATGCTGGTGATGGATCAGACGTTTTCAATCATCATGACGGGCACCGGCATCGTGGCACTGGCCGGTATCGTGGTGAACAACAACATCATCCTGATCGACACCTATCAGGAATTCAGCCGCTACATGCCGAAACTCGAAGCGATCAGCCGCACCGCAGAACAGCGCCTGCGCCCGGTTCTGCTGACCACGATCACCACAATGGCAGGTTTGGCACCGATGATGTTCGGCCTGTCGGTCAACTTTGTCGGGGGCGGCTACACGATCGACAGCCCGTCGGCGCTGTGGTGGAAGCAACTGGCCACGGCGGTTGTCTTTGGTCTGGGCAGTGCCACGATACTGACACTGGTGCTGACGCCTGCGCTGCTCGCGCTGCGCGTCTGGTTCTGGGCCGGGGCCTATCGCGGATGGGCGGGGCTGGCGGCGCTGGCGCGCGGCAAGGACAGCGCAATGGCCCGCGACATTGCACTGAAGCGCGCGGCCAGGCGGGTGCAAAGCCCGGTGATCCAGTGGCTTGAAGAAGAGCCCGCCCGACCGCTCGCCAGGCCTGCGCTGGTAACCCCCGTGCAAGGAGCGCCACGGCATCCCACGGCTGCAGAATAGGCGACCGGGCGTCAGGCCGCTGCGTCTGCGTCCGTGTCATCCTCTTCCGCCGATTGGCGCGCCCACATTGCAAAGTAGCGTCCGCCATTGGACAGCAGCGCCTCATGCGTGCCGCGCTCGACGATCTCGCCCGCTTCAAGGACGATGATCTGATCGGCATCGGCAATCGTCGACAGCCGGTGCGCGATGGTGATGACCGACCGCCCCTCGCCCATCCGCTCAAGGCTTTCCTGAATGTCCTGCTCGGTCTGGGTGTCCAGTGCCGACGTTGCCTCATCCAGAATAAGGATCGGCGGGTTCTTCAACAGCGTGCGTGCGATGCCGACGCGCTGCTTCTCGCCGCCCGACAGTTTCAGCCCCCGCTCGCCCACGGTGGTTTCATACCCTTCGGGCAGCGAGGTGATGAAATCGTGGATCCGTGCCGCCCGTGCCGCCGCCTCGACCTCGTCGCGGCTGGCGCCCTGACGGCCGTAGGCGATGTTGTAATAGACCGTATCGTTGAACAGAACCGTATCCTGCGGCACCACGCCAATGGCCCCGTGGATCGACCCTTGGGTCACGTCGCGCAAATCCTGACCATCTATCCGGATCGCGCCCCCGGTCACATCGTAGAACCGGAACAGCAGCCGCGCGATGGTGGATTTGCCCGACCCTGACGGCCCCACAAGTGCCACCTTCTGCCCCGGTGCCACTGTGAAGCTGACGCCTTTCAGGATGGGACGCGCCGGGTCATAATCAAAGCGCACGTTGTCAAACACGACTTCGCCTCGGCTGACGGCCAGATCCGGCGCGCCGGGCTTGTCCTTGACCTCGGCTGGCTGGCCCAAAAGGCCGAACATCTCGGCCATGTCAACCAGCGCCTGCCGGATTTCGCGGTAGACGGTGCCGAGGAAATTCAGCGGCAAGGTGATCTGGATCATGTAGGCATTGACCATCACGAAATCGCCCACGGTCAGCTTGCCCGATTGCACCCCCATCGCCGCCATCACCATCACGATCACAAGACCGGACGTGATCAGCACGCTTTGACCGATGTTCAGGAACGACAGCGAGAGCCCGGTTTTCACCGCAGCCACCTCATAGCGCTGCATCGCATCGTCGTACCGGTTTGCCTCCAGCCCTTCGGCGTTGAAGTACTTGACCGTCTCGAAGTTCAGCAGACTGTCGATGGCTTTCTGGTTGGCGTCGGTGTCTTGCGCGTTCATTTCGCGCCGCACGGCCACGCGCCATTCGGTGACCCGGAATGTGAAGGCCACATAAAGGCTGATCACCACGATCACGACCACTGAATATGTCCAGCCAAACAGCAGCGCAAAGATGATTGCCACCATCGTCAATTCAAGGATCAGCGGCCCGATCGACAGCAGCATGAACCGCAACAGGAAATCGACGCCCTTTACCCCGCGTTCGATGATCCGGCTGAGGCCGCCCGTCTTGCGCGTGATGTGATAGCGCAGGGACAGGCGGTGGATGTGGGTGAACGTCTCAAGCGCCAGTTGCCGCAGCGCGCGTTGGCCTACGCGCACAAAGACTGCGTCGCGCAGTTCCTGAAACGCCACCTGCAGCAACCGCGCCATGCCATAGGCCACCGTCAGGCCAACCGCCGTCAACGCAAGCAAGGTGCCGGTGTCGGGCGTGTCACCCGCCAGCGCATCGACCGCCTGCTTGTACAGAAACGGCGTGCCGACCGAGACCAGCTTTGCCATCAGAAGGAAGGTCATCGACAGGACGACCCGGCGTTTGACCCATCCCTGTCCGTCTGGCCAGAGGTAGGGGATCACGCGGGAAATGGTCTGAAGGTTGGTTCCTGGACGTTCGACAGCCAGCGTATCGGGCGGGGGGGTCTGTGACATAGGGGCCTCTTTTCGCCCCTTACCTAGGGCCTGTCGGGCATAATGGCCAGAGCCTGCCCCCGACATACCGGCAGACTTGACCCGCGATGGCTGCACAGTGATGCGTGCTCAGTGATGCGTGCACGGCGGCCCCAGACTCAGCGGGTGGGCAAGACGAAAACCTGACCGGGATAGATCAGGTCGGGGTTGCGGATCCTGTCCTTGTTCACCTCGAACACCTGAACATACAAGATGCCCTCGCCCAACTGCTGGCGTGCAATGCCCCAAAGGGTATAGCCCGGCTGCACCGTGATCGACACCGAGGGCGGCGACGCCGGAGGGGCCCCTTCTGCGTCAGGCTCGGCCAGCGCAGGGGTGCCGGTTGCGGGTGTCGTGGCATCGATGGCGGCGGGGGCGGGGGGATTTCCAGCCGTGACAACAGATCCGCTGACCGGCAAGGATGCAACATCGGCTGGTGCCTGGGGGGCGTCACCCGGGGGGCTTGCCGGTGCAACCGCCGGCCCAACGGGCGCTGTATCGGCCACGATCGTGTCCGCCATCCCGCCCGGCGCTGCCGCGTCTTTTGTGACCAACTGCGCGCCGGGTTCCGCAGCAGGAGCTTCGGCGACTACGGCCTCGGCAGTAATGGCTTCGTCGGTGATGGCTTCGTCGGTGATGGGGTCGTCGGTGATGGGGTCGGCGACGATGGCGTCGGAGGCAGGCGCTTCGGGGGCAGGTGCTTCGGGGGCAAGGGCGGCGGCCTGCCTGGCAGGCGGCTGTTCAGCTTCTGTCTGGGTCCGCGCAGGTGCTGCCGCAATCTGCACGGGGGCCTCGGCGATAGGATCAGGGGGCGCCGCCGCGGTGGTTTCGGGTGAGGTCTGTGTTACCGTCTTTGGCGCCGTCTGGGGTGCTTCGTCCCCGGACGCGGCGGCGGGTGGCGCGACCAATGCGGCCAAATCCTCGCGCGTTTCGCGCTTGAACGGTGTTTCAAACCGGGCGGTCACCGTACCTGCCGCATCCACCTGATCGGCGCGCAGCGTGTAGATGCCGGGTGGCGTGTCATCCAGCGTCACCGACCATAGCCCTGCAGGCCCAACGGGCGCGGTCGCCACGGGCGCGTTGTCAAGGTAAAGGCGCACGAACTGTTCCGCCGTGCCTTTGCCCGAAATCTGCACATCGCCCGTTGCCGTATAGGCAATCGCATCAATGCTGACGGGCGCCCCCGTCCTGGCATCCGGAGCCTGAAGGACACTGACGGCTTCGTCGGTAATCAACACCGCATCAGGCGCAGCATCCCCTTCGGCCGCAGCAATGATTTCACCAATTTCCGGCAGCACGTCTGAGATCGCGGGTGGGCTGTCTCTGTCCGGTGCGGTCGCCACCACGCCATCAGGTGGGGCTGCCGCCACGACATCGGGCTCGGTTGCCGCCGCGACATCGGGCTCGGCTGCCGCCACGACATCGGGTTCGGCTGCCGCCACGACATCGGGCCCGGCTGCCGCCACGACGGGTCCGGCAATTGCCGCCAACGCCACCGATTGCGCAGAAGCAAGCGTGCGGCCATCGGCCAGCGTCGCGCGCAGTGTCATCAGGCTGGGGTTTGCATTCGGCATCAGGGTAAACAGCGCCACAAATTCGCCCCGCGAAGTGCTGGCCGCCTTTGCGACGGCCACACCATCAACCAGAACCGTCACCACCGATCCCGGCTCGGCCCGGCCTGCAACCACTGCAACACCATCAGCGTCGACGCGCCAGTTATCGAAACTGGGGACCACGGGGGTGACGTCTGGTGGCATCGCAGGCGCAGGCACGACGGCAGCGATGGCCACCGGGTCGGCAACCGGATCGCGTGCCGGGTTGGCCACAGGTTCGGCCGCAGGTTCGGGCACAGGTTCGGGCACAGGTTCGGGCACAGGTTCGGCCACAGGCTCGGATGCAAGCACAGCTACAGGATCAGGATCGGGAAGAGCGGCGGTAAGCGCATCCGACGGGTTGTCAGCACCCGGCATGTGAGAAGGCTCTGCCACAGCCGCCGGAACGTCATCGGCGGCGAAAGCCGGTGCAGAAGCGTCCAGCGCCACCGATGCCACCGGCACCGGCGTCTCAGCCACCGGAGTTACGCCGTTTCTGAACGCCCCATAGACCAGCACGGCCACCCCGGCCACACCGAGGGCCACCGTCGCCACGCGCGCGCCTCCCCCCATCTCAGACCAAGCAGCCATCCCCTTTACCCGTCCTTGTTCCCAGACCCCGCGCCGCCAGAGCGCACGGCCTGTTAGCCCCGTCCCCGTCCCCCGACGCTTTTTTAACGCGCAGCAACCCCGATATCCACACATGATACAAAGAAAAAGCCGATGGATGCACACCATGATACCGCTTCGACAAGCTTGTGTCTTTCGCGCGTCATGTTTCGGCAACAACCCCAATTTCGCGGCTGACGCAAGGGCCCTTTGCAAAGCGATTGACTCTCAGGGATTGCGGCGGGCCTGTGGCGGGCGAAGCAGGCCTGACGGGTGAGGCGGCCCGCGCAACTATGGCGGCGGATGTGGCCACCATGGGGTACTCAGCGCATATCTGACGGGCACAGACCGGCCTTCAGGAAGAACGCATTAGCATATTGAAAACAAGATATTGGTGCACGTCATTCATCCGACATCTGAACCCATGTGATCGGACATGGATCGGGCGCGCACCTGTCGCTGTTGCAGATGGCCAAAACGTGCCGGACGCGGGAATAGCCAAGTCAAAGATTTTTATAAATCAATGCTTTCATAAGAATACCTGTGCTGACATGCCAGCATTTGCAAGTCAGAGAAATACGCAAATGATTGCCCCGCGCCAGGGTGGGTGCCCTTGGCGCGGGGTGTTGTGACCGAACGGTCAGATCACATGCGGGCGGCGACAGCTTCCCAGTTGATCAGTTTGTCAAGGAAGTTGGTCAGATAGGCCGGGCGCTTGTTGCGGAAGTCGATGTAGTAGGAATGCTCCCACACATCGCAGCCCAGCAATGCCTTGTGACCAAAGCACAGAGGGTTCACGCCGTTCTCGGTCTTGGTCACCTTCAAAGCGCCATCCTGATCGACAACCAGCCACGCCCAGCCCGAGCCGAACTGCCCTGCACCGGCCGCCGAAAATTCCTCTTTGAACTTCGCGACCGAGCCGAATGCCCCGGTCAGCGCCGTTTCCACCTCGGTCGGCATCGCCTTCGACTCGCCCGGGCCCATGATTTCCCAGAACAAGGCATGATTCCAGTGCTGGCTTGCGTTGTTGAAGATGCCGTTTTGTGCGACCGAGCCCGCCTGATAGGTGCCGGTCACGATGTCTTCGACCGACTTCCCCTCCCATTCGGTGCCGGCAATCAGCTTGTTGCCGTTGTCGACATAGGCCTTGTGGTGAATGTCATGGTGATACTCCAGCGTCTCTTTCGACATGCCGAGCGATGCAAGCGCATCATGGGCATAGGGCAGATCGGGAAGGGTGAAAGCCATGGGGAAAATCCTTTCTGGGGTGTTTCATCGAAAAATGCTCTTGCGGGCAGATAAGGGTCTGATCTGCGTCAAGGTCAAGGGCAATCCCGGGAAAAACGCATGGGGAGCCGATGCGGTTCCCTAAATCGCGGGCGCCATCAACTCAGTTTCCGCACCATTGCGGATCGCGGTGTAGAAGCAGGACCTGCGATTTGTGTGGCACGCGGGACCCGTCTGAACCACACGCGCCAGCAGGCAATCGCGGTCACAATCGACCCGCAGATCCACAAGCTGCTGCACATGCCCCGATGTCTCGCCCTTGATCCACAGCGCGCCGCGCGACCGCGACCAATAGGTGACACGCCCCGTCGCAAGCGTGCGTGCCACGGCTTCCGCGTTCATCCATGCAAACATCAACACCTCACCCGTGGCATCGTCCTGCGTTATGCAGGGGATCAGGCCGTGGGCATCATAGCACAGGGTGGTGGGATCAAAAGTCATGCCATCCTCCTTGGCGGGGCGGGACTTGAGGTCTATCTTAATCCTGAACACGGGAAAAGCGATGAGCGACAGTGATCTGATAAAACTGTATTCGGGCCGCATTCTGGCCCTTGCCGCCGACATACCGCATCTTGGGCGTCTGCCGTCGCCGCAGGGTTCGGTGCGCAAACGATCGCCTTTGTGCGGATCAACCGTGACGGTTGACGTGGTGATAGAGGGCGGGCGCGTCGTGGCCTTCGGTCAGGACGTCAAAGCCTGTGCGCTGGGTCAGGCGGCGGCGGCTGTGGTAGGGGCGGCGGCCCTTGGGCGCACGGTGCTGGAACTTGCCGCGGCGCGTGACGGGTTGCGCGCGATGTTGGCCACGGGCGGGCCGGTGCCCTCTGCCCCGTTCGACGGCTTTGAGGTGCTTATCCCTGCGCGCGACTTCAAGAACCGCCATGCATCAATCCTGCTGGCCATCGAGGCTGCGACTGAGGCCGCCGAACAGGCCATTTCGGCGCACACCGCCAGCGGCAATTGACCCGTTTATTTCATCTTGCGGGGTGATCGCGCATAACGCTTATCCCCGCTGATCAACCGTCCGATCTGAAGGATCGGCATCCATTCCCGTTGGTGGCGCAATCGTAGCGGTTTGCGGGAAAGACTGCCGGACAAAAAAAACCGCCGCGCGTCTGATGACGGCGGCGGCAAGTGGCGTGTCTGGGGCGCGGGTCATCCCTTGGGGACGGATGGTGCGCCGGTTAGCAGACCGCAGGCAGAGTCAGAACGTAAAAGCAAGGCAGACGTAGAGCGCAGCAAACAGGGCAGCGACACCAATCAAATCGTCAATCAGCGCGACGTGCTGGCGGGCGACGATATCCTTGACTTGGGCAACCATGGCATCCTCCTTTTGCGTGTTGCCGTATTGTTCTCACCATTTCCGGGATGTGTAAAGAACTTTTTAAGAACTTCCGTGATCTTTTGTGGAACATCCGCTAACCCACCGCGATCAACCTAATCGCCCGGTCCTGATCGAGCAGCCACAAAAGCGTCCGCGCCGCCTGCCCGCGGGCAGTGGTCAGGCCGGGGTCCACGGCAAGCAGCGTGCGCGCATCCGATTGCGCCAGTGCCATCAGCGCGGTCTGACGCTCCAGATCCGCCACGCGAAACCGCGGCAGGCCCGATTGCGCCGTGCCGATCAGATCGCCTGCCCCGCGCATGGCCAGATCTTCCTCGGCAATTGCGAACCCGTCTTCGGTATCGCGGATCGTGGTCAGGCGCCGGGTGCCTGCCTCGGACAAGGGTGCCTGATACAGTAAAAGGCAAGTCGAGTGCGCATCGCCCCGCCCCACACGCCCGCGCAACTGGTGCAATTGCGCGAGGCCGAAGATCTCGGCCCGCTCAATCACCATGATCGAGGCGGCGGGCACGTTCACTCCCACCTCAATCACCGTCGTCGCCACCAGAACCCGCGTGTCCCCTGCGACGAACCGGGCCATCGCCGCATCCTTTTCTGCGGGCGGCATCTGGCCGTGCACGATCCCCACCGCATCGCCCAAGGCCGCGCGCAAGGCCGCAAAGCGCGTCTCGGCACTCGCATAGTCGAGCACCTCCGAGTCTTCGACAAGCGGGCAAACCCAATAGGCCTGCCGCCCCTCGGCGACCGCACGCGCCAGATTGCCAACCACCTCGGCCAGGCGTGTGGCATCGATCAGGACGGTCTTGATCGGCTTGCGGCCCGGCGGCTTTTCATCCAGCACCGACACGTCCATGTCGCCATAACTCGCGAGGGCCAGACTGCGCGGAATGGGCGTTGCGGTCATCACCAACACATCGACAGCGCGCCCCTTGGCCCCCAACTCCATCCGCTGTGCCACGCCAAAGCGGTGCTGCTCATCCACAACGGCAAGGCGAAGGTCTTGAAAGTCAACCCCTTTCTGGAAAACTGCATGGGTGCCAACCAGAATGTCGATGTGCCCTGCGGCAAGATCGTCCAGCTTCGCCGCACGCTCGGCCCCCTTGTCACGGCCCGTCAGCAGCACAAGTCGCACCCCCGCCGCAGCGGCCAGCGGGGCAAGCCCTTCAACATGCTGGCGCGCAAGAATTTCCGTGGGCGCCATCATTACACCCTGCCCCCCGGACTCGACCGCTGTCAGCAGCGCCATGAACGCAACCAGCGTCTTGCCCGCCCCGACATCGCCCTGCAGCAACCGGTTCATCCTCAGGGGGGCGGCCAGATCGGCGGCAATCTCGGCAATCGCACGGGACTGCGCACCTGTTGGCGCATAGGGCAGGCTTTTCAACACCTTGTCTTGCAACGCACGGGTGCCGACAGTGATCACACCCTTTGATTTGCGCACCGACGCCCGCGCCAAGGCCAGGGTCATCTGGTGGGCAAAAAACTCATCATAGGCCAGCCGGGCGCGCGCGGGGTCGTTCGGCGCCAACGCCGCCGCCCCCTCGGGTGCATGCGCCGCCCGCACCGCACGGCCCCAGTCGGGCCAGCCCTGCCGGGCCAGCAGCGACGGATCGATCCATTCGGCGAGGATGGGCGCGCGCGCAAGCGCCCCCTCGACCGCGCGCGCGATCAGTTTTTGTGTTACCCCCGCGGTCAGCGGATAGACCGCCTCAGGCAGCGGCAGGTCGCCCTCCTCCTCGGGGCGCAGAACGTGGTCGGGGTGCGCCATCTGGGCAATCCCGTCGAACACCTCGATCTTGCCCGAAACAAGGCGCCGCTGTCCCGTCGGAAGCAGTGCATTCAGGTACTCTGCGCGCGCGTGAAAGAACACGATCATCCAGTCCAGCGCCGAATCGCGTACCATGATCCGGTAGGGTCCACCCTTGCGCCGCGGCGGTTGATGCACGCCCACGACCACCTCGACCGTCACGATCGCGGGCGCCACCACCTCGCGCACAGACTGCCGGCGGGTACGGTCCACCACGGAATTGGGCAGCAGGAACAACAGGTCTTTGGGCCGCGTCACACCCAGGCCTTCAAACGCGCGCGCGGATTTCGGGCCGATCCCCTCAAGCGTTTCCAGATCCGCAAACAGCGGGAACAGCGGCTCGGGGCGGCTCATGCGCTGCCGATCAGGCGCAGCCAGCCGTCTTCATCCAGCGTCTCGACCCCCAGTTTTGCGGCCTCTTTCAGCTTTGACCCCGCCCCGGGCCCCGCAATCAGCAGATCTGTCCTGGCACTGACACTGCCTGCCACCTTGGCACCCAGCGATTCAGCGCGCGCCTTGGCCTCGGCCCGGGTCATTTTCTCCAATGTGCCGGTGAACACCACGGTTTTTCCCGCAACGGGGCTGTCGGCGGCGGCGCGCCATACCACCGGCTGCACCTGCAGATGAGTCACGAGATCATCAATTGCCGCGCGCTCGGCGCCGTTCTGGAACGCCGCTGTCAGGCTTTTGGCCATCGTGCTTCCAACGCCGTCAATCGACAGCAGCGCGTCCCATTCGGGCGTGCCGGGCAGTGCCCCGGTCACCGCAGCCTCAAAGGCGGGCCATGTGCTGTAGTGGCGCGCAAGCGTGCTGGCCGCCGCCTCGCCCACATGCCGGATCCCAAGGGCAAATATCAGGCGGTCCAGTGGAATGTCGCGCTTGTCCGCGATTGCGGCGAACAGCTTTGTTGTCGACGTTTCACCAAAACCATCGCGATTTCTCAACCGCTTCAGTCCGTTGCCTGCATCTCTTGAAGCAAGCGTGAAAATGTCGGCGGGTGTTTTGACCGGCAGATCCGCGTCGTGAAAGAACAGCTCGATCTGCTTGGCGCCCAGACCGTCAATATCAAAGGCGTTGCGGCTGACGAAATGCTTCAACCGTTCAACCGCCTGCGCCGGGCAGATCAGACCACCGGTGCATCGGCGCACGGCGTCTCCCGGCTCGCGTATCGCGGGACTGTGGCACTCCGGACAATGATCAGGAAAAACATAAGGTTGAGTGCCTGTTTTGCGATGATTTGGATCCACATCTGCGATCTTGGGGATCACATCACCCGCGCGGTACACCTGTACAAGATCTCCAACGCGGATATCGCGCCCGGCGCGGATCGCGTTCCCCTTGGCGTCGCGCCCGGCAATGTAGTCTTCGTTGTGCAGCGTGGCGTTCGAGACGACCACACCCCCCACCGTCACCGGGCGAAGCCGTGCGACGGGGCTGAGTGCGCCGGTGCGCCCCACCTGAATGTCGATGCCCAGCAGCACCGTCCAGGCGAGTTCGGCCGGAAACTTGTGCGCAATCGCCCAGCGGGGGGTCGCAGAGCGGAACCCGAGCCGCGCCTGAAGCGCCAGATCGTCGACCTTGTAGACCACGCCGTCGATATCATAGCCAAGGGTGGGACGGGCGGCCGCGACCCGCCGATACTGTGCGATCAGCGCCTCGGGGCTGTCGCACAGGGCCGTCAACGGATTGGTCTGAAATCCCAAGGCCGCCAGCTGCGCAATGGCGCCGCTTTGCGTAACGGCCAAGGGCTCTGAGACCTGCCCCCAGGCATAGGCAAAAAAACGCAAGGGTCGCGCGGAAGTGATGCGGGCATCAAGCTGGCGCAACGATCCTGCGGCGGCATTGCGCGGGTTGGCAAATGTCTTGGCCCCCACCTCGGCCTGCCGCGCATTCAGCGCGGCGAAATCGGCGTGGCTCATATACACCTCGCCGCGCACTTCCACGATGTCGGGCGCGCCTGTCAAAGTCTGGGGAATATCGGCGATGGTGCGGGCGTTGTCAGTGACATTCTCGCCCACCTCACCATCACCGCGGGTGGCCGCCTGCACCAGACGCCCGCTCTCATAGCGCAGAGACAAGGAAAGACCGTCAATCTTCGGCTCGGCGGTGTAGGCAAGCGGGTCGTGGTGGTTGAGATACTTGCGCACCCGGTCGTCGAAATCAGCAACGTCGGTTTCATCAAAGGCGTTTTCAAGGCTGAGCATCCTCGCGGCATGCGTGACCTTGCCGAACCCCTCGGCCGGTGCGGCCCCGACCTTGTCAGATGCGCTGTCGCCAAGCTTCAGCACCGGAAAACGGGCTTCTATCGCGGCATTGCGCCGCTTTATCGCATCATACTCCGCGTCAGATATTTCGGGCGCGTCGAGGGTGTGGTAAGCCGTGTTCGCGGCCGAAAGGGACTTGCCCAGACGCGCCAGTTCGGTCAGCGCTTCGCCGCGCGTCAATGCCTCGACCGGTTTTTCGTCCATAACACCCCCCCCCGCTGTCCCCCTGATTTAGGGGGCCGGCGCGCCGAGGTAAAGTCATGCTGAAACTGCAAGCCTGCGCGCGGCGGCAGGTGCCGGATCGCGCAGCACATAGCCGCGTCCCCAGACGGTTTCAATGTAGTTCTGCCCCCCCGTGGCCTCGGCCAGTTTTTTGCGCAGCTTGCAGATGAACACGTCGATGATCTTCAACTCGGGCTCATCCATCCCGCCGTAGAGATGGTTCAGGAACATCTCTTTGGTCAGCGTCGTGCCCTTGCGCAGGCTGAGAAGTTCGAACATCTGGTATTCCTTGCCCGTCAGATGAACCGTCTTGCCTTCGACATCGACGGTCTTTGCGTCAAGGTTCACGCTGACCCGCCCCGTTTCGATGACCGACTGGCTGTGACCTTTTGAGCGGCGAATAATGGCGTGGATCCGGGCGACCAGTTCCTCGCGGTGGAAGGGTTTGGTCATGTAGTCATCGGCACCAAAGCCGAACCCCTTCAGCTTGCTTTCCGTGTCATCCGAGCCCGACAGGATAAGGATGGGCGTTTCGATCCGGGCAAGGCGCAACTGGCGCAGCACCTCATGTCCCGACATGTCGGGCAGGTTCAGATCGAGCAGGATCAGATCATAATCGTAAAGTTTCGCCAGATCGATCCCGTCCTCGCCCATGTCGGTGCAATAGACATTCAGATTGGCGTGCGTCAGCATCAATTCGATGCTGCGCGATGTCGTGGGGTCGTCCTCAACCAGAAGTATTCTCATTTGCCATTTCTCCGCGTCTGACCAGGTTCGTTAATGACTATTGAGCGCCAATGGTTAATCGCTGGTTACTGTGTCAGAGCGCATGGGAAAAACAACTTAAAGTTGTCTATATTTCTGAATGGCAGTGACTTTCAGAGCATTTTCGCCATGTTTCTCAACAGCCTCGCGCCACAGCGCAAACTCTTCCTCGGACAAGGCGTATCGCTCCAACGCCTCGGATTGGGTAAGCAACCCGTGAACCACTGCGCGAACCACAACCGCCTTGCGGCTGGCCACCCATCGGCGGGTGGCCGGATCGGGCAAATCGGCGCGGGTCAGAATGGTGCCGTCAGGCAAGGTTACCTGTCGCGGACCGTCAACGCGTTTGAGATACATGGCCACTTCTTTCCGCAAGTCCAGCTATCAAGACTCAAACCCTGCGGCATCAGACTTAAGCTTGTGTGAAAGAGTCGGCGCTTGTGGGGTTGAGAGTATCGCGCATTTTCTTATATTGCGCACGACCCTTGAAAGGCCACACCATGCTTGACCACCCGCTGAATTCGCTGGGGCTGCCAAAGCCGCCGTCTGCCACGCGGGTGGTGGTGGCCATGTCGGGCGGCGTGGACAGTTCGGTCGTGGCGGCGGTGCTGGCCGAGGAAGGCTATGACGTGGTCGGCGTCACGCTGCAGCTTTATGACCACGGTGCGGCGCTGGCGAAAAAGGGCGCGTGCTGTGCGGGGCGTGATATTCATGATGCGCGCCGGGTGGCGGAAACCATGGGGTTTGCGCATTACGTTCTGGATTACGAAAACACCTTCCGCGCGGCGGTGATGGAGGATTTCGCCGATGCCTACCTGGCTGGGGCGACTCCCGTGCCGTGCATCCGCTGCAATGAGCGCGTGAAGTTCAAGGACCTGCTGGCTACCGCGCGCGATCTGGATGCCGATTGCATGGCGACGGGGCACTATATTCAGCGCAAGATCGGGGCGTCTGGCCCCGAATTGCATGCGGCCGCCGATGCGGCCCGCGATCAGAGCTATTTTCTGTTCTCGACCACGGCCGAGCAACTGGCCTATCTGCGCTTTCCACTCGGGCATCTGGGATCAAAGGCCGAGACCCGCGCCTTGGCCGCGCGCTTTGGCCTGCCCGTGGCGGACAAGCCCGACAGCCAGGATATCTGCTTTGTACCGGGTGGCAACTACGCCGCAGTGATCGAAAAGTTGCGCCCGGGGGCCGCCGACCCGGGAGAGATCGTCGACATTGACGGAAACGTGCTTGGCGCGCACCAAGGTATCATTCACTACACCATCGGCCAGCGCAAGGGTCTGGGAATCGGGGGGCTTGGCGATCCGCTGTATGTGGTGCGTCTGGAGCCTGAAACGCGCCGGGTGATCGTCGGGCCAAAGGCCGCGCTCGCCACGCGCCTGGTGCCGGTGCGTGAGATCAACTGGCTGGGCGATGCGCCCTTTGCATCGGCGGCCGAATGGCAGGTGCGGGTCAAGGTCCGCTCGACCCGCCCGGCGCGGCCGGCGGTGATCCGGCCCCTTTCCGCGACGGAAGCCGAGGTTGTGTTGCTGGACCCCGAAGACGGTGTCAGCGCGGGTCAGGCCTGTGTGTTCTACGCGCCCGAGGGAAGCCGCGTTCTGGGCGGCGGCTGGGTCTGGCGGGGGCGCTGAAGCGGGCCGGTTTTCTGCAGGTCACGGCAGCTAGAGGTGATCCAGAACCGATCTGGCCGCGCGCAGACCGGGCGGCGTGTCCCCAAGGCCGAGACGGAGCAGGGTCGTGTGCATTGCTGCCTTCTGGCCGGCCCCTCGCGTGTGCATCAACGCAAGGACGGTGGGGGCGATCAGGTCTGGGCGGCATGATGACCCGATGAACTCGGGAACGGTGCGGGTTTCGCTGACAAGGTTCACGAGAGTGACCGTGTCGATCAGCGCCGCGCGGCGCATCAGCCAGAGGCTGAACGGGTGCATGTCATAGGCGATGACCATCGGGCAAGCGTTTGCGGCCAGTTCCAGCGACACCGTGCCCGAGGCGGCAATGGCCACATCGGCGACGGCGAAGGCGCCACGTTTCAGAACGGGGTCGGTGATGATTTGCGGGGAAATCGGCCAATCTGCGGTCAGCGTGCGCACCAGCGGTTCCACCCCACGCACCGTGGGCAGGGCCACGCGGGCGACTGCATGGCGCTGCCGGATCAGGGCAAGGGTCTGGCCAAGGATCGGGGCAAGGCGCGTGACCTCGGCCCGGCGTGATCCGGGCAGCGCCAAAATCAGCGGGCCGGGGCCCGCCATCAAGGCCCGCTCTGCCGGGGTGGCGAGCGGCTCGGACACGACCGGATGACCAACGAAATCACAGCTCATTCCGGCGGCGGTCATGTAGGGCGGCTCGAACGGCAACAGGGCAAGGACGTGGTCGATGACCCGTGCCATGCGGGCGGCACGGCCGGGGCGCCAGGCCCAAACGGACGGGGCCACATAATGAATTGTCCGCATCCCTGGACGGGCAGATTTCACGAGGGCCGCCACGCGCAAGCAAAAATCGGGGCTGTCGATGGTGATCAGGGCCTCAGCACCGCTGGCAACGACGGCATCAGCGGTCTGACGGATGCGGCGTTTGAGGGGCAGATATTTGGGCAGCACCTCGGCGATGCCCATCACCGAAAGCTCTTCCATCGGGAACAGGCTTGTCAGCCCTTCGGCTGCCATCAAAGGGCCACCGACGCCTTCAAAGCGGGTCCCGGGAGCAAGGGTCTGCATCCCCGCCATCAGGGCAGCACCCAAGCGATCACCCGAAGGCTCGCCCGCGACGACAAAGAGGCTCATTCGCGTGACCATAGGAACAGGCCGTGCTGATCCGCGGACGCGATCATTCCGGGCAGATCCAGACAGATCACCCCCCCCGCCGCCCAGACGAGCCCGCCGAGGCCGGCCTTGGCCGCTGCAACCACGGTGCCGGGGCCAAGCGTGGGCAGATCAATCCGCAAGTCTTGATCCGGTTTTGGCGCCTTGTAGAACAAGCCCCGACCACGCGCCGGGTCGGGGCGCAGGGTGCCAAGACCGCAAACGCCCGTCAGCATGGCATCGGTGCCCGGCAGCGCCTCGACCGCCAGACACAGTCCCTGCTGCACGACGCAGGCCTGCCCCACATCAACCGCCCCCATCGCGGCGACGATCGCGGCCGCGCGGGCCGCATCGGCACGGTCCTGCACGGTCAGCGCTCCTGCCAGCAGCCCCGGCCCCGGCACCAGCGCAGGTGCGATCCCGGCTGTGCCCGCGACGACAAAGCCCGCCTCCTCGAACAGCGCAATCACCACGCGCAAGGTGGCGTCATCGCCCTGCCCCATCGCCGCGATCAGGCGCGGGACCAGTTGCGCCGTGCCTGCATCAAACAGCGATGGATCCAGACGCGGGCGTTGTGCAGCCCCTGCAAAGGTGACGCGCGTCACCCCGGCGTCTTCAAGCGCGCGAAAGAACGGCACCAGCCGTTCGATGCGAAAGGTCATGTCGGGTGCAACCCCGTCGGGCACGAACCCGTCAAGCGCACAAACAAGTGGCGCTTCCAAGGCCGCAGCCACAGCCGCGGGCAGGCGCCCCTGCCCCGCGATCACCGCCGTGCGCGTCATTTGGGTGTCAGAAAGCTGCGGTCCGAAGCCGAGAGAATGAACTCTGTCATCTCGCGCACATGGGTGCTGTCGGTCTCATCCGCGAGACGGCGCGCCCGGTCAAGGAAAGAGCCCTCGCCCTGCGCCAGCATCTGATACCCTGCACGCAGCGCCGTGATTTCGGCCCGCTCGACGCCGCGCCGTTTCAGCCCGACAAGGTTCAGCCCGTCGAGAACGCCACGCGGACCCTGGACCAGGCCATGCGGCAGCACGTCATTGGTGACCATGGTGACAGCCCCGATGATGGCGCCGCGTCCCACGCGCACCCATTGATGCACACCTGACAACCCGCCTACGATCACATCATCGCCGATCTGACAATGGCCCGCGATGGCGGCCTGATTGGCAAGGATAACCCGGTCTCCCAGACTGGCATCATGGCCGACATGCGCGCCCGTCATCAAAAGGCAATCATCGCCCACCCGGGTCAGGCCACCGCCGCCTTCGGTGCCGGTGTTCAGTGTGGCGCCTTCGCGGATACGGCAACGCGCGCCGACGATCAGGCGGGTATGCTCACCCTTGAACTTCAGATCTTGCGGCACCTCGCCCACGCAGGCAAAGGGAAAGATCACCGTGCCCGGCCCCACATCCGTCCAGCCCGTCACCACCGCATGCGATTTGACCTCGACCCCCTCGGCCAGCGTCACCTCGGCACCGACCACCGCAAAGGGGCCGATGCGGCAGCCCGGGCCGATCTTTGCGCCGGGATCGACAACTGCCGAAGGGTGCACGTGGGCAGAGGCGTCTATCATCACACGGATGCCTTTTTCGGCACATCGAACATGGCCGAAAACTGCGCCTCGCAGGCCAACTCGTCGCCAACCATGGCACGGCCCTCGAACTTCCAGACCCGGCCGCCGCTCCGCAGGGCCTTGACGTGAAGCTCCAGCACATCTCCGGGCACCACCTTGCGGCGGAATTTCACCCCGTCGACCGACATGAAGAATACGTTGGAGTTCTTGTCGATCAGATCCATCGACACCCCGACAAGGATGCCGCTGGTCTGGGCCATCGCCTCGATGATCATCACGCCCGGAAAGATCGGCATGCCGGGAAAGTGGCCGGTGAACTGCGGCTCATTCATGGTAACGTTCTTGATGCCCACGCAAGACCCGTTCACCACGATGTCGCGGACCTTGTCGACCAGCAGGAACGGATAGCGATGCGGCAATATGCGCTGGATGATCGAAATGTCAGCCTCGGTGATCGGGGCGCTAGCGTCTGTCATGGTCTGTACCTGCTGTTCTTCCTGTCCCAACCCGTTGCTAGCAAGTCAGGCCGCGGCGGGCAAGGACCGCGCGCCATCAGGGCTGTGACGGGACGGGGGCCGCGGGTTCATCCGGCGTCGGTGCAGAATTTCCGTCTTCTTCGGCGGGCAAAGGGTCGGGCGGGGGGCCGTCGCCCAATGCCTCATCAAGGCGTACGATGGCCTGATCGGTCACGTCAATCTGATCGAAACTGAGAATGATTGCCGAGCGGTCGATGATTGCCACCGCCCCAAGTTCCACCATCAGGTTACCCAGAATGGGCACGGCGGCCTCGAAAAAGCGCTGCTGTTCCGAGTCGCGGCTGCGGGTCAGGGAGCGGCTTTTGGCGTCTTGTGCCTGACGCAACTCTTCCACGCGTCGATCGAACTCATCGGCAAGGGGGCGAAACGCCTCGGGTGTGGTGGTGGCGCGCCTTTCGGTCAGGCGACGCTCTTCTTCTTCCAGCGCAGCCTCAAGTTTGCGGTTCTCGGCCACAAGATCGTTGGATGCGGCCTCGAACCGGCCCTGCATCGCCTTTCCCATCCGCGAGTTCTGGAACAGGCGGTCCTTGTCCAGTGTTACGATGGGCGACGCAAGGGGCGCGGCGGGTCCGGGTTGCCCGCCTGTCTGGGCAACTGCCGGAACCAGCGGAATGGCCAAGGCGCAAGCCAGAAGAACGGTCAGACGCCAGACCATGCGCCGCTGCATCAGAACTTGGTCGAGATCGTCAGATCGAACGCCTGTTCCTTGTCATCGCTTTCCTTCTTCAACGCCTTAGAGAAGTTGAAACGAAGCGGGCCGATCGGCGCATCCCACACAACGGACAGACCGACCGCGGCACGCGGATGGGCGCTGTCGTCGATTGTCCCGGCAGAGTCCAGCCCCCAGACCGAGCCTACGTCCGCGAACACGCCGCCAGAAAGACCGTATTCCTCGGGAAACCCCAGCGGGAAATCGGCCTCGAACCGGGCCACAGCGTACATGTTGCCGCCAAGCGCATCGCCCGTCACGGGGTCGCGCGGGCCGATGCCGTTCGGCTCAAAACCACGAATCTTGCCGTTACCGAAGAAACGCTCGTTCACGCGGCTGTTGTAGCCCCCGAAGGTTGCGATTGCGCCACCTTCAAAAATCGCGCGAAGGGTCACATCCTCATTCATGATCTTGCGTTCGGCGAGGGCAAGTACGTTGGTTGCCACGTATTTCGCATCGCCGCCGAGACCGGCGAAATCCTGACTGAAGCGCAGCAGCACCCCGCGATCAGGGCTCAGGCCGCCAATCCGCGAGTCGTAGCTGTAGGTATATCCCACCGATGAGGTTACTTCGCCGCCGCGTGCGGTTTCGGCAACAAGGATCGGGTTGAAGATGTTGGGCGTGATCGGGTCGTTGTCATTATCAACGCCCGTGTAGTTTTTCAGCGTGTTCTTCGACAGGCTGTAGCGCAGTTCCAGTCGGCTCAACTCACCCACCGGAAAGCCCAGCGAGGTGCTCAGGCCCAGGGCCTGCGTATCATAAAGGGCGTTCTTCTTGGCCGTCACGTTGTAATAGGCGCCAAAGGACAGAGACAGATCGCGGCCCAGAAAGGCAGGTTCCGTAAAGCTGAAGCCCGAATTGGTGCTGTCCGTGCCGGTCGATAAATTGACCGCAAGCGCCTGACCCCGGCCAAGAAAGTTGGTCTCGGAAAAACCGATGTTCACGCCGAACCCGGCCTCGATGCCGTAACTTGCACCCAGCGACAAAGACCCTGACGGTTGTTCGGTCACGTTGACATCGACGATCACCTGATCGCCCGCCGACCCAGGGCGCGATTCCACTTGCGCATCACCAATGTAGCCAAGCGCGCGGATGCGTTCTGCCGACTGACGGATTTCGCGCGGATTGAAGGGGTCGCCTTCGGCCGAGCGGAACTGACGCCGGATCACCTGATCCAGCGTGGTCGTGTTGCCTTCGATGTCGATACGCTCGACAAAAACCCGGTCGCCCCGCACCAGCGCGAACTCTATATCCAGCGTCCCGGTGCGGTCATTGCGGGTGATACGCGGATCAACACGCACAAAGTTCAGGCCCTTGCGCAGCGCCAGATTTTCCATCCGCGCGATGTTGTTGTCCACAACCGAAGGCGAGTAGGTCACGCCCGAACGGACACGCTGCACGGCCTCAAACTCGGCCACATCGACGCCGTCGATTTCAGACACGGTGGAAATTTTGCCGAACCTGAAGCTGCGCCCCTCTTGCAGGCTGAAGCTGACAAAGACCGCATCCCGCTCACGGCTGACTTCGGCCGAAGCATCGGTCACCTGAAAGTCGATAAAGCCACGCGCAAGGTAGAAATCCTTGAGCAGTTGCTTGTCCAGTTCCAGCCGCTCGGCGACGAAGGTGTCGCGCTGGATCAAGGCGCGCAGCAGACCCGCTTGCTTGGTTTCCAGCACCTGACGCAAGCGACGATCAGAATAGGCGCGGTTGCCGACGAAAGACAGACGCTCGATTTCTGTCACCTTGCCCTCGGCCACTTCGAACACCAGATCCACCCGGCTCTCGCTGCGCCGGATGATGCGCGGCGTGACCGTGGCGGCCATGCGCCCGCGCACGCGGTAAATCTCGGCAATGGCGGCGGCATCCGCCTCGGCCCGGCTGGGTGAATAGACCCTGCGCTCCTGCGAACTGATCGCCTTTGACAGTTCTTCACTCTTCAGGCGCTTGTTACCCTCGAAGTTGATGATGTTGACGATCGGGTATTCCTTGACCCTGATGATCAGCCGGTTGCCATCGGGCACAATCTCGACGGTCTCAAACAGGCCCGAGCGGACGAGGCCCTGATAGGCATCGTTCAACTCGGCCGTGGTCAGGGTCTGTCCCCGCTTGATTCCCGCAAATCCGAGGATTGTCGGCACATCGACCAGTTGGTTGCCTTCAACCGACACTTGCGAAAAGCTGTATTCCTGCGCGCCAAGCGGCGTGAAGATTGTCGCAGAAACCGTTACTGTGGAAAGGAAAATTGCGGTCGCCAAGCGCGTACGCCGGGGGAGCCTGTCACGCGTCGAATTTTTCGCGGAAACCGCTGTATCGTGCATGACAAGGCCTCATCTTTACAATCCCTTGTGTTCTCACTAGCGGTAAGCGGGGGGCTTGTCAAAGCGTTGAGATGCGCTTTGCACGCGAGATCTTCGGGGCGTTGCACGACAGTCTCACCGCGCGCATGCCGATCAGAGTTTTACAAGTTGCGTGCCCAGAAAAGCACCCGCAAGCAGGCCCGCCACAACGTTGAGCAGCATGAAAATCCGGTCGGCGTTCAGCCACATCAGAATGGAAAGCCCGCGATAGCCCTGCATGACCATTTGCATCGGTGTTCATCCTTTTGCCACATCCGCAGATATCAGCGGAAAATATGGCCGGAGTATGGCATCAGTGCCGTTGGATCAGGGGCAGAACACGTCATTGGTCGATGCAAACACCATCAGCGACAACAACAGCACGAGTCCTGCCGACATCATCACCCGCAGCGCCCGGTCGGTCGGCGGCTTGCCGGTCACGGCCTCATAGGCGTGGAACACCAAGTGTCCGCCATCCAGGACCGGGATCGGAAACAGGTTCATCAACCCCACGGCGACCGACAGCATGGCGATGAACCAAACGAAACTTTCCACCCCCATGCTGGCCGCAGCACCCGAGCTTTCGGCAATGCCGATGGGCCCGCGCAGGTTGCAACTGCTGATTGCGCCCGTGACCATATGCCAGATCCCCGACAGCGAGGTCTTGGCGACATACCACGTTTGCTGCGCGCCAATCCCTGCTGCCTCGAACGCACCGGGAGTTCGGGTTTCGGGTGCAAAGCCAAGCCCGCCAGACAGACCGATCAGCCACCGCGTCTCGAACCCGCCTTCGGCAAGCGGAATATCCATCCGGCGGGGAGACAGGACCGTTTCCACCTCGGCCCCGTCGCGCCAGATGGTCAGGTTCAGCGCACCCCCGTCGGATGCGCCCACGATTTCGCGCAACTCGTTGAAAGAATATATCAACTTTCCATCTACCGCGGTGATCACGTCGCCCGGCTGCATGCCGGCTTCGAAGGCGGCGGTTTGTGGCTGCACGGCATCAGCGACGGGCGGAAACGGATAGGGGCCGTCAAACGCAATCTCGTCCGTATCGCGCAAGATGACATAAGGGACCGAGGGTGATGGGGCCAGATCGCGCGAAACTGCGACAAGCGTAGCCAGATCGGGTGTAGGATTTCCGGCAACAGAAAGAACCTGATCGCCCGGCAACAGGGTCTGACCCTCAAACGGCGTAGGCTTGACGGCGCCCACGATGGTGTTTTCCGTCTCGACGCCGTTGGCCATCACCATGAAGATGAAGATCAGCGTCGCCATGATGAAATTGAAAGCCGGACCCGCTGCTACCGTCAGGGCCCGCGCCCAAAGGGGGGCGCCGTGCATGGTGCGGCGCCGTTCGCGATCGGACAGGCCCGACATCGCCACGCCGTCCTTGCCCGAAGCGGCATTGCTGTCGCCCATGAACTTTACGTAGCCGCCAAAGGGCAGCGCCGCCACTTGCCACCGCGTGCCGCGGCTGTCGGTGCGGGCGAACAGAACCGGGCCAAAGCCCAGGCTGAACACCTCGGCATGGATGCCGGTCCAGCGGCCTACGATGTAATGGCCATACTCATGCACCGTGACGATGATGGACAGCGCCGCCACAAAGGCGACCAGCGCCCAGACAATGCCGCCAAAGCCGGAAATCAGGCCGATAAGGTCCAAGAGTTCACCCTTTTGTTCACGTCAGTTGGGTCAGAGATGGCCCTGCCGGGCCGAAAGGCTGCGCGCAGCCTCATCCGCCCGGATACGGGCAAGATGGTCTGCACCCTCGATGTCATCAAGGGTCAACACGTCGCAATCAAGGCACATGTCTGTTGATATCCGGGCAAGCGTGGCGTCAACCACCCCCGCCATGTCCATGAAACCGATGGCACCGGCAAGGAAATGGTCCAACGCAACCTCTTTGGCCGCGTTGAATACCGCCCCCGCAAGGCCGCGCGTGTCCATCACCTCGCGGCACAGACGAAGCGCCGGATAACGGGCCATTTCGGGCGTGCGGAAGGTCAGTGTGCCGATCTGCGCAAGGTCCAGGCGGGCCACAGGAATGTCCAGCCGGTCGGGCCAGTTCAGCGCATACCCGATGGGGTGGCGCATGTCGGGCGCGCCCATATGTGCCATGATGGCCCCATCACGAAATCCGACCATGGAATGGATCAGGGATTCGGGGTGGATGATCACCTCGATCTGGTCCGGGCGCACCCCAAAATACTCACGTGTTTCAATGACTTCCAATGCCTTGTTAAACATCGATGCGCTGTCGATCGTGATCCTTTGCCCCATCGCCCAGTTGGGGTGCGCCAGCGCTTCGGTCACGGTGGCGCGGGCCAGCGCCTCCAACGGCCAGTCGCGCAGCGCGCCCCCTGAAGCGGTCAGGATGATCCGCTCGACCGCGGCGATATCTTCGCCCACCAGCCCCTGAAAGATGGCCGAATGCTCGCTGTCGACAGGCAGAATGCGGGCGCCATGGCGCGCGGCCTCGGCCATCAGCAAGGGGCCGGCGGTGACCAGGCTTTCCTTGTTGGCAAGCGCAAGGGTGGCGCCATGGGCAAGGGCGCGCAGACCGGGCTTCAGGCCGGCGGCCCCCACGATCGCGCTCATCACCCAGTTGGCGGGACGGTCGGCAGCTTCGGCAATCGCCGCATCGCCTGAGGCCACCTGCGTATCAGTGCCGGCCAGGGCTTCGCGCAGGGCGGGCAGACAGGCCTCATCGGCGCACACGGCGATTTCTGCCCGCAGGGCGCGCGCCATCTCGGCCAGCCGCGCGACATTGCGCCCGCCCGTCAGCGCCACGGTGCGGAACGCCCCTGCCCCGCCTGCGCGCATGATCAGATCGAACGTGCTCTCGCCAACAGACCCGGTCGCGCCAAAGATTGAAATGCTGCGCAAACCTCAGCCCCCGGTCGTCATGGGAATCGGCAGCGCAGTCAGCAGCGACAGCAGCATCACCAGCACCACCGCGCCGATCAGCGCATCAAAGCGGTCCATCACGCCTCCATGGCCGGGGATCAGTCCGGAACTGTCCTTCACCCCCGCCCGCCGCTTGATCCAGCTTTCAGCGATGTCGCCCAACTGCCCCGCAAAGGCCACAAACGGCGCCAGCAGCAGCGCCAGCCACGGCGCGTTGCCCCACAGCACGAACCCGGCCGAGACGATAACCGCCCCCACCCAGCCCGCCACTGTACCAGACCAGGTTTTCTTGGGGCTGATCGCGGGCCAGAATTTCGGCCCGCCCAAAGCGCGCCCCACGAAATAGCCAGCCACATCCGAGGTGATGACGATCAGCACCAGCCACAGAATGGGCGCCGTGCCCGTCCCGCGCAGATCAATCAGGCCATAACCCGCAATCATCACGCAGATGCCGTACAGCGTGGCGATCCGGCGGTCGCGCCGCGGTGTCAGCGCCAGCGCGAAGGCCGGGATCAGCAGCAACGCTGCCGCCAGATCATCGCGCACATACACCGCCCCCCACACGCAGACAGCCGCAATCAGGCCCATGCCAATCGGCGTCTTGCGGTGACCGGGCGAGGTGATGTTTGCAAGTTCCCAGAACATCGCCGCAGTCAGCACAATCACCAACACCGAGAATGTGGGTCCGCCCAACCACAACTCGGCCGCGCCCACCGACAGCATCACGAGGGCCGACACCAGACGCTTGCGCAGATCGCCCCAGCGGGCGGCGTCAGCGCTCATCCGGTCGCCACTCCGCCATAACGCCGCTCGCGGTTGCCAAAGCGTGAGACGATTGCGGCCAGATGGTCAGCCGTAAAATCGGGCCAGAGCGTCTGGGTGAATTCGTATTCCGCGTAGGCCGCCTGCCAGGCCAGGAAATTCGAGGTGCGCATCTCGCCGCTGGTGCGGATCACAAGGTCGGGGTCAGGCAGATCGGCCGTGTCGAGATGGGCCGAAATCATGGCGTCATCCACCGCCCCCGCGTCAATTTCGCCCGCAATGACCCGGGCCATCACCCGGCGGGTCGCCCGCAAGATCTCATCCCGGCCGCCGTAATTGATCGCGACCGTAAAATTCAGCCGCGTAAAGGATGCCGTGCGCGCCTCGATCCCGTCCATCAGGCGCTGCAATTTGGGGTCAAGGCGTGCACGGTCACCGATAAAGCGCATCCGAACCCCCTCGGTTGCCAACCGGTCTGCCTCACGCTCGATGTAGCGCGCGAAGATCGACATCAGGCCCAGAACCTCTTCCGTCGATCGTTTCCAGTTTTCGGTCGAAAACGCATAGACAGTCAGCCAGCGGATCCCCAGATGGGGGGCGGCATCGACGATCTGCTTGACGCGCTCGGCGCCTTTGCGGTGACCAACAAGGCGCGGCCAGCCGCGTTCGGTTGCCCAGCGGCCATTCCCGTCCATGATGATGGCCACATGCTCGGCCATCCGGTTTTGCGTCTGGTTTGGGTCAGATATGCTGGAAGTCACCAAGTCTCACCCTTTTATTGCCGGATGACCGGGCACCCTGCCCCAACCAATCCTGAAACCAAACGCACCTGAACCTGCGGGCCCATGGGCCCGCACCGCGCCGTTATACCTGCATGATTTCCGCCTGCTTGGTCTCAAGCGTCAGATCGACCAGCTTGATGAAGCGGTCGGTCATTTCTTGCACCTCGGATTCCCAGAACTTCTGGTCGTCCTCGGACAGACCGTCGGATTTCGCCTTCTTGATCTGGTCCATCCCGTCGCGGCGCAGGTTGCGCACCGACACGCGCGCGCTTTCGGCATATTGGGCGGCAACCTTTGTCAGCTCCTTGCGGCGCTGCTCATTCAACTCGGGGATCGGCAGCATGATGATGGTGCCGTTCAGTTGCGGATTGATGCCAAGACCGGATTCGCGGATCGCCTTTTCAACTTTGCCCACCATTGCCTTGTCCCACACGTTGATGGTGACCATGCGCGATTCCGGCACGTTGACGGTGCCAAGCTGGTTGATCGGCGTCATCGAGCCGTAGGCGTCAACCTGAATTGGTTCGAGCATCGAGCCCGAGGCCCGCCCCGTGCGCAGCGATGAGAATTCGGTGCGCAGATTGGCAATGGCCCCGTCCATGCGGCGGGACAGATCGTCGGTATCAAGTTCGAAGTCATCGGCCATGTGTCAGTCGCTTCTTACTGGACGGACGGGGGGTGCATCGTGGTCCGCTGTCCGGTGTGACGGGGGGCACGTCCCCCCGGTTCTGCCCGCGGGTATAGCGTGGTCAAGCGTGGTTTGTATAGCGTCAAGGCGCTGAAATGCCCGCCGAAGCACCCATACGCATGTCATCGCCGTGCACCGTGGTGTAGGTGCCACGCCCGGCAAGGATGCCTCGAAAGCCGCCCGGTTCATCCAGCGAAAAGACAATGATGGGCAAGTCGTTGTCGCGCGCAAGCGCAATGGCGCTGGCGTCCATCACGCCCAGATGCTTTTGCAGCACCTCGTCATAGCTGACACGGGTATAGCGTTTGGCATCGGCGTGCTTCTTGGGGTCCTTGTCGTAGACGCCGTCCACCTTGGTGCCTTTGAAAATGGCCTCGCACGCCATCTCGTTTGCGCGCAGCGTGGCGGCGGTGTCGGTGGTGAAATAGGGGTTGCCGGTTCCGGCCGCAAAGATCACCACGCGCTTTTTCTCAAGATGGCGCACCGCGCGGCGTCGGATGTAGGGCTCGCACACCTGATCCATCGGAATTGCACTGATCACGCGCGTGAACACCCCCACGGATTCGAGTGCGGCCTGCATGGCCAGCGCGTTCATCACCGTGGCGAGCATCCCCATGTAATCGGCGGTCGTGCGTTCCATTCCTTGCGCGCTGCCTTGCAGACCGCGAAAGATGTTGCCGCCGCCGATGACCATGCATATCTCGACCCCAAGGTCGTGGACCGACTTCACCTCTTGGGCGATACGCTGAACCGTAGGCGGGTGCAGACCATAGCCAAGGTCGCCCATCAGCGCCTCGCCCGAGATTTTCAGCATAACGCGTTTGTATTTGACGCCGCTGTCGGGGCTTTTGTCTGGCATTGGGGGTCCTGCGATCTGGAATGGGGTTGGCCTGTCGGGCAAACTGTCGCAAAACGGGGGCGGGTTCAACCTGTGACTGGCGGCTGCGCGGGTCCGCGTGCCCGCAGACCCCGTCAAAGCGGTTCTGTGCAAAGGATGCGTGACCAGATGTCGGTGGATCTGAAATCAGTGTCGCGTGAGGCGCCTGTGCTGATCGCGGGGCCTACGGCCAGCGGCAAATCGGCGCTTGCGGCCGAGATTGCGGCGCGCGACGGTCGCGTGGTCGTCAACGCCGATGCGCTGCAGGTTTACGGCTGCTGGCGGGTGCTGACAGCGCGCCCGTCTGCGGCGGACGAGGCCGCCCTTCCGCACGCGCTTTATGGCCATGTTGGCCGCGATCAGCCCTATTCGGTTGGCCATTGGCTGCGCGATGTCAGAACGCTCTTGGAACGCCCGGTGGTGATCGTGGGCGGCACGGGTCTCTATTTTCGCGCACTGACCGAAGGCTTGGCCGAGGTGCCGCCTGTGCCCCCGGCGGTGCGCGCGGCAGGCGATGCGTTGTGGGCCGCGGACCCAGGTGCGATGGTTGCGGCGCTGGATCGTGCCACTTCGGCCCGCATCGATCTGGCCAATGGCGCGCGCGTGCAGCGCGCGTGGGAAGTGCTTTCAGCGACCGGCCGGGGTCTGGCCGACTGGCAGGCGCAGACGCCGGCCCCCGCCCTGCCACGCGCCCGCGCCGAAGCGATGGTGCTGCTTCCCGATGTGCCGTGGCTGAACGCGCGAATCGATGCCCGTCTCGACACGATGATCGGCGCCGGCGCACTGGATGAGGCGCGCTCTGCCCTGCCCGGGTGGAATGCGGCCCTGCCCTCGTCGCGCGCCATAGGCGCGCCCGAACTGGTGGCACATCTGCGTGGGGACCTGACGCTCGACACTGCCATTTCACAGGCCAAACAGGCCAGCAGAACCTATGCCAAGCGGCAAAGGACGTGGTTTCGCGCCCGGATGCGCGACTGGACCGGGGTGGTTCCGCACTAGGCGGATTATTGCCTAAAACCAGATTAATCCACATGACGCGGCAGGGGATGTCGTTATCGCCATATTTTCGCTTGGGTTGCGCGGCAGGGACTGGTTAACTCGATGTCTGACTATTGCCTTACGGACCTCTTGCCCATGAACCAACTGACGGCTGCCTCCTCGGATCTGCGCCTCGTGGCCATTCCCCGCCTTGCTGCGGGCGGACGTTGGCGTGTCGAGGCGATGCGCGCCATCTCAGAGCCGATGTTCTTGTGGTTCACCAAGGGTCAGGGCCGCATCACGATTGCCGGTGTCACGCGCGGCTACACGGCCAACAACGCGATCTTCATTCCCCCCGGCGTGATGCACGGGTTCGAGGTGGGGCCGCAGGTCTTTGGCACGGCAGTGTTCTTTGGCCGCGACACGCAGGTGGCGTTGCCCGGCCAACCGCAGCATCTGCGCATCCGCGAGGTGCATGCCCAGCAAGAAGTCAACATGATCCTCGACAGCATGGCGCGCGAGGTGGGCAGCGATGTTCCCGCCCATGACCGCGCCACCCGCCATTACCTTGGGTTGCTGAGCGTGTGGCTGGAACGACAGTCGGTGCGCGGTGCGCCCGAGGCGACCAAGCCGGACGCCGCCCGCCGTCTTGTTGCACGCTATACCGCGCTGATGGAGCGTGAGTTTCGAAAAGGCACAGGTGTGGGCGAATTTGCCGCCGCCCTTGGCGTGACGCCCACGCACCTGACGCGCTGCTGCCGCATCGCGTGCGGACGCTCGGCCATCGAGGTGCTGCAAGACCGCAGGATCTTTGAGGCCCGGATGATGCTGGCCGAAACCAGACTGCCTGTCGCCCGCATTGGCGAAGCCCTCGGTTTCACGTCGCCCGCGTATTTCACACGCTCGTTTCAGCACCTGACGGGCCGCACCCCAACTGCCTTCCGGCGTGAGGTCTGAAGGCTGTTCCTCCGCACATTTTCAGCGTTTTGGACGAAGCCTGTCAGAATGCCTGTTTGCGACCCCAAGTCGCAAAAGATTGACAATCGGGCCATTCCGGGCGTTGACGCCAGCGGCAAAGTCATGCGGTATAGGGGCGTGAGCCCGCACGTCCGGACCTGACAGTCATTGCTGATCATGCCCCTCTATGCGCGGTTAAGACCCAAAACAAGATGGCAATGCCACACAGGGAGACGAGAATGAAAGACACTTTTCACACACGGCCCGCCGCTCATCCGGCAGCGCTGATGTTTGCCGAAGAAACACGCGCGGGCAAGATGAGCCGCCGCGAGTTTCTGGCCACGGCCACTGCACTGGGCGTGACCGCCCCCGTGGCATATGGCCTTTTGGGCCTGACTTCGCCCGCGATGGCGCAAGACACCCCAAAAATGGGCGGCACCTTGCGGATGCAGATGCAGACCCGTGGCCTGAAAGACCCGCGCACCGCTGACTGGAGCGAGATCTCCTGCTTTACCCGCGGCTGGCTGGAATATCTGGTTGAATACAACAATGACGGCTCGATCCGCGGCATGTTGCTGGAGTCGTGGTCAACCAATGACGACGCCACGGAATACACCCTCAAGGTGCGTCAGGGCGTCAAGTGGAACAACGGCGATGACTTCACCGCCGAAGATGTGGCCAACAACTTCACCCGTTGGTGCGATGGCAACGTCGAGGGCAACTCGATGGCGGGCCGCATGACCGGCCTGATCAACCCGGAAACCAAGACGGCGGCCGAGGGCGCCATCACGGTTACGGACCCGATGACGGTTGTGCTGAAACTCAGCGCGCCGGATATCACCATGATCGCTGGCGTTGCCGACTATCCGGCGGCTGTGGTGCACTCCTCCTATGACAATGGCGATCCGACCATGACCCCCGGCACCGGCCCCTACAAGTCCGAGGTCAATGAGGTTGGCATCCGTCAGATCCTCGTCAAGAACGCCGATCACGCCTGGTGGGGCACCGATGTTTACGGTGGACCGTATCTGGACCGGATCGAGTATATCGACCTTGGCACGGATCCTGCCGCTGCCGTAGCCTCCGCCGGTTCGGGCGAAATCGACGCGACCTATCAGACCACGGGCGAGTTTGTCGAAGTGATGCAGGGCCTTGGCTGGGACCAGTCCGAAGCCATCACCTCGTCCACGCTTGCGGTGCGCTTCAACCAATTGGCCGAAGAATACAAGGACGTGAACGTGCGCCGCGCCCTGACGATGGCCGTGGATAACGCGGTTGTTCTGGAACTGGGTTACTCCGGCCTGGGCACCGTGGCGGAAAACCACCATGTCTGCCCGATCCACCCCGAGTATGCGCAACTGCCCCCCGTTGTCGTCGATCCGGCAGCCGCCAAGCAGATGATCGCTGACGCAGGCCGCGCCGATTTCGAATTCGAGTTGATCTCGGTCGATGATGGCTGGCAGGCAGGCACTTGCGATGCGGTTGCCGCCCAGATCCGCGATGCGGGCATCAAGATCAAGCGCACGGTTCTGCCGGGCTCGACCTTCTGGAACGACTGGACCAAGTATCCGTTCTCGGCCACCGAATGGAACATGCGCCCGCTTGGCGTGCAAATCCTTGCCCTTGCCTACCGCTCGGGCGAGGCGTGGAACGAGGCTGCGTTCAGCAACCCTGAATTCGACACCTTGCTGGCCGAAGCGATGTCGATCGCAGATGCCGACAAGCGCCGCGAATTGATGGTGCGGATCGAGACGATCATGCAAGAGCAGGGCGTGCTGATCCAGCCCTACTGGCGCTCGCTGTATCGCCACGTTGACCCAAAGGTCAAAGGTGCCGAAATGCACGCGACCTTTGAGCATCACCACTATAAGTGGTGGATCAACGCATAACCACGCACAGACGGGATGCGCCCTGGGAAACCGGGGCGCATCGGTCTTCTGACCTCAGACTTCAAGCCCGTTGGCGGCCATTTGTGTGGCCGTAGCCCTTGTCCCATCGGGAAAGGATAACCCATGCTATTGTTCATGCTCCGACGTATTGGGGTCATGGTGCTGACCGCGCTCGCGCTGACATTCATCGTGTTTTACATGACGAACCTGCCGCCCAACCTTGAAAAGCTTGCAAAGTCTGAAGCGTCGGCCCGCATGTCCGACGACGCGGTGATAAGCTGGCTGGAAAAGAACGGCTTCGCGCAACCTGTTCTGGTGCGCTACGGCGAGTGGCTGGGCGTGGTGCCGGGCTGGACGCGCGTTGAGGGCGACCTGACCACAGGCCGCTGCCTTGGCAACGGACGCACCGCCGAAACTGCACCGCGCTATTGCGGCGTGTTGCAGGGCGAGTGGGGCCAATCGACGGTGTTCAAGCAACCCGTGGCTGAAATCCTGTCGCGCAGCCTGGGTGCCACCGCCTGGCTGATGGCTTGGGTGATGATCGTGATGGTGCCCTCGGCGCTGATCCTTGGCGTGCTGTCGGGGATGCGCGAAGGCTCGGGCACCGACCGGGTGCTTTCGGCCTTTGCCATCGGCTCGACCGCCACGCCCGAATACGTCTCGGGCGTGATCCTGATCGTGCTTCTGGGCTCGGCCACGACAGGCATCTCACCCATCCTTGCCGAAGCGGGCTGGATCGAGGGGCGCACCCTGTTTCAGGGCACAGCAACCTCGGCCATGACCAAGATCACCTTCTGGAACTTTGCCCTGCCCGTCATAACCATCGCACTTTACGGCATCGGCTACATTGCCCGCATGACGCGCGCGTCGATGACCGAGGTGATGACCCAGCAATACATCCGCACTGCGCGCCTGAAGGGTGTCAGCTTTCGCAACGTCATCCTCAGGCACGCGCTGCGCAACGCCCTGATCGCGCCATTTACCGTGATCATGCTGCAATTTCCGTGGCTGTTGAACGGCGTGGTCATCGTCGAGACGCTGTTCAACTACAAGGGCTTTGGCTGGACTCTGGTGCAGGCCGCTGGCAACAACGACATCCAGCTTCTGCTTGGCTGTTCGGTCGTGGCCGTCTTTGTCGTGCTCGTCACACAGCTGATCTCGGACATCGGCTATGTGTTTCTGAATCCCCGCATCCGGCTCAGCTGAGGATACCCGACCCATGGAAGATCTCTCCTGGCCGATGATTTTCGTCAAGATGGCAGTGCAGTTCGTGCCCGTGTGGATAGCACTGGCCTTGACCTTCGCGCTTTCGGTCCATTACCGGCGCCGCCTGGGTCTTTATGGCAAACTGTTTGACAGCACTGTGGGCATGATCGGATTTGCGCTGGTGATGTTCTGGGTGTTTACCGCCTTTTTCGCCGACCTGATCATCACGCATGATCCGCTGAGCCAGTTGTCGGGCATGAAGAACGCCCTGCCCGGCAAGGCCGTGACCGGGTCTGACACTGCATGGTATCTGCTGGGCGGCGACAGCCTTGCGCGCGACGTGTTCAGCCGCATGGTCATGGGCGCGCGGCGTGTGCTGGCCATTGCTCCTGCGGCAACCGTGATCGCCTTCATGGTCGGCATCACGCTGGGCCTGCCCGCCGGCTACTTCGGCGGCAAGCTGGACACTGCACTGTCCTTCATCGCCAACCTCGTGCTCGCCTTTCCGGTGATCTTGTTGTTCTACCTGCTCGTCACCCCCGAAATTCGCGTGACCGGCATCCCCACCTACCTTGCCGCCGTGCTGTTTATTTTCCCGGTTATCTTCGTGTGCGTCTTGTTCAACAGCCGCTATTTCACCAACCCGCGCCGACGCAACCTTTACGTCGGCGCCTCGCTGGTGATCGGTCTCTGGGCCTATTCGGGCCTTGCCTTCAACGCAGACCCGATTGGCGTGTGGTCGATGGACCCCAACCTTCTGAACGTCTTCGTCTCGGTCGTGTTCGTCAACGCCCCCACCGTGTTCCGCATTGTGCGCGGCATCGTGATGGACCTGAAATCGCGTGATTATGTCGCCGCAGGCCAGACCAGGGGCGAGGGGCCGTGGTACATCATGCTGTGGGAGATCCTGCCAAACGCACGCGGGCCCTTGATCGTCGATTTCTGCCTGCGCATCGGATACACCACGATCCTGCTGGGCACCCTTGGATTCTTTGGCCTGGGCGTCAGCCCTGAATCCCCCGACTGGGGCTCGACCATCGACGATGGCCGCCGCCTTCTGGCCATCTTCCCGCACCCCGCCCTTGCCCCGGCCATCGCCTTGATGAGCCTTGTCCTCGGCCTCAACCTGCTGGCCGATGGCCTGCGCGAAGAATCCATGCGCGACTGATCTGCATTTTCTGCCCTCGAAACTCCCCGGGACCCGAACCCTCCACAAGCGCGAGGCCACCATGTCGAACATCACCGATTGGGACACGTCCAAACCCATCCTCGAGATCGAGAACCTGTCGATCTCGTTCTTCACGCGCCTGCGCGAAATCCCTGCCGTGATGGATTTTTCCTGCACCGTGATGGAGGGTGAGGCGATGGGTCTGGTGGGCGAAAGCGGCTGTGGCAAGTCCACCGTGGCACTGGCCGTGATGCGCGATCTGGGCAAGAACGGGCGCATCGTCGCAGGCTCGATCAAGTTCAAGGGGCGGGATCTGACCACGCTTGACGAAGAGGGGCTGCGCCATATCCGCGGCTCGGAAATTGCCATGATCTATCAAGAACCCATGGCCAGCCTGAACCCTGCCATGCGCGTGGGCGAACAACTGGCCGAGGTGCCTGTCATTCACCAGGGGATGTCCCGCGCCCAAGCGATGAAGCTTGCACGCCAGATCGTGGCCGATGTCCGCCTGCCCGATCCCGACCGCATCATCAACGCGTTTCCCCACCAACTCTCGGGCGGACAGCAGCAGCGCATCGTCATCGCGATGGCGCTGATGGCCAAACCCGCGCTTCTGATCCTCGATGAGCCGACGACTGCGCTCGATGTGACGGTCGAGGCGGGAATTGTCGATCTGGTCAAGGATCTGGGCAAAAAATACGGCACGTCCATGCTGTTCATCAGCCACAACCTTGGCCTCGTGCTGGATGTCTGTGACCGCCTTTGCGTGATGTATTCGGGCGAGGCGGTAGAAACCGGCAACGTCACCCAGGTGTTCGAAAAGATGCGCCACCCCTACACACAGGCGCTGTTCCGCTCGATCCCGCTGCCGGGTGCGGACAAGAACTCCAGCCCTCTGATTGCCATTCCGGGCAACTTTCCCCTGCCGCACGAGCGCCCCGATGGCTGCAATTTCGGACCGCGCTGCGATTATTTCGAGGACGGCCGCTGCAATGCAGGCGAGGTGCCGATGGTGCCCGTGCCAGATGACGACCGCCACGCCAGCCGCTGCGTGAAATGGCAAGAGATCGACTGGGACGCACCACCGAAGGCTGCGAAGAAAGTGGCCAAAACGCCCATCGGCCCGGTCGTGCTGAAACTCGATGATCTGAAGAAATATTACACCGTGAACGCCGGCGCCTTTGGCGGGGGCGCGGAAAAGGTGGTCAAGGCCAATGAGACGCTCAGCTTTGAGGCACACGAGTCCGAGACCCTTGCCATCGTGGGAGAATCCGGATGTGGCAAGTCTACACTTGCCAAGGTGCTGATGGGGCTGGAAACCGCGACCAGCGGGCAGATCATGCTGTTTGACGAAAACGTGCAGGACATCCCGATCCAGCAGCGCTCGACCGATACCGTGTCGCAGCTGCAAATGGTGTTCCAGAACCCGTTCGACACGCTGAACCCGTCGATGAGCGTGGGCCGCCAGATCATCCGCGCGCTGGAAATCTTTGGCGAGGGCAACTCGGATACCGAGCGCAGCGACCGGATGCTGGAACTGCTCGATCTTGTAAAGCTGCCGCGACAGTTTGCCGAACGGATGCCACGCCAGCTTTCAGGTGGACAAAAGCAGCGCGTCGGCATCGCGCGCGCCTTTGCGGGCGGGGCCAAGATCGTGGTCGCGGATGAGCCGGTGTCGGCGCTGGATGTGTCGGTGCAGGCCGCCGTGACCGATCTGCTGATGGAGATTCAGCGCAAGAACAAGACCACCTTGCTGTTCATCAGCCATGACCTTTCCATCGTGCGCTACCTCAGCGACCGGGTGATGGTGATGTATCTGGGCCATGTGGTCGAGTTGGGTACCACAGATCAGGTGTTCTCGCCGCCTTACCACCCCTACACCGAGGCGCTGCTGTCTGCCGTGCCGATTGCCGATACCCGCGTGGTCAAGCGCCGGATCGTCCTGGAGGGTGACATCCCTTCGGCGATGAACCCGCCCCCCGGATGTCCGTTCCAGACGCGCTGCCGCTGGAAAGAAAAGGTGCCCGGCAACCTGTGCGAACGCGAAGTGCCCCCCGTCCAGATGCTGGACGGGGCGCATCAGATCAAATGCCATCTGAGCGCCGAGATGCTTAATTCAATGGAGCCGGTGATCAAGATCGTGGCGAAGTAGCGGTTCGGATATACCCCGGGCCACACTATCCCGGCGGTCTGTCCAGCCATGTGCCCGCGCGAAGGCGGTTTTCCGGGATTACCTGTGGAAACGCAGGGCGCGGAGGCGCGCCTTCGGCGGGAGTATTTGGAAAGCAGCAAGCAAAAAAGAGAAACGCCGTGCCTGACCGGATGTCAGCCCAGGATCGCCTTGACGTAGTTCTTGGTCTCGTTGAACGGTGGAATGCCACCGTGTTTTTCAACCGCGCCGGGACCTGCGTTATAGGCGGCAAGTGCCAGGCGCCACGTGCCGAACTTGACATACATCATCTTCAGATAGCGCGCCCCGCCTTCAAGGTTCTGGTGCGGGTTTCCGATGTCGACCCCCAGTTTCTGCGCCGTCGCGGGCATCAATTGCGCGAGGCCGGTGGCGCCCTTGACGCTGACCGCGCCCGGGTTCCAGCCGGATTCCTGCTGAACCAGCCGCAAGAACAAATCCTCGGGGATACCATGCTTGCGGGCGGCGGTGCGGGCAACTTCAAGATACTCGCCCTTGTACCGGCCTGCATAACGCTTTGCAGATCCTTCGGTTGCCACCGTTGCCGTCTTGCCTTTGGGCGTCAGGCGCACCGACGCCTCATACTGCTTGGACAGGCGTCCATCCAGCAGCTTGGTCTGCGACTTGAACAGCGACGCGCGGTTCTTGGTCGATCCCGACAGGTTCAGCCCTTCGGCCACCAAGGGGGTCGCAGTTATCGAGACACCGGAAAAAACCATGGTCGCAACAACAATCGCTGAAAAGAATTTCATCAGGCACATCCACCAAAGTCCAATCAGAAACGGACTATAGGCAATTTTTCGCTTCAATCCAGACCCCGTGCACCTGCACCCCGAAGCGGCCACGTTTCGGCGGCATCTTGCCGATAGCCGGTCAGCAAGGCCAGCGGGGCCCCCCAGCAGATTTTCGACGATCAAACGGACGCGTTGCGCGCGCCATGGGGGACGCCCCCCCCCCTTTCCCGGTTGATTGCGTTCAGACGCGCCTGACCGTGCCTTCGGCCATTGGTTGCGGGCGAGCGCGGGCACTTGTATACATTTTGGTAACCATGGTCGCAGACACTGCGCCAGATCACGACAACCAGCAGGGGAGCGTTTCATTCATGGCAGGGTCGGTCAACAAGGTCATCCTTATCGGCAATCTGGGGCGCGATCCCGAGGTGCGCAGTTTTCCCAATGGTGGCAAGGTGGTGAACCTGCGCATCGCCACATCCGAGACCTGGCGCGACAAGGCGACGGGCGAGCGGCGGGAAAAGACCGAATGGCATTCGGTCGCGATCTTCAACGAAGCGGTCGGCAAGATTGCCGAGCAGTACCTGCGAAAGGGCTCAACCGTTTACATCGAAGGTCAACTGGAAACCCGCAAGTGGCAGGATCAGTCGGGCGCTGACCGTTATTCCACAGAAGTGGTCCTGCGCCCTTATTCGGGCACGTTGACACTTCTGGGCGGTCGCGGTGAGGGCGGTGGCGGATCTGGCGGCGGATCTGGCGGCGCGGGCGGTGGCGGTTACGATGACCGTGGGGCTGCCGGCGGTGGCTATGATGACTATCAGGGCGGTTCGGGTGGCGGCGGCGGCGGGGCAAAGGGCGGCGATCGTGCGCCTGCCGGTGGCGGACGGTCCGACATGGATGACGAGATCCCGTTCTGACCTTTATGACCCCGGCCCGCCCGACCGGAGCTTTTCAGCGGCGGTCGGCGCGACCGCCACCACCTTCTTGATGGTTTGATTTACATGAAAAAGGCACCCCGATCAGGGGTGCCTTTTTCATGTCTTGCAGGCAAAAAAAGCGTATCAGACCGCTTCGGTGATGAACTTGACCGCGTCACCGAAGGTCTGAATGGTTTCGGCGGCATCATCGGGGATCTCGATCCCGAACTCTTCTTCAAAGGCCATGACCAGCTCGACGGTGTCCAGCGAGTCCGCGCCAAGATCATCGATGAACGAGGCGGTTTCGGTCACCTTGTCCTCTTCGACGCCCAGATGCTCGACGACGATCTTCTTCACGCGGTCAGCGATGTCGCTCATGTCACTTCCTCTTTCACGTTGCGGGAGAGAGTTCCCGGCTTTGTTCTTGCCCCTCTTGGGGCGACGAGCGCCGCTTTGTTGCGACGTCACCGATCAAGTCCCGGTGATTTCCTGCGCGCCTATAGCAAGGGCCGTGTCATTAGGCAAACGCTTTCCGGGGCGAGATGCCACGGTGCATGTCAGATCATCGCCATGCCGCCGTTGACATGCAGCGTGGCACCGGTGACATAGCCCGCCTCGGGCGACGCAAGGTAGAGAACCGCTGCAGCGATTTCTTGCGGCAAACCCATGCGCCCGGCCGGCACAGCGCCCAGAATGCCTGCGCGCTGCGCCTCGGTCAACTTTTCCGTCATCGCCGTCTCGATGAACCCCGGTGCAACACAATTGGCGGTGATCCCCCGGCTGGCGACTTCGGCCGCCAGCGATTTCGTCAACCCCACCATCCCGGCCTTTGATGCCGCATAGTTCACCTGCCCGCCGTTCCCGGTGGTCCCCACCACCGAAGAGATGTTCACAATCCGCCCCCAGCGCGCTTTCATCATGCCACGCACTGCCGCGCGGCACAGGCGAAACGTCGCTGTCAGGTTCACATCAATCACCGCTTGCCAGTCCTCATCCGACATCCGCATGACAAGGCCATCGCGGGTGATGCCGGCGTTGTTGACCAGAATATCCACCGAGCCCATCACCTCGACGCTGCGCTTGACCAGCCCTTCCACCTCGGCCGGGTCCGACAGGTTGCACGCAAGAACATGCGCCCGCGCGCCCAGGTCTGCCGCCAGCGCTTGAAGCGGCGCAATGCGTGTGCCCGACAGGCCCACCGTGGCCCCCGCATCATGCAGCACGCGCGCAATATCGGCCCCGATGCCGCCTGAGGCGCCCGTTATCAGGGCTTTTTTTCCCGTCAGATCAAACATTCCCACACTCCATCAGCTTCTGTCAGAAAATCCGCCGGCGCGCGGCCTCGGCCGCAAAGATCACCTTTTGGCCGCCGCGATATCCTCTGGCGTGCCCACGGCACGGATCACGGCTTCGCCCGCAAGGATTCGCCGAATCATTCCCGACAGAGCCTTGCCCGCGCCGATCTCCCAGTATTCCGCGACCTCGGCGCGCTCCATCCACTGCACACTCTCGCGCCAGCGCACCACACCGGTGATCTGCGCCACCAGAAGGTCGCGAAAACGATCGGGCTCTTCGACCGCTTCGGCGCGCACATTCACCACCAC
>JBBRBJ010000005.1:0-102695 GCA_038205925.1 Rhodobacterales bacterium | reverse complement strand
GCCCGCAGCGGTGCCCCCGATGCCGCCCTTGCTGCGCACCTATCTGTCGATGGGCGGATGGGTCAGCGACCACGCGGTGATCGACCGCGACCTTGATACGCTGCATGTGCTGACCGGGGTGGAAATCGGGGCCATCCCCCCTGCGCGGGCCCGGGCCCTGCGGCTGATTGCGGCGGAATAGATGGGGTAACATAATACCACTTTTGTAAATCATTGATTTTGCTATATTATATAATGTTCACCGCGCTTGACGCTGCATCCGCGATGCGCGATAAGCCGCCATCCGAGTTACCGGGGGGCAACCCCTGCCTGATCTCCATGGGACACCACCGATGAAAACCTTTACCGCTACACCGGCGGACATCGAGAAAAAGTGGATCCTGATCGATGCCGAAGGCATCGTTCTGGGCCGCCTCGCCTCGATCGTCGCCAACATTCTGCGCGGCAAGAACAAGCCGACCTTCACGCCGCATATGGATATGGGTGACAATGTCATCATCATCAATGCGGACAAGATCCAGATGACCGGCAACAAGCGTGCCGACAAGATCTATTACTGGCACACCGGCCACCCGGGCGGCATCAAGCAGCGCACGGCACGCCAGGTGCTGGAAGGCGCGCATCCCGAGCGTGTGGTGATCAAGGCCGTCGAGCGTATGATCACGCGCAACCGTCTGGGCCGTCAGCAGATGACGAACCTGCGCGTTTATGCAGGCACCGAGCACAAGCACGAGGCACAGTCGCCCACCGTTCTCGACGTCGCGTCGATGAACCCGAAGAACACCCGGAGCGCATGAGCATGGCTGACATCAAATCTCTCGACGATCTGAAATCGGCAGTGTCGGGCACGCCCTCGGCTGCCGAAACCGTGGCCGAGGCGCGTGCTCCGCGCACGCCCGTGCGCGACGCCCTTGGCCGTGCCTATGCCACGGGCAAGCGCAAGGATGCGGTTGCGCGCGTCTGGGTCAAGCCCGGTTCGGGCAAGGTTACCGTGAACGGCAAGGAAATGGCGGCATACTTTGCGCGCCCGGTTCTGCAGATGATCCTGAAGCAGCCCTTCACCATTGCCAATGTCGAAGGCCAGTTCGACGTGATGGCCACTGTCGCCGGTGGCGGTTTGTCGGGTCAGGCAGGTGCAGTCAAGCACGGCATCTCGAAAGCGCTGCAACTGTATGAACCCGCCCTGCGCGGCGCGCTGAAGGCCGCAGGTTTCCTGACCCGCGACAGCCGCGTGGTCGAGCGCAAGAAATACGGCAAGGCCAAGGCCCGCAAGTCGTTCCAGTTCTCCAAGCGCTGAGTTCGGCATATTGTTTCAAAAGGCCCGCCCCCCGGCGGGCCTTTTGCATTTCGTATGCAAAAAAAAGGGCCGGGTAAACCCGGCCCAGTCAGGGGAAAGCATTCAGGGGGTCTCAGGCGCGCCAGAAGGGCCGTGTAGCGTGCTCATGCGCGGTCATCGGATCGAGACCAATGTCACGCAGCAGATGTGCGTCCAGATACTTCAGACCCTTTCGGGTGCGTTGACGCGTCTCCCACGTCACGACGAGGGTCGCAGCCGCCAGCACGATCCGCGACAGGGGCGGCAAGGCGGCGGGGCGAAATACCAGCGTGTCGGCGGCAGGCATGGGACGATTCCTCAGATTTGTGTTGATACTTTATGAATACAATGCAACATAATTGCGCAGGTTAAGGATACAAAACTCTTGGCTCCAACACCAGAGGAACATTGTGGCAGATACAATCTGGGTGCCCGACCTGACGGGGAAGGACGGGCCGAAATATCTGGCCCTGACCCGCGCACTGCGCGAGGCGATCCGCGCAGGCGATCTGGCGCAGGGCGAGAAATTGCCTACCGTGCGCGACCTCGCCTGGCATCTTAAGGTCACGCCGGGTACGGTCGCCCGCGCCTACCAGTTTGCGACGCAAGAGGGGATGCTGGCCGCCACCGTGGGGCGCGGCACTTTTGTCGCGGCCACGGCGCCGCGTCTTGGCCCGAGCCAGCCACTTTACATCGAGCGTGATCCTCAGAACCCGGGCAGCGGCGTCGATCTGCGCGCACCGATCTTGCCCGATGTAGGCCAAGGGGTGGTCTTTGCCGGCACCCTGCGCAGCATGGCCGATACGGTCAGCTTTGACTGGATCGACTACCCCAGCCAGACGGCGGAACTGCCCTTGCGGGTGGCCGTGTGCGACTGGCTGTCGGACCGGATCCTGGGTACCTATACCGCTGATGACATCGCGCTTACCAATGGTGGACAAAACGCGATCAGCCTGATTTTTCTGTGCTGCCTGCGGGGGGACCGGCCCGTGGTTCTGACCGAGGAACTGGCGTACCCGGGCTTTCGCCACGCAGCACGCCTGGCCCGCGCCGAGGTGATTGCGGTCGAGATTGACGAGAACGGCATGGTGCCCGCCGCACTCGAGGCCGCCTGTCGGCGCCATGGCGCTCAGGTTCTGTGCCTGACGCCCGAGGCCCAGAACCCCACAACGGTGCGAATGCCGCCTGAACGGCGACAGGCCATCGTCGATATCGCGCGACGCTATGATGTGCAGATCATCGAAGATGACTGCTATTCGCTGGCCCACAGCGATTGGCCCGCGATGCGCGCGATTGCGCCCGAGCGGACCTGGCATGTGGGCAGCCTGTCCAAGACGGTGAGCGCGGCCCTGCGCTTTGGCTATATCCTGTGCCCGCAAGGCATGGGACATACGGGTCGGCTGACGGCGCAGCATGCGTTCTTTGCGCTGCCGCTGCCGGTCAGCGAGATGGTGCGGCGCATCTTGCAATCGGGCGAGGGGGCCCGGTTGCGCGCGCTGGTGCAGGCAGATGCCGACCGGCGACTAGCAATGGCGGTGGACACGCTGCATGCGTTTGATCTGATGTGGCAGCCGGGGCTGCGGTATGTGTTTTTGCGCCTGCCGTCGGGGTGGCGCTCCTCAACTTTTGTGCGCATGGCCGAGGCGGAAGGTGTCATGGTACGGTCAGCCGATGAATACGCTTTGGTAACAGGGCGGGCCCCCAACGCCGTGCGCCTTGCGCTGACGGGTGCGGTGTCACTTGACTCGTTTCAGGCGGCGCTGTCGCGTCTGGCGGCGCTGCTTGCGCGCCCCCCGGCCGATCTGATGGTCTGAATGGGGTTGGGCGAATGTGGCGCAAACATGGCGGCGTTGTGGCGCCCATGTGGCGCGTCATCGTGGTCTGTGGCACGTCAGCCGCAAGGGGGCGAATAGACACTCGGCCGCAGACGGGATGCTTGACGCCTGTCCCCATCCCAGCCCACGGTTGGGTCATAACGAGCAGCAGCGCGCAACGACGTGCACTTTTACAGGACAGCCCTAACATGGGACATCAGACATCATTTCACGCGCCACACGGTGGTGCCGATTTTCTTGGCTGGCGCAAACGCGCCGGTGGGTTCGAGATTGTCTACGACGACGGCGTTGCGCGCCGCATGGTCTGGCGCGTGGCGGGGCCGGGTGATGAGGCGCGCCTGTCAGACGCGCTGCGCGCCTCGGTCGGTGCCTTGCGGGTGGTGCCGGCACTCTATGATGAGCTGAAAAAGCGGGCCATTTCCATCGAACGGATTGCAGGATAAGGCCTGCCCTTCGTCGCGTTGCCATCAGCCGGGCCCCTGCGCCCGGCTTTTTGCCGGGCTTTGTGAAAGCGCCCTTGCCTTGGCACCGGTCCTGCGGCACGTTTGATCAAAGCTGCGGGACAGCGGCGTGACCATGGGCCAACGGGGGCGAGATGGCGAAAGAACAATCCGGCAGGTCGGACGCACGCTCCGGCCTGTTGCTGATCAGCCCGACCGCCCTTTATGCGGTTTTGCTGCTGGCAGCGCCTCTGGCCACCGTATTGCTTTATTCGGTGTTGACGGGCGGCGGGGGGCAGATCACCTGGAATTTCACCCTTTCCAATTATGTCGAAGTGTGGACCGGCCCGGTCTACCGCGCCATCATGATACGGTCACTGATCGTATCGGTGGGGGTGACGATCGTGACCGTGGTGATCGCCTATCCCATCGCCTATTTCGTCAGCTTTCACGTCCATCCATCGCGGAAAGCCCTCTGGCTGTTCCTGATCACCATCCCGTTCTGGACCAGCTATCTGATCCGCGTGTTCCTGTGGAAAGTTATCCTCGGGTATAACGGCGTGATCAATTCTGGCCTGATGAGTATTGGCATCATCTCCGAGCCGCTTCAGGCCATCAATTACAACGTCGGGGCGCTGATCGTGACGCTGGCGCATGCCTACGCGCCGTTTGCCATTCTGCCAATCTTCGTAAGCCTGGAAAAGATTGACCGCAGCCTGCTGGAGGCGGGTCAGGATCTGGGCGAAAGCCGGTTGCGCACGTTCTGGCGGGTAACGCTGCCGCTGTCGATGGCGGGTGTGGTGGCAGCGACACTGATCGTTTTCATCCCCACGGTGGGCGACTACGTGACACCTGATCTGATCGGGGGGGGCAAGCTTCCGATGATTGCAAACATGATGGAAGTGCAGATGCTCAAGGTGAACAACAAGCCGCTCGGCAGTGCGATTGCCGTCTCGGCCATGTTCATCGTGGCGCTGGTGGCCATTGGCTACGTCTTTGCCAACCGCCGCTTTCTGGGGGGGCCGAAATGAAAGCCACGGGTCTGCGCACCTATGCCATCGGATATCTGATTTTCCTTTATGCCCCCATTATATTGCTGCCACTGTTCGCCTTCAACGACAGCAGGGTGATCGCCTTTCCGCTGTCCGGCTTTACCACCCACTGGTTTGCCGAGATGTGGTCGGATACGCAGCTGTTCCGGGCCCTCAGGAACTCGATGATCATCTCGGGCTGTACCGCAATCATTGCCACCGTGCTTGGCATCTTTGCCGCCCGCGCCTCGACCCGCTTTGCCTTTCCCGCCAAGGGGGGGCTTTTGGGGCTGATCATGCTGCCATTGGTGCTGCCAGAGATGATTGTAGCAATGTCGCTTCTGGTGGTGCTTCTGGCCATCGGGGTCAAACTGTCGATCTTCACGGTGATCCTTGGCCATGTCCTGATCTGTACGCCGTTTGCGGTGGCGATCTTGTCTTCGGCCTTTCAGTCGCTGGACCAGTCACTGGAAGAGGCGGCCTATGATCTGGGCGAGACACCGCTTTCAACCTTTCGCCTGATCATCCTGCCGCTGGTGATGCCGGGCATCGTCTCAAGCCTGCTGATCTGCTTCACGATCAGCCTGGATGAGTTCATTATTGCCTATTTCCTTGCGGGCGCGGACACGGTTCTGTCGTCCTATATCTACGGCCAGTTCCGCTTTCCCGCCCGGGTGCCTGCGATGCTGGCGCTGGGGACGATCCTGGTGCTGGTCTCGATCGCCCTTCTTTCCATTGCAGAATATTTCCGCCGCCGCGGGCTTGCAAAGACCGGCGGCAAGGATACCGGAGGCTTCCTGTGACTGTGAACATAGCTAAATCCGAAATGATCGCCTTTCGCGACGTTCACAAATACTACGGCGATTACCATGCCTTGCGCGGCATCACCGCGACCATCCGAGAGGGTGAGTTCTTTTCGCTGCTCGGTCCCTCGGGGTGTGGCAAGACCACGCTTTTGCGGACCATCGCAGGGTTTGAGGGGATCTCGTCCGGCGCGGTCCTGCTCGATGGCAAGGACATGGCGCGCGTCCCCGCCAACAAGCGCCCCACCAACATGGTGTTCCAAAGCTATGCCATCTTCCCGCATCTGAGTGTGGCGCAGAATGTGGGATTCGGTCTGCGCAAGGACCCGCGCCCTGCCGCCGACAAGGTCCGCGCCGTGGCCGAAGCGTTGGAAATGGTGGGGCTGAAGGGCTTTGGCGACCGCTCGGCGCATGCGCTGTCGGGTGGTCAGCGGCAGCGCGTGGCCCTTGCCCGCGCGCTGATCCTGAAGCCCAAGGTTCTGCTGCTGGACGAACCGCTGAGTGCGCTCGACAAGAAGATGCGCGAGCAGATGCAGGTCGAACTGATACGCCTGCAACGTCAGGTCGGCATCACTTTCGTTCTGGTCACCCATGATCAGGAAGAAGCGTTGGTGATGTCTGACCGCATCGCCGTCATGTTCGAGGGCGAGATCGCCCAACTGGCCGATCCCGAAACCCTCTACCGCCGCCCTTCAAGCCGCAAGGTTGCCGATTTCATCGGCACCATGAACTTCGTTCCAGCAAGAATCGTCTCAGACGGTGATGCGGTCGTGGTCGAGGCCAAGGGCTTTGGCCAAATCACGCTTCAGGCCGAACAATGCATGGGTGCCACAACATCTGCCGGTGCGGCCATTGGATTTCGTCCGGAAACCCTGACCATCTTGTTCGACGGCCAGACCGCCATCGACCGTGAGATGATGGCAACGGTCGAGGAGGTCGTCTATTACGGCGACATGACCTACTATGACGTAAAGCTGGACGGAACCGAGGACCCGGTTCGCATTTCCATGCGCAACGTCTTTGGCCGTCCGGTAATGGACATCGGCACCCGCGCCCGTGTCGCATGGTCACCCGGGGCGCTGGTTCTGTTTCGATGACGCGTGGGCCGGGCCTTCGGAGACCGCCGTCACTTCACGAAACGTCTGCGTCAGGCGGCAAAAGGCCAAGGCCGCGCAGGTAGATGCCTATGCCGGCTTCCAGAAGATCTTCGGGCGGATAGGGGCTGCGGCTGCCGGGGCTTCCGCGCATGTAGAGTTCGACCACGCCATGGCTCATCGCCCAGATATGGGCGCTGAACATTGTGGCGGGGGGGCGTTTGCCTTCGGGCATGTGGTGCGACAGGTGTTCGGCGGCACGCTCCAGCACGCTGCGCGATTTCGCCGCAATCAGCGCGAGATCAGGGTAATCATTCAAAGACAGGCCCGCTTCGAACATCGCCATATAATGGCCGGGATATTTGCGTGCAAAGGCAAGATAGGCGCGCCCCGTGGCCTCGAACGATGCAAGGGCCGAGGGCGCGCCCGACTCGTAGGCATATTCCATCAGCGCCGAAAAAATGTCGTATCCCTGTCGCGCCACCTCGGCCAGAAGATCTTCGCGCCCTGCGAAATGGCGGTAGACTGCGGCGGGCGTCACGTCGGCGGCCTTGGCGGCCTCGGACAGGGTAAAGCCGGTCGGGCCTTTTTCGGCGATCAACACGAGGGCCGCTTCGACCAAGGCCTGCCGCAGGTTGCCGTGATGGTATCCGCGTTTCACATCAGCCTTTCCGGCGCAGATCCGGCCCGGCACAGATTTCGGGATCGGGTGTACCGATCTCATCCTCATCCTTGCCTGCGAAATCGACAGAGTGAAGGATGGTTTGCACCGCCGCAATCCGCGCGCGCCGTTTGTCATCAGACAGGATCACCGTCCACGGCGCATAGACGAAATGGGTCTTTTCCATCGTTTCATCAACGGCGTGACTATATTCTTCCCATTTTCCCAGACCGTCGATGTCGATCTGCGACAGTTTCCATTGCTTCAGCGGATCCGACTCGCGGTCAAGAAATCGCTTGAGTTGTTCGGCGCGCCCCACTTCCAACCAGATCTTGCGAAAAATGATACCGTCATCAACCAGCAGATGCTCGAAACCGGGAAGCTGTGCGAAAAAGCGCGAGCGTTGCTCGGGCGTGCAAAAGCCGAAGACGTGCTCGATCACGGCGCGGTTGTACCAACTGCGGTCGAACAGAACCATTTCTCCCGCTGCTGGAAGCCAGTCGACATAGCGTTGGAAATACCACTGAGCGGCCTCACGGTCAGAAGGTTTCGACAGGGCCGCCACCTGACAGGCGCGGGGGTTCAGGTTCATCCGCACGGCGCTGATCGTGCCGCCTTTGCCTGCAGCATCACGCCCCTCGAACACGACGACCAGCCGTTTGCCGCTTGCCTTCAGGCCGGCCTGCATTCGTGAAAGTTGAATTTGCAGCGTGTGCAAGGTCTTTTCATAGTCTTTTCGCTTCATTTCCTCACGGTAGGGGTAAGTCTCTGTCAGGATATCATCCTTGCCCGAGGATTTGATCGCCTCACGCACCGATTTTGGCGAATCTTCCTTGTAGTAGCGGCTGATTGCACCGTCGAATGGCAGGCTCATGGGCTTTTCCCCCCAGTTGGTTCTGACGCAAGTATGGCGAAAGCCCGCGTCAGCGCAATCCTGCGCGGGCAGCGGCGCGGTCGATGGCGGCGATGACGGCATCGGGGTGGGTATGATGCGGCATGTGGCCTGCACCGGGCAGAACGGTAAGGACGGCGTCCGGCAGAAGGGGGGCCAGTCTTTCGGCGTGCACCTTCAGCGGGACAACGGTATCCGCATCGCCGTGGATCAATTCGACCGGCAGGCCGAGCGACGGGTAAAGCGGCTCCATCTTTACGACTTCTGATCGCAGGGCGTTGATCTGGCGGGCGTTCGTCTCCAAAGCCGTGCGTCGCAGGGAAAGTCCTACGCCCAGTTGCTCGGCATATCCGGGGGGCGGGGCGTCGGGGGCAAAGACACCTTCGATGGCGCGGCGAATGTAGCTTTCAGGAACAAAGGCCGCAGCCAGCGGCACCAGCGTCACGCGGCCAAGCGGTGAGGACGTCGCGCGATACCACGAGTCAAGGGTGCCCGGCCAAGGCATCGACGCGCCCGAAACCAGAACAAGTGCAGCCGGGCGTTCCTGCAGTGCCCAAGCCAGAGCCACGGCCCCGCCATAGCTTTGCCCCAGCACGATGGGTTGCGTGACGCCCAACTGCGCCACAGCCCCGCGCAAGATGCGCGCCTGTCCGCCAACCGAAGGGTCACCGTCCTTCATCGGGTCGGAATAGCCAAGGCCGGGCCGGTCGACGGCGATCACATGATATCTCTCGGCCAGTCGTTCGCTCAGACCCATGGTGAAGTCGCGCAAATTGCCGCTGGCGCCGTGGATCAGCACAAGATCAGGGCCGCTGCCCTGTTCCTGCAGATGCACCTGCTGGCCTTCGACGGTGACGAAGTGCCCGGTCGGCGGCGCTGCGGCCACGGCCGCCGCCTCACGCGCGGACAGGCGCCAGGCCGTGGCGCCGATCGTGCCTAGGCCCAGAATGGCGATGCTAGCGGCCAATGTTTTCAATCTCATAGGGTGTTGTCTGATAAATCTCGTTGATCCAGTTACCATATAGAAGATGCGCGTGACTTCTCCAACGGTTCAGGGGCTTCCTCGCAGGATCGTCATTGGGGTAGTAGTTCAGCGGCACATTGATCGGCGTGCCCGAGCCGACATCGCGGTCGTATTCCTGTTTCAGCGTGTCGCTGTCGTATTCGAAGTGATTGAAGATGTAGAGCGCGCGGTGGCCCGCGTCTTCGATCAGACAGGGGCCAACCTCATCGCTGCCCAGAAGGGTGATCAGACCGGGATGCTGATCAATCTCGGCCTGCTTCATTTCGGTCCAGCGCGAAACTGGGATCACACAGTCATCCGAAAAACCGCGCAGAAACGGCGACGTGGGCAAAAGATTGCTGTGGCGAAAGCAGCCGAAGGCCTTGGCCGGCAGCAGGTGTTTTTCAGCGCCGTGGAAGTGGTTGATCATCGCCATCCCCCCCCAGCAGACGCCAAAGGTGGAGTGCACATTGGTCTGGGTCCAGTCCATCACCTCGCACAGTTCATCCCAATAGGTGACATCGGCAAAGGGCATATGTTCGATCGGGGCGCCGGTGATGATCAGGCCATCGAACTTTTCGGCCTTCACCTCCTGAAACGGGCGGTAAAAGGTTTCCATGTGTTCGGCGGCGGTGTTGCGGGCCTGATGTTCCGACATGCGGATCAGAGAAAAGTCGATCTGCAGCGGCGTGGCCCCAATCAGTCGGGCAAACTGGATCTCGGTTTGAATCTTTTTCGGCATCAGGTTCAGCAGGCCGATGCGCAGCGGGCGGATTTCCTGCGACTGGGCCCGTTCTGGTGACATGACCATGACCCCTTCGCGCGACAGCACGTCAAAGGCGGGCAGGGTCTGGGGCAGGGTGATGGGCATGGCGCGCGGTCCTTTTGGCGTCGGACGGGGATTTAGGCAGTCGGGTGTGTGCGATCAATCGCCGTGGCGATGAGGGCGTTGAAATCGGCAGGCGAGCGCACTTGTGCCACCTCATGCGCGGTCAGGGTCACGCCCCAATCGGCCATCGCCGCATAGCGGGGTTGCCTGTGGGCAAGGGCACGGGCATAAGTCCAGCGCACGAAATCGTTCGGATCACAGTTTTCCTCGATCACACAATGGGTTGCGCGGTATTTCTGCCACGCGGCATGCAGAAAGGCAGGTTGGTAATACATCGGCTTTGGTGCACGATCAAAGCGCCGCACCAGTTCGGCCGTATGCGCGTCAGAGCCCTTGATCCAGACCAGCAGCAAGCTGTCAGCCAGTTGCGTCATCACCGGATCGGCCGGGTCGGTGGGGTCCACCACCTCACATATCGAACCCGACGTATCGCAGACAAAGTCCTGATATCCATAGATGTCTTCAGCGCGTGCCATGAAATGCCGGGTATCGAGCATGGCTGACACCTCGGCCTGCGCGTGCTGGGCCTGACGCGCCATGTAATCGGCAAACGCCAGACCGCCGCGCGCCGGATCCCCCGGCTTGCCCAGATAGGTCGACAGCGGCGACAGATTCTCGAAGGTTATGTTTGACGCGATGTAGACCGAATCCGTCAACAGCAGTTCGCGCAGCAAGGGCACCTTCATCGCCTCGCGCTTGAAATTGTCGGCAATGAATTCGTTCATGTAGCGTGTGCCGATCCGGTAATCGACCGAGTAGTGGAACCAGCGCCCGGCATCGCGCAGCAGGGCTGACAGATGCGTCTTGCCAAGTCCCGACATGCCGAACAGCAACACCCGCTTGCGCGGTGCCGCCAGATAGTTTGCTCCGCTGGAATAGATCATCACCCCGAACCCCTGCCATCCGCGCCAGACTGTTAGCGCCCGACGCGGGGCGCGGCAATGAAAAACCCCGCCCGGGTAAGGGGCGGGGTCGGGGGGCCGGGTTGCAGATCAGAAAGAATATCCGATGCGCAGGCCCAGACCCACGGTCTTGTTGTCGCTGAACTGGCTGAGCGCTGTTCCTGCGGGAACGGGTGCCGGCGCCCTGGTCCGGGCGTTGCCGATCTTGGCATAGGTGATGCCGCCGGTGATCTTGACCTTGTCCCTGGTATACGTCGCGCCAAGGCCGATGCTTGTGTAGCCATCGGTCGGCCCGAGATTCCCGACCAGTCCACCATGGGTCTTCTCATGCCCAAGGGTCACGGCAGCCGACCACTGGTCATTGAACCGACGGCCCAGGCCGATCGCGTAGGTGACCGTATTGTTGTCATAATCCACAAGCGTCGGGTTGCCGGGGCCAGATGCAAGGAGGGTCGGGCTGATCTGGAATTTCGACCATTCGCGCCAGCGGATGGACCCGAACAAAAGCGTGTCCTTGGCAACGCCGGTCTGGAAGTCGAGGGCAAGAGACTGCGGAACCTCGCTGCTGAACGCCGTCTGCACCGGACCCGGAAGGACGGGCGCATTTTCGGTAGCAGTGAAGTCGTGTGTGATGGCCGAAGAATAGGTCAGTGCAATGCGCAAGGCGATCTCGGGCCTTTCATAGGCGGCACCCACGATGTAGCCAAAGTCCTGTTCAGAGGTCGTCGTCATGGCATATCCGTTGAACAGTCGGACCGCACCTTTGGTGCGCTGACCCTTGATACCTCCGTAAACGCTGAACCGGTCGGAGACCCGATACTTCAAGAGTACAGTCAGCGCCGTGGACTGGATCGTCGCGGTGGACCCTCCGTAGGGATAGCCGGTGCCCGCAGGATAGGCCACGTCAGCCCCGATCGGTGTATCCACGACAAAGCCAAGCACCAGCGTGTCTGTCAGGTCGGTCTTCATCGCCAGCGACGGCAGGGTGTAACTGGGTGTGATGTCGCCCGAGGACCTGCCCGCAGGAAACGGCCCGAGTGCGATCAGCGATGTTCCTGAAATGCTGGGATTGACGGCGCCAAACGACAATTCCGCATAATTGCCCCGTTCGAAAAGAAACGCGGGGTTCAGCACCCCCCGTTCAATTCCACCGGCGGTGGCCGCGGTTGCTGTCATTGCAAGCGCACTTGCAGTCACGACTTTACGAAACATGTCCTCATCCCTTGAGTGAGACTTCCCTGAAACGACGCGTAATTCTCCGGGGAAAGGCGATCAATCAATGACGTGGCGTCACATAAGTGTGACGGTCGCTATTGTGACATCGGCGCCGGTTTGCGGGTCTCGGCGCGGATATTCACCCAGTTGCCAAGAACGATCAGGGCGGCCCCTGCAAAGACCAGCGCCTTGATGGGTTCGGCATAAAACAGCGCGCCGATAAGGGCGATCAGAGGCAGGCGGGCAAAGTCGATGGGCATGACGAATGTGGCCGGCGCCAGGCGCAAGGCCGAGGTCAGGCACAGATGCGCCAGCACGCCCGCGCATCCGATCAGCAACAGCCACGGCGTGGTAACGGCGGTGGGCCAGTTGATGTGCCCGTCCCATGCCGCCAGCGTCGTCCCCATGACGAATTGCATCAAGGTCAGCCAGAACAAGATCGATACGATGGTCTCGTCACGCGTCAGCGACTTGGTGGCGATGTTGGTCAATGCAAAGCAGATGGCCGAGCCTGCGGCCGCCAGCACGCCCGGGTTCAAAGCCGAGAAATCAGGCCGCGCCACGATCAGGATGCCCGCAAACCCCAACCCGGCCGCGATCAGGCGGCTGCGGGTAATCCGCTCGCCTAAAAGGAAGGGTGACAAGATGATGACCCAGATGGGTGAGGTGAATTCCAGCGCAAAGACCTGCGCCAGCGGGATCATCGTCAGGGCCCAAAACCACAGGTTCTGCCCTGTGAAATGAATGACGTTGCGCAAGACGTGGCCACCCAGACGCGCGCGCCGAACCTGACCGAGTTTGCCCATGGCCCATGCCACGCCAATCACGATGAAAAAGCCGATGAATGACCGGGCCGCCATGATCTCGAACGTGTCGTGCAAGCCCTTGATCTGGCGCGCAGCCACCGCCATGGCGGTGAAGGACGCGATCGAGCCTGTCATCCACAACGCCGCTGCAAGCGGGCGGTGGACGGGGGCGTGTGCATGCGGCGAGAGTTCGGCAGCGGAAAGGGTCATGCGCCCCTTTTGGCCCGGCCCCAAGCCTGTTGTCCAGCGGTGGTTTTAATGTCGGCGGGCAGGGTCAGTCGCGCAATTCCTCGATACGAAAATCCCGCAGGATGCCGCGCGTGGCCTGAAACCACGGGCTTTCTCTTGTATGCGCCTGATGCATGTCGAAATCGGCACGGGTGCGAAAGGTCTCGATCACCTCCCATGTCATCGGATCGTCGGTGGGGGTGATCTCGAACGACAGGCAACCGGCCTCGGCCCGGGTGGCGGCGACGTGCCCCGCGACATGCGCACGCACCGCCTGCGCCTCGGCGTCCGAGGTGCAGATCAGATGGCCACGCAGGCGGATCACTGCGGCACCACGATGCAACGCACCTCGCCCGGACGGGCGGGGTTGCAGATGGCATCGGGCACCTCGGCCAGCGGGATCACGCGGCTGACCAGCGGGGCGATCCGGATACGCCCCGTGGCGATCATTTCGGCCGCGCGTGCGTGGGTGAAAGGATTGATGAAGCTGAACAGCAACTGCACCTCGCGAAACAGCAGATCGAACGGTTCTATGGATACCTTCGTGCCCGCGGGCAACACCCCCAGCACCACGATGCGTCCGCCTGCCGATGCAAGCGACGGCGCCGCCTCGACCGTGTCCGGAACGCCCGCGCATTCGATCACCGCATGGGCGCCCTCGGGCCAGATCTTCAGGGCGGCGGCAGGGTTGGCGGCGACATGACAAGCGCCAAGCGACACGGCAAGGTCCTGCTTGGCCCGGCTGCGCGTCAGCATCATCACCTCTGCCCCCGCCAGATGCGCCAGTTGCAGCGCCATCAGGCCGATCACCCCGCCGCCAATGATCAGGCAGCGTTCGCCGGGGCGCAGGGCGGCCATGTCCATCCCGTGGATCGTGCAGGCCAATGGCTCGGCAAAGGCGCCGTGCAGCGGGTCGAGGGCGGCAGGCAGAGCTATCGCCTTGCGCGCCGGAAAGGTGGCAAATGGCGCAAAGCCGCCATCGCGGTGAATGCCCGTCGCCACATTGTTTGCGCACAGATTGACGCGGCCCCGCAGGCATTGCGGGCAGGCAAGGCAGGGGTCATTCGGGTCGCAGGTCACGCGTGTACCGATGGGAATGGCCACGTTGGGCCCAGTGGCGGTGACGATACCTGAAAATTCATGCCCCAAGGTCACCGGACCCTTGCTGGGAAATTCGCCCAGATAAAGGTGTCGGTCCGTTCCGCAGATGCCAGACGCCTCAACCCGGATGGTCGCTTCGCCGGGGCCGGGGTCGGGCAGCTCAACCTCGGTCAGGCGCAGGTCGTGGGGGGCGAAAAGGCGAGCGGCACGCATTGTTTGTATCCCCATGGCAGGCATTGCATTGGCGCAAGGCCGCGAGCAAATGGCAAGGGGGAAACGGGGTTATTCCATCTCGATCGTGCCGGGAGGTTTGCTGGTGCAGTCGTAGAAGACCCGGTTGATCCCCGTCACCTCATTGATGATCCGTGTTGCAGTTTCGCCAAGGAAATCATGGGTAAACGGGTAATAATCGGCGGTCATGCCGTCAACGGAGGTGACTGCCCGCAGGGCCAATGCAAAATCATAAGTACGCCCGTCGCCCATCACGCCCACGGTTTTCATCGGCAAAATGGCGGCGAAAGCCTGCCAGATTTCATCGTAGAGCCCGTGTTTGCGGATCTGGTCGATGTAGATGGCATCGGCGAGGCGCAGGATGTCCAGCTTTTCGCGGGTGATCTCACCGGGGCAGCGGATTGCAAGACCAGGTCCGGGAAAGGGGTGGCGTCCGATGAACGATTCGGGCAGGCCCAGCTCGCGCCCAAGGGCACGCACCTCATCCTTGAACAGGTCGCGCAGAGGTTCGACCAGCATCAACCCCATCTTTTCGGGCAGGCCGCCTACGTTGTGATGCGACTTGATCGTGACCGAAGGGCCGCCCGAAAAGCTGACCGATTCGATGACGTCGGGATACAGCGTGCCCTGGGCAAGGAACTTCGCGCCGCCCACTGCCGTTGCGTGCTTTTGAAACACATCAATGAACAGGCGGCCAATCGTCTTGCGCTTGACCTCGGGGTCAGAAACGCCATCGAGTGCGCCCAGAAACAGATCCTCTTCCTCGGCATGGATCAGCGGCATGTTGTAATGGTCGCGGAACATGGTCACGACCTGCTCGGCCTCGCCCAAACGCAGCAGGCCATGATCGACAAAGACACAGGTCAATTGATCACCGATCGCCTCGTGGATCAGCACGGCTGCAACCGAAGAATCGACACCCCCCGAAAGACCGCAAATCACCTTGGCATCGCCCACCTGCGCGCGGATCTTGGCAATCGCCTCATCGCGGTAGGCGCCCATGGTCCAGTCGCCCTTGAAGCCTGCCAGCCGGACAAAATTCTCATAGAGCTTGGGGCCCTTCGGGGTGTGGTGCACCTCGGGGTGGAACTGGACGGCGTAGAAATGCCGGGTCGGGTCGGCGGTAATGGCAAAGGGCGCGTTTGGCGATGTGCCGTAGACCTCGAACCCCGGGGCCAGACGCGAGACATGGTCGCCATGGCTCATCCAGACCTGTTCGCGCGACTGCGGTCCCTCCTCGGCCTCGAACCAGCCCGACAGGATGGGATGTGTGCGGACGGTAGGGGTGACAAAGGCGCGGCCGAACTCGGCCGTTCCATAGCCCCGTTCCACATGCCCGCCAAGACACTGCATCATCACCTGCTGCCCATAGCAGATGCCAAGGATAGGCACGCCAAGGTCAAAGACCGAAAGCGGTGGCAAGGGCGCACCTGGCGCAAAAACCGAGGCCGGGCCGCCCGAGAAGATCACGGCCTTGGGGGCGAAAGCGGCAAGGAAGCGATCGTCCACCTTGTTGAAGGGGTGGATCTCGCAATAGACGTTCAACTCGCGCAGACGACGCGCGATCAATTGCGTCACCTGAGAGCCGAAGTCGATGATCAGAAGGCGGTCATGCTGGGTCATGATCTCGCATACGAAGGGGCGCGCAAAGACGCAAGGGGGGCAACGGACCGGGCACGGATGATTTTGCAGTCGGGCGCGTACACAGGTGCAGCCGCCAGACCACGCGGCGCGGTGCGCGGCCTCCGAGATTGCGCCTTGGCCGGTGAGGCGACGTTTCCAAAAGCAACCTGGCAGGTGCGCCCGGGCCGTGCCGCGGCGGATGTCGTTTTTGGTGGCCAAGCGGCGGAAACAGGGAGCGGGGGGCAGAGGTTTGGCCCCATAAGGGCAGCAAAACCTATGATGGGGGATGCGATGAACGAAGTGGCAGCAGGGCGGCGGGTGCGGGGCGGCGGTGGATCGGCGCGGCGGGCGGAACGCACCGCAGTATCGCTGGAAACCGCACGTTTCATTGAGCGCAACATCCCGAATTTCGAGATTCTGAATGACGAGGCGCTTTCCATCATCGAATGGAACGCCGAGACGGTTCTGGAAGAAATCGGCGTGAACTTCATCGACAATCCACCAGCACTGGCTTTGTGGAAAGCCGCCGGAGCCGATGTGCGGGGCGAACGGGTTCACATTCCGCGCGGGTTGGCCCGGCGCCTGTGTGCCACGGCGCCCTCCAGCTTTACCCAAGTGGCGCGCAACCCCGACCGCAACGTCGATATCGGCGGGCGCAATCTGGTGCTGGCCCCGGTTTATGGCCCGCCTTTCGTGCGCGACATCGAAGGCGGGCGGCGCTATGCCACGATTGCCGATTTCCAGAATTTCGTAAAGCTGGGCTACATGTCGAAATGGTTGCACCATTCGGGGGGTACGGTGTGCGAGCCGACGGATGTGCCGGTGAACAAGCGGCATCTCGACATGTTGCTCGCGCATATGGTGTTGTCGGACAAGCCCTTCATGGGGTCGGTCACGGAACCCAGCCGAGCCGAGGATTCAGTGGCTATGTCGAAGATCCTGTTCGGGGACGCGTTCGTTGACCAGAACACGGTGATGACCAGCCTGATCAACATCAACAGCCCGCTGACCTTTGACGGGATCATGATGGGCGCGCTTGAGGTGTACGCGCGGGCCAATCAGGCTTCGATCATCAGCCCCTTCATCGTCGGCGGCGCGATGGCCCCCGTCACGGTGGCGGGCACGCTGACCCAAGTTCTGGCCGAGGTTCTGGCGGGTGTGGCCTACAGCCAGTTGGTTCGCCCCGGTGCCCCGGTGATCTTTGGCGCCTTCGTTACCTCCATCGACATGAACTCTGGCGCGCCGACGTTCGGCACGCCCGAGGCCGCGCACATCACTTATGGCGCGGGGCAGTTGGCCCGCAGGCTGAATCTGCCTTACCGGTCGGGCGGTTCGTTCTGCGGGTCAAAACTGCCCGATGCGCAGGCGGCCTACGAGACGGCAAACAGCCTGAACATGGCGCTGCTTGCGGGCGTGAACTTCATGCTGCATGCCTGTGGCTGGCTGGAGGGCGGGCTGGTCAGTTCCTACGAGAAATTCGTGATGGACGCCGACCAGTTGGGCACGCTGCACCATCTGGCCCAAGGCATCGTGATGGACACCAACGGGCAGGCGATGGACGCCATTCGTGAGGTTGGTCCCGGCGGGCATTTCCTTGGGTGCGAGCATACGCAGGCCAATTTCAAGACCGCGTTCTGGCGATCTGACCTGTTTGACTACAAGCCTTTCGAGACATGGGCCGAAGAGGGCGCGCGCGACACGCAAACCCTTGCCGCCGAACGGGTGAAAAAGCAGTTGGGAGACTACCAGCAGCCCGCACTGGACGAGGGTGTGCTTGAGGCGTTGGAGGCCTTTGTTGCACAGCGCAAGGCGGCGGTGCCCGACGCCTTTGTCTGAACGCAGCACCTGAACATGGCAACGCCCGCCGTCCGAAGGGAAAGCGGGCGTCGCTATGTCACGGTCCAGTGTTCAGGCGGTGCGGGTGAACAAGCGCGCCTCGGCCAGAAGGGCGATCAGCACATCGATATGTCGGGCAATGGAATAGCCTGCATCGCCGCGCTTGCGGTTTTCCTCAAGTTTACCTTCTTCGCGCAAAAGCTGCGCCACGGCCGCTTCGGGAGAAGTGGGGGTGCCGATCAGGCGGCGCAGATCCCGTTCACGACGGTAGTCTGACAGCCCGAAGCGCGCTGCGTGCAGCAAAAGGCGGGGGCGGCGCAGATCGGCCAGGCGGGCGCAGAAATCGGTCATGGTGCAGATCCTCATTGTTTCCAGGCAAGCATAGATCATTCAACCCAGCGTTGCGTAATCTGTGGATAAACCGCACGGTATCGTCGAAATTGTTTCATATTTTAGCCAAATTATCCACAGAACCGCTGATCTTAACCAATAGGTAACCGATTCCATCACAGGTTGCAGAAACAGTGCATGGAAGAAGAAACCGCTCGGCGGCACGGAAACGAAGATGAAACCGAACCTGTCCGCTGACGTACACTTGCCCTCATGGTTGCCGGATGCGATGCGCCTTTACCTCGACCATACGGGTGAAGGCGTCTCGATCCGCGAACTGGCGCGCCGGGAAGGGGCACATGCCTCGACCGTGATGCGCAAGGTCCGCCGTTGCGAAATGCGGCGCGAAGACCCTTTGGTCGATGAGGCGCTTGCACTGTTTGAAGACAGGTCGGCTGACCCAAACGCAAAGGAAGCCGCTGCCATGACCGCCCCTATTCGTTCGCAATCGCTGAAACTTGACGACATCGCTCTGGCGCGTGAGGGACGGCGCATCCTGCGCCGTTTGGCAGAACCCGGCGCCGTGCTGGCGATAGCGCCCGACATGGAAAAGGCCGTTGTGATTCGCAGTTTTCCCGACGGCCAGACTTCGCGAACGGGGGTTGTGGACCGCGCCGTCGCGCAGGCCTTTGCAGTCAAGGACTGGATCGCATGCCGCAAGCAGGGCCGGGTGGCCTCGTATGAAATCACCTCCGTCGGACGGGCCGCGCTGAAACGCATGATTGATGAGGCGGACGTGGCACGGCAGGCGCATGTTGCAGGCATGGCCGAGGCGCCGATGCCCTTTGCCAACCAGCACCGCGACTGGGAAGAGCGCGTCGTGCGCGATGGCAACACCTCGCGCCGGGTGCGCTACAATCTGGCGGAAAGCCCGATCGCGGTGTTGGGGCGGCGGCGCGACAAGGATGGCAAAGCGTTTCTCGAGGGCGATCTGGTGCAGGCCGCCGAACGCCTGCGCGAGGATTTCGAACTGGCGCAGATGGGCCCGCGCGTGGCCCAGAACTGGGAGCGGTTTCTGACGGCCGGTGACGGGGGCGGCTTTCGCCCCGACAGCGGCCTTGCCGAAGGGCCCGGACGGGCGCGGGACCGGGTTGCGGCGGCTTTGCGTGACCTTGGCCCCGGGCTGGGGGACGTGGCGCTGCGGGTGTGCTGTTTTCTCGAAGGGATCGAGGCTGCGGAAAAGCGCATGGGATGGGCCGCGCGGTCGGGCAAGATCGTGCTGCGTATCGCGCTGCAACGTCTCCGCCGGCACTATGAGGAAACTTACGGTAACCAGGCGCCCATGATCGGCTGAGCCTGACGCAAGCCTGCCGTGTCTGCCCCTGCGTCGTTTGTGTGGGGGCGGATGCGTTGCCTTGGCGCCCGATTGTGCCTATGTTCGGGGACAGCCGATTGGGCAGCAAAAGGGGCACAGCCTTGCGCGATCTTAAACTTCCCGACCAGAGACATCCGGAAAAGGCGCACCGTGCCGACAATGCGCAGCCGAAGAAACCTGACTGGATCCGCGTCAAGGCGCCCACGTCCGAAGGCTACAAACGCACGCGCGACATCCTGCGCGAGAAGAAACTGGTGACGGTCTGCGAAGAGGCCGGTTGCCCCAATGTGGGCGAGTGCTGGAGTCAGGGCCACGCCACCATGATGATCATGGGCGAGATCTGCACCCGCGGATGCACGTTTTGCAATGTGGCAACGGGTCGCCCGCAAACGCTCGACGCGTTTGAGCCGGGGCGCGTTGCACATGCGGTGGCCGAACTGGGTCTGAAGCATGTTGTGATCACCTCTGTCGACCGCGACGACCTGGACGATGGCGGGGCCGAGCATTTCGCGCAGACCATCCGCGCCATTCGCCACCGTGCACCGGGCACCACGATCGAAATCCTGACGCCGGATTTCCTGAAATGCCCGCCTTCTGCACTGGAAAAGGTGGTCGAGGCGCGGCCTGACGTGTTCAACCATAATCTTGAAACCGTGCCGGGCCTGTATCTTGAGGTGCGCCCCGGCGCGCGGTATTTCCACAGTCTGCGCTTGTTGCAGACGGTCAAGGAACTGGACCCCACGCTGTTCACCAAATCCGGCATCATGGTGGGCCTGGGCGAAGACCGCGCTGGCGTCTTGCAGGTGATGGACGACATGCGCAGCGCCGACATCGATTTCCTGACCATCGGCCAGTATCTGCAACCGACGCCCAAGCACCACCGGGTTGACCGGTTTGTCACCCCTGACGAGTTCAAAAGCTATGAGGCCGCGGCCTATGGCAAGGGGTTCCTGATGGTCTCGGCCACGCCACTGACGCGGTCTTCCTATCACGCGGGCGACGATTTCGCGCGCCTGCGCGCGGCGCGTCTGGAAAAACTCGGCCGCGGCTGACCGCTACCGATGCGGCCCCATGGGTTGCTGACGCGTTGTGGGTGATGCAGGGCTGTCCCCGAGGCGAGCGGCCTAAGACCGGTAGGCGGGCGCTGCGCTGGACGCGGACGGCACAAAACGTACCTTGTCCCCGTTGTGACCTGCAATCGGCTCAGGGTTATTGGGTTTGTTGGAACCAACCCGCAATCCTGCAGCGGCCAGATCCCGCGCCGCCTGCCCAAGGGTTGCACAGCAAAGTCCCGCGCCGTCCTGCGGGCATCAGGCCCGTCTGCCATACAATTCGATGGCGCGACGCTCGAACGCGCGGACGACACGATGCATCGCCTCGTTGAACACCACGCCGATGATTCTTTGCAAAATGGCGTTGCGAAACTCGAAATCGACAAAGAAATCCACTTCGCAGCCGCCCGTCGCCTCGCGAAACCCCCAGGTGGAGCGCATGTGTCGGAACGGACCGTCAAGGTATTCCGTCTCGATCCGCATTTGGTCGGGCCACAGGGTCACCCGGCTGCCAAAGCGTTCGCGAAACACCTTGAAGCTTATCACCAGATCGGCCTCCATCTCCTCGCCTCCGTCCGGAACGGGATGGCGGCTGCGGATGCGGGCTGCGGAATTCCATGGCAGAAATTTCGGATACGCCTCGACATCGGCCACAAGGGCGTACATCTCGGACGCGGTGTAGGGCAGGAATTTCGTTTCGGTATGCTTGGGCATCGAAGGTTCCGTGACTTGGTCCCCTGTTTTGGGTAGAAGCGGCGGAAAGTTCAAGGGGACGCCATGCCGCAAGCCAGTTATGTCATCGACCAGATGATCAGCGCCAAGTCCATAGCCGCGCGGGTCGAGGCGCTTGCGCGTGAGATCACGGCCCATTTTCTTGGCACGGACAAGCTGGTGGTTGTGGGTCTTTTGCGCGGGTCGTTCGTGTTTATCGCCGATCTTGTGCGCGAGTTGGACTTGCCTGTCGAAGTCGATTTCCTTGAGGCGTCAAGTTATGGCGACGCCATGCATTCCAGCCGCGAGGTGCGCATTCTGAAGGATTTGCGCGGCGAAATTGCCGGGCGCGACGTGCTGGTGGTCGAAGATATCGTCGACACCGGCTTTACCCTGCACCACGTCAAGCGGATGCTTGAAGCGCGTGAGCCTGCCCGGCTTGAGGTCTGCGCGCTTTTGGACAAACCCACGCGGCGCGAAGTGGCGATCAAGGCCACCTGGACGGGGTTCGAGATCCCCGACGATTTCGTCGTGGGCTATGGCATCGATTATGCGCAGCGCAACCGCAACCTGCCCTACATCGGCAAGGTACGCTTTACAAAAGGGGATGAGGCGTGAACCCGATGTGGTTCGTGCGTATGGCCCGCTGGGCGCGCAATCCCCCTTCGTGGGGGCGTGTAAAGCTTGTGCTTGTGGTGATCGGCGTCTGTCTGGCGCTTGTTGCGGTCGAGCGGTTCATCGGCTGGCCCGAGGCGCTGACCGTGGACCGCCTGCGCCCCAGGGCGCCCTGAGCCTGGCCCGGTCCAACCGCCCGCCCGCCTTTCCAAAAAGTGATCTGCCTGCAGGGACTTTCACACTAGGGTAATCCTCGTTCATATCCGGGGGGCCACATCCGGGGGGCCGATGAAACGTATTGCCTATCTTTTGCTTTCGGCGGTCCTGATCGGGGCGGCGGCATTCTGGCTGGTGACGATGCCCGACAGGATGGGTACGGATCTATATGCATCCCTTGCACCGGATGCGGTGCACGGGGCCGAAGTGTTCACTGCGGCCGGATGCGCGTCGTGCCACATGGCGCCGGGGGCTGCCGGAGAGGCGCAGAAGGTGCTGGCGGGGGGACAGGCATTCGCGTCCGATTTCGGCACGTTTCACGCGCCCAACATCAGCCCCGATCCGGTACACGGCATCGGCGGCTGGTCTGTGGGCGATCTGGGCAATGCCGTCATGGCAGGTGTGGCGCCGGACGGGGCGCACTACTATCCGGCTCTGCCCTATTGGTCTTATGCGAAGATGGCGCCGCAGGATCTGGCCGATTTGCACGCCTACATGATGACCCTGCCTCCCGATGCCACACCCAGCCTGCCGCATGACGTGGTCTTTCCCTTCAACATCCGTCGCCTTCTGGGCGGGTGGAAGGTGCTTGCACTGCAGCCCGATTTCGTGGTTCAGGGCGATCTGACACCACAGGTCACGCGGGGGCGCTACATTTCCGAGGCGCTGGCCCACTGCGGCGAATGCCACACGCCGCGCGATGCCATCGGGCGGCTGGACACGACACGGTGGCTGGGGGGCGCGCCCGACCCTTCGGGCAAGGGCCGCGTGCCAAACATCACTCCCGCAGCGCTGAACTGGTCCGAGGATGAGATCACCGAATACCTGACAAGCGGATTTACCCCCGACTACGATTCGGTGGGCGGGCACATGGCGCACGTGGTGGCGAACATGTCGCAGTTGCCCGAGGAAGACCGCCGCGCGGTGGCGGCCTATCTCAAGTCGGTGGCGCCCGTTCCCTGAGTGGCATCTGGCGCAAGGCCGAAGCTACCAGCGCCAGCGCATGATCCGCCGCCGCCTGCCGCACGCGCACCCGACCGATGGCGCCAAACTCGACCGTTTCGGTGAACACATCGCGCAAAGCCATGGCAAGGCCAAAGCAGACCCGCCCTTCGGGCTTGTGTTCAGAGCCGCCGGGTCCCGCGATGCCAGTGACAGACACAGCCAGCGTCACGCCCGAGCGAAACAGCGCATTTTCTGCCATCTCATAGGCCACCTCTTCGGACACCGCGCCATGCGCGGCGAGCGTCTTTTCCTGAACCCACAGCATCTCGCGCTTGGCGAGGTTGGAATAGGTGACATAGCCGCGATCAAACACATCCGACGATCCCGGCACATCGGTCAGCATGGCGGCAATCATCCCGCCCGTGCAGCTTTCTGCCGTGGCGATTCGGGCGCCCTTTTCGCGGGCAAGGGCAAGCAGGAGTTCAGGGTTCATGAGAACAGCACCACATGATAGACTACCCCCCCGATGATGACGGCGACGCCCGCAAACAGACCTGCCCAAAGGTCATCCAGCATGACCCCCGCCGCATCGTGCCGCGCATCGGCCCGCCCCACAAGCCAGGGCTTCCAGATATCGAACAGTCGAAACATCACGAATGCGCCCACCCAGGCGGGCCAGGGCAGAAAGCCATCCTTGCCGGGGCCGAAATAGAAGGCGACGGCCGGAAACAGCAGGGCCAGCCATTGGCCAGCCACCTCATCTATCACGATCTCGGACGGGTCTTCGCCGGGGCGGTCCGCCAACTCACGACCACAGGCCCAAAAGCCCAGGGCAGTAACTGCGGCAAAGGCAGCCCCAAGTGCCGGTGCGCCAAGGTATCGGTCGATCATCAGCCCCAACCCCAGCGCCACGGCCGAAGCCCATGTGCCCGGCGCCGGGCGCAAAAAGCCCAGATAGCCGACGGTTGTGACAGCCCTCATCCCCGCACCAGCGCGGCTGTGGCGATAGCGGCGATGCCTTCCTCGCGCCCGGTAAAACCCAGACGTTCCGATGTGGTGGCCTTGACGCTGATGCGTGACACCTCAACCCCCATGATTTCGGCCAGCGCTGCGCGCATGGCCGCCTGATGCGGGCCGATCTTCGGCCGCTCGCAGATCAGTGTTACATCGGCATTGGCCAGCGTAAATCCCATTGCCGCCACCTGACCCATCGCATGGGCAAGGAAGATCCGGCTGGCGGCACCTTTCCACTGCGGGTCGGAGGGTGGGAAATGCACCCCGATATCGCCCAGCGCCAGCGCGCCATACAGCGCATCCGTCAACGCATGCATGCCGACATCGGCGTCCGAATGGCCCAGAAGCGCGCGCGTATGGGGCAGGGCCACGCCGCACAGCGTGACCGCATCGCCATCGGTAAAGGCGTGCACGTCAAAGCCATTGCCCACGCGCATGTCCATAAGCCTCTCCTTGATGATCCGGCCCGCCCGGGCCAGATCGCCGGGGTAGGTGACTTTCAGGTTATCCTCATGTCCGGGCGTAATGGCAACCACATGCCCGGCCCAGCGCGCCACTTCGACATCATCGGCGGCCCCTCCGGGGTGCGCCAGATGTGCTTTAAGAATGGCATCGAAGTGAAAACCCTGTGGCGTTTGCGCCCGCCACAGACCGTCACGCACAGCGGTGCCGGTGACGGTTGCACCGTCGCCACGCCATAGCGCATCCGTCACAGGCAGGGCAGGGGCCGCGCCGACGTGGGTGTCAAGGGCTTCCAGAACGGCCCGGATCACAGGGCCGGGCACCAGTGGGCGCGCGGCATCATGGATCAGCACGCGGGTGATGCCACGCCCTTGCAGGGCACGCAGGGCACGGGCGACGGTGTCTTGACGCGTGGCACCGCCGATCACCACCTCGGCCCCAAGGGCGGCGGCGCGGATCGCATCATCAGTGTGGACGGCGACAAGGGCCACATCTGCAACCCCGTCAAACGCCGCCAGGGCATGTGCGGCGATTGGCTTTGCGGCCAACATCTGCCACTGCTTTGGCAACGCGCCCCCGGCGCGGGCGCCTCTGCCTGCGGCCACGATGATCACGGCTGTCGTCATGGCACCCCCCGGTTTCCTCTGCGCTGCTGTCTGTGCATAAATCAGGGGGGAGACTTGCGCAATGTGGGCGAAAAGGCGCCTTTGTTGCATAAAATTTAGGCATTGCATCATTTTCATACGCATACATCGGGTTGTGAATTTGTTATCTGACAGATGCCGGGTTATCTGAACCTTGGCGCGCACAAGGAATAGGCATTTGGCCCTGACGCTCGGCTCTATTAAGGTAAATCCTCCGGTTCTGCTGGCGCCGCTGGCAGGGATCACCGATCTGCCGTTTCGGCGGATCGTTTCGCGGTTTGGCGCGGGGCTGGTGGTGTCCGAAATGGTTGCCAGCCAGGAAATGGTGCAGGCACAGCCGCTTGCGCGCGCGCGGGCCGAGCTTGGGTTCGGCGAGGCCGCAACCTCTGTGCAACTTGCCGGGCGCGAGGCGCACTGGATGGCCGAGGCCGCCCGCGTGGTCGAAGGCATGGGCGCAAGGGTGATTGACATCAACATGGGCTGCCCGGCCAAAAAGGTGACGAACGGATATTCGGGCTCGGCATTGTTGAAGGATCTGGATCATGCCCTGACGCTGATCGCGGCGGTGGTGGGTGCGGTGAGGGTGCCGGTCACCCTTAAAACCCGGCTGGGGTGGGATGATGCGCTGATGAATGCGCCTGCACTTGCCACACGTGCCGAAGCGGCGGGGATCGCGATGATCACCATCCACGGGCGCACGCGCTGCCAGTTTTACAAGGGCGCTGCCGACTGGGCGGCAATCGCGGCGGTGAAGGCGGCGGTGTCGATACCGGTGATTGCCAATGGCGATATCGTATGTGCGCGCACGGCGGCGCAGGCCCTTGTGCAATCGGGCGCAGACGGCGTGATGGTGGGGCGCGGGGCGCAAGGCGCGCCGTGGAGATTGGCCGAGATTGCGCACGTGCTGTATGGCACCCCTGCGCCCGTGATTCCACAAGGTCAGGCGCGCGCGGATCTGATGATCGAACATTATGAGGCGATCCTGACCTTTTATGGCCGCGATCTGGGCATCCGCACCGCACGCAAGCATCTGTCCTGGTATCTTGAGGAGGCGGGCGCGACATCGCGGCGGGCCGAGATTGTGACCTCGGGCGATCCGGCGCAGGTGATCCGCCTGATCCGCGCCTCTTTCGATAGCAGCGCAAGGGTGGCTGCATGACGCCCTACCGATCGCCCTATCCGGTTCCCGGCGTGATCTGGGCGTCGCTGCCGATCCCTGCGCTGCTGATCGACCGCGACAGCCGCATCATAGAAGTGAACCCTGCGGGCGAGATATTCCTGAACGCCTCGACCCGCAGCCTGATGGGCCAGCCCGCCTTTGACCGTATCTCGATCGACGCGCCGATAGAGGAGGCGCTTTTGCGCGCACGCGTCAACCAGTCGCCCATTTTTATCAATGATGTGGACGTGACCACCGGCGAACGCCCTCCGGTGCAATGCAACGTGCAAGTTGCGCCCATGCACGACAACCCGGATTTCGTGCTGCTGCTGATATCGCCGCGCGACATTGCCGACCGCCTGGGCCGGTCGCTCAGCGTGAAGTCGGCGGCAAAATCGGCCATCGGCATGGCGGAAATGCTGGCGCATGAAATCAAGAACCCGCTCGCGGGCATTTCGGGCGCGGCTCAGTTGTTGTCCATGGGGCTGAGTGCCGAGGACCGGGAACTGACCGACCTCATCGTCGAGGAAACCCGGCGTGTGGTGAAACTGCTCGAACAGGTCGAGCAATTTGGCAACCTGCGTCCGCCCGTTCGCAAGCCGGTGAACATTCATGACGCGCTGGACCGCGCGCGCAAATCGGCGCAGATGGGTTTTGCCAGCCATATGCACATCATCGAGGATTACGACCCCTCGCTGCCCTATACCCTCGCCGATGCCGATCAGCTGATGCAGGTATTCCTGAATCTGATCAAGAACGCGGCCGAGGCATGCCGGACCACCGGGACCACGATCCGCCTGCATACCTATTACGATTTGTCGCTGCGCCTGCGACGCAAGCATGGCGGGCCGTCGGTCCTGCCGCTGAACATCGAGATCATCGATGACGGACCCGGCATCCTACCCGAGATCGCTGCCGATATATTTGAGCCTTTCGTCTCGGGGCGCGAGAACGGCACCGGGTTGGGGCTGGCCCTCGTCTCCAAGATCATCTCCGACCATGAGGGCTGGATACAGGTGGATACGGTGCCCGGGCGCACCGTCTTTCGCGTCTCACTGCCCGTGGCACCCAAGCAGACAGAGGTTTGACAATGGACGGAACGGTACTGGTAGCCGATGACGACCGCACGATACGCACCGTGCTGACCCAGGCGCTGACGCGCGCAGGGTGCAAGGTGCACGCGACGTCCAGCCTGATGACGCTGATGCGCTGGGTCGAGGAGGGCAAGGGAGATCTGGTGATCTCGGACGTGATCATGCCCGACGGCAATGGTCTGGATGCCCTGCCGCGCATCAGCAAGATGCGCCCGGGCCTGCCGGTGATCGTGATTTCGGCGCAAAATACCATCATGACGGCCATTCAGGCGGCCGAGGCCGAAGCCTATGATTACCTGCCCAAGCCTTTCGACCTGCCCGATCTGATGAAACGCTCGGCCAAGGCGCTGGAAATGAAGCGGCGCTCGCCCAAGGCGGCTGTTGTGGTGCGCGACGCGGGCGATGATCTGCCGCTGGTGGGGCGGACCCCCGCAATGCAGGCGCTGTACCGTCTGGTGGCGCGGGTGATGAACACGGATCTGGCGGTGCTGATCACCGGCGAGTCGGGCACCGGCAAAAGCCTGATTGCCCGCGCCATCCATGATTTCTCGGACAGGCGCAGCCAGCCGTTTGTGGTGGCCCAGGCGAGCGACCTGCAAGGCGCCGATGGCCCCTCGGCTTTGCTCGCGCGGGCCAAGGGGGGCAGCCTCGTGTTCGATGAGGTGGCTGACTATGAGGACGAAGCACAGGCCCGCATCGTGCGCACCCTGGATCAGCTGGGCAGCAGCGCGCCGCGGGTAATGGCCACCAGCCAGATCGATCTTGCCGCGCGGATGGAAAGCGGCACTTTCCGGCAGGATCTGTTTTACCGGCTGTCGGGTGTCACGCTGCATGTGCCTGCATTGCGCGAAAGGGTGGACGACATCCCCTTGCTCGCGGATCACTTCCTTGGCCGGGCCGAACGGGATTTCGGGGCAATCCGCCGCCTTTCGAACGACGCGCGCGACATGGTGCGCAGCCACGGCTGGCCGGGCAACGTGCGTCAATTGGAAAACACGCTGCGCCGTTTGATGGTCACCTCATCCGAGCCCGAGATCGGCCGCGCCGAAATCGAATCGGTGGTGGGCAACCAACCGGCCATGGAACCGCTGAAAGGCGGGGGCGAGGGCGAAAAGCTTTCTGCCAGCGTGGCGCGGCATTTGCGCCGCTATTTCGATCTGCACGGCGGGCAGTTGCCCCCCGATGGTGTCTATCAGAGGATTTTGCGCGAAGTGGAACTGCCCCTTATAGAAATCGCGCTCGACGCTACGGCGGGAAATCAGGCCAAATGTGCCGATCTGTTAGGCATCAACCGCAATACCTTGCGCAAGAAGATAACTGACCTCGATATCCGCGTGACACGGCGGCGCAAACTGATGTAAAACCGCCACATCATTCGTGTCGCTGCCGCCGCATGGCGCAAAGGGCACGGGATGTGGCGCAGGGGGCACGTTCGCGTTCCCCGCATTGGGGGCAACAGGGTGGTACAGCGCGCCATTGGCAGTGCGGCTTGGGAACGGCTGTCGCGCATGCGCCGCACGCGGCGCGTGCAGACGGCTACCACATTCGGCTTGGTGTTCCTTGGCCCGGTGCTTGCGGTGGCGACGTTCCTTGCTCTGGGGCCATTCAGTCAGGGCGCCACCAGCCCGGCGCTGCGGCTGATCTTTCTGGCCGACCTCGTTTATATTCTGGTAGTGGCCGCCCTTGTGATGGCCCGTGTGGCGCGACTGGTCGCTGACCGGCGCAGCCAGTCCGCAGGTTCACGTCTGCACCTGCGGCTTTCGGCTGTGTTCGCGCTGGTTGCGCTGGTGCCCACGGTGCTGGTCGCGGTGTTTGCGGTTCTAACGGTAAACATCGGACTTGAGGGGTGGTTTTCCGAACGTGTCCGCTCGGTCGTGGGCACCTCACTTGCAGCGGCGCAGGCCTATGAGACGCAGCAGCGCGATGATCTGCTTGAAGATGCAACGGCCCTGTCAGCCTATCTTAACGTGGCCAAGCAATCGACCTTCTTTCTGCGCGACGATCAGTTGCGCCCGGTCCTGACCCAAGGCCAGACGCTGGTGCAGCGCGGGTTGAAGGAGGCGTTCTTGATAAATGGCGCGGGCGAACTGAAGACGCGCGGCGAGCGTTCGTATCTGTTCGACTTCGAACGCCCCAGCATCGGGGATCTGGAACGCGCGCGCTCCGAAGGCCCGCAGGTGATCGAGGATTGGGCCAACAACGAATTCCGCGCGCTGGTGCATCTTGAACCCTTTGCCGACCGCTATCTCTATGTCAGCCGCAATGTCGACGGGCAGCTTTTGTCGCTGCTGGATGACACACAGGAAACTGTGCGACTGTACAATCAGCTTGAGTCCGATCGCGGCAAGGTTCTGTTCAACTTTGGTCTGATCTACATCGGTTTTGCGATCATCCTGATCTTGGCCGCCACATGGCTGGGGTTGTGGTTTGCCGAGCGCCTCAGCCGCCCGGTGGGGCGGCTTGCGGGGGCGGCGCAGCGGGTGGGCGGCGGCGATCTGGATGTGCAGGTGCGCGAAGAACCGGGCGATGACGAGATTGCCATGCTGGGCCGCCTGTTCAACCAGATGACGCGGCAGTTGAAAGGCCAGCGTGAGGCGCTGGTGGAAGGACATGCCCAGACCGAACGTCGCCGCAGGCTGTTCGATTCCGTGCTGTCCAGCGTCACGGCAGGTGTGATCGGCCTGACCCCCGAGGGCCGGGTTGATTTTGTCAACCGCGCAGCCGAGCGATTGCTGGACATGACGGGTGGCGCCATTGACATCAATCTGTCTGCGGCGGTGCCCGAGTTTGCGCCCCTGTTGGACCGGTTGCGCGAAAGCGGTCAGGGCGCCGTTCAGGAAGAAGTGCGCGTGACCCGCAACGGCAAGCTGGAAAGCCTGCTGGTGCGCGTGTCGGTGCGCAGCAATGAGGACGGGCGCCTTGAAGGCTATGTGGTAGCCTTTGATGACGTGACTGATCTGGTCAGCGCACAGCGCATGGCAGCCTGGGGCGACGTGGCACGCCGCATCGCGCATGAGATCAAGAACCCACTGACGCCGATTGCCCTGTCTGCCGAACGGATCAAGCGCAAGTTCCGCTCGCAGGTGGCCGAGCCTGAAGATCTGGAACAATATACCGATGTGATTGTGCGCCAAACCAATGACCTGCGCCGCATCGTTGATGAATTTTCAAAATTCGCCCGCATGCCCGAGCCGGATCGCCGCGAAAACGATCTGACGCAGTTGCTGCGCGATGCCGTAACCTTGCAGGAAAGCGGCCAGCCTGGGGTGCTTATAACGGCAGAACTCCCCGCCGGACCGCAGATCATGGATCTGGACTCGACCATGATCAGCCAAGCCTTGACAAACCTGATCAAAAACGCAGGAGAAGCCATTGAAAGCTATCACGAAAAGGGTGCGCCCAGTGACCATGTGCCCGAGATCCGCATCCGGATGGAAGCGCGTGACAATGAGGCGGTGATCCGCATCATGGACAATGGCATCGGCCTTCCGCCCGACCGCGCGCGGCTGTTCGAGCCCTATGTGACCACACGCGAAAAGGGCACAGGTCTCGGCCTGTCGATCGTCAAGAAGATCATTGAGGAACATGGGGGCCAGCTTGCGCTGCTGGATGCCCCCGTTTTTGAAGGCAATGCCCATGCCGGGGCGATGGCAGAGATACGTCTGCCCCGCCTTGCACGCAAACGGGCGCGAAACACGGCCGCAGCCGGCCAAGGGGGTTGATATGAGCATTCTGATTGTCGACGACGAAAAGGATATCCGCGAATTGATTGGCGATATCCTGAAGGATGAGGGGTATATCGTGCGCCTCGCGGGCAATTCCGACGATTGCATGGCCGAGATCAACGCTGATCCGCCCAGCCTGATGATCCTCGATATCTGGCTGAAGGACAGTCAGATGGATGGGATCGACATCCTGAAATCGGTCCGGCGCGACAATCCCGAAGTGCCGGTCGTCATCATCTCGGGCCATGGCAACATCGAGATTGCGGTGGCCGCGATCAAGCAGGGCGCCTATGATTTCATTGAAAAGCCGTTCAACATCGACCAGTTGATGGTGGTGGTCAGCCGCGCGATGGAGACCAGCCGCCTGCGGCGCGAAAACACCGATCTGCGCCGCCGCGACGTGTCGTCGTCCGAGATGCTGGGGTCATCCACCGCGTTTCGCGCGCTGAAGGCGCAACTGGAAAAGGTTACGAAATCCAATGGCCGGGTGATGCTGACAGGGCCTTCGGGCAGTGGCAAGGAAATGGCCGCGCGCTTTATTCATGCCAATTCGGGCCGCGCCCCGGCACCGTTCATTTCAGTCTCATCTGCCACTGTGGAACCGGAACGGATGGAAGAGGTGCTGTTCGGGCGCGAAACCACGGGCCGCGGGGTAGAGAAGGGGCTGCTGGAACAAGCGCATGGTGGTGTGGTCTATTTCGACGAAGTGGCGGACATGCCGTTGGGAACGCAATCGAAAATCTTGCGCGTGCTGGTGGAACAGCAGTTCACGCGCGCAGGCGGCACCGACAAGGTGCGTGTCGATTTGCGGGTGATTTCGTCCACCACGCGCGATCTGCGCGCCGAGATTTCAGCAGGGCGTTTTCGGCAGGAACTTTATGACCGCCTGAACGTGGTGCCCATTCAGGTGCCAAGCCTTGAAGAACGGCGTGAGGACATTCCCGACCTGACACGCCATTTCATCGAAGGCTTCCATCGCAGTCAGGGTTTGCCCCTGCGCACGCTCACGTCCGAGGCCGAGGCGATGCTTCAGACCACCGCCTGGCCAGGCAACGTGCGCCAGTTGCGCAACGTGATCGAACGGGTGCTTATTCTGGGAGAGCCGTCTGGCGCGATCGAAGCGACCGAATTGCCGGGGCAAGAGGCGCCGTCAGAGGGCACAGGGCGTCTGGTTCTGGGTGGGGCGATGGCGACGCTGCCCTTGCGCGAGGCGCGTGAGGTGTTCGAGCGGGAATACCTGCTGACCCAGATCAACCGCTTTGGCGGAAACATCAGCCGCACGGCCAACTTCGTCGGCATGGAACGCAGCGCCCTGCATCGCAAGTTGAAGTCTCTGGGCGTGGTCACAACCTCGAAGGCGGGCGGGCGGTCGGCGCATTTTGACGATGTAGAGGACGATGAAGAAGATGCATGACCGCAGGGGCGGCACAAGTGGCGCCGATTGACCATTACCCCCGGTTCTGCGATGCACTTGTCTGGCTGCGGGCACCCGTTGCCGGCACCCACAAGGGCATCGCCCGGGAGCAGACATGAAAGTGATCATCTGCGGCGCGGGTCAGGTCGGCTGGCAAATCGCGCGACAATTGTCGTCTGAACGCAATGATGTGACGGTCGTGGATTTCAACCCCGACCTTGTCCGCCGCGCCACCGACACGCTGGATGTGCAGGGGATCGTGGGCTTTGCCTCATACCCCGATGTGCTGGAGAGGGCGGGCGCACGGGATGCCGATCTGATCATTGCTGCCACGCATTCGGACGAGGTGAACATGGTCACCTGTCAGGTGGCGCATTCGGTGTTTTCCGTGCCGCGCAAGATTGCGCGCCTGCGGGCGCAAAGTTATCTTGATGCCATCTATTCCGACCTTTACCGCCGGGATCATTTGCCCATCGACGTGGTGATCAGCCCGGAGCGCGAGGTGGCCGAGGCCGCGTTGCAACGCCTTGCCGCGCCCTCGACCTTTGACACGGAGAGTTTCATGCTGGGGCGTGCGCAGCTTCTGGGCATGGCGCTGGATGAGGACTGTCCCGTTCTGTTCACACCCTTGCGGCAGTTGAACGAACTGTTTTCCACCTTGCGCGCCATTGTGGTGGGTGTGCGCCGCGAGGGGCGTCTTTTTGCGCCCGATTCGGCGGACCAGTTGTTCGCGGGCGATCAGATTTATGTGTTTTCGCATTCCGACGATGTGAACCGCGCGCTTGAGATCTTTGGCAAGAAGACCAAGAAACAGGAACGAATCGTCATCATCGGCGGCGGAAACGTGGGTCTCGGTGTTGCCCGCGCGCTGGAGGCACGAACCGACAGGGTGCGCGCCAAGATTATCGAAAAGGACCGCGGAACGGCCGAGCGCGCGGCGGACAGCCTTGAGCGCACGATCGTTCTGCACGGCGATGGAATGGACATGGACATTCTGACCGAAGCCGCCATCGACCGCGCCGACGCAGTGCTTGCCGTAACAGACGATGACAAGACCAATCTGCTGGTCGCCGTGCGCGCCAAGCAGGCCGGCTGCCAGTTGTCCATCGCGCTGGTCAACGACCCGACGCTGGCGCCGCTGATGGGCCCCCTCGACATTGACGCCTACATCAACCCGCGCGCCACCACCGTAAGCTCGATCCTGCGCCACATCCGGCATGGGCGCGTGCGGGCGATTTATTCGCTGGGCGACGCCGAGGCCGAGATGATCGAGGCGCAGATACTTTCCACCAGCCCGATGGCAGGCCGCCAGATCCGCGAGATCGACTTTCCGGCGGGGGTTCTGGTGGGCGCGGTGATGAAAACCGAAAAGGTTTTGAAACCCACGGGGGATCTGCGGCTTGAGGCAGGCGACATCATCGCATTGTTCGTGATGGCCGCCGACGTGCGAGAGGTGGAGCGCCTGCTGCAGGTCTCCATCGACTTCTTCTGATGCGCGACCGGCTTCTGGCGACGCCGCTTTTGGTCACGCTGGCGGCCCTGTCGGGGCTGGCGATGTTTTTGCCCGCGGCCCATGCCTCGATCCAGGGTCAGCACCGCATCGCCCAAGGGTTCTTCTATTCGGGCACTCTCGTCCTGATTATTACGGGCATGGTCTGGATCGCCACGTCCAATCGGCGGCCACAGAATGTGGCGCGCAGTCAGCTTACGTCGCTGGTGGGGGCATATGCGCTGATGCCGGTGATCTTTGCCATCCCGGTGTCGCAGGCTTTGCCCGATACCACATTTGCCAACGCCTGGTTCGAAATGGTGTCGTGTTTCACCACCACGGGCGCCACGGTCTATGACCAGCCGGGACGGCTGGCGCCGTCGCTGCATTTGTGGCGCGCCACGGTGGGCTGGCTGGGCGGGCTGTTCATCCTGGTGACAGCGACCGCCATTCTGGCGCCGATGAACCTTGGCGGGGTCGAGGTCATCTCGGGCCGCAGCCCCGGACGCAGCACCGACGGACTCAGCCAGATTACCCGCGTGGCCGATCCGTCGCAGCGCTTCTTGCGCTATACGCTGCTGCTGTTCCCGGTCTACGCCGGGTTGACGCTGGCCCTCTGGCTGATGCTGATGATCGCAGGCGAAGTCAATCTGGTGGCCATCATCCACGCCATGTCCACGCTGTCCACCTCGGGCATCGGGACCGGAGGGGATCTGACGATCCTCTCGTCTGGTCTGTGGGGCGAGATATTGATCTTTGCGTTTCTCAGCCTCGCGATCACACGTCGAATGCTGCCGGGGACCACACTCGTGGCGTCGAAAGGCCTTTTGCGGCGCGACCCGGAGGTGCGGCTGGCGCTGGTCTTGCTGGCTGTGGTGACGGTCGTCCTGTTCGCACGCCACTGGATTGGCGCCATTGAGACGGATGCGCCGCAGAACCTGATGGCCATGGCGCGGGCGCTGTGGGGCACGGTGTTCACGGCGCTGAGTTTCCTGACGACGACGGGGTTCGAGTCCGGAGAATGGAACGCGGCGCGCGACTGGTCGGGCCTGACCTCGCCGGGGCTTGTGCTTGCGGGGCTGGCGATCATCGGGGGCGGGGTTGCAACCACCGCGGGCGGGGTCAAGCTGCTGCGCGTCTACGCCCTGTTCCGCCATGGAGAGCGTGAGTTGGAGCGGCTGATCCACCCGTCCTCGGTGGGAGGGTCGGGTCAGCAGGCGCGGCGTCTGCGACGCGAGGGGGCATATTTCGCGTGGCTGTTCTTCATGTTGTTTGCCCTGTCCATAGCCGTGACCATGGCCATCCTTGCGCTGCTGGGGCAAGAGTTCGAGCCGGCCCTGGTTCTGACCCTTGCAGCACTGACCACTACCGGGCAACTGGCTGATCTGGCGGCCGAAGTGCCCCTCCGGTATGCCGAGCTTTCGACAAGCGTAAAGATGGTGCTGGCCACTGTGATGGTGGTCGGGCGACTGGAAACGCTGGCCATTCTGGCATTGTTTTCCCCGGCAAGCTGGCGCCGATAGGCAGGTGCCGCGTGCGGTTGAGCGGTAATGGGAAGTAACGGGCTGATTTTTGGGCTGGAATCTCCTTGATTCCCACAGCATACTTTACCGCAATGCGCCAACGGCAGCGAACAAGCCGAGGGACGAGGGCGAAACGCGCAAAAATAAAGGCAAAAACACTATGGCTGGCGACAAACAGAATTTGCAGGACGCTTTTCTAAATCATGTACGAAAAGCCAAGGTTCCGGTGACGATTTTTCTGATCAATGGTGTGAAACTGCAGGGCGTGATCACGTGGTTTGACAATTTCTGCGTGCTGTTGCGCCGGGATGGGCAATCGCAGCTTGTCTACAAGCATGCGATTTCCACCATCATGCCGGGTGCACCCATCAACCTTTATGAAGGTGAAGACTGATTTCCGATAATCCCGAAGACGACGACGACGATCTCTGGCCCGATACGGGCACGGGGAGAGACACCCATGAAAGCGAGGGGCCCGCGATGCGGGCGTTCGTGCTGCACCCGGACATAAAGTCGCGCCCCAGCCGACGCCTGCCGGAACACGGGTTGGCCGAGGCGGTGGGACTGGCCGCCGCGTTGCCCGCAATGGAGGTTGTGGGGGCCGAGGTCGTGCGCCTGCAGCGCCTGCAACCGGGTATGTTGTTTGGCAGCGGCAAGGTGGCGGACCTGGGTGCTGCCATGAAGGCGCTGGATGTGGGCCTTGTGCTGGTCGACGGGCCGGTCAGCCCGGTTCAGCAGCGCAATCTGGAAAAAGAATGGGGCGTCAAGCTGCTGGACCGGACCGGACTGATTCTTGAGATCTTTGCCGATCGCGCCCGTACACGCGAAGGCGTGTTGCAGGTGGAGTTGGCCGCGCTCAGCTATCAGCGTACGCGGCTGGTGCGCGCATGGACCCACCTTGAGCGGCAGCGCGGCGGTTTCGGCTTTGTCGGCGGCCCGGGCGAGACACAGATTGAATCCGACCGCCGCGCCATCGACGATCAGGTGATCCGTCTGAAACGCCAATTGGCCAAGGTTGTGAAAACCCGCCATCTGCACCGCGCGTCGCGCGCCAAGGTGCCGTTTCCGGTGGTGGCGCTGGTGGGTTATACCAACGCAGGAAAGTCGAGCCTGTTCAATCGCATGACCGGGGCTGACGTGCTGGCCAAGGATATGCTGTTTGCCACGCTTGATCCCACCATGCGCGGTGTGGTGCTGCCCGGTGCAAACGGGGGGGCAGGGCGCAAGGTGATTGCGTCCGACACAGTGGGCTTCATTTCGGACCTGCCTACACAACTGGTCGCGGCCTTTCGCGCCACGCTGGAAGAGGTTTTGTCGGCCGATCTGATCTTGCACGTGCGCGACATCGCCCACCCCGAAAGCGCCGAGCAGGCGGCGGATGTGGCCGATATCCTGACCTCGCTGGGTATGAACAAGTCCACCCCGATGATCGAGGTTTGGAACAAGCTGGATCTGGTGGCAGGCTCTGCGCGTGAGGCATTGCGGGTGCAGGCGGCAGGGCGGGCGGATGTGCGGGCGGTCTCGGCGCTGACCGGCGAAGGCGTGGATGCGTTGTTTGAGGCGATCTCGGCCATTCTTGACGAAGCACGCAGCACCCGAACCTTGGATCTGGCCTTTGCCGACGGCCGCGCCCATGCTTGGCTGCACGCCCAAGGGGTGGTGACCGATGAGCATCAGGACGATGACGGCTGGCATGTGACAGTACACTGGACAGCACGGCAGGCCGACCAGTTCCACCGTCTGTAATTTCTGCGGACCTCTGCCAGTCGCAGGCGACAAGGAACGAGGGCGCCGCTTGCCGCGTTGGTCTTTGAATCCCGCCAGTATGCGGGACCGTTCCTGGAGGGACCAATGACCAAAACCATGAATATCCTGATCGTTTCCACCTCGGCCGCCGATATGGGCACCAGCGGTGAACCCACGGGTCTTTGGCTGGAAGAACTGACCACGCCTTGGTACGCCTTTCTGGATGCCGGGGCCAATGTGACGCTGGCGTCGATCCGCGGCGGGGCGATCCCTATCGATCCGCGCTCGTTGGGCGAGGATGCGATGCAGGAGGCTTCGGTCAAACGCTATAACGACGATGCAGCGGCGCGGGCGGCGGTGGCGAACTCTCCCGCGCTTGAGAGCATCGACCACCATGCCTTTGACGCGGTGTTCTTGCCGGGTGGCCATGGGACCATGTTCGATTTTGCGGACTCGGCAGCGCTGGCCACCGTGGTGAGCGATACGCTGGCCGGGGACCGCATACTTGCATCGGTCTGCCACGGTCCGGCGGGGCTTGTGTCGGCGCTGACAGAAGACGGTGTATCGGTCGTCAAGGGGCGCAAGGTGACAGGCTTTGCCGATACCGAGGAAGTGGCCGTTGGTCTGGATGAAAAGGTGCCGTTCCTGCTTGAAACACGCCTGCGCGCGTTGGGCGCAAACTATCACAAAGGGCCTGATTTCAAATCCTTCGCGGTAGAAGACGGAAATCTGATCACCGGGCAGAATCCGGCCTCGGCGGGTGATGTGGCCAAACGGGTCATTGCCGCACTCCGCCGGGCAAGCGCGGGTGATACGGTATCCCACGATGGGCAGACCTTGCCCGTCAGCGGCTGAGCAACGGATCTGGCCGCGCGCATCGGGGGTCTCTTGCGCGCGGCTTTGCACCAAGTGCACGGGGCGCGGCCTCAGGCCCAGAACCGGGGATTTGCCTCTTGCATCATGGGGCAATCGGTGAAACAGCGAACCGCCAAACGATCACTCCTTTGGAGGCTCCCATGGAGATTCGCGAGGCCCTGACTTTCGATGATGTCCTGCTGGTTCCGGCGGCATCAAGCGTGCTGCCCGGCGATGCCGAAACAGCCACTTTCGTGACCAAAGCCATCCGCATGAACATACCGCTGCTGTCCAGCGCCATGGACACGGTGACCGAAGGCCGCATGGCCATTGCGATGGCACAGGCGGGCGGCATAGGCGTGATCCACCGCAACCTTGATATCGAAGCACAGGCGCGCGAGGTACGGCGCGTCAAGCGGTTTGAAAGCGGCGTGGTCTATGCGCCGATCACGCTGACCCCCGACCAGACCCTTGCCGATGCCAAGGCGCTGATGGAGCGCTATAACATCACGGGCTTTCCTGTGGTGGATGGCAAGGGCAGGGTTCTGGGCATCGTCACAAACCGGGACATGCGCTTTGCCAGCGATGACAAGACGCCTGTGTCGGTGATGATGACGGCGGACAATCTGGCGCTTTTGCGCGAACCTGTGGACCGCGACCAGGCGATCAGCCTGATGAAGGCGCGGCGCATCGAAAAGCTTCTGGTCACCGACGGGCAAGGTGTGTTGACGGGACTTCTGACGCTGAAGGATACCGAACTATCGGTGCTTAATCCGCATGCGTGCAAGGATGATCTGGGCCGTCTGCGGGTTGCGGCTGCCTCGACTGTGGGGGATGCCGGTTTTGAGCGGTCTCAGGCGCTGATTGATGCGGGCGTGGATATGGTGGTGATTGATACTGCGCACGGCCATTCCGAAGGGGTCGCCCGCGCGGTTGAACGGATCAAGTCGCTGTCGAATGCGGTGCAGGTGGTGGCGGGCAATGTGGCCACCGCCGAGGCGACGCGGGCGCTGATCGGCGCAGGCGCCGACGCGGTCAAAGTGGGCATCGGGCCGGGAAGCATCTGCACCACGCGTATTGTGGCGGGTGTGGGCGTGCCGCAATTGACGGCTATCATGGATGCAGCGGGGGCGGCGGGAGACATTCCCGTGATCGCGGACGGCGGCATCAAGTATTCAGGCGATTTCGCCAAGGCGATTGCGGCGGGGGCCTCTTGCGCCATGGTCGGCAGCGCCATCGCGGGCACGGATGAGAGCCCCGGCGAAGTGATCTTGTGGCAGGGGCGCAGTTACAAGGCGTATCGCGGCATGGGCAGTCTTGGCGCGATGGCGCGCGGCTCGGCCGACAGGTATTTCCAGAAGGACGCGGCCTCGGACAAGCTGGTTCCCGAAGGGATTGAGGGGCAGGTGCCCTACAAAGGCTCGGCCGCGGCGGTGATCCACCAGATGGTAGGCGGTCTGCGCGCAGCCATGGGCTATACCGGATGCCGGACCATTGCCGAGATGCGCAGCAGTTGTGCCTTCGTTCGAATTACCGGGGCCGGGCTGAAAGAAAGCCATGTGCACGACGTGCAGATCACGCGCGAGTCGCCCAATTATCGCGTCGGCTGAGAGGCGCAGATGACGCCAGGTGCACGGATATCTGCGGCAATCGAGGTGCTGGACCGCGCGCTTGCCGGCGATCCGGTCGAACGGGTACTGACCAACTGGGCCCGCGCCAGCCGCTTTGCGGGGTCGGGTGACCGCGCGTCGGTGCGCGATCTGGTCTATGAGGCGTTGCGTTGCCGACGCAGCTTTGGCGCCCTTGGTGGCAGCGATACGGGGCGTGGCCTGATGCTGGGGCATGTGCGTCAAACGGGGGGCGATGTGGCGGCGCTGTTCTCGGGCGCAGGACATGCTCCTGCGCCAGAACAGCCCAACGAGGCCGGTCGTACGCCGGGTCCGGCCGAGGCGCTCGACCTGCCAGACTGGCTGCTGCCCATGCTTCGTTCCAGTCTCGGCAATGATCTGGCACCCGTGGCTGCGGCCTTGCGCCAACGCGCACCAGTATTCTTGCGGGTAAATCTGGCGCGCTGCACGGTTGCGGCGGCCATTGCCGGATTGCAGGCCGACGGCATTGTGGCGACCCCCCACCCCCTTGCCGACACTGCGCTCGCGGTGACAGAAGGCGCGCGCCGGGTGCAGACGTCGCAGCCCTATGTGTCGGGGCTTGTGGAACTGCAGGATGCGTCGTCGCAGGCGGTGGTACAGGCGCTGGATCTTCGGGACGGGATGCGGGTGCTGGACCATTGCGCGGGCGGCGGGGGCAAGGCGCTTGCGATGGCTGCACGGGCGCGGATCACACTGGCCGCGCATGATCTGAACCCCGGCCGCATGCGGGATCTGCCCGAGCGGGCGGCGCGCGCGGGCGTGGCGATGCGCCTGACCGGCGACCCCGAGGCGCTTGGCCCCTTTGATCTGATCCTGGCCGATGTACCGTGCTCGGGCTCGGGCAGTTGGCGCCGCGACCCGCAGGGCAAGTGGCTGCTGACACCCGATCGGCTTGCGGCACTGGGGGCGGCTCAGGATGCGATTCTGGACAGGATTGCACCCATGGCTGCCCCCGGCGGGCGGATTGCCTATGTCACATGCTCGCTGCTTGAGGTTGAGAACGGCGCGCGCATGGCGGCATTTTTGGCGCGCAACCCCGGTTGGCAACTGGAGGCTGAGCACCGCTTTACTCCCCTCGGCGGCGGCGATGGCTTCTACCTTGCGCTGTTGACCCGCTGAGTATTCACAACTACACAACCAGAAGGCGTATTTGGCCAGAAGCCCGCGGCGGTTAAGCGCGGATTAACGATTTGCGTGTTGTGCTGTCGGGATCAAACTTCCGAGTGGGGATGCCGCGTGTCAGCTGGTTTGCAAGGGATGACCGAAGTGGTGGAAGTGGCGCGCCAGCTTGGCGCGCGCGCACGCCTGCTGCTGGTGGGTGCCGTGGCGGCTGGCATGGTCTTTGCGTTTGCCGACGTGCCCATGGTGCGGCTGGCGGCGGCAGTAGCCGGGCTTACGCTGGTCGCGCTGATCCTGACGCTGAAGGGTGTCGCAGCCCTTGGCGACCGCTCGACGAGGGGAATGATGCAGGCCATGGTCACCCTTGTGGGCCAGGATGCGACGCCGTGTTTCAGCACGGATATCAACGGACAGATTCTCTACCGCAACACCGCCGCGCAGGCGCGCTTTGGCCAGGCCACTGCCACGCTTGTGGCCGCCCTGAACGATCATTTCGCCAGCCCGGCCTCGGTTCTTTACCGGTTGCAATCGCGCGCGACCCAAGGCGGGGCGGCGCGTGAAGATGTGGTCACGCGCCGCGGTCATTCGCGCCTGTCCGTTCACCGGGTGGCGCCGGGGTGCTTTTTGTGGCGTCTGGAGGAGTTTGTGGACCGCAGTGCCACCGGGCGCGGCGCCGAGACACTGTCGCTGCCGATGCTGATTGCCAACAAGGCGGGCGTGGTCCTGTTCACCAATGAGGCGATGCGCCGTCTGTTGGGCGGGCGACCAAAGCGACTGGACCGGGTGCTTACCAGCCCCAATGCCCACAATGGCGAAGAGGTCGAAGTGCCAGGCGTCGATGGCCCCGTGCGTGCCATTCTGGCCGAGGTTGGCGGCGCGGGCGAGCGGCGAGAGATCTACCTTTTGCCTGTGGCCGAACGCCCCGATGCCTCACAGGTGCGCGAAGATTTCGAACATGTCCCCGTGGCCCTGTTGCGGCTCAGCGGCGATGGAACGCTGCGCGCGGCGAACCGCGCCGCGCGCGAGATGCTGGGGCTGAACGGCGACGGAGTCTACAGTTTTCATGATCTCTATGAGGGGCTCGGCAGGCCCGTGCAGGATTGGCTGTCGGATGTGGTGTCCGAGCGGAACCTGGGCGGGTCCGAGGTGCTGCGCCCGCGCACCGGCTCGCCCGATAGTTTCCATCAGGTTACGCTGCGCCGGGTGGTCGAACAGGGCCGGCCGGGCATTCTGGCCGTGATGCAGGATGCAACGGCTATGAAACTGCTCGAGGCACAGTTCGTGCAAAGCCAGAAGATGCAGGCCATCGGCCAGTTGGCAGGTGGGATTGCGCATGATTTCAATAATTTACTGACCGCTATCTCAGGCCATTGCGACCTTCTGCTTTTGCGTCATGAGAAGGAAGATGGGGATTATGCCGATCTGGTTCAGGTTCACCAGAATGCCAACCGGGCAGCGGCGCTTGTGGGGCAATTGCTGGCGTTCTCGCGCAAACAGACGCTGCGCGCCGAACGGATCGACCTGCAAGAGGTGTTGTCGGACATGGCGCATCTTCTCAACCGTCTGGTGGGCGAACGGGTGCGCTTGCAACTGACTCACGCACCGGAACTGGGCATGATCCGCGCCGACAAGCGGCAACTGGAACAGGTGCTGATGAACCTTGTGGTGAACGCCCGAGATGCGATGCCCGAGGGCGGCACGATCCGCGTTGAGACCGAGGCTTTGTCGCTGAAGGACGAAATGCGGCGCGACAGGGCCGTGGTGCCAAAGGGCGACTATGCAGTGATCCGCGTCATAGACCGCGGCGTAGGCATTCCACCCGAGCGACTTGACAAGATATTTGAGCCGTTCTTCACCACCAAGCGACAGGGAGAGGGCACTGGCCTGGGGCTGTCCACGGTTTATGGCATCGTCAAACAGACAGGCGGCTTCATCTTTGTCGATTCGACGCCCGGTGAAGGGTCTGTCTTTCATCTTCATTTTCCCATCCACGACGGTTCCGGCGACGATGCAGAGGCCCCGAAAGCCGACTCGGCGCGCAAAGTGGTTCTGCGGCAGGGCGAAGGAGTGGTCTTGCTGGTCGAAGATGAGGCACCGGTGCGCGCCTTTGCCAGCCGCGCGCTGCGGATGCGCGGGTACACGGTTCTGGAAGCCGAGAATGCCGAAGACGCGCTGCGCACCCTTGAAGACCCCGAGTTGGAGATCGACATTTTCGTGACGGACGTCGTCATGCCGGGTATGGATGGTCCAAGCTGGGTTAAACAGGCATTGGAGACCCGGCCGGGCGTGCGGGTGGTCTTTGTGTCAGGCTATGCCGAGGATTGCCTGTCAGAAGAGCAAGGGCGCATTCCGAACTCGGTATTCCTGGCAAAACCGTTTTCGTTGAACGATCTGGCAGCGACAGTGCAAGGGCAACTGCATTGACGGCGCGGCCCGCGGTCATTTGAACGGTCGACTCAACCCAAGGTTTGCGCCCGATGTGCCATTGCGTGGGTGGATATAACGCCTTTCGGGACGATCCCAAGCCAACTACCCGGCACGGTGAAGGCTGTCATAAAGTCGAAAATCATCGGCAGCAGCGGTGTGCAGCAAGGCCTCGGTTTTGGCGGAGAGATCAAGGGATGCCTTGGGCGAGACATTCAGACGCGGCAGCACAATCTGGAAATCCAGCCGTTCTTCCAGAAACGCGACAAAATTTTCGATCTCTTCATAGCGAAAGATCCGGTCGGCCTGGCTGCCATTTTCGGGCGCAAGGAACCGGGCTTGCGAACCGACAGCTGCAAACGCCGGCTGCGGCGTGGTACACCAACCCTGAACAAAAATGTCGAAGCTGAGCCCGGCTGTGCTTTTCTCGGCGGCGACAATATCGTCGCGTTGGCGATAGCGATACCAGCTTCCCAGCCAGTCGCGCGGCTCACGCATAAGGGCGACGATCGTGAATGGCCCGCCTGAAGCAGCCTGCAGGTAAGGCCCGACGAAGCGGTGAAACCGCGCGACGTTGGTGTGTTTGAGCACAGGCGGACGCTGGATCGACACAGCCGCCAGTGACTCGAGCGCCGCCTCGATCGCTGTCGATCCGGTCTTTGGCGTCGCAAGGATCGCCATCCGTTGTTCCCAGAAAATCAGCATGATTGCTTGCCTTTATCCCGCGCCGGCCTCTTTTCGGGCCTCGTTTCCCATAACGCATAAACGATCTCTTAACCAAACTATGAAAAAATTGAATTCAGGAAAATCTGATTGATATGTTCGCCGTTTAGCCTCATAAGCAGGAGAACACTTGGGGAACAAAAGTTCCACGGCCGCCATCCGGCGCGCCCGGCGCAACGATTGCCGCGGACATGCGGCTGTGAAATAAGGAGACGGATATGGCGGTGGCTAACCTCCTCGATTTGAACGGGAAGCGCGAAATGGACAAGGCAAAGGCGCTGGAAAGCGCATTGGCACAGATTGAACGGCAATTTGGCAAGGGTTCGATCATGCGGCTGGGTGCCGACAGCCCGGCCATGGACATCGAGGCGACGTCGACGGGGTCGCTTGGTCTCGACATTGCGTTGGGAATCGGGGGGTTGCCAAAGGGTCGGATCGTTGAGGTCTATGGGCCTGAATCCTCGGGCAAGACCACGCTGACGCTGCATGCGGTCGCCGAAGAGCAGAAAAAGGGAGGCGTCTGCGCCTTTGTTGATGCCGAGCACGCGCTGGATCCGCAATACGCCAAGAAGCTGGGTGTGAATCTGGACGAATTGCTGATCAGCCAACCTGACACCGGCGAGCAGGCGCTGGAGATCGTGGATACGCTGGTGCGCTCGGGTGCGGTCAGCATGATCGTCATCGACTCGGTAGCAGCACTGACCCCGAAATCGGAGATTGAAGGCGACATGGGTGACATGCAGATGGGCAGTCAGGCCCGCCTGATGAGCCAGGCGCTTCGCAAGCTGACTGCAAGCATCGGACGAATCAACTGCATGGTGATCTTCATCAACCAGATACGCATGAAGATCGGCGTGATGTTTGGCAGTCCGGAAACCACGACAGGCGGCAACGCACTGAAATTCTACGCGTCCGTGCGCCTTGATATCCGCCGTATCGGCTCGATCAAGGACAAGGATGAGGTGGTAGGCAATTCCACCCGCGTGAAGGTTGTGAAGAACAAGGTCGCACCGCCCTTCAAGGAGGTTGAATTCGACATCATGTATGGCGAAGGCATATCGAAAACGGGGGAGCTGATCGACATCGGTGTGAAGGCCGGAGTGGTTGATAAATCGGGCAGTTGGTATTCCTACGGCGATGAGCGGATAGGGCAGGGGCGCGAGAACGCAAAACAGTTCATGAAGTCGAACCCCGGAATTGCGGCGGAGATCGAGGAAAAGATCCGGGCCGCCAACGGGCTGAGCTTTCATGCCAGCGATTCCCCGGATGCAGATGTGACGGACATGTAGACGGGAGCAACGCCCGGATACGACGGGGCCGCAGAGCGATCTGCGGCCTTTTTGCACCTTGCCGAACGCGTAGGCGTGGACAGGCGGAGCGCACGAGGCTAAACGAATCAAACCGCTGCAAACCCCGCATCCCAAGGGCCTGATTGACATGGCGTCGCTGAACGATATCCGATCCACTTTTCTTGATTTCTTCGCACGCAACGGGCACAAGCGCGTCGACTCGTCGCCATTGGTGCCGCGCAACGACCCGACGCTGATGTTTGCCAATTCGGGCATGGTGCAGTTCAAGAACCTGTTCACCGGGGTCGAGACGCGTGATTACAAGCGCGCGACCAGCGCGCAAAAATGCGTGCGCGCGGGCGGCAAGCATAACGATCTCGACAACGTAGGCTACACCGCACGGCATCATACGTTCTTCGAGATGCTTGGAAACTTCAGCTTTGGCGATTACTTCAAGGACGATGCGATTGCCTTTGCGTGGGAGCTTTTGACAAAGGATTTCGGTCTTGACAAGGACAAGCTGCTGGTCACGGTCTATCACACCGATGACGAGGCGGCGGCAATCTGGAAGAAAGTGGCGGGGCTGCCCGACAGCCGCATCATCCGCATTCCCACCGACGACAACTTCTGGCGCATGGGCCCGACCGGCCCCTGCGGACCCTGCACCGAGATCTTCTATGACCATGGCGACCATATCTGGGGCGGTCCTCCTGGGTCGCCGGATGAGGATGGCGACCGATTCATCGAGATCTGGAACAACGTCTTCATGCAAAACGAACAGTTTGCCGATGGCACGCTGCGTCCGCTTGACATGCAGTCGATCGATACTGGCATGGGGCTGGAGCGGATTGGTGCGCTGTTGCAAGGCAAACACGACAACTACGACACGGATCTGATGCGCAGTCTGATCGAGGCGTCGGCGCATGCCACCAGTTCCGATCCCGATGGGCCGGGCAAAACGCATCACCGGGTGATTGCCGATCACCTGCGCGCAACCAGTTTTCTGATTGCAGACGGTGTCATGCCCTCGAACGAGGGACGCGGCTATGTTTTGCGCCGCATCATGCGCCGGGCCATGCGCCATGCCCACATGCTGGGCGCGCAAGACCCCGTGATGTTCCGCCTTGTGCCTGCGCTGGTGCGCCAGATGGGTGGGGCCTACCCCGAGCTTGCCCGTGCGCAGTCAATGATCGAAGAGACGCTGAAGCTGGAGGAGACACGCTTCAAGACTACGCTTGAGCGCGGGTTGAAGCTGCTGGACGACGAAATGGGGCATCTGCCCGAGGGTGCCAATCTGCCGGGGGCAGCGGCTTTCAAGCTCTATGACACCTATGGCTTCCCGCTGGATCTGACCCAGGATGCCCTGCGAGAGCGGGGTCGCGTGGTGGACGTGAGCGGTTTTGATGTGGCGATGGCTGAGCAGAAGGCAAAGGCCCGCGCGGCATGGTCGGGTACGGGCGAGGCGGCAGACGGCAAGATCTGGTTCGAGATCGCCGATGCCGCAGGCCCGACCGAGTTTCTGGGTTACGATACGGAAACCGCAGAGGGCGTGATCGCAGCCATGATCCAGGGTGGCGCGCTGGCCGAGACGGCGGGGCAGGGAGAAGCGGTTCAGATCGTTGTGAACCAGACGCCTTACTATGCGGAATCCGGTGGTCAGGTGGGGGATACCGGCCTGATCCGCACTGCGACCGGGATGGTCGAGGTGACGGATACCAAAAAGGCAGCAGGCGTGTTCATCCACATCGGTGCGGTGGTTGAGGGCCGCGTGACCAGGGGTCAGCCCGCCAAGCTGGAGGTGTCGCACAGCCGGCGCGCCGCGATCCGCGCCAACCATTCGGCGACGCATCTTTTGCATGAAGCGCTTCGCCGTGCCCTTGGCGATCATGTGGCGCAAAAGGGCAGCCTGAATGCGCCTGATCGTTTGCGCTTTGATTTCAGCCATAACAAGGGCTTGTCGGGCGCCGAGTTGGCCGTGGTCGAGGCCGAGGTGAACGCCTTTATCCGCCAGAACAGCCAAGTTGATACCCGAATCATGACGCCCGACGATGCCCGTGCCATCGGCGCGCAGGCGCTGTTTGGCGAGAAGTATGGCGATGAGGTACGCGTGGTGTCCATGGGCGCGCTGCACGGCTCGGGCAAGGGTACAGAGGGCGAGACCTATTCGCTGGAGCTCTGTGGCGGCACGCATGTGGCGCGCACGGGCGATATCGGCGCGTTCGTTGTGCTGGGGGATGTGGCATCCTCGGCCGGGGTGCGGCGGATCGAGGCGCTGACGGGGCAGGCGGCGCTGGACCATTTGCGGGCGCAGGATGCGCGGTTGTCAGATGTGGCAGTGGTCCTGAAGACCCATCCGGCAGATGTTGTTGAGCGCGTCAAGGCGCTGGCAGATGAGCGTCGGGCGCTCGCGAACGAGGTGGCCCAACTGCGCCGCGAGGTGGCGATGGGTGGTGACGGGGCTGGGAAAAAACGGTCAGAGTGGCAGATCAACGGCGTGCCGGCCGAGATCAAGGTGGTCCCTTCGGTCGGGGGCAAGAACTTGCCTTCTTTCATCGACGATCTGAAGGCACGCATGGGGCCCGGCGTATATATCGTCCTGACAGGCGAGGGTGAGAAAACCTCGGTTGCGGTTGGGGTGAGCGAAGAGTTTGTGGCCCAGGTTTCAGCCAAGGACGCTATTCAGAAAGTGCTTGCTGCCTTGGGCGGCAAGGGCGGCGGCGGGCGGCCAGACCTTGCGCAGGGTGGCGCGACGTTTGATCTGTCGAGCAGGACGGCCGAGCAGATCGAAACAATGGTCTTTGCTGCATTTACCGAAGGGGGTGTCTGATGCCGACCGCTTTGTGGATTGCCCATGTGACTGTGACCGATGCGGATGCCTATGGCATGTATGCCAAGGCCGCTGGCCCCGCGATTGCAGCGCACGGCGGGGTGTTTCTTGCCCGTGGCGGCCGCCATGTCCAGCTTGAGGGCAACGACCGCGCCCGCAATGTGGTGGCGCGGTTCCCCAGCCTTGAGACGGCGGTGGCGTGCTATCATTCGCCCGAGTATCAGGCGGCTTTGGCCCACGCAAAAGGCGCGTCTGTCCGTGATCTGGTGGTGGTGGAAGAGGCCGGGTAAATTTCCGCCGCTTTGTCAAAGCAGTGCAACAGCCTGCAGACCGACCGACAAAACCTTGCTACTCTTGGAAAAAACCATGAGGCCTCGCATGATTTTCCACGATGGGTGCATCTGATGTGCCGCCGGGCCGCCTATACCGGCGTGCCGACCTTTCCGGATGAGTTCATCAGCCGTCCGGGCCATTCGCTGATTCTTCCCGCCGCCTGAAGCATGAAAAAGGCCCCGGAGCGGGGCCTTTTCGTCAGTCCTTGTTCTTGTTGCGCTTGCGCTCGATCGGGTCGAGGTGGCGTTTGCGCATCCGCACCGATTTGGGTGTCACTTCAACCAGTTCGTCATCGTCGATATAGGCGATGCACTGCTCGAGGCTGAGCTTTACCGGTGTCGTCAGGCGCACGGCTTCGTCGGTGCCGCTGGCGCGCACGTTGGTCAACTGTTTGCCCTTCAGCGGGTTCACTTCCAGATCGTTGTCGCGGTTATGTTCGCCAATGATCATGCCGGTGTAGACCGGTTCCTGCACACCGATGAAGAAGTGGCCGCGGTCTTCCAGCTTCCACATCGCATAGGCGACCGAAGTGCCGGTTTCCATCGATACCAGCACGCCCTGACGACGCCCCTCGATGGCGCCCTTGTGTGGGGCCCAGCCGTGGAACACCCGGTTCAGGACGCCGGTGCCGCGCGTGTCGGTCATGAACTGGCCGTGATAGCCGATCAGTCCGCGCGAAGGCACATGAGCAATCAGGCGGGTCTTGCCTGCGCCTGCGGGTTTCATCTCGGCCAGATCGCCCTTGCGTGGTCCGGTCAGTTTTTCGATCACGGCGCCCGAGTATTCATCATCGACATCGATGGTGACCTCTTCGATCGGCTCATTGCGCACGCCGTCGATGTCCTGAAACAGCACCCGCGGGCGGCTGATCGACAGTTCGAACCCTTCGCGGCGCATGTTTTCGATCAGGACGCCCATCTGCAATTCGCCGCGGCCCGCCACTTCGAACGCGTCGCCACCGGGGGTGTCGGTGACCTTGATCGCCACGTTGATCTCGGCTTCGCGCATCAGACGCTCACGGATGACGCGCGACTGAACCTTGGACCCTTCCTTGCCGGCCAGCGGGCTGTCGTTAATGCCGAAGGTGACCGAGATCGTCGGCGGATCGATGGGCTGGGCGGGAATGGCAGTGTCAACGTCGAGCGCACAGAGCGTATCGGCAACCGTGGCCTTCGACATGCCCGCAAGCGTGACGATGTCGCCGGCTTCCGCCACATCGATAGGTGTCTGGTTCAAGCCGCGAAAGGCGAGAACCTTCGAGACGCGAAACTGCTCAAGCTTGGTTCCGTCGCGCGACAGGGCCTTGATCGTCTCACCCGCTTTCAGCGTGCCCGCCTCGACCCGGCCGGTCAGGATGCGGCCGATGAAGGGATCGGCGGACAGGGTGGTCGCCAGCATCTGGAACGGCTCTGCCCGGCGCGACAATTGCGAAGGCTGCGGTACATGCTTCAGCACCAGCGCGTACAGCGACGACAGGTCCTTGCGCGGACCGTCTAGATCGACATCGGCCCAGCCCGAGCGGCCCGAGGCATAAAGCACCGGGAAATCAAGTTGGTCATCATCCGCGCCAAGGTTTGCGAACAGGTCGAACACCTCGTTCAGCGCACGGCTGGGTTCGGCGTCGGGCTTGTCGACTTTGTTCAGCACAACGATGGGACGCAGACCAAGGGCAAGCGCCTTCGAGGTCACGAATTTGGTCTGCGGCATCGGGCCTTCGGCCGCATCGACCAGCAGGACAACGCCGTCAACCATGCTCAGGATGCGTTCTACCTCGCCCCCGAAATCGGCGTGGCCGGGCGTGTCGACGATGTTGATCCGCATCCCGCCCCATTCCAGCGACGTGCACTTGGCAAGAATGGTGATGCCACGCTCGCGCTCGATATCGTTGCTGTCCATGGCACGCTCGGATACGGCCTGGTTGTCGCGAAATGCGCCGGATTGTTTCAGCAATTCGTCCACGAGGGTCGTCTTGCCATGGTCAACGTGCGCGATGATCGCGATGTTGCGAAGCTCCATCGGAGGGGTCTCTTTCAACTTTTCTGCGGTTGCGAGCGCCATACAGGGTTTCCCCGCCCATTGCCAGTGGGCTTTCAGAACGCATCCGGGCGGTCTGGCAAGTGCGCTATTTGGACACCGTTACTGACCTTGTTGGCCCATTTAAGCGCCAAGTGTGGCCGTCGTGCTCTTGTTTCATGTGCGAAACGTGGCAAAGTGTCGAAAAATGTATAAAATGAGGTAAAAGATGCAGTCAAAACAAGCACAGGACGTCGTTGAGGCGCTTCTTAAAAATGACTCAACCAATGAAATGGCCGAGATGTCGGGCAAGCTGGACCAATTGGTTCGCCTGACGGATGAGGCACTTTATCTGCAAAAGGTGGCGCTGCTGGAAGAGGGGCACATCTTGCGCTTTCACGCCGCAGGCATGCACGACATTGCCCTGTCGCTGCCGGATGCGCAGGATGACTATATTCAGCGCTATATCCTGAAGCGCCGGAACTTCTATGAAATCAAGATGTTGCAGGCTGTGCAAGGGATGGGCCTGATCAAACCGGGCATGACGGTGGGTGATATCGGCGCCAATATCGGAAACCACTCGGTGTTTTTCGGCAAGGTGCTGGGCGCGCGCCGGGTGCTGGCGTTCGAGCCGCAGCCCCATTGCTATGCCACGCTGTGCCGCAATCTGGAACTGAACGGCCAGACCGAGGCACTGGCCTATAACTGTATGGTCGGTGCGAAATCCGGGCGCGGGGCGGTCGCGCATTTCAACGCCCGCAATCTTGGCGCCACCTCGTTTGCGCCTGCGAAGGATGGTCCGATTCCGATGGTGGCGCTGGATGACCTGATCGATGCCGAAGAGATGCAGGGACTGAGCTTTATCAAGATCGATGTCGAAGGCATGCAGATGGATGTTCTGAACGGGGCGAAAAAGGTGCTAAAGGCGTTCAAGCCCGCGCTCTGGATCGAGATCCTGAAGAAGGACAACTCTTACGCGGAAACCGCGAAACTGCTTGAAGGATTGGGCTATACGGCCACGCGGCTTGCGCCGAACAATCACATCTTTATCCCCCGGAAATGACGGCTGGGGGGCCGGATGCCCGGCCCCCCCACCCTAGCCCTGCAGCGCCTTGTTCAGATAGGAGTCGACCGTTTCCAGATAGCCCATCGTGGTCAGCCATTTCTGATCGGGTCCGACCAGCAGGGCCAGATCCTTGGTCATGTGGCCATCTTCAACCGCTTGCACCGTCACGGCCTCAAGCGTTTTTGCAAAGCGCAGAAGGGCGTCGTTCCCGTCCAACTTGGCGCGGTGGCGCAGGCCCCCGGTCCAGGCAAAGATCGACGCGATGGAGTTGGTGCTGGTCTGCTGACCCATTTGGTGCTGGCGGTAGTGGCGCGTGACGGTGCCGTGTGCGGCCTCGGCCTCAACCACCTTGCCATCAGGTGACATCAGCACGCTGGTCATCAGACCAAGGCTGCCAAAACCCTGTGCAACGGTGTCGGACTGCACATCGCCATCATAATTCTTGCACGCCCAGACATAGCCGCCCGACCATTTCATCGCGGAAGCCACCATGTCGTCTATCAGGCGATGTTCGTAATGGATCCCCGCGGCCTTGAACCGGGTCTCGAATTCTTCTTCATAAACCTTCTGGAACAGGTCCTTGAAGCGCCCGTCATAGGCCTTGAGGATGGTGTTCTTGGTGCTGAGGAACACCGGCCAGCCCTTGACCAGCCCGTAGTTCAGCGATGAGCGGGCAAAGTCTGTGATGCTGTCATCCAGATTGTACATCGCCATGTAGACGCCCGCGGAAGGGGCCGAATAGACCTCACGCTCGATCGTGGTGCCGTCGTCGCCTACAAACTTGATCGACAGCTTTCCCGCCCCGGGAAAGCGGAAATCGGTCGCGCAATACTGGTCGCCAAAGGCGTGACGGCCAACGACAATGGGCTGCGTCCACCCCGGCACAAGGCGGGGAACATTGCGGCAGATGATAGGTTCGCGGAAGATCACGCCGCCCAGTATGTTGCGGATGGTGCCATTGGGGCTGCGCCACATCTGTTTAAGGCCAAATTCCGCGACGCGCGCCTCATCGGGGGTGATTGTTGCGCATTTCACGCCCACGCCATGCGCCTTGATCGCCTCGGCGGCATCAATTGTTATCTGATCCTCGGTCGCATCGCGGCTTTCGATGCTGAGGTCGTAGTACTTCAGATCGATGTCGAGATAGGGCAGGATCAGTTTTTGTTTGATGAAGGTCCAGATGATGCGGGTCATCTCATCGCCGTCCAATTCAACGACGGGGTTTTTTACCTTGATCTTCGACATGGGTCGCGGCCCTTTCGGTAAGGTGGAAACTTGCGTGGCAGTAGCATAAAGAGCCCGCTTTGACCAGACTTGTATGCAATTGCATACCGAAAGGCGCATGAAACGATGCGCGCCGCGTCAGCGTGCGAAGAAGGGAGCCGTCCTGGCCCTCAGCCAATCCCAGAGCGCCGGCGCGCCGCGGGCAATCTTGGCGCCGACACGGGTTTCAAGCTGCTCTGCGGTGACATCATAGGTTTTCCACGTGCCTCCGCCGGACATCAGGTTGGCCATCACCGGCTGCACCCTGTCCAGGGATTTGGCAAAGATCGCCTCGGGGGTCAGGGCGGCCTCAAATTCTTGCCACAACGCATGAAGATCATCCCCCAAATCTTTGGGAAGAAGTCCAAAAATGCGCGCAGCGGCGCGGGCTTCGGCGGCTAGGGTATCTGCGCTTGCATGGGCCTGACCGTTTGCCGAATGTATCGGCACGTCGCCTACATCAATCTCGACCAGATCGTGGATCAGCAGCATACGGAGCACGCGGTTGATATCCACCGCCGGGCCGGCCTGATCGGCGAGAACCAAGGCATAAAGCGCCAGATGCCACGAGTGTTCGCCCGAATTCTCGGGGCGCGATCCATCGACCAGCGTGGTTGCGCGCAAAACCGATTTCAGTTGGTCCGCCTCGTTCAGAAAGGCGAACTGGGCGTCAAGACGGCTGCTCAATGTCCGCCCTTTTCGGCCTCGGGCGGGGCGTCGGGGAGGCGACCGCCGCTGCGTTTGGTGGCAAGCGCCTTTTCCAGAAATTCGCGTCCTCTGCGTTCCGAAAGGCGGATCCGGATCGACGTCATGAAGGCGTCCTGCAAGGTGGGCGACGAAGCGCCGACCACCTTTGCCACCTTCTCAAAGAAGTAGTCATCCATCAGTTCGGTCTGGCTTTCCAGCGTGTCGCGGGCCAGCCCATCGGCAAGATCCTGAATGAAATCAGCCATGTCAGCGGCTCGTTTCGCCCATGCGACGGCGGACATAATTCGAAACGGTGGTAATCATCGGCGTCATGTGTGCCTCTTCATCCTTGAAGAAATGGTCGGCGCCCTCAATTTCGGTGTGGGTGATGGTGATGCCCTTTTGCTCATGCAGTTTGTTCACGAGCGATTTGGTATCTTTCGGCGGTGCCACCTTGTCGGCGGTGCCGTTGATGACAAGTCCCGACGACGGGCAAGGCGCAAGAAAGCTGAAGTCATAAAGGTTTGCTGGGGGTGCCACCGAGATGAACCCCGTGATCTCGGGGCGGCGCATCAGCAGTTGCATTCCGATCCAGGCGCCAAAGCTGAATCCCGCCACCCAGCAATGCTTGGCGTTGGTGTTCATGTTTTGCAGATAGTCGAGTGCACTTGCCGCATCCGACAATTCGCCGATGCCCTGATCATACTCGCCCTGACTGCGCCCCACGCCTCGGAAGTTGAACCGCAAGACGGTGAAGCCCAGATTGTAAAAGGCGTAGTGCAGGTTGTAGACCACCTTGTTGTTCATCGTCCCGCCGTAGGCCGGATGCGGATGCAGCACGATTGCAATCGGCGCGTCCTTTTCCTTTTGCGGGTGATAACGTCCCTCAAGGCGCCCTTCGGGGCCTGCGAAGATGACTTCGGGCATGTGTACGTAGCCTGACTTTCCCGCCTGCGATTTCTTGACGCTGTCGCTCGGCGTATCTAGAACGGTTCTAAGGGCGGCGCGCGGCCACCCTCGGGGTTGGTTTTCAGGTAATGTCCCGCTGCGGCCGCGTCAATCCATTTGCGCGAAATGGGGCTGTCCAATGGGGGTTCATGCGATGAAACTGTCGACCAAGGGGCGCTATGCAATGGTGGCGCTTGCTGACCTCGCACTCGCCGAAGCGAAAGGCGGGGCCAAGGCCGAGAATCTCGTGTCTTTGGCGGCGATTGCGCGCCGGCAGGACATCTCGCTGCCGTATCTGGAGCAGTTGTTCGTCAAATTGCGGCGCGCTGGACTGGTCGAGGCCGTGCGTGGCCCGGGCGGCGGCTATAAGCTGGCGCGCAGTGCCGATGCGATCCGGGTATCTGAGGTGATGGGCGCCGTGGACGAGACGGTAGATGCGATGCACACCGGGGCAGGGGCCAGCGGCGGCGTGTCGGGAACCCGCGCCCAAAGCCTGACCAACCGGCTGTGGGAGGGGCTTTCGGCCAATGTCTATGTTTTCTTGCATCAGACGCGGCTTTCCGATGTGATTCGCAATGAAATGCAGCCGTGCCCGGCAGTGCCGGCCCTGTTCCGAGTGGTGGATGAGGAATGATCCCCCGATCAAATCCCCGCGTCTTTCTTGACTGGAATGCCACTACTCCGCTGCGCCCCGAAGCGCGGGCTGCCATGATTTCGGCTATGGATGTTGTCGGAAATCCATCGTCCGTGCATGCCGAAGGGCGGGCGGCCAAGGCGCTGATTGAACGCGCGCGGGCCGATATCGCGACGGCGTTGGGCGCAGATGGGGCCGATATCGTCTTTACGTCGGGCGCCACCGAAGGCGCCGCTATGGCCTGTGCCGGGCGCGATCTGGCCTGCGCCGAGATCGAGCATGAGGCAGTTGCAGCCTGGTGTGACCCGGTCTTTGCCGTCGACACCGACGGGCGCGTGGCGGTGGACACCCCAGCGCAAGCCTGCGTTCAGTTGGCGAATTCGGAAACCGGAATCATTCAGGATCTGCCGCAGGGGGTTGTGGTGTCTGACCTGACGCAAGCGTTTGGCAAAATTCCGATGTCGTTCAACTGGCTGGGCTGCGACATGGGTCTGATTTCTGCGCACAAGTTGGGCGGCCCCAAGGGCGTGGGTGCGGTGGTCCTGCGCCGCGGGCTGGACGTGCAAGCCCGGATGCGCGGCGGTGGCCAGGAGATGGGGCGCCGCGCTGGCACCGAGAACGTCATTGGCATTGCGGGCTTTGCGGCGGCGGCAACGGCGGCGGCGCGCGATCTGGCCGACGGCGTTTGGGATGAGGTGGCCGAACTTAGAAATATTCTAGATTTGGCATTGTCCGCCGGCGCAAACAAGACTATTTCTGTCGGGAAAGAAGCGGTGCGCCTTCCCAACACCTTGTGCATGATTGCGCCGGGCTGGAAGGGCGAAACGCAGGTGATGGCGATGGATCTGGCGGGATTTGCGGTATCGGCAGGCTCGGCGTGCTCATCGGGCAAGGTGCGCTCCAGCCGTGTGCTTGCCGCAATGGGGTTCGACAGCGGGCTTGCCGCGCAGGCGGTCCGTTTATCGCTGGGCCCGGGGCTTGCGCGCGAAGATATCCTGCGCTTTGCCGACGTCTGGACGGCGGCCTACGCTAAGGCACGGTTGCGTGTCACATGAAATATGGGCCGCAAGGCTTTAGAAATACGAGGATATAGCCGATGGATACGCTTGAGACAGAAGTGCGCGAAGGGGTTGATCGGGAAACGATTGAGACCGTTCAGGCCATGTCAGGCAAGTACAAATATGGCTGGGAAACGGATATCGAGATGGAGTATGCCCCCAAGGGCCTTTCCGAAGACATAGTACGCCTGATTTCTGCCAAGAACGAAGAACCGCAGTGGATGCTGGACTGGCGTCTGGCCGCGTACCGCCGCTGGCTGAAGATGGAAGAACCGACCTGGGCGATGGTCAACTATCCTACCATCGACTATCAGGACCAGTATTACTACGCCAAGCCCAAAAGCATGGAGATCAAGCCCAAGTCGCTGGACGACGTGGACCCAAAGCTGCTTGCGACCTATGCGAAACTTGGAATTCCGTTGAAAGAACAGGCGCTTCTGGCGGGGGTCGAGGCACCCGAGGGTGAACGGCGCGTGGCCGTTGATGCGGTGTTCGATTCCGTCTCGTTGGGCACCACATTCAAGGCCGAATTGGCCAAGGCCGGGGTGATCTTCTGCTCGATCTCCGAGGCGGTGCGCGAGCATCCCGAACTGGTGAAGAAGTATTTAGGCAGTGTTGTGCCGCAATCGGACAACTTCTTTGCCACGCTGAATGCAGCCGTGTTTTCGGACGGATCGTTTGTCTACATTCCGCCCGGTGTGCGCTGCCCGATGGAACTGTCGACCTACTTTCGTATCAACGCCGAGAATACCGGACAGTTTGAACGCACGCTGATCATCGCCGACCGCAAGTCCTACGTCAGCTACCTTGAGGGCTGCACGGCACCCAAGCGCGACACCAACCAGTTGCATGCGGCCGTGGTGGAACTGGTGATCCTCGAGGATGCCGAGGTGAAGTATTCGACCGTGCAGAACTGGTATCCCGGCGATGAAAATGGCGTGGGTGGCATTTATAATTTCGTCACCAAGCGCGCCGATTGCCGTGAGGCGCGGGCCAAGGTGATGTGGACGCAGGTGGAAACCGGCTCGGCCATCACCTGGAAGTACCCGTCGTGCATTCTGCGCGGTGACGACAGTCAGGGGGAATTCTACTCGATTGCCATCGCCAACAACGCCCAGCAGGCCGACACCGGAACGAAGATGATCCACTTGGGCAAGCGGACGAAAAGCCGGATCGTGTCGAAAGGGATCAGCGCGGGGCGCGCGCAGAACACCTATCGCGGGCTGGTGTCGATGCACCCAAAGGCCATCGACAGCCGCAACTATACCCAGTGCGACAGCCTGCTGATCGGGGACAAATGCGGCGCCCATACGGTTCCCTACATCGAAGTCAAAAACAACTCGAGCCGCGTCGAACACGAGGCGACCACGTCGAAGGTGGATGAGGACCAGCTGTTCTATTGCCGCTCGCGCGGAATGGATGAGGAAGAGGCCGTGGCGCTGGTCGTGAACGGGTTCTGCAAAGAGGTTCTTCAGGCGCTGCCGATGGAATTTGCGATGGAGGCGCAAGCCCTTGTGGCGATCAGCCTCGAGGGCTCGGTTGGCTGAGATGGCGCATATCGACCGCCCGTTCCTGACCTTGCCCGAGGCCGAGGCCGAGGCACTGGCGGCCGCCTATCGCGGGGCTGGCGTGATTGTGGAATATGGGTCGGGCGGGTCTACTGCGCTTGCCGCTGATATGGGCAAGACAGTGTTCTCCGTCGAAAGTGACGCGGCCTGGTGCGCCAACATGCAGGCATGGTTTGACAGCCGCCCGGCAAAGGGCCGTGTCACGCTGCATCATGCCGATGTGGGGCCGACCCGGAAATGGGGTATGCCCGAAGGTGTCGCCGCCTTCCGACGGTTCCCCGATTATGCGCTGTCGGTCTGGGATCTGCCGGGGTTCGAGCACCCCGACGTGGTGCTGATCGACGGGCGCTTTCGGCCCGCCTGCCTGCTGGCGACTGCGTTTCGCATCTCGCGCCCCGTGACGGTGCTGTTTGACGATTATGCCGAGCGGATCGCCTATCATGGCGTGGAAGAAATGTTTCGCCCCAAGGCCATGCATGGTCGCATGGCCGAGTTTTCGGTGGAACCCACCGCTTTTCCCGTCAATCGCCTGTCATGGGTGATGGGCTGGTTTCTGAAACCCCAATAAACGGTGCGCCCTATGGGCCAAGAAGGCTAAATCATGCTTGAGATCAAGAACCTGCACGTCAAACTTGAGGAAGAAGACAAGGTCATTCTTCACGGAGTTGATCTGTCCATCGGCTCGGGCCAAGTGCATGCGATCATGGGACCGAACGGGTCGGGCAAATCGACGCTGTCATATGTGTTGGCGGGGCGCGAGGGCTATACCGTGACGCAAGGCTCGGTCAGCCTTCTGGGCGAGGAATTGCTGGACATGGCGCCCGAAGCGCGCGCCGCCGCAGGTCTGTTCCTTGCCTTTCAGTATCCGGTCGAAATTCCAGGGGTGGGCAACATGACCTTCCTGCGCACGGCCGTGAATGCACAGAAAAAAGCCCGGGGTGAATCCGAACTGACCGCAGGCGAGTTTCTGAAACTGGTGCGTGAAAAGGCCAAGGCGCTGAAAATCGACGCCGACATGCTGAAACGCCCGGTAAATGTGGGCTTTTCAGGTGGCGAGAAAAAGCGAAACGAGATTCTGCAGATGGCAATGCTTGAGCCAAGGATGTGCATCCTTGACGAAACCGACTCTGGCCTTGATGTCGATGCGATGAAACTGGTGGCCGAAGGCGTGAACGCTCTGCGAGGTGCGGGCCGGTCTTTTCTTGTCATCACGCATTATCAACGGCTTCTGGACCATATCGAACCTGATTTTGTGCATATCATGGCCGCCGGACGGATCATCAAGACAGGCGGGCCTGAACTGGCGCTCGAGGTGGAAAACAATGGCTATACCGGCCTTTTGGCGGAGGCCGAGTGATGGCGGTTGCAGCGGCAAAAGCCGACGCGCTGGCTGCGCATATCGCGGGGCTTTCGTTCGACGGGGCAGGGTGGCTGGGCGCCGCGCGCACTGGCGCTCTGAGCCGTCTGACGGCGATGGGTCTGCCGGTGAAGCGAGACGAATACTGGCGCTATACCAACCCCACCACTTTGACCGACCCAGAGGCACCCGCTGCCGCACTGTTCGATGGCGGCGATGAACCGATGGAATTTGACGGGCTGGACAGGGTAAAGCTGGTCTTTCGTGATGGTGTCTTCGATGCTGACGCCTCTGATGATCCGGCGCTCGCGGGGATCGAGATCTCGCGGTTGGCCGAGGCCGCCGCGGCAGATATCCATTGGGCGCGCGAATTGTATGGCGTGCTTGAAACCCGGGGACAGACGCCGGTGGAGCGACCACTTGCGACCCTCAACTCGGCCTTTTCCACGGACGGTGTCCTGATCCGCGCGACCGGCGCCGCGCAGCGACCGATATCGCTGATTTATCACCACGAATCAGAGACTTCAGATGCGCTTTTGCACCACTGTATCAAGGTTGAAGCCGGGGCCGAAGTGACGGTTCTTGAAAATGGGCCAGGGGCTGCACGGTTCAACTCTGTGATGGAGGTCGATGTCGCAGCGGGCGGGCGGTTCCACCACATACGCGCGCAGGGCCGCGACCATCAGCGCCGTGCGGCCACGCATGTCTTTGCCCGCGTGGGCGACGGCGCGCTGTTCAAATCGTTTACGTTGACCGCGAATGGCCGACTGACGCGAAACGATGCGGTGATCGAACTTGTGGGCGATGATGCGGTGGCGCATGTCGCAGGTGCAGCCATGGGGGACGGCGATTTCCACCATGATGACACGGTGTTTGTAACCCACGAGGGTCAGCGTTGCGAAAGTCGTCAGGTGTTCAAGAAAGTGCTGAAAAACGGCGCGGTCGGCGTGTTTCAGGGCAAGATTCTGGTCAAGGCGGGTGCACAAAAAACCGACGGTTACCAGATCAGCCAAAGCCTGTTGCTCGACGGGGACAGCCAGTTCCTTGCCAAGCCAGAGCTTGAGATCTATGCGGACGATGTGAAGTGCAGCCACGGCAGCACCTCGGGTGCGATAGATGAGGTGGCGCTGTTCTACCTGCAATCGCGCGGTGTGCCAAAGCGTACGGCGCAATCGCTTCTGGTGCTTGCGTTTCTGTCCGAGGCGATTGCTGAAATTGCGGATGAGACCATAGCCGAGGATGTGCGCGCCCGATTGGAAGGCTGGCTGCAACGCCACGAACACTGATGGGGGTCATACAAGACATTGCCCGTGCATGGCGCCGCCCCCGCAACTTCATCCGGGGCAAACTGAACGCAGGCCCGCGCGAGGACCGAGCCCTGGCCACGGTCTTTGGTGCCTGTGCGCTGATCTTTCTGGCGCAGTGGCCGGCCCTTGCGCGCGCCGCACATTTGAACCCGGAAGTGCCCCTGGACGCGAGGATGGGGGGCGCGCTGTTGGCCAGCCTCTTCATCGTGCCGCTGATCGCCTATGCGCTGGCAGCCGTCAGCCATCTGGCGGCGCACGCCATCGGCGGGCAGGGGACCTGGTTCTCATCCCGGCTGGCGCTGTTCTGGGCCTTGCTTGCCACGACACCAGTAATGCTTGCCAATGGGATTCTTGCGGGGTTTTTGGGGCAGGGCGTACCTGCGACAGCAATGGGGGTTCTGGTACTGGCAGGTTTCCTTTATCTTTGGGTGAACATGATGATCGAGGCGGAACGCTGAATGAACCCGAGTCTGCAAGATCTGCTGTCATTGGCCCGCTTCACCGTTCAAAGCCCGCGTGAGGGTGCACGCAAGGTGATCGGGGCGCAGGTGCCGGTCTCTGCGCGATGGGCGGCGTTTGCGCTGATGGCGGTTTTGTCCTCGGTGCTGGCACATGTGTCCTTTGGGGTGATGCCCGCAGAGATGAAGGCCCAGATGGGTGCTGCCATGGCCAGTCCGTTCCGCACAGCGCTTTTACAAGCGGCGCTGATGCTGGTCGCAGCCAACGCGATCGTCTGGATCGGCCGCTGGCGCGGCGGGGTCGGCCGCTTTGATGATGTGCTGATCCTGATGGTGTGGCTGCAGTTCATTTTGCTGATCCTTCAGGTGGTGCAGGTTGTGGTGCAAATGGTCCTGCCGCAACTGGCTGACGTGGTGGGATTTGCATCGATTGCAATTTTCCTCTGGCTTCTCAGCAACTTTGTGGCCGAAGTTCACAAGTTCAAATCGGTAGGGTTGACGTTTCTTGGCGTGATCCTGTCGATGCTGGCCATGGGCTTCGTGCTGGCCATTGTGATGGTGCCGTTCATGGGCGCAGGGGTGCAGTGATGTTTAATGTGGCGGCCGTTCGGGCCGATTTTCCTATTCTGTCGCGTCAGGTAAACGGCAAACCGCTCGTCTATCTGGACAACGGAGCTTCGGCGCAAAAACCCAAGGTTGTGATCGATGCGATGACGCATGCATATTCCATGGAATATTCAAATGTTCACAGAGGCTTGCACTACCTTTCCAACCTTGCGACCGACAAATATGAGGCCGTTCGCGGCATTGTCGCCCGCTTTGTGAACGCGCCCTCGGAAGATGAGATTGTGTTCACCACTGGCACGACCGAGGCGATAAATCTGGTCGCCTACGCTTGGGCGGCGCCGCGCCTTCAGGCCGGTGACGAGATCGTTCTGAGCATCATGGAGCACCACGCCAATATCGTGCCGTGGCATTTCTTGCGCGAACGGCAGGGCGTTGTGCTGAAGTGGGTCGAATGTGATGCAAACGGTGATCTTGATCCGCAGGCGATGATCGACGCGATTGGCCCGCGCACAAGGCTTGTGGCCGTGACGCAGATGTCGAACGTGCTGGGCTCGGTTGTGGATGTGGCCGCGATTTGCCGTGGGGCGCATGCCAAGGGTGTTCCCGTCTTGGTAGACGGCAGCCAAAGTGCCGTCCACATGCCCATCGATGTGGCCGCCATGGGATGCGACTTCTTTGCAATTACGGGTCATAAGCTATACGGTCCAAGTGGTTCCGGCGCGATCTTCATAAGTCGGGAAAGAATGGCCGAGATGCGCCCGTTTTTGGGTGGCGGCGACATGATACGTGAGGTGACGCGCGACACGGTCATCTATAACGACCCCCCGATGAAGTTTGAGGCAGGTACTCCCGGCATTGTGCAGCAGATCGGGATGGGCGTTGCGCTGGACTACATGATGGGGATCGGCATCGAGTCGATTGCCACGCATGAGCGTGCCTTGCGCGACTACGCCACATCAAGGCTTGCCGGTTTGAACTGGCTGACTGTTCAAGGCAATTCAAAGACCAAGGGCGCAATCTTCAGCTTCACCCTCGACGGGGCCGCGCATGCCCACGACATCTCGACCGTGCTCGACAAGCGCGGCGTCGCAGTGCGGGCGGGCACACATTGTGCCATGCCGCTGATGGCGCATTTGGGTGTCGGCGCCACCTGTCGCGCCTCATTTGGGATGTACAATACCACGGATGAGGTCGATGTGTTGATCTCGGCATTGGAACTTTGCCACGATCTTTTCGCCTGATCCCCCGTTGCAGCACGCGCGGCGGGCGGGTATAGAGATGGGCAGGCACCCATAGCTCAGCTGGATAGAGCGTTGCCCTCCGAAGGCAAAGGTCGCACGTTCGAATCGTGCTGGGTGCACCACAATTGATCGGATGACTGGCTGGACGTTTACTCAGAACGGTGCGCCCCTGATGATATGGGACGCACCGCAGTCCGGGTGCACCATCTCCATTGGGGATGAGGACAGGTGCGGTCTTGCAACCGGACGCGCAATCTCAATAAATCACGCGTCCGAAAACAGGGCAGACCAGGAAAAGCGTCTGCCCACGGTAAAAAGACATGCGATTCGGCCGGTGAAATTGCACCGTCGGCCGCCTGCCGTTCCAATAGGCCCGAGGGCCATCCCTTACGGAACAGGGTCAGGATGCAGCAAAGGGTGACGCAAGGTAAGTCAGGAAATCCCTACCAGCCGGCGGTTTGCGTTGCTGTGTCCGTTTTGGGTGCGGGCCACCCGTTGGAAGATCAAATTCAGAAGCGAGGCTTTGGCAACCGCCTGGGTCGTCGTCTCGACCGACAGCGCCTCACGCGCAAGACGCAGATGCTTTTCCACCATCGCGGCCGACACCTCCATCAGCATCGCCACATCCTGCGTTGTCTTGCCATCGGCCACCCATTCAAGGGCCTGACGCTGCCGTTCAGTCAGGCTGCGACGGGCTGTGGGTTGTGGCAACATGATGATTTTCAGGTGCATCATGTGTGCAACGGCGAGGATCTCGGGGCCATGCGCCTCCCAGATGACTTCGACCTGATCCATGCTGATATCGACATTCGCAACCAACCCGAGTGCTCCCTTGGACCGGGTGGTCGTTTCCGGAAAGCTGATCGAGACGCCGGCATGGATTCCGCGGGCGGCATTGTAACGCACGGCATCTGCCTCTTCCGGCGTCAGTCTTCCGGCTTCGAACGCATCGCGCACCCATCTCCACGTGCACGCACCAGTGTTCGAAACGGCCCAGCGATAAACAGGTGTGCGTGCGTAAAAGCCATTGTGAAAATACTGCCGCGCATAGTCGGCGTCACCCGTGGTCAGAAAAATTGCATCATCGGGGTCGCCGATGTTGGTGCGGGCATGGAGATAGCGGGTAAAGCCGTAATTCGCCCGCTCAAACCCCAAGGGCCGGTAGAATTCGTTGACAAGCGACCAGACTGCGTCCACCGAAGTACCCTCGGCGATGCGGGTCAAAAGCGGCAAAACCGCCGTCATGTGAGTCCCCTTGGTAGCGCGCCTGCGCGCAAATGCCTCATCCCACGCGATTTGTAGCGCGTTTCTGTTGTCCGGTCAAAGATTTGAATGCGAGAGATCTACTTACGTTGTAAGTTTTCTAGCAGGCCTGGCAGCTCCCGCCAATTGGCAAACCGTGCAACGGCGCCCAGATCTTCGGCAGCAGTCTTGCGGTAGCCTTCTGTAAACAGAACAAACGGCACGCGGGCGGCATGTGCCGTGGCGGAGTCCACCTCTGAGTCGCCTATGAACAGGGCAGGGGCGCCCCCCATCTGGCGGATGGCTTCCAAAAGCGGCGCAGGGTCGGGTTTTTTCTGTGCAAGGGTATTGCCCCCGATGATCACGGGGAACAGGTCCATCAGGTCGAAATGGCGCAGGACGGAACGAGTCGGTGCGTTGGGCTTGTTGGTGCAGATTGCGAGGCGGTTGGGCAATGTGGCAAGAACCTCGGCCACATTGGGATAAAGCGTGGTCAAGGCATGCGCGGTCTCGTAAACCTCCAGAAATCGGGCCGTCATACGGCGGTGCAGGTCTGCATCGTGCGACAGGTTGCGCGCGGTCAGGCAGCGCAGCAGCAAGATCTCGACCCCGCCACCGATAAATCCGCGAACCTGCGCCGCAGTAAACGGGGGAAGGTCCACCTCGGCCATCACCAGATTGACCGAGGCGTGAATGTCGGGAGCTGAATCGATCAGCGTGCCGTCCAGATCAAAGATGAGGCCTGGATTATCCACGCACGGCCTCGGCAGCGTTGCGAATCCGGGTGATGTTTGCGCCGTAAACCTCCGGATTTGCAACAGAACCGCCACTGAATACAGCTGAACCGGCAACCAGAACATCCGCGCCGGCAGCCGCAACCAGCGGTGCCGTGTCTGGCGTGACACCGCCGTCGATCTCGATGTGGATAGGCCTGTCACCGATCATATCGCGCAAGGCGCGAACTTTGCCGATCTGGCTGTGAATGAATTTTTGTCCGCCAAATCCGGGATTTACGGTCATTACGCAAACCAGATCCACCATATCGAGCAGATATGGGATCGCATCCAGACCCGTACTTGGGTTCAGCGCCAGACCCGCCTTGGCGCCGCTGGCACGGATGGACTGCAAGGTTCGGTGAATGTGGGGTCCGGCTTCAGGATGCACGGTGATCACGTCGGCGCCAGCCTTGGCGTAGGCGTCGATAGAGGCATCGACCAATGAGATCATCAGATGGACGTCCATCACGCCCTTGATATGCTTGCGAATTGCGGCGCATGTCGCGGGTCCGAAGGTCAGGTTCGGCACAAAATGCCCGTCCATCACATCAACATGCACCCAGTCGGCGCCTTGCGCCTCGATGGCGTCAATCTCGGCGCCGAAATTGGCGAAGTCTGCAGACAGGATCGACGGGGCGATCTTGATGGAGCGGTCGAACATCTGGGCCTCATGTGCGTTTGGCGTTGCATAGCGGGGTTTCGCCCAAGGGTCCAGCACGACAGATATTTTACATAATATTGATTATACGATAAAGCCATCATGCAGACGCGGGTTCTGCTCCGGCCCCCTGCAATGAAAAAGGACGGCCCGAAGGCCGCCCCCCATTTGCGGACCGAAAGAAGGATCAGCCCTGGACCATCTTGGCCACTTCGGCTGCGAAATCCTCTTCCTTCTTTTCGATGCCTTCGCCCACGGCCACACGCGCATACCCGGTGATCTCGACCCCGGCATCCTTGGCGGCTTGTTCCACGGTCAGGTCTGGGTTGATCACAAAGGCCTGACCCAGCAGCGTGACCTCGGACAGGAATTTCTTCATGCGGCCTGGGATGATGTTGTTGTGGATCACTGTATCCGGCTTTGGCTTTGCCGATGAGGCGTTCTCTTCAAGCGCCTTTTGCGTCTGCACGGTCAACTCACGCTCGACCACCGACGGGTCCAGGCTGGCTTCGGACAGCGACAACGGCGCCGTGGCGGCGATGTGCATTGCGAACTGCTTGCCGATCACGGCAGCGGCCTCGGCCGGGCCCTTCAGCGCGACCAGCACGCCGATCTTGCCCATGCCATCGGCTGCGGCATTATGGACGTAGGACACAACCGTGTCCCCTTCCAGAACGTGCATCCGGCGCAGCGTCATGTTTTCACCGATGCGCGCGATGGCACCGTTCACAACCTGCTCGATAGGTTCGCCGTTCAGGTGCGAGGCCTTGAGCACTTCAACTGTGTCCGCCGTCTCAAGGGCCACCTTGGTCACCTCGCGCACGAGGGTCTGGAAATCGACATTCTTCGCGACAAAGTCGGTTTCCGAGTTTACCTCTACCGCCACGCCACGGCCAGCCTTCACAGCCACACCGATCAGTCCTTCGGCAGCGACGCGGTCGGCCTTCTTGGCGGCCTTGGCAAGGCCCTTGGTGCGCAGCCAGTCAACGGCCGCTTCCATGTCGCCATTGCTTTCCGTCAGCGCCTTTTTCACGTCCATCATGCCTGCGCCGGTCGCTTCGCGCAGTTCTTTCACCATTGCTGCGGTGACTGTCATTCGGGGTGCTCCTGCAAATTAAGGATCGGCGGGGTATAAACCCCGCCGTGTAACAGCATCGTCAAAGCCCGATCTCAGGCTTCGGCAATGGCCTCTTCTTCCGGCGCCACATCCAGCGCACCCAGATCGACGCCCGCCGCACCCATCTGCGCGGTCATGCCATCAAGGGCTGCGCGGCTGATCAGGTCGCAATAGAGCGCAATCGCGCGAGCGGCGTCGTCATTGCCGGGAATCACATAATCCACGTCGCGTGGCGAGCAGTTGGTGTCGACCACAGCCACAACCGGGATGCCCAGCTTCTTGGCTTCGAGGATTGCCAGATCTTCCTTGCCCACATCAATGATGAAGATCAGGTCGGGCGTGCCGCCCATCTCACGGATGCCACCAAGCGAGGCTTGCAATTTGCCCTGCTCACGTTCCATGTTCAGGCGCTCTTTCTTGGTCATGCCCTCGGCGCCGTTGGCCAGACGCTCGTCGAACTGCTTGAGGCGCTGGATCGACTGGGAAACGGTTTTCCAGTTGGTCAGCGTGCCACCCAGCCAGCGGTGGTTCATGTAGAACTGCGCGCATTTCTCGGCGGCCTCGGCGATCGGCTTTTGTGCCTGGCGCTTGGTGCCAACAAACAGGATGCGCCCGTTCTTGGCCACCGTGTCGCGCACGATTTTCAGCGCCTGATCCAGCAAGGGAACGGTCTGCGTCAGATCAAGAATGTGGATGCCGTTGCGGTCGCCGTAGATGTATTCACCCATCTTCGGGTTCCAGCGCTGCGTCTGGTGGCCGTAGTGTACGCCTGCTTCAAGCAATTGGCGCATGGTAAACTCTGGAAGAGCCATGGTCGTCTTTCCTTTCCGGTTTTGACCTCGGCAAAGCCTCTTGAAAACGAGGCACCTGCCCCGCCCCAACCGGCGGACCCTTTGGGGATGTCTCCCCCAAAAAGCCCAAGCTCTGCCTGTGAAGTGGCGCGTCGTTACCCCAACCCCCAAGCCGATGCAAGCCCCACCCTTGTGCTGCACTGCAGAAAGCCCCAGATAGGACCATGGAAAAGGGGCGGGCATGACCATACGCATCAATCTGGCCCTGCAGGGTGGCGGCGCGCATGGCGCATTCACCTGGGGCGTTCTGGACCGTATCCTCGAAGACGATGGCATCGAAATTGCCGCCGTCTCGGGCACCTCGGCGGGCGCGCTCAACGGCGCTGCGCTGAAGGCCGGGCTGATCGATGGGGGGCATCAGGGCGCGCGCGACAGCCTTGACAGGCTGTGGGCCGACGTGGCGGGGGTGTCGGACCTGCGGCTTGCCGCCTGGATGCAACCGTTCATGCCCGGGATCCAGGCCGCCGCCAAGATTGCTGACAGTATGACGCCCCTGTCGGCCAGCAGCATCGCGGCGCAGTTCTACACGCCCTATGCTTGGGGCGCTGCGTGGCAGAACCCCCTCGCCCCGGTCGTCGCGCGGCTGGATTTCAGCAAAGTCCACCGCAACGACGGCCCACGCCTTTTCATCGGTGCCACCTGCGTGGAAACCGGGCGCGGTCGCGTGTTCAAGGGTCAGGATGTGACGCCGGACGCGCTGCTGGCATCGGCTTGCCTGCCATCGGTGTTTCAGGCGGTTCAGATTGATGGCCACCATTACTGGGACGGCGGCTATTCCGGCAACCCGGCGCTCTATCCGCTCTATGAGAAGGATTTGCCAGACGATATCCTTCTGGTCGCCATCAATCCCTTTGTCCGCGAAGGCCTGCCGATGTCGCCCATGGATATCGGCGATCGGGTGACCGAGATCGGCTTCAACACTGCCCTTCTGTCCGACCTTCGCGCCATTTCCTTTGTGCGCCGGCTGATAGCCGAGGGGCGGATGGAAAAGGGCCGCATGAAACAGGTTCTGATGCACCTGATCGCTGATGAGGCGCTGATGACCGAGCTGCCGTCCAGTACCAAGCGGACCCCTTCGCCCGCACTGTTTGTCCGGCTGAAGGCGGCGGGGCGGGCAGCAGCAGATGCGTTTCTGGGCCGACATCGCAGCGATCTGGGCCAGAACGCCTCGCTCGATCTTGAGTCGCTACTTGCCTGAAGGGTTTTGCACCAGCACCGCCTCGCCGGTCTTGCCATTTGGGTAAACCAACCCCGCCGAGATGATCAGCTTGGCCGCATCCTCGATCTTCATGTCCAGATAGATCACGTCCGCTTCGGGCACATAGAGCAGGAACCCTGATGTCGGGTTTGGCGTGGTGGGCAGAAAGACCGAAATCACGGCCTGATATCCCCTGTCGTTCATCTTGGCCTGCAATTCGCCCTTGGCGCGGGTCGAGACAAATCCGATGGCCCAGATGTCTTCCTTTGGATATTGCACGAGGCAAGCCCGTTCAAAATTCGTTTCGGACTGGGCAAAGACCGTTTCGGCAATCTGTTTCAGGCCATTGTAGATCGATCTGACCACCGGCATCTGGTCTACCAGACGCTCGGCCATGTTCAAAAGCGATTTGCCCATCAGGCCCTTGGCCACCCAGCCGATGATCACCGTGAACACAAGGAAAACCACCACCCCCACGCCGCGTACGGGTATCGTGGCCGCGGGGCCGAACCATGTGCGCACCAGCGCGTCGGGCTTCCACGGGCCTGGGATCAGCGGCAAGATCCAGCCGTCGATCCAGCCGATCACCGTCCAGATCAGATAGATCGTCAGGCCGATCGGCAAGACCACCACCAGCCCGGTAAAGAATGAGGCGCGCAGTCCGGCCAGCAGGCCGCGGCGGCGCGAGGGGGCGGGTTGGTCTTTCATGTATTCTCCGGAGTTAGCCGCAACCTATGTCTGCCGCACCGGGTTCACAATGCCATGACAGACCGATTTCGCCGAACCGATCAGGCTTTGTCGATTTTGTTCAATTCAATGGCAATCGCCGCCGCCAGCCGCGCGTTGTTCAGCACAAGCGCGATGTTTGAAGCAAGCGACCGCCCCTCGGTCATCTCGAAGATCCGCTGCAACAAAAAGGGTGTGACGTGTTTGGCGGTAATGCCCTGCGCCGCCGCCTCAGCCAGTGCCGCCTCGATCACGGGGGTGATCACCGCGCGCGCAATTTCGGCCTCGGGCGGAATCGGGTTGGCCACCAGTTGCCCACCCGGCAGACCCAGCAACCCGCGCATGGCATGTGCGGCCGCAATCATCGCTGCGCTGTCCATCCGCAGTGGCGCGCGCAGGCCCGAAGTGCGTGACCAGAAGGCCGGAAAGTCGTCCTGCCCGTAGGCGATCACCGGAACCCCATGCGTTTCAAGCACTTCCAGCGTCTTGGGCAGGTCCAGAATGGCCTTGGCCCCCGCAGCCACCACCGTCACTGGGGTCGCTGCCAGTTCCAGCAGATCGGCCGAGATATCGAATGACGTGTCCGCACCCCGGTGCACCCCGCCAATGCCCCCGGTGGCAAAGACGGAAATCCCCGCCAGATGCGCGCAGATCATTGTGGCGGCCACGGTTGTGGCGCCGACATCCCCCCTGGTCAGACAGGCCGCCAGATCGGCACGGCTGAGTTTTGCCACCCCCTTGGCCTGCCCCAGCGCGTCAAGCTCGGCATCGGTCAGCCCGATGTGAATGCGCCCTGCCATGATGGCGATGGTCGCAGGCGCCGCCCCTGCCCCGCGCACGGCGTCTTCGACCGCGCGCGCGGTTTCTACATTCTGCGGCCAGGGCATGCCGTGGGTGATGATGGTGGATTCGAGCGCCACGACAGGTGCGCCGGTCTGCTGTGCGCTGGCAACTTCGGGCGAAAAGGTCAGCGGCAGTGCGCCCGTAAAGGGTGGCTTTTGGGGGGTCGTCATGAGGCAATTTCTCCCGATACATAATCCGCAGCCGCTGTCAGCGCGGCGGCGAGCGCATCGTCGCGCGCGGCCCCGCGCCGTTCGGCCACCATGTGGGCGGCCATGAACGTATCCCCGGCCCCCGTTACGCGGCTGACCAGCACCGCACGCGGAGCGCCGGTGATCACGCCCAAATCGCGGCTGCCATCGGCCGAGGCGCGCCCGCCGTTCGTCACCAGAACCCGCGCGGCGCCCCGGTCCAGCAGCGCCTGCGCCGCCTCGGCTGCATCCTCGAATTGCGCGCGCGCAAGAATGCCCGCCTCCTCGAGATTGACATACAAGGTAGCGCGGCGATGGGTCAGCAGCGGGTGCAGACGCTCGGCCTTGCCGGGGCTGGCCGGGGCCACGCGCAGATCGGCCGCGTCAAAGGCGGGACTGCCCGCGATGCCCGACAACAGCGCCTCGGTCAGGTTGCCGTCCAGCGCAATCATTCCCACGTAAGGCGTTGTGGCCGACCCCAGCCGCCCGTCTTCAAGGCTGCGCAGGATCTTGGCCCCGGCGGCCTCAAGGCTGTGCGCATCGGCCACCGCCGCGATCAGGCCATTGGCACCTTCAACCGCCATGTAGCGGTCCGTCGGCAGATCCTCGCTGCGATAGACATGGGTGCAGTCCATCCCCATCCGGGTGCAGGTGGCGATCAGCTCATCGCCCTCCGGGTCCCGGCCCACGGACGTCAGCAGCGCTGGCCGCAGGCCAAAGCGGGCCAGCGTCATGGCGATGTTCATGGCGACACCCCCCGGCAGGCGCGTGATCCGCCCCGGCACATCCGACCCCACCCGCATGGAGGCCGCCGACCGCCCGATGATATCCCACAAAACCGACCCGATGCACAAAACGTCGCTCATGCCGCAGCATCCCCTTCGCCTTGGGAAAGCCCCCCCCCATTCAACGCAAGGGATTAAAGCGCTGTCCAGCCGCCGTCGACCGAAATCGTCGTACCCGTCACCTGCGCGGCCGCATCTGAACACAGATAAAGCGTGGTGCCCCCGATCTGTTCCACAGTGGCAAATTCGCGGCTTGGCTGGCGGTCCAGCATCACTTCGCGGATAACCGTTTCGCGGTCCATCTTGTGTTTTTTCATCTGGTCGGGGATCTGCGCCTCGACCAGCGGGGTCAGCACATAGCCCGGACAGATGGCGTTGGCCGTGATGCCCTGCCCCGCACATTCCAGCGCCGTCACCTTGGTCAGCCCCACCACGCCATGCTTGGCCGCCACATAGGCCGATTTGAACGGGCTGGCGGTCAGCCCGTGTGCCGACGCGATGTTGACCACCCGCCCCCAGCCCGCCGCACGCATCAGGGGCAGCGCCATTGCCGTGGTATGAAAGGCAGAGCTGAGGTTGATCGCCAGAATAGCGTCCCATTTTTCGGCCGGAAACTCATCAATCCCGGCGACGAACTGGATTCCTGCGTTGTTGACCAGAATATCGCAGGCGCCCGCCTGCGCGATCAGCGCCCGGCAATCGGCGGGTTTTGACATGTCGGCGGCGATGTAGCGCACAGTTGCGCCATGCCGGTCGGCAAGGGATTTCGCCAGCGCGTGATCTTCGTCGCGGTCGGTGAACGAGTTGATCACCACGTTCACGCCTGCATGCGCCAACGCCTCGGCCACACCCAGCCCGATGCCCGAGTTTGACCCCGTGATGACCGCCGTCTTGCCCCGAAGTTCCATTCTCAGCCTCCATTGCTGCACGCGCCAAGGGTCGCATGCTGCATTCGCGAAGGAAATGGCAGCGACAACGGATTGCCAAAAAAAACGCCGGCACGAAGCCGGCGTTAAGTTATTGAGGCAGGTTTCATACAGGCAAGAAACCTATCGAGCAGTGTCACCGTTATAGCCCCCCATTCGGCGATGGCCAAGTTAAAAGTTTGAAAAACCACAAAACCCCTTCTAGGCTGGGGCCAAGAAATACACGACACAGGAGAGCGTTTCGACAATGGCACCAGTTTATTTCCGCAAAACATGGGCCGTCGCGGCCCTCATCGCCCTTGTCCTTGGGGTGCAGGCCGCGCGAGCGCAGTCGTCAGATTCCGCGCAGCATGGCATAGCTATGTATGGGACCCCTGCCCTACCCCCGGATTTTGTGTCTCTGCCGCAGGTGAACCCCGATGCGCCAAAAGGCGGGCGCATCGTTTTCGGCGAGTCTGGCAGCTATGATTCGATGAACCCCTTCATCCTCAAGGGCCGCGCTCCGGCAGGTCTGTCGGCCCTGACGGTCGAGACGCTGATGGGCCGGAACTATGACGAACCCTTCACGCTTTACGGTCTGCTGGCCGAATCGATCACCACCGATGCCGGCCGCACCTACGCAGAATTTACCCTGCGTGAGGGGGCCCGATTCTCGGATGGTGCGCCGGTGACGATCGACGATGTGATGTGGTCGTTCGAAACGCTCGGCACCAAGGGCAATCCGCGCTATGCCGGTGCATGGGCCAAGATCGGCAAGATGGAGGCTACGGGCCCCCGTTCGGTACGCTTTACCTTCAATACGCAAGACCGCGAACTGCCGCTGATCCTGGGACTGCGCCCGATCCTGCAAAAGGCACAGTGGGGCGGCAAGACTTTTGACGAAAGCAGCCTGGAGGTACCCATCGGTTCCGGCCCCTACCTCGTTGACAAGTTCGAGCCCGGCAAATTCGTCACCTACAAGAAAAACCCCGACTGGTGGGGCCGCGATCTGCCCTTCAACCGCGGCCAGCACAATTTCGACGAGGTCCGCTACGAGTATTTTGGCGACGGCGGCGTGGTGTTCGAGGCATTCAAAGGCGCGCTGATAACCTCATGGCGCGAGACGAACCCCGCCAAATGGGACAGCAACTACAACTGGCCCGAGGTCGCAAGCGGCGCCATCGTGAAATCGGTCATTCCGCACAAGCGCCCTTCGGGGATCGAAGGCTTTGTGATGAACACGCGGCTGCCGAAGTTTCAGGATTGGCGCGTGCGCGAGGCGTTGATTCAGGCGTTCAACTTCGAATTGGTCAACCAGACACTGAATGGCGGTGCAAACCCCCGCATCCAAAGCTATTTCGGCAACTCGCCGCTGGGGTTCACCCCCGGTACCGCTGCCGGGGGCCGCGTGCTGGACCTGCTGACCCCCTTCAAGGATCAGCTTCTGCCCGGGGCGCTCGAAGGTTATTCGGTGCCCGTGGGCGACGGCACCGAAGCCAACCGCAAAAACATTCGCAGCGCCACCGCCCTGTTGGAACAGGCAGGCTGGACCGTTCAGGACGGCGTTCTGAAGGATGCGTCAGGCGCACCCTTCACCATCGAGATCCTGCTGGTGAACGGCGCCAATGACATGATCTCGGCGGCCACGATCTATATCGAGAACCTCAAGCGTCTTGGCATCGACGCCCGCGTGCAAACGGTGGACGATGCGCAATACAAGGAACGCACCAATGCCTATACCTTTGAGATGACGCATTACATCCGCTCGCTTTCGCTGTCGCCGGGGAATGAGCAGATGTTGTATTGGGGGTCGGCGGGTGTGACCGAACCGGGTACGCGCAACTGGATGGGGATGAATTCCCCTGCGGCCGAGGCGATGATCCAGACCATGTTGAACAGCCCCGATCAGGCCGATTTTACAGCCGCGACACAGGCTTTGGACCGCATTCTGACCACGGGTAGATATGTCGTTCCGTTGTGGTATTCTGATGTCTCGCGGTTGGCGCATGCGAAGAACCTGAAGTTTCCCGACCGCCTGCCGCTCTATGGCGATTGGCTGGGCTTTCAGCCAGACGTCTGGTGGGATGAGCAGTAAGACAAGAAACGGACATAAACCATGCGGTTACTTCTTTTGGCGGCGGCTGTCTTGGGCGCAGTCACCCTTGCAGGCTGTGGCACGGTCGACGGCATGGGCCGCGATATCTCGGGAGGCGCCCAGCGGGTGGGAAGCTGGTTCAACTGAGGTCAAATCCCTCTGCCTGTCAGGGAAAATCCTGCCTCGGGCGGGCGGCGCGTAAATCGCAGCCGTCTCATGGCGTCACAGCGGGGGGTGACAACTGATCGCTCTTGATCGTAAAGAGGGTTCACCCTTCGCCGCCTGTTCCAGAGTCCGGTCGCGCGCCCTGCGCCTTGCAAGTAAATGACATGATCAAGCTCGACATCATCTCTGACCCGATCTGCCCCTGGTGCTTTATCGGCAAGGCGCATCTGGACCGTGCTTTGGGTGCGCATCCGAACCATCCTTTCGAAATCGAATGGCACCCGTTTCAGTTGAACCCCGATATGCCCGCCGAAGGGGTAGATCGACGCACTTACCTTGAGGCCAAGTTCGGCGGCAAGGCCCGCGCGGTTGAGGTCTATGGCCGCATTGCCGAAGCGGCCGAGGCTGCGGGCGTCGTGCTGAACCTTGAAGGCATCGGCCGCACGCCCAACACGCTGGATGCGCATCGCCTGATACATTGGGCGGGGCTTGAGGGGCGGCAGACGGCAGTGGTCTCGGCCTTGTTTCGCGCCTACTTTCATGACGGGCGCGATATCGGTGACCGGGCCACGCTTGCCGATGTCGCGGGTAAGGCAGGCATGGACGCAGACCTTGCCGCCCGGTTGCTGGCAACGGACGCCGACACGGCCGACATTGTGGCCCGCGATGCCCATGCGCGCCAGCGTGGCGTATCGGGCGTGCCATGCTTCATCATCGCCAATGAATATGCCGTCTCGGGGGCGCAACCGCCCGAGGTCTGGGCACAGGTGATCGACGACCTGCTTTCCGCCCAAACGAAACCCACGGCCTGACGGGCCGCTGCCCGTTCGCCACAAAGGCCAAAGGAACGCTCATGCCGCCCCAGATGCCGCAGGCCAAACCCGCCATCGGGCAGGTCGAATTCATTGCCCTGATCGCGATGCTGTTTGCCACCATTGCGTTTTCCATCGACGCGATGCTGCCCGCCCTGCCGCAAATCGCTGCCGAACTGACGCCCGAAGCCCCAAACCGTGCGCAACTGATCCTGACCAGTTTCGTGATGGGCATGGGGCTCGGCACACTGTTTGCCGGGCCTCTGTCGGACAGTTTCGGTCGTCGTACAGTGATCGTGGGCGGGGCGATCCTCTACTCTGTGGCGGCCCTCGTCGCCTATGCGGCCCCGACCATCGAGACGGTCCTTGCTGCCCGCGTGGTGCAAGGTCTTGGGGCCGCGGGGCCACGTGTGGTATCGCTGGCGCTGGTGCGCGACGTGCATTCGGGACGGCAGATGGCGCGCGTGGTCAGCTTTGCGATGATGATCTTCACCCTTGTGCCTGCCGTTGCCCCGCTTTTGGGCACGGGCATCATCGCGGCCTTTGGCTGGAGGTCGATCTTTCTGGCTTTCATCGCCTTTTCAGTGCTGTCGGTGCTGTGGCTGTTGCTACGCCAACCCGAGACACTGCCCGCGAACGCGCGTCGCCCGTTTCGCGCGGCCCCGCTTTGGGCGGCACTGCGCGAGGTGCTGTCGCATCGGGTGATCCGCCTTTCGATTGTGGCCCAGACGCTGGCCTTTGCGTGTCTGTTTGCCACACTGTCCTCGACCCAGCCCATTTTCGACCAGACCTTTGACCGGGCGGGCAGCTTTCCGCTGTATTTCGCGCTGATCGCGTTGCTTGCGGGTACTGCCAGCCTTTTGAACGCGAGCCTGGTGGTGCGGCTTGGCATGCGCCGTCTGATCGTGGTCACATTCGGGGTGCAGATGGTTGTCTCGGCTATTGTCGCACTTGTGACAGCCTCGGGCGTGCTTCCTGCAAGCTTTGCTTTTCCGGTCTATCTGGTCTGGACCATCGGCGTATTCTTCATGGCGGGCATGACGCTGGGCAACCTCAACGCACTGGGGCTGGAGCCTGTGGGCCATATCGCGGGCATGGCCGCGTCGGTGATCGGCTCGATTTCCACGGTGGCTTCGGTGGCCCTGGCGGTGCCGGTGGGGTTGATGTTCGACGGCACTCCGGCGCCCCTGATGACGTCGGTTGCGGTGCTGACGGCGCTTGGCTTTGCTGTAATGCGGCGGATCCCCCCATCGACAGATGCGCCTTCTGCGCGTGGGTGAAGGTGCCAGGCGCGACACAGCCACAAGGCCACCCGACGCGAATGGCCGAAACCCCCTGACGGCTTTTGCCATGCAGCCTTGTGAAATTGATGCGGGTCCGGGCGGTCAGGCCGGTGCCTTTGGCCGGACCACTTTTTCGGCCAGATCGCGGGCAATCGCGAAGGCGCCCTTGATCCGGTCGGCATCGGTTTTCCAGTCGCGCAGCAGCACGATCTTGTTGCCCTGCACCCTTGCCCCCGCACCCTCGGCCTTGATGACATCAACAAGGCCCGCGGGATTGGCAAACTTGTCGTTGTGAAACTGAACCGTGGCCCCCTTGGGGCCTGCATCAATGCGTGAGATCCCCGCGCGCTTGCACATCGCCTTGATCCGCACGATCAGCATCAGCGTGTTCACCTCGCGCGGCAGTGGCCCAAAGCGGTCGATGAGCTCGGCGGCAAAACCTTCAAGCTCGGCCTTGGTGGTCAGGCCCGACAGACGGCGGTAAAGGCCCAGACGCACATCCAGATCAATCACATACGCCTCGGGGATCATCACCGGCAGGCCAAGGTTGAGTTGCGGCGACCACTGGTCATCAATCGGCGCCAGGCCGTTGATCTCGCCCGATTTTATCTTGGCAATCGTTTCTTCCAGCATCTGCTGGTACAACTCGTACCCCACCTCGCGGATATGGCCCGACTGTTCTTCGCCCAGCAGATTCCCCGCCCCGCGCAGATCAAGGTCATGGCTGGCCAGATTGAACCCTGCGCCCAGACTGTCCAGACTGCCCAGCAGCTTCAGCCGCTTTTGCGCCTGCGGGGTCAGCGGGCTGCGCGGCTTGGTCGTCAGATAGCAATAGGCGCGGGTCTTGCTGCGCCCCACCCGCCCGCGGATCTGATAAAGCTGGCTCAGCCCGAACATGTCGCCGCGGTGGATGATCATCGTGTTGGCCGTAGGAATGTCGAGGCCGGATTCGACAATCGTGGTCGCAAGCAGCACATCGAACTTGCCGTCATAGAACTGGTTCATCCGGTCATCCAGATCACCCGCCGCCAACTGACCGTGTGCAATCACATAGCTGACCTCGGGCACATGGGTGCGCAGGAAATTCTCGATCTCGTGCAGGTCCGAGATGCGTGGCACCACATAGAACGACTGTCCGCCCCGGAACCGCTCGCGCAGCAGCGCCTCACGGATGGTTATGGTGTCGAACTCGGACACATAGGTGCGAATCGCCAGACGGTCGACCGGGGGGGTTGCGATGATCGACAGGTCCCGCACGCCCGTCAGCGACAGTTGCAGCGTGCGCGGAATGGGCGTCGCTGTCAGCGTCAGCACATGTACTTCCGAGCGCATCTCTTTCAGCCGCTCCTTGTGGCTTACGCCGAAATGCTGCTCTTCATCGATCACCAGAAGGCCAAGGTTCTTGAACTTGACGCCCTTGGCGAGCAACGCATGGGTCCCGATGACGATATCGACGGTACCATCGGTCATTGCGGCGCGCGTGGCATTCGCATCCTTTACCGAAACAAAGCGCGACAACGGCTTGATCGAAATAGGAAATCCACGAAACCGCTCGACAAAGCTGCGGTAGTGCTGACGCGCAAGCAAGGTGGTTGGGCAAATCAACGCCACCTGCATGCCCGAAAGCGCCGCCACAAAGGCCGCCCGCATGGCGACCTCGGTCTTGCCAAAGCCCACGTCCCCCACCACGAGGCGGTCCATAGGGCTGCCCTTTTCCAGATCGGCCACCACGTCTGCGATGGCCGACAACTGGTCATCGGTTTCCTGATAGGGGAAACGGGCGGCAAACGCCTCCCAGATGCTGTGGGGTGCTTCAAGGATGGGGGCGTGGCGCAAGGCGCGCTCGGCGGCGATGCGCATCAGGCGGTCGGCGATTTCCTTGATCCGCTCTTTCAGCTTGGCCTTCTTGGCCTGCCATGCGCCGCCGCCCAGTCGGTCCAGCAGCCCCTCGTCGTGGCCATATCGGCTGAGCAGTTCGATATTCTCGACCGGCAGATACAGCTTGGCGCCCTCGGCGTATTCCAACGCCACACAGGCATGCGGCGCGCCAAGCGCGGTGATGTTTTCCAGCCCCAGATAGCGGCCCACGCCATGCTCGACATGCACCACCAGATCCCCGACGGTCAGGGTGTCCACCTCGCGCAGGAAGTTGTCGGCCTTGCGTTTGCGCCGGGGCTTGCCGACCATGCGGTCGCCCAGCACGTCCTGTTCCGAGATCACCGCCAGACCGGGGGCGACAAAACCGGACTCGAGCGCCCAGACCATCAGGAACAACCCGCCCCGGCCCTGTGGCACGTCGCGGATATCTCTGATCCGGGCGCTGCCCGTCACGCCCTGATCTTCGAGCAAGCCCTGAAGCCGCTCGCGCGCACCTTCGGACCAACTGGCGATCACCACCTGCACATCTTGGCGCAGAACCCTGATGTGTTCCGCCACGGCACTGAAAAGGCTTATGCTTTCCACCTGACGCTCGGGGGCAAAGCTGCGCCCCATGCGCCCGCCTGCATCCAGAACACCGGGCCCTGGACTGGCGGCATTGGGCGAAAACTGGATCACCCGGTGGCCCGCCACGGCTGCCTCAAATCCCGCGTCATCGAGATAGAGCAGATGCGGATCTGCGGGCTTGTAGACCGAATCCAGCCGCCCCTTGGCCGTCATCGCCTCGCGCCGGCTGTCATGGGCGTCGTCGATGCCCTCCCAGCGGGCCAGACGCATCGGTGTCACCTGATCGTCCAGCATCACGGCTGCACCGGGCAGATAGTCGAACAGCGTCGCCAGCCGGTCGTGGAAGAAGCCCAGCCAATGCTCCATCCCCTGATGTTTGCGCCCTGCGCTGACGGCGGCATAAAGCGGATCATCCGCCCCGCCCACGCCAAACGCGATCCGGTAGGTCTGACGAAAGCGGGCAATCGACGCCTCATCCAGCAGAACCTCGGACACCGGCGACAGATCGACACTGCTCAGCTTTTCCACGGTGCGCTGTGTGTCGGGATCAAAGCGGCGCAGTCCGTCGAGCACATCGCCGAAGAAATCCAGGCGCACAGGCCCCGCATGACCGGGCGGGAAGATGTCGATGATGCCGCCGCGCAGCGCAAAGTCGCCCGGTTCGCCCACGGTCGAGACGGGCTGAAAGCCCATGCGCGCCAGGAATTCTTTCAACTGACCCTCATCCACCCGCTGGCCAACGGCGACCGAAAAGCTGGCGGCAGCGACGGTGGCACGGGCGGGCACCTTCTGGGTGGCCGCGTTTACGGTGGTCAGCAGAACAAACGGCCCCGGCATACCTGCGGCAAGGGCCGCCAGCGTGGCCATCCGGCGGGACGAGATCTCGGGGTTGGGCGAGACGCGGTCATAGGGCAGGCAGTCCCAGGCGGGAAACTCCAGCACCACGGCGGCAGGCGCCATGACGGCAAGGGCTGTGCGCATCGCCTCCATCCGCTTGTCGTCGCGGGCAATGTGGATCACCGGGGTGCCGCGCTCCAACTCACGCGCAACCAGCCGCGCGTCAAAGCCTTCGGGCGCGCCGCCAAGCAGGATACGGGCAGGCTGGGTGTGGGTCTTTGGCGGTTGGCTCATGGCCGCTTACCTACCCCTTCGCAGGCGCGCGTCAATACGCGAGGTTCTGATACATGCCGAACATTGCCGTGCAAAAGATGGACAGCATGCCGATCAACTGCACCACAAAGCGGTGGCGCAGCAGGCGGCGGATCAGCGCATCGCCGGTCGGCGCCTCGGTCTCAAGCTTCAGCGCGGTGCGCAGCGTCAGATACATCACCAGCACCATGGGTGCGAACAGCAGCAGAACGGCTTGGGCAAATTCCACGTTGTAGACGATGGCCAGCAATGCAAGCAGCGTCAGCAAGAAAAACGTAAAGCTGATGATCCAGATGCCTGCATTGCGCGAGATGTACAAAAGCCGGTCTGCGTTGATCCGCGCCAGCGTGGCCAGATCATCGGCCGCCCCGCCCCCGTTCCGGCGCGCACGGGTAATCATGTCAAAAGGCACGCCCATCACCCAGTGGCTGACCGACGACCACAGAACGGCAAGGCCGATCCAGTACCACAGATTTGAAAACGACCGCATGTCGATCAACACGAAGATCAGTTCATACCACTGCACAAAAGCGCCCTTTTCCCTGTGGCCCACGCCAAGGCTTGCAGCCTTGCGTCATTCCATGGCAGGCAAGGACAAAAGCTGCAAGCCCCTAGCCCGCGAGAGACCCGCCCATGCGCCCGACCGTTGCCCCCTCGCCGACATCGCGCCTGCGCCGCCTGCGCCGCACCCCGGCGCTGCGTGCGCTTGCACAGGAAAACACCCTGTCGGTCAATGACCTGATCTGGCCCCTGTTTGTGCGCGACGGGACCGGTGTGCGCGAACCCGTCGCGTCGATGCCTGGGGTGGAACGCCTGTCGGTCGATCTGATCGTGGCGGCCGCGTTTGAGGCGGCGTCGCTTGGCATTCCCGCGATCTGCCTGTTCCCCTACACCGACCCCGCGCTGAAGACGGAAGGCTGCGAAGAGGCGTGGAACCCCGACAATCTGGCCAATCAGGCGATCCGCGCCATCAAGGCCGCGGTGCCCGAGGTCGCGGTGATGACGGACGTGGCGCTGGACCCCTACAACGCCAATGGCCATGACGGGTTGGTGGTCAATGATGTGATCCTGAACGACGAGACGGTCGAGGCACTGGTGCGCATGGCCCTTGCGCAGGCAGACAGCGGGGCCGATATCCTCGGGCCATCCGACATGATGGACGGGCGCATCGGCGCCATTCGCGCAGCGCTTGAGGGTGCGGGGCACAAGGATGTGGCGATCATGTCCTATGCCGCCAAATACGCGAGCGGCTTTTATGGGCCGTTCCGTGATGCCGTTGGCGCCTCGGGCGTGCTGAAGGGCGACAAGAAGACCTACCAGATGAACCCGGCCAACAGCGACGAGGCGATGCGCCTGATCGCGCGCGATCTGGCCGAGGGCGCGGACATGGTGATGGTGAAACCCGGAATGCCGTATCTCGATATCTGCGCGCGGGTCAAATCCACCTTCGGGGCACCCACCTACGCCTATCAGGTGTCAGGCGAATACGCGATGATCCAGGCGGCGGCGCAGAACGGGTGGATCGACGGGCCCAAGGTGATGCTGGAAAGCCTGATGGCGTTTCGCCGCGCGGGCTGCGACGGTGTGCTGACCTACTTTGCCCCTGCCGCCGCGCGCGCCATCCGCGCAGGCCTCTGACCCATTGGCAAGTTGATGCTGACGCGACAATCTCTGGGTGACAGGCTGCCCGGTGACCGCTATATATGGATGCGAGGGGCCAGCAGAGCCCCGCCCGGCCGCCTCTGCGGCATCAGAGGCAAGCGAGGACGAGCATGAGACACTCCAGACGGACATTCCTTTGCGTGACCGGGGCCGCCGGGGTGCTGGCCGCATGCGGGAACGGCATCGGCGGCAACGGGGCTTCCCAGATTGACGCACGCGTCGATGCGACGCGGAACTTTCTGTTTTCCACCTATCCCGGCACCAGTGATCTTGCGGCGCGCGCCGCCGGCGTTCTGTTCATGCCGCTGATCACCGAGGCTGGCTTTGGCATTGGCGGCGGCTATGGCCGCGGCGCGCTGCAAGTGCGGGGCACGACGGTCGATTACTACTCGGCCACGCGGGCCACCTTTGGCTTTCAGATCGGGGCGCAACAGTATGCCCATGCGCTGTTTTTCATGACTGAATCCTCGCTGGGACAATTCCGGCGCAGCCCCGGTTGGGCCGTTGGGGCGGATGTACGCTATGCAACCCCGCAACAGGGTGCGAGCCTCGGCAAGGAAACGACCGAGCTGGAGCCGGTGATCGCGCTGGTGTTTGGCCAGCAGGGGCTGATCGCAGGGGCAACACTGGCCGGCGTCAAATACAACCGCATCATTCCGTGATGACTTCACCGGAGGCCGGCCCATGGCCTCCGGCAGGGACGATCTGCGGGCAGGATCAGCGCAGGCGGCGGATCAGGCTGGACGTATCATTGCGCCCGCCCCCCATGCGCTGCACGTCCTTGTAGAACTGATCGACAAGGGCCGTGACCGGCAGGCTGGCGCCGATGTCGTTGGCGGTGGCAAGGCAGATGCCCAGATCCTTGCGCATCCAGTCGACGGCAAAGCCGAAGTCGAACCGATCTTCCAGCATGGTCTTGTGGCGATTGGCCATCTGCCACGATCCGGCAGCGCCCTGGCTGATGACCTCGACCACCTTTTCGCCGTCCAGACCTGCCTTTTCGCCAAAGGCCAGCGCCTCGGCAAGGCCCTGAACAAGGCCCGCGATACAGATCTGGTTCATCATCTTTGCGATCTGGCCTGCCCCGGAATCGCCCAGTCGCTTGCAGATACGGGCATAGGCGGCAATCACCGGTTCGGCCCGGTCATAGGCGTCTTCCGCCCCGCCGCACATGACAGAAAGGGCGCCGTTCTCGGCCCCCGCCTGACCGCCGGACACCGGCGCGTCCACAAATCCGAAGCCCACCCCTTCCGCCACGGCGGACAATTCGCGGGTCACCTGAGCCGACACGGTGGTGTGATCGACAAACACGGCACCCTTCTCCATGCCCGCAAACGCGCCATCGGGACCAAGGCAGATGCCGCGCAGGTCATCATCATTGCCAACGCAGGCCATTACGAAATCCTGGCCAGTGGCGGCCTCGCGCGGGGTGGCGGCGCTGTGGTGGCCGTGTTTGGTAACCCAGGCCTCGGCCTTGGCGGAAGAGCGGTTGTAGACCGTCACCTGATGCCCCTTGGCTGCCAGATGCCCAGCCATCGGCGCACCCATCACGCCCAGTCCCAGAAACGCCACTTTTGCCATTCGCCTGCCTCCTTTGCTGTGCATTGCCCTTGGGCATGCAATGCCTTAGGTATCAGGCCCACCCCCGTCGTCAAGAACGGAACCGGAATGCTTACCCTCTTTCGCTGGCTGTTGCGCCTTCTGGCCGGGCTCTTGGCGTTGGGCGCCTTTGGGCTGTTCATTGCCTATTATTTCCTTGAACGCTCGATTCCCGCGTACAGCGGCACCTTCGCTCTGCCGGGTATCACCGCCCCGGTCGAGATCGTGCGCAACAACGACAACGTCCCCCACATCTTTGGCGCCGCGGACAAGGACGTGTTCTTTGCCCTTGGGTTTGCGCATGCGCAGGACCGCTTGTGGCAGATGACGATGCTGCGGCGCACGGCGCAAGGCCGCTTGTCCGAAGTGTTCGGCAACGCCACGCTGAAGACGGATGAGTTGATGCGCCGCTACGACCTTTACACGCTGTCGCTGCGTTCGGTGGACGCGCAGGACGATGACACCAAGACCGCGCTCAAAGCCTATGCCGAAGGCGTCAATGCGTGGATCGGGCAGATCAACAGCGGCGCGCGGGGCCGGGGTGCGCCGGAGTTCTTCTTTTTCTCAAACGAAATAGCGGCCTGGGCCCCGGCTGACAGCATTGCCATCCTGAAACTGATGGCTTTGCAGGCGTCGGGGCATCTGGAGGCCGAGGTTTTGCGCGCGCGTGCCTCGATGCTGCTGCCAACCGCGCGCTTGCGCGACATTCTGCCCGATGATCCGGGCAGCGCCGTGATCGCCCTGCCTGATTATGCCAGCCTGATGCCGGGGGTCGTTCCCTCGTCGGCGCGGTTGCGGACAGCCGCGGCGGAGAGGGCTCTGTCACCCTTTCCCGACGCGCCATTTGTCGGGGCCTCGAACGCGTGGGCGGCGGCGCCGGGGCGGTCGGCGGCGGGCGGTGCCCTGCTGGCCAATGATCCGCATACGGCATTCACCGCGCCCACGCTGTGGTATCTGGCGCGGTTGCAATTGTCATCGGGCGGGGTAATCGGTGCCACGGTGCCGGGGGTGCCCGCCATTCTTGCCGGGCGCTCGGCCGATGTGGGCTGGGGGCTTACGGCCAGCACTCTGGACGATCAGGATGTGGTGATGGAGGCGCTGAACCCCGCAAATCCCGAAGAATATCAGACGCAATCGGGCATGAAGCCGTTTGTCACCCGCCGCTCGATCATCACTGTTCTAAACGAGGCCCCGGTAACCGTGACGCTGCGCTGGTCCGAGGCCGGTCCGATTCTGCCCGGCACGCACTACGATCTGGGCCTGGTCACGCCGCCCGGCCATGTGGCGGCGCTGGAATGGACGGGTTTGTCGGGCGCGGACACGACCATGACATCGGCCATCCGCATCATGCGCGCGCATACCGTCGATCAGGCAATCGAGGCGGGAAGCCTGTTCGTGGCCCCGTCCTACAACCTGATGCTGGCTGACGCGGATGGCATTGCGCTGCAAACCATCGGCGTCATGCCCCGGCGCGATGTGGCCCACCCGACCACGGGCCGCATGCCCGCACTGGGAACCCGCGACGATGCGCGCTGGCAGGGCATGTTTCCCTATGAGCGGAACCCGCGTGTCACCGACCCTGCCACGGGCATCCTTGGCAACACCAACAACAAGATCACCGATGCCCCCTTTCCGGACCACCTCAGTTTTCTCTGGGGCGACACGCAGCGCATCCAGCGCTGGCTGACGCTGATGAAAACGCGCGAGGTGCACACCCGCGAAAGCTTTATCGAGGCGCAGCTTGATACTGTCTCTCCCGCCGCGCGCACCATCCTGCCGCTGATCGGCGCCGATCTGTGGTTTACCGGCGAAGCCGCGCCCGAAGCCACGCCCGAGAGTTTGCGACAGCGCGCCCTGTCCCTGCTGGCCGAATGGAACGGCGAGATGAACGAGCATCTGCCAGAACCGCTGATCTACATGGCCTGGCTGCGCGCGCTGAACACCCGCCTTATTCAGGACGAGTTGGGCCCGCTGGCCGACAGCTTCACCCACACCGATCCCGTGTTCATCACCCGCGTGTTCAGCAACATTGGCGGGGCCGCAGCGTGGTGTGACGTGATCCAGTCGGCAGCGATCGAGACCTGCACCGATGTGGCGCGCATGGCGCTGGATGAGGCGCTGATTGTGCTGACACGGACCTATGGCCCGAACCCGGTCAGTTGGCGCTGGGGCGACGCGCATCAGGCGACGCATGACCACCCGGTCCTGGGGCAGATGCCGTTCCTGAAATGGTTTGTCGACATCCGGCAAAGCACCTCGGGCGGCGACTTCACTTTGCTGCGCGGTTTGACGCTGGGCTCGGGTCCCAACCCCTACCTCAATGTCCATGGGGCAAGCTACCGCGGCGTGTATGATTTCGCCGACCCCGACAGTTCGGTGTTTGTGACGTCCACCGGGCAGTCCGGCCATCCGCTCAGCCGCCATTACGACGATCTGGGCGAGTTGTGGCGCCGCGGCGAATACGTGCCGATGAGCCTTGCACCCGATCTCGCCCGTGCCGCCGCCGTGGGGATTACCACCCTGACGCCCGCACCATAGGCCCTGCTCAGCGCGCACAACCCGCTTGACCCGGCGCCGGATCACCGCATTTATTGCGCAAGATTAGTGCCCCGAACGGGCAACGGAGAGGTGGAATATGACCGGCAGCCTTGCGTCCTGGATCGGGCGCACCGAAGAGGCCGGGGATGTCATCAGCCCGCGTCAGGTGCAGCAGATGGCTGCGACGCTTGAGGTTGAGGTGGATGCCGCCCCCGGCGGACCCCTGCCGCCGTTGTGGCACTGGATGGGTTGGCAAAACACTGCACCCATGTCGGGCCTTGGCCCCGATGGCCACCCCGCGCGCGGCGGCTTCTTGCCCCCGATCCCGCTGGAACGCCGGATGTGGGCGGGCGGACGGCTGAGATTCGGGGCGCCCTTGCGGGTGGGTGAGGATCTGAATCGACGGTCTGAAATCCTGAACGTTGCCGAAAAGACGGGCGCCTCGGGACGAATGGTGTTCGTAACCGTCGGGCATATGGTATCGGGCGCAAACGGCGGCACGATCCGCGAGGAGCAAGACATCGTTTATATCGCCATGCCCGAAGTGTTCGCGCCGCCCCCGCCGAGCCCAGCCCCCCCCGACCCGATGTTTTCCACCGCGTTCCCCGTGGATACCGTGCGTCTGTTTCGCTTTTCCGCGTTGACGTTCAACGCCCACCGCATCCACATCGACCTGCCCTATGCTCGTGAGATCGAGAAATACCCCGGCCTCGTGGTGCACGGGCCGATGCAGGCGATGGCGCTGATGGGTGCGGCCATGGGGCACACGGGCCGCCGTCCCGCCAGTTTCCGGTTTCGCGGCGTGCGGCCCGCGTTCCATTCGGACACGCTGTCGCTGATGGGCTGGCAAGGTGCGCCTGACCAACCTTTCGCCACGGTCAACCAGGACGGTCTGCACTGCATGCAGGCCGCCGTCGTGTGGGAAGAGTGACATGCCAGCCCTGCTGACCGGCATGCGGATCGTGGAAAGCTCGGCCTTCGTGGCCGTCCCCCTTGCAGGGATGACACTGGCGCAGATGGGCGCCGATGTGATCCGCGTGGACCGGCCCGGTGGTGGCCTCGATGCCGCCCGCTGGCCGGTGACGGCAGGCGGGCAAAGCCTGTTCTGGGCCGGGTTGAACAAAGGCAAACGCTCGCTGGCACTGGATCTGACCACGCCCGAAGGCGCCGAGATCATGGCCGCCCTGATCGTGGCCCCCGGTCCTGACGCGGGTCTGTTCATGACCAATCTGCGCGGCCAGGGGGCGCTGGACTATCCTGCATTGCAGGCCGTGCGCCCCGATCTGATCATGGTCTCGTTGATGGGAACACGTCGGGGAGAGCCCGCTGTGGACTACACCGTGAACGCCGCGCTGGGATTTCCCATGGCGACCGGGCCGGTGGGCTCAGACCCCGTCGCCCATGTCTTGCCCGCGTGGGATTGTATCGCGGGCGGCATGGTGGTGTCGACGCTGCTTGGCGCCGAGCGGCACCGCCTGCGCCATGGCGCGGGGCAGTTGGCGGAGATGTCGCTGAAAGACGTGGCAGCGGCAATGATGGGGCATCTGGGCATCGTGGCCGAGGTGGCGATCAACGGCGTTGACAGAGCCAAGGCCGGAAACGCACTTTACGGCGCCTACGGTCAGGATTTTGTGTGCCGGTGCGGTGGGCGGCTGATGGTCGTGGGACTGACTGCGCGGCAGTGGCGCGGGCTGGTCAGGGTGACCCAGACCGAGACTGAAATGGCCGCTCTTGGCGCGCGCGCGGGCCTTGATCTGGCGCAAGAGGGCAACCGCTGGGCCGCACGGGCCGAAATCACCAGTATCCTGCGCCCATGGTTTGCGGCGCGGGACCTCGCGCAGATCGGCCCGTTGTTTGATGCGGCGGGGCTGACGTGGGCGCCATTTCGCAGCTTTGCTTCCGCGGTGCAGGCTGACCCCGACCTGTCGCCCGACAACCCCGTCTTTTCGGCCCTGCACCAGCCGGGGGTCGGCACCTATCCTACGCCCGCCCATCCCGTCAACTTCTCCGCCCTGCCCCGGCAGCCCGCCACGCCCGCACCGCGCGTGGGCCAGCACAGCGAGGAAATTCTGACGGAAGTGCTTGGGCTTGGGGCAGGACAGATCGCGCGGCTGGTCGACAAGGGTCTGGTCGCCGTCTAACCTGCGGCCGCGTGCGTCCCGGCCCCAAACCTGCCTCCCGGCCACGTCAGCAACATATCCCGGGCAAGGCCGGTCGGGTGGGTTAAAAGGTCGTACCCTTCGGCACCCGGGGCGTTCTCACTTGCAAGAGTGGCGCTGACGGCACGAAAAAGGCCCCCTTTTTCGGGGGCCTTGCCAAAGTGCACTTGCCCGGATCAGCGGTAAAGGAGGCTGATCCCGTTGGCGAACAGATGAACCTTCGACGGCGCCGCACTCAGCGAGACGTGCGTGCGCCGCAAATCGGCGTGAATGCCCGGCAGCTTGGCCACCACCTGCGCGCCGTCACCCTGCTTCTTGAAATACAGTAACGTGACCTCACCCAAGGCCTCGGTGAACTCAACCTCGCCAGTGAACATCGCCTCATCCGTGGTTGCCAGAAAATCCTCGGGCCGGGCGCCTACCTTGACCTTCAGACCCATGTCAGCCGTTTGTGTCGGGACCGAGGACCGCGCGATCCCGCCATTTTCAAGGCGCACCACAGTGGTGGTGCCAGTCTCGATCACCTCACCCGCCAACAGGTTCATCGACGGACTGCCGATGAACTGCGCCACAAATTCGTTCTGCGGCCGCTCATAGAGTGTCAGGGGGCTGCCGACCTGGCTGATCCCGCCGCCCGCCAGAACCACGATCCGGGTTGCCAGTGTCATCGCCTCAACCTGATCATGCGTGACGTAGATCATGGTCGAGCTGGGCATCGATTCCTTCAGTTGCGCAATCTCGATCCGCGTTGCCACCCGCAGTGCGGCGTCGAGGTTCGACAGCGGTTCGTCGAACAGATACACCTTGGGGTCGCGCACGATGGACCGCCCGATGGCGACACGCTGTCGTTGTCCCCCCGACAGTGCCTTGGGCAGGCGGTCAAGATAGGGCTCAAGCTGCAGGATCTTCGACGCCTTTGCGACCGCCTTTTCAATCTCTTCGGGGCTTTTCTTGGCGATCTTCAGGGCAAAGCTCATGTTGTCGCGCACTGTCATGTGCGGATAAAGCGCATAGGACTGGAACACCATCGCGATACCCCGCTGTGCGGGCGGCACGTCGTTCATCCTGTCGCCGTCAATGGAAAAGTCGCCGGCAGTGATCTTTTCCAGACCCGCGATCATCCGCAGCAAAGTGGATTTGCCACACCCCGAGGGGCCGACGAACACGATCAGTTCGCCCGTTTCAATGTCGAGGTTGATGTTCGACAGAACCTTCACCTCGCCATAGGCTTTTTCGACGTTCACAAGTTTAAGTTCAGCCATGCGGGTCCCCTCCCTTAGTCCTTGCGCAGCAGGCAAAAGTCCCAAGGGCCAAGCGTGACCTCGCCCTGGTGGGCCGTTGTGCTGCCAAGGTCATCTGCAATCGGCACCCAGATCCCATCGGGAAGCCGGGTCGTCACCGTGCCTTCGCCAAGGTTGAAGGCGCAAAAGATCGTCTCGTCACCGCTGCGCTGGAAAACGGCCAGATCAGCCTCGGCGCGCAAACCCTCCATACGGCCGTGGCGCAGCGCAGGGTGCTTGCGGCGAAAGGCCAGTGTCCGGCGATAGTGGTTCAGCATCGACGCTGGGTCCGCCTCCTGTGCGGCCACGGCGCGGCCGAGATGTGCTGCAGTGACAGGCAACCACGGCTTGACCGTACTGAACCCGCCCTGCGCATTGTCAGATTGCCAGACCATCGGGGTGCGACATCCGTCGCGGCCCTTGAATTCGGGCCAGAACTGGATGCCGTAAGGGTCTTGCAGGTCTTCATAGGCAATGTCCGCCTCGGGCAGCGCCAATTCCTCGCCTTGATACAGGCACACAGACCCGCGCAAGCACATTAAGAGCACCGTGTACGTCCTTGCTGCCGTGTCCGAAAGTCCCCAGCGGGTAACATGGCGGATCACATCATGGTTCGAATAGGCCCAGCATGGCCAGCAATCGGGCGCCACGGCATTCATCCGCGCGAACGTGTCCTCCAGCGCCTGTGCCGTCATCCGTGCGGGCTGCAACATTTCGAACGGATAGCACATCTGAACCTTGTCACCGCCCGAGGTATATTCGGCCATGATCTCAAGCCCGCGCTGCGCATCGCCTACCTCGCCCACGGCAGCGGCGTTGAACGGGTTCAGCACGGCGCGAAATTTGCGCAGGAATTCAAGATTTTCCGGCTGGTTCTTGTCAAACAGATGCAACTGGTGGTTATACGGGTTCACCGATGGCGCGATCGTGTTGTTGCGCAACGCGGGCGGAAGTGCAGGATTGTCGCGCAAATACCTGTCGGCAAAGTAGAAATTGATCGTGTCCAAACGAAAGCCGTTGACCCCGCGCGCCAGCCAGAAGCGGGCCACATCCAGCAGCGCCTCTTGCACCGGCTCATGGTGAAGGTTCAGGTCGGGCTGGCTGGTCAGAAAGTTGTGCAGGAAATACTGCTCGCGCCGCGTGTCCCAAGCCCAGGCGCTGCCTCCAAAAATGGACAGCCAGTTGTTGGGCGGCGTGCCGTCGCCCTTGGGTTCGGCCCAGACATACCAATCGGCCTTGTCGTTGCTGCGGTTCTGACGCGACTGGGCAAACCACGGGTGCAGGTCCGAAGTGTGCGACAACACCAGATCGATCATCACCTTCAGGCCCAACTCATGCGCCCGCGCCACCAGCACATCGAAATCCGCCAGCCGCCCGAACATCGGGTCCACGTCGCAATAATCGCTGACGTCATAGCCGAAGTCCTTCATCGGGCTGGTGAAGAACGGACTGATCCAGATCGCATCCGCCCCAAGGCTGGCGATATGGGAAAGCCGCGCGGTGATCCCGTTCAGATCACCGATGCCGTCGCCGTCACTGTCCTGAAAGCTGCGGGGGTAGATCTGATAGATCACCGCCCCGCGCCACCAGTCCGCGTCCTGCCCGATCACCAACTGACCTGCCCGTTCCATCTTTGTCATTACCGTCTCACTTGACCGAACCGGCCAGAAGGCCGCGCACCAGATATTTCTGCATTGCAAAGAACACGCACAGCGGCACCGCGATGCTGATGAAGGCTGCGGTGGCAAGAATCTCCCAGTTGCCGCCGCGGGTGCCAAGCAATTCCACGATCTGCTTGGTCATCACCGTGGTCTCACCCGTGCTGTCGAGCAAGAACACCAACGCCACCAGCAGGTCATTCCACGTCCACAGGAACTGGAAAATGGCGAACGATGCAAGGGCCGGGAAGGACAGCGGCAGGATGATCTTGATGAAGATCTGGAAATCTGACGCCCCATCAACCTTGGCGCATTCGATGATGTCGCGGGGAAGACCGACCATGTAGTTTCGCAAAAGGTAAATCGCCAGCGGCAGGCCAAAGCCGGTGTGCGCGAGCCACACCCCCAGATACCCTTTGCCGATGCCCACCTCGTTATGCAGTTTCAGCAGCGGGATCAGCGCCAGTTGCAGCGGCACGACCAAAAGGCCCACGATGGCGGCAATCAGCAGCGCACGGCCCGGAAAATCCATCCATGCAAGTGCATAGGCCGCGAATGCCGCCACCAGAATGGGAATGATCGTGGCCGGGATCGTCACAGTCAGCGTGTTGAAAAACGCTTTTGACATGCCGTCGACGTTGCGTTGGTCGAACAGGATTGATCTGTAGTTGTCGGTTGTGAATTCGGGCGGGGTTTCGGCGGTGCTGAAGATGCGCGGCAGGCGCGTGCCTTCGGTGCTGGCCGGGCTGGACAGCACATAGGCGCCGTCCGCCGCCACGGTCAATGTCGCGCCACCGTCAAGGTCCACCACCTGTCCAGGCGCATAGTCTTCGGGCGCAAGGGAAGAGGTACCCCAGGCGCTGACATCGGCATTGGTGGCCGAAAACAGGCGACCCTCGATCACATAGCGCCCGTCGATCAGCGATTCGGCCCCCTCGACCCGGATCGCGGGCACCTGTCGTTCTTGCGTGGCCAGCGACGACCACCACCCCGAGGAGGCAATCTGATCGGCCGTGCGAAAGGATGAGACGAACAGACCAAGCGTGGGAAACAGCCACAGCGCCACCAGCACAAGCATTGAGATGTTCACCACCCAGGTCAGCAGGGGCTTCTTGCCGACGATGCTATCCATGACGAACTCCTGTGCGGGCGTTGTCCATTCCGTTTGGGGCTACCATTGCGGCCATGATCAGCGCATCTCCTTGCGGGCGTTGTAGACGTTCCAGATCAGGATCGGGGTGACCAGCAGCATGATGATCATCGCCGACGCCGACCCCACCCCCCAGTCATTGGCGCGAAACATCTTGTCATACATGTAGTTGGCCAGAACCTGCGTTTCCCACTGGCCGTTCGACATGGCGAACACGATGTCGAAGACCTTGAGTACGACGATGGTGATCGTGGTCCAGACGACGACGATGGTCGACATGATCTGCGGCACCTTGATCTGGAAAAAGATCTGGAACGGGTTCGCGCCGTCCACGATTGCAGCCTCGACCGTGTCTTCAGGCACGCCACGCAAGGCGGCGGACAGGATCACCATGGCAAAGCCGGTCTGGATCCAGATCAGCACCACCATCAGAAAAAAGCTGTTCCAGAACGGAATGGTCAGCCATGTCTGCGGAATGCCATAAGGCAGATCGGCCATGGCCACGTTCAAGACGGATTTCAACGACAGCCAGATCAGCCAGACCGCCGCCACACCCACCAGAGCGCGCAGCAAAACCGCGCCTGCACCGGCCTTGCCGCTGCCCGCCCTGCCGCCCAGCATCGGGCGGACAACGATCCAGGCCACCAGTCCCACGGCTGCTGCAAAGGCAAGCAACCCAAGCGCCGGCATGATCTTCAGGAACAGCACCGACAACGGCCCTCCCTGAAACGCCAGCCACACGGCGTTCAGCACGCCGATCTGTTCCTGATCAGCAGGGCGCGTGTCGTAGACAAGTTTCCAGATAACCGCGGCGCCCACAAAGGAAATCGCCATCGGCATGAAGATCAGCGATTTGGCAAGGTTGCCCCAGCGGATTCGGTCAGACAACTGTGCCGCAAGCAGCCCGAACGCCGTTGACGCCGCAGGCACCACGATCAGCCACAGCATGTTGTTGCGCAGCGCTTCCCAGAACTTGGGCTCGCCAAACAAGGTTTGGTAATTCTGCAAGCCGACCCAGACGTACCCACCCCCGGCCACGCGCTGCATCAGCGACAGGCGCATCGTCTCGACCACCGGATAGGCCAGGTATATGGAAAGCGCGATCAGGGCAGGCGCCAGAAACAGCCAGGGCCGGATCAAATTCGCACGGTTGATGTTGCGGCCCGCATTCGGCCCCCTTGGCGGGAACAAGACCTTATCGAGGAAGATGTTGGAAAAGTAGAAATACCCGACGCATCCACCCACGCCGACAATGATTGTGATCAATCCCTGTAATGCCGGATTCATCGCCTGGCCCCCCCCTCCGTGAACACGTTCCCCGAATGCGACCGGGCCATGCCCGCACGCAAACTGACTTTGCCTCGGCAAAGAAACGCCCCCCCGGATGCAGTCACATCCGGGGGGGCGCCAGTCATTGCTACTTCAATGCGTCCCAGGACGACTGGATGGCATCCGCCACTTCCTGCGCCGACTTGCCGCCGGCATAGTCGACCATGCCGGTCCAGAACGACCCCGCGCCAACGCCACCCGGCATCAGATCAGACCCGTCAAAGCGGAAGGTATCGGCGCCCAGCAGAATACCGCCCATCTTCTTCAGCGTCTCGTCGCCATAAAGATCGACGTTCACGCCCTTGTGCGGGGTCAGAAAGCCCTTCTGCGCCATCCAGATCTCATGCGCCAACGGCACTTTCAGCCAGTCGATGAATGCGCGTGCGGCCGGACTGTCCTTGGTGATGCCAAACACAGTGCCTGCACCCAGAACCGGCTTGCCAAGATCCTTGCCGGCATAGGACGGGAAGTAGAAGAAATCCGCATCCACGCCCATCTCGGTGCCTTCGGGGAAGAACGCCGGGATGAACGACGCCTGACGGTGCATCATGCACTGCGGGGGCGACGAGAACAGACCCTTGGGGCTGTCGCGGAAGTCTGTGGTGGCAACGGCGCCACGTCCGCCTGCAACCTTGCCGTCCTCGATGAACCAGCCAAACTCTTCGATGGCGGCCACAACCTTGGGATCGTTGAACTTCAGATCGTTCTTGACCCAGGCGTCATAGTCGGCAGGCGACTGCGTGCGCAGCATCATGTCTTCGACCCAGTCCGTCGCGGGCCAGCCTGTAGCTCCGCCCGAACCCAGACCAACGCACCACGGCGTAACCCCATCGGCCACCATCTTTTCGGACAGCGCCTTCAGGTCTTCCATCGTTTCAGGCACTTCGTAGCCGGCATCGGCAAACGTCTCGGGGCTGTACCAGACCAGTGATTTCACATCGACCTTGTAGAAAAAGCCGAACATTGCCGGCGTCCCATCGGCACCCGGGAAGGTGGCAAGATCAACCCACGACTGACCCGCCGCGTAGTTTTCCCTGATCCAGTCCGCATCCGCATCGGTCAACGGCGCAATCTGGCCCAGCATGGCAAGGTCCGCCGTAAGGCCGGGTTGCGGGAAGGCCGAGACGTTGGCTGCGGACCCTGCTTCGGCGTCAATGCGCACCTGCGTCTCGAAGTTGTCCGAGCCCACGTACTTCACATCGACGCCCGTAGCGGATTCAAAATACGCCAGCATCGATTCGACCAGTTCCTGATCCGGGCCAAGCCACGGGCCGGCAACGGTCAGTTCCTGACCTGCCAGATCGCCATGCGCTGCCTTGAACGCCTCCATCGACGCCCAGTTGAAGGCACCCTCGCCCACTGGAAATGTCAGCTCTTGTGCAGACACGCCGCCCGCCACAAGCGCAAGGACGGCTGCACTGACGTACAGTTTGGTTTTCATTAAAATATCCTCCCGGTTCCCCCGCCCATTCTGCGGAGCGCCATCCCTTCAACGGTGAAAGACGTCTGTTGCCAGAATCGATCCCAAACCGCTTTGGATAGGGCACCATTGCCGAAGGGTCGAATTGTGTCAATCCAAAGCGCTGCAAAACGGTGCAGATCGCACTGTTTGCAGGCGCAGCAATTCACTATAACGATTACGGAGCCGACGCTTTGTCTTTGACCTCTTGGTCAGGTCTGGATAAGGATCGGGCCAATTGAAACCGTTTTGGGGCGCCCGCGCGCAATGAATCTCAAGGAACTCGCCTCTAAACTCGGGCTGTCGCCCACCACCGTCAGCCGTGCGCTGAACGGTTATCCCGAGGTGAACGAGACCACGCGTGAGCGTGTCATGGCCGCCGCCAAACGCCACAATTATCGCCCCAACTCGCGTGCCATCCGTCTGGCGACGGGCCGTGCCATGGCTGTGGGCCATGTAATCCCCATCGCCTCGCGGCATGAGATCGTGAACCCCGTATTTGCCGATTTCATCGCCGGTGCGGGCGAAACCTACAGCCGCAACGATTATGACATGGTTCTGTCAGTGGTACCCGACGAGCAGGAAGAGGTCACCTACCGCGGCCTGAAATCAAAGGGAAATGTCGATGGCGTCATTGTCCACGCGCCGCGCCTTGATGATCCGCGCATAGGGCTTTTGCACGAAATTGGTCTGCCGTTCGTGGTCCATGGGCGCGCCACCGGGTCCACCCTGCCCTACAGCTGGCTTGACGTGAACAACCGCCGCGCGTTTCAGCGCGCGACCGAGTTCCTGCTGGATCTCGGCCATACCCGTATCGGCCTGATCAATGGGCTTGAATTCATGGATTTCGCCATTCGCCGCCGTGCAGGCTTTGCCGATGCCATGGGCCAGCGAGGCCTCCACGTGGACCCCGATCTGATGTCTTCGGACGAGATGACCGAGGTTTCGGGCTATCGCGCGGCCCGCCGGATGCTGGCATTGTCCGAGCGTCCGACCGCCTTTGTCGTGGCGTCGATGATCTCGGGAATGGGGGTGCGCCGCGCCATCGAAGAGCGCGCGCTGGTCATGGGGCGCGATGTCTCGGTAATCATTCATGACGATGATCTGAGCTACCTCAAGAACGGCGAAGACCTGCCGATCTTTACCGCCACCCGTTCGTCCGTGCGCGAGGCGGGGCGGCTGGCTGCGGAAATGTTGCTCGACATGATTGCCAATCCCGGCCTCGGTCCGCAGCAACGCCTGCTCGAGGCTGAACTGATCATCGGCCAATCCACCGGCCCGGTCCCGAAACCCTGACCCGATACATGCCCAAAGACCTGCCCACAAAAACTGCACGAGTTTACCCATGACCCTGACCCGCTTTGATTTTCCCGAAGGTTTCGTGTTTGGCGCAGCCACCGCCGCCTATCAGATCGAAGGTGCAGCCTTTGGCGGCTGTGGCCCTTGCCACTGGGACACGTTCGCTGCCACCCCCGGCAATGTGGTGCGGGCCGAAGATGGCGCCCGTTTCGACACCTTGGCAAGAACCCCCAAAGCCTCGTATCACGCACTTGCCCGCGCTCTTCAGCGCAATGACGGAGCGTGACCATGATCCCCCCTCTTGCCATCCTGGCCGATATCGGCGGCACCAACACACGCGTCGCCCTGGCCCGTGGCGCGGCGGTGCAGGCCGACAGCATCGTCAAGTACCCGAATGCCGAATACAAGGCGCGCGGGCAGGACATCGGGAATATTCTGGCCGACTATCTGGCGCGCACGGGGGCGCAGGTTTCCGGTGTGTGCGTGGCAGCGGCGGGGCCGGTGCAAGACGGCGTAGCCACGATGACCAACCTTGACTGGACGATGGACGCAGGTACGCTTGCCGCAGCCACCGGGGCCACGCGGGTAGCGCTGCTGAATGACCTTCAGGCGCAGGGCCATGCGCTGGGGCACATCGGGGATGTGCACCTTTCGCCCGTGATCGCGGGTCCGCGCAAGGCTGGGGCTGCGATGCTTGTGGTTGGCTTGGGTACGGGCGTGAACGCGGCACCCGTGCATGATACGCCCTCGGGCCGGGTGGTGCCGCCGTCGGAATGTGGCCATGTGAACATGCCGGTGCGCTCGGATGAAGATTTCCGCCTGCTGCGTTTTGTCGAAACGCTACTGGCTGCGCGTCAGGAAGTGCACCATGCAGGCGTCGAAGAGGTGCTTTCGGGCCGTGGCCTTGCGAACCTCCACAGCTTTGCCGCGCATGAGGCGGGGGCAATTTCAGACGCACCTTCCGCGCAGGTGCTGAGCGCGCTCGCGACGGGTGACGCAACGGCGACCCATGCGGCGCGGCTTTACACGCGCATTCTTGGCCAGACGCTGGCGGACCTTGCGCTGATCCACCTGCCCTACGGCGGCATATTTCTGATCGGCGGTATGGCGCGCGCCATGCTGCCACACTTGCGTGCAAACGACATCAGCAGCACCTTTCGTGAAGAGCGCCGCATCGATCTGCTGCAAACCGAGTTTTCGGTGACCGTGGTCGAGGATGATTTCGCTGCCCTCACCGGCTGCGCCGCCTATCTCGCGGCCAGCGCTTAAATCAGCCTCTCGCGTAGAAACTGCACGGCCATGCCAAGACCATCGGGCGCGATTCCGTGACCAGTGCCCTGCATGACATGACCATATGTCGGAAATCCGGCCGCGAGCAGTGCATTTCCGGCCGCTGCCATATCCTCGAACGGCACCACGGGATCTTGATCTCCGTGGATCAACAGAACGGGCGGGCGTACGAGGGCCTCGGATGCCAGAACTTCGGGCTGCAACAGCCGGCCCGAAATGGCTACCACACCCGCGACGGGCGCTGCGCGCCGGGGGGCCACTTGCAGCGCCATCATCGCGCCTTGTGAAAAACCAACAAGGGCCACGGCTTCGGGTGCTATCCCCTCATCAGCCATGCGCGCGTCCAGAAATGCGTTCAGATCGACCGCCGCCGCCAGCAGACCCGCCTTTGCCGCCTCTGGCGATGATCCGTCAAGCCAGGGGATGGGAAACCACTGGCGGCCAAAGGGGGTTCCCGCACAGCGGTCGGGCGCGTCGGGGGCCACAAACACCGTATCGGGCAGATGCGGCATCAGCGGATCGGACAGGCCCAGCAGGTCGGCCCCATCGGCGCCATAACCATGGACGAACACCACCATCCGCTTGGCCGCCCCGACCGGCGCGCCCTTGCGTCCCGATTGCAATTCCCTCATGCCCGGACCCCTTGCCGCTCTTTTGCCACGCCGTAATAGGCCCACAAGAGGCGCGCTGCAACCGCCCGCCACGGTGCCCAGTCCTCGGCCATGGCACGAAGCGCACGGTCACTCGGGCGTGCGGGCAGACCAAAAAGCAGCCGTGCGGCCTCTTGCAGGGCAAGGTCGCCAGGGGCAAAGACATCCGCGCGCCCAAGGGCTAACATCGCATAGATCTCGGCCGTCCAGCGCCCAATGCCGGGCACCTCGGTCAGTGTGGCGATCACGGCATCGGTGGGCAGGCCGCGCAGCGCGTCGTAATCCAGCGCCGCCTGCGCCAGCGCCCGCCCGTACCGCGCCTTCTGACGGCTGAGGCCAAGGGCGCGCAGCGCCTCATCCCCGGCCGCAGCCATGGCGGGCGCTTCTGTCATGCCAGCCCCCTCGAGCCGCGCCCAGACGGCATTCGCCGACGCGACCGAAACCTGCTGGCCGACAATCGCCGACAGTAGCGCGGCAAACCCGTCGCTGCGGCGCCACAGCGGCAAAGGCCCGGTCAGCGCAAGTGCGGTGGCAAAGCGCGGCTCGGCAGCGGCCAGCCAGGCGGCCCCTTCGGCCACGCACGCGTCGGTCTGGATGATCCGTCCTGTCATGGCGCCAGACTGATGGCTCTTGCGCACAAGGGCAAGTCCCGGATGGGTGACCGAAGGTGGATTGCGGCCTTTCCCCCCTTGCCGCCGACCACGGATTTCCGTAGCGATACGCAGATGAGCACCGACAGCCTTGCAAAACGCAATGTCCTTGTCCTTGTGGCCGCGCAAGCGATCCTGGGGGCGCAGATGCCCATGATGTTCATCGTGGCGGGGTTGGCGGGCCAGTCGCTGGCGGCGAACCCATGCTGGGCCACGCTGCCGATCAGTTGCATGGTCATCGGGTCGATGCTGACCGCCACGCCGATTTCGGCCTTCATGCAGCGCCACGGGCGGCGTGCGGGTTTTGTGGTGGGGGCGTTTGGCGGCGCGGCTGGGGCGGCGGTGGCGGCCTACGGGCTGATGACATCCAGCTTCGTTCTGTTCTGCCTGGGCGGGTTGCTTACGGGCATTTATATGAGCGCGCAGGGCTTTTACCGCTTTGCCGCCGCCGACACCGCCTCGGATGCGTTTCGCCCCAAAGCGATTTCATGGGTGATGGCGGGGGGGCTGTTGTCGGCCATCGTGGGGCCAGAACTGGTCAAGTTGACCAGTCAAAGCCTGGTGATTCCGTTTTTGGGCACCTATCTGGCGGTGATTGCGTTGAACCTTGTGGGTGTGTTCCTGTTTGCGGGCTTGCGTATCCCCACGCCATTGGCCCCGGCGCCGGGTGCCCCCCTTGGGCGCAGCCGGGGCGAACTGATCCGCACGCCGCGCATTGCCGTAGCGATGATCTGTGCCACGGTTTCCTATGCGCTGATGAACCTGGTGATGACCTCATCGCCGCTGGCCGTGGTGGGCTGCGGGTTTCAGACGGCGGATGCGGCCAATGTGGTCACCGGGCACGTGCTGGCGATGTATGCGCCCAGTTTCATCACCGGGCACATCATTGCCCGCATCGGGGTTGAGAGGGTGATTGCCATAGGCCTGACCATCCTTGCAGGCGCGGGCGCCGTGGCGGTTGCCGGCGTGGCCCTGCCGAACTTCTATATTGCGCTGATCCTGCTGGGCATCGGGTGGAACTTTGGTTTCATCGGCGCCACGGCCATGCTGACGGCGGCGCAGCGCCCCGAAGAGCGGGGCCGCCTGCAGGGCCTGAACGATCTGGTCCTGTTCGGCGGGGTCACGATAGCGTCGTTCTCGTCCGGCGGGCTGATGAATTGCGCGGGCGGATCGGTCCAGCAGGGCTGGCAACTGGTGAACATGGCGATGCTGCCGTTTCTGGTGCTGGCGGGGGGCGCGCTGATCTGGCTATGGCTGCGCCCGCGCGCGGTTCAGGCCTAGGCGCCCGGACGCCCCGGTGCCGGGACGCGGGGGGAAGACTCCTGCGGGGCGTATTTGAAAAGCAGAAAAAAGGCGGGCCACGGTCAGTAAAGCCCGGTCAGCGCCTGCCACAGCAGTTTTCCGCGCCGCGACACCTCGGCAAGTTGCATGCGGCCCTGAGATACGGCTGCAGGATGACGGGCTGCGATCTGGAGCAGCCCTTCGGCCTGCCATCCGGCCAAAAGCGCAGGTCTGGCCGTGCGCGGAATCGTGGCGCGAAAGGTGCGGCTGCGGTGCAGGCGGATCAGGCCACGCAGGGCAAGCCGGGCCACGCCCTCGGGGCGCCCGTCGATCAGGGGAACGCGGCCCCGCGCCTCCAACTCGGGCACGGCGCGCAGGTAGGATGCAATGCCTGCGGCAAAGGCATAGTCGCGCACTGCGGCCTCGGCCTGTTGGGGGGCGCCAAGGGCCAAGGCTGAAAGCCACATCAGGCCACCTGACGTTGCATCGATGTAGTCATCAAATGCCTCCTCATCGGCAAAGGCGTCACGGTAGATATCCCATTGCCGTGCCGAGATCAGGCGGTCGAGCACATCGACAGGCAGAGATTTTGCGCGGATCAGATCGTGCAGCGGGCCTGCCACCTCATGCGCGGGGGGGGCCGGTGCGGCCACCACATCGCGCCACCATTGCAGGCGCATCTCGGCAATCATCGGCTCGGCCGTAACCCATGGCGCGCGGGCCACCTCAAGGTTCAGCGCATAGAGCGGCAGCAGCGACGCGCGCGCCGCGAGGGGTGCCGCGATCAGCGCAGCAAAGCGGTCTGGATCGCCCCGTTCAATCAATGCGGCGCAGGCGTCAAGCGTCATGCCGGGCCTGTCCTGCGGGAGTGCATGTGCGGCCTCATGGGGCGACGGGCTGGCCCACATCGCGGATCAGCTTCCACTGTATGGCATCAAGCAATGCCTCAAAGCTGGCGTCCACGATATTGGCGCTGACGCCCACGGTGGACCAGCGCCGGCCGGCGCTGTCCTCGGAGTCGATGATGACCCGGGTCACCGCCTCGGTGCCGCCTTGGGTGATGCGCACCTTGAAATCGACGAGTTTCATGTCGTCGATGCAGGCCTGATAGGGGCCCAGATCCTTGGCAAGCGCCTTGGCGAGCGCGTTGACGGGGCCGCGGTCGGTGCCAGAGTTGTCCAGCGACTCGCTGACCGAAAGCATCTTCACCTCACCGATCTTGACCACCACCACCGCCTCGGACAGCGTGATCATCCGGTCATACTTGTTCTTGCGCCGCTCGACCGTCACACGGTAGCGCTTGACCTCGAAAAACTGCGGGCACAGGCCCAGTTCGCGCCGGGCCAGCAACTCGAAACTCGCCTGCGCGCCGTCATAGGCATAGCCCTGATCCTCGCGCAGCTTGACCACTTCCAATATCCGCCCAAGGGCCGGGTGCTTTGGGTCCACGTCCATCCCTGCCGCGGCAAGGCGCAGGCGCAGGTTCGACTGGCCAGCCTGATTGCTCATCGGGATGATGCGGGCATTGCCGACCACCTCGGGGGGCACATGCTCATAGGTGCTGGGGTCTTTGAGGATGGCACTGGCGTGCAGGCCCGCCTTGTGGGCAAAGGCGCTGGCCCCAACGTAAGGCGCGGCCCGCTGGGGCACACGGTTCAGGATGTCGTCCAACTGACGGCTGACGCGCAAGAGGCTGGCCAGCCCCTCGCGGCTGATGCCGATGGCATAGCGGCTGGCATAGGGTTCCTTCAGCATCAGCGTGGGGATCAGCGTCACCAGATTTGCATTGCCGCACCGCTCGCCCAAGCCGTTCAGCGTGCCCTGTATCTGGCGCACCCCGGCATCGACAGCGGCCAGCGAGCAGGCAACGGCGGTGCCGGTGTCATCGTGGCAATGGATGCCGAGGTGGTCGCCGGGGATACCGCTGGCGATCACGTTGGTAACAATGCGCCCCACATCGGCAGGCAAGGTGCCGCCATTGGTATCGCACAGCACCACCCAGCGCGCCCCTGCCCCGTGCGCCGCATGGACGCAAGACAGCGCATAGGCAGGGTTGGCGCGGTAGCCATCGAAGAAATGCTCGGCATCAAACAGCGCCTCGCGCCCCTTGGCGACCACATGGCGGATCGAGGCGGCAATGGCCTCACGGTTTTCATCCAGACTGACGCCAAGTGCGGTTGTCACATGAAACTCATGACACTTGCCGACAAGGCACACCGCAGGTGTCTGCGCATCCAGAACCGCAGCCAGCACATCATCATTCTCGGCCGAACGGCCGACGCGCCTGGTCATGCCAAAGGCGGTCATGGTCGCGCGGGTGGGGGCCGCATGGGCGAAAAACTCTGAGTCGGTCGGGTTCGCCCCTGGCCAACCACCTTCGATATAGTCGATCCCGAGGGCATCAAGAGCGGCGGCAATGGTGTGCTTTTCCGCGGTCGAGAACTGCACGCCCTGGGTTTGCTGCCCATCGCGCAGGGTGGTGTCGTAGAGGTGGAGGCGTTCGGGGGTCATGCTTTTGGGCAAGTGAGCAACTACCAACGATGGGCTCATGATAATGCCCGCAATTTTTCGGGATCAAAGTCGTCCGTTGCTTGCACTTCAGGAATTCCAGACGCTGTAGCGGAAAGCACGACACCGCACGCTTCAAT